>JBILYP010000022.1:0-54499 GCA_044377675.1 Crocinitomicaceae bacterium
CATTATTTGAAAATTGTTTTAAAGTAATGGATGCCCCACATGCTCCAGATATGCAGATTCAAGAAATGAATGAAGAACTAATTTTGACCTTGTCGAATGCTCCAAATTCGAATAATTTTAACGAGGAATATGTGGAAGCGGATCCATTTATCGTAGCCAGTGATCCAAATGCAGATAAGAAATTTCGTTTTCAAGGGTATCAAATTTTTCAGTTAAAATCCAATCAGGTTTCATTATCAGATTTGAGAAATCCTGAAAAAGCAAGGTTAATTGCCCAATGCGATATAAAAGATAATATTAAGAGCATTATTAATTTTGAATTTGATGAAGAATTGGGATTTAGTGTTCCAATTGAAGTTGTTCAGGCTGAAAATAAAGGGATTAAACATAGTTTTTCGGTTGATAAAGACTTGTTTGCTCAAGGTCAGCCCAAGCTGATCAACTTTAAGCGATATTATTACATGGCGATTGCCTACGCACACAACAATTATAAAACTTATATTCCGGATGATCCTGCCAATATTGACGGTCAAAAAACTCCCTATTTAGCGAGTAGAAAAGCCGCAGTAGGCGAAGTGTTAGTTATGGAAGGAATTCCGCACAACCCGACACCTGAAAATGATGGAACCAATTATATTATGGAATATGGCCATTCCCCTCAAATCACGCGCATAGATGGTTATGGAAATGGAAATCGTTCATTAGATTTCACTCCTGCAACATTGACCAAAATTCTAACGGATGGTTACATGGAGAATCCAACGTATGATTATGGTAAAGGTCCAATTAATATTAAAGTGGTTGATCCATTGGCATTAGCACCGGGCTATTTCGAATGTAAATTCAGAGATTATATTGCGCCAACAACAGGTAATGGAGCAGATACAGCAAGTTGGGTTGTCTATCAATACGACACAAAAGGTGGAAATATTATTGATTCAGTTAGTTCAGATCAAACAATAGCTGTAGACAACGAGCAGATAATTCCAAAATGGGGAATTTCTGTTCAGATTCATCAGGAGAATTATTATTTTGCCTCGGGATCTGGAAATGTTTCTGCTAAATATACAGACATGATTGAATCATCGATTGAATTTGCAGATTCTTCCAAAAGATGGTTAACAGGGGTATCAGATAATGATGCTTATTTCCCAACAAACTGGGTGCGTTCAGGAGATTATTTTGCTCATACCGATACAGAAGATGACTTATATGATTGTGTTCCTAATGGACCGAACTACCTTGATCCTTGTAATTACGAGGACGAAATAGGTGTAGACCCGAATCAAGACTATGAGAAAATTTTGGATGGCACTTTTTCACCTCATCGCTTGGTGGGATATGAAGCAGATTATATGCCTTTGGCATATTGTGGAACTTTTGCTGCATCAAGTAGAACTAATGCGTCAATTAGCTTCTTGCCGAGTGTGAATATAATTTTGACCTCCGATAAATCAAAATGGACGCGCTGTCCGGTTATTGAGTTGGGAAGAAATACGGCATTGAATGTTGGTTCTGCAGCACCAGGAGCAATACGTAAAAGTCCAAGTGTAAACAAAGAAGGGCAATCGGATGGAAACGGAAATGGAATGGGTTGGTTCCCAGGATATGCCGTGGATTTAGAATCTGGTGCACGCTTGTACATGGCATTTGGAGAGAATTCATTCCTAGGTGGAGAAAACGGAGCTGATATGAAATGGAATCCAACGGATCGTTTTATCAGTAATGTCGGAACACCATTGATGGGAGGAATGCATGCGATTTATGTATTTAGTTACAAACAAAAATCAATAAATGGATTCAACAATGGATTTGATTTTCCAGCGTATGTTCCATCTGAGGCAGAAGCAAATGGTTCAAACTTCTTACAAAACAAGTGGTTGGAGGTAGAAACAAACTCATCTACAGCAAAAAGAGAGTTGTACGGAAGTTTATCATGGGTTTCTTACCCATTATTACGTCCAACACAATCGTTGTTATCAACGGATGTAACAATCAAACTTCGAGTGAATAAAGAATACAAGAACTTTGTAGGGTCTGGCGAGAATGGTGGCAAACCAATGTACTCTTGGAGTATGGATGATATTGCAACCGTAACAGCAGATAAAGACCAGCTGGCAGAAGCATTAAAAATGATTAATGTTGTTCCTAATCCTTATTATGCATTCTCTGAGTATGAGAGAAATAAGCTTGACAATAGGATCAAGATCATTAATCTTCCCGAACGATGTTTGATTCGAATATATAGTTCTAATGGTAAGTTGATTAGAACCATCAAAAAGGATAGTCCTGAAACTTTTCAAGATTGGAATTTAACGAATCATGTGAATATACCCGTTGCATCTGGAATGTATTTGATTCATGTCGAAGTACCTGATATTGGTGATCGTGTGATTAAGGCGTTTATTGCAATGCGTATGATAGACCTTGAAAATATTTAGTATGATAGAAAAACAGTCTATTTTTTCAATCAATGATGAGGTAGAGTTTGAAAAGAAAGCATTGGAGGTATTTCATTTTCAGCGCGAAAACTGTTTGGTTTACCAAGAATATGTTCGAATTCTAAATAAACCTGATCCAACGTGTATTGAAGAGATTCCTTTTTTACCAATTTCATTTTTCCGGACCCAAAAGATAATTACACACGATAGAAAAACGGAAATTGTTTTTAAAAGTAGTGGTACCACGGATAGCGAACGAAGTCAACACTTAGTAGCGGATATTGAGCTATACAAAACTTCTTTTTTAAAAAGCTACGAGCAATTTATTGGAAAACCCGAAGAGCAGGTTATTTTGGCATTGCTTCCGAACTATTTGGAACAAGGAGATTCAAGCCTTGTGTTTATGGTTGATGACTTGATAAATAGATCAGCCAACGATTTATCAGGTTTTGTTTTAAACGATGAGGAAGATCTCCAAATCCGATACCAAGCGGCAAAAAAAATGAATTTGAAATGCGTGATAATTGGAGTTTCTTATGCTTTATTGGACCTCGCAGACAAAAACATAGATTTATCTGATGCTATCGTAATTGAAACCGGAGGAATGAAAGGAAGGAGAAAGGAATTAATCAAGGAAGAAATTCACGCTAATCTGAAGCAAGGATTGAATATTAATTGCGTTTTATCTGAATATGGTATGACGGAACTTCTCTCTCAAGCTTATAGTATGAATGACGGAAGGTTTCAAACTCCAAAATGGATGAAAATATTGATCAGAGATGTTTATGATCCACTTAGTTTTGAGAGTGAGGGTAAATTAGGGGGAATTAATATCATTGATTTGGCAAATATTTACAGTTGCTCGTTTATTGCCACAGATGATTTAGGTAGGAAGTTTTCAGATTACTTCGCCGTTTCCGGAAGAATGGATAACAGCATACTTCGGGGATGTAATTTATTGGTTTGATTAACTAAGTTTTTGATACGTTTTCCACCATAAATCAGGTAATTCATTATTCATGGCCTTTTCATAATCAGCATGATCACACGGAATCATGTGGTGACGTTCATATTTCATCCCTTCTTGTGGTGGATATGGTACCTCCAGCCACCATCTTTCCGATTTATTGCTACGGTAAAAAATGATATCATCTTCCATGTTTTCCATGGTGACAATAAACTGTGTGTAGTCTTTTTTACTTCCCACTGGAAAGTCAGCTTTACGTTCGGCATATCCATCTATGAAATACCAAATAATTTCTGCTAATAATTGATCCGCAAGTTGAGTGGTTGAAGTACTGTGATGATTGAAAATGCCAAGGCTAGACAATTTATCACTTATTCCAGCATATTTCGCGATTTGACAAATTTGTTCTGCATAGAATCCATTAGGATTGGAATCATTTATTCCCGTTTCTGAAGACTTAATTGACTTAAAATCAATAGATAACAAATCGGAGTTGCGCAGATGGGGTTCTGCTTTTCTAAAGTCAGCATTGAATTCACCGAGTCGACAAACATCAAAGTATAGTTTTTCAAACAGTTCTAATTCTCCTGATCCAGCATACGGAATTTGAAGGCCAATATTGGCGTGATTGAACAAATAACAAGGACGTTTCATCAGTAAATGACTCATGTAGCCATCTGAATTAGCCGTTTTTTCAATGTTTCCAAGGTCTAATTTGTAATCAATGGAACAAGTATTTATCGTTTGTTCTAGTTTTTCATAACCTGCATACATCGCCAATGTTAAATCTTGACTTCCACCTATTATAACAGGTATGATGCGTTTTTTAACAAGGGTTGATACGACTTGTGCTACTGCAAAATAGGTATCATTCAAGTCATTGCCGGGAAGAATATTCCCTAAATCATAAAGGTTAAATTTCCATGTAAGTTGCGAATGCAGAGCATAATATGCAGATCTAAAACCGTCTATTGATGAATCTTTTCCAGTAAATCCAATATCTCCACGAAATTCAGGAACAAAAATTAATGCAATTCCTTCAGTGGTTAATTCTGGAAAAATCCCATTGTTTGAAATTATTTTAGACCCAATCTGATCATCCGTGTAGTGAGTATCAGTCGGTTCGAGAGCAGAGAAATAAATTGATAAATCGGGCATAGACAGCATTTTGCTCAAAGATAACCGAGAGAATGAATCAATTTTGAAAGAACTCGTAAAGTAATAAAAAGAGCTACGTTGAAAACCTATTTGATTCAAGAAAAGTAAAGTTCCTAGGATTATGGAATCATTTTTTCTTAAGTAATGCTATTACTTCGTCTTTTTCTTTTAATAACTGTTTGTACAGTTCTTCTACTTTTTCAATTTCTGTATTGTTATAGGCAACAAATTGTCCACCATGTTGCTCTTGGATGTAATTATTAAAAATCAAATTCTCATTAAAAGATAAAAGCTGACTTAGGCTAACTGATAGAGATTTAGAGACGCTAACAAGTGTTTCAAATTTTGGAGATATTTCGCCTTTTTCGATACGGCTGATTGTTTTCTGATCTACCTTGATTTCATCCGCTAAATTTTGTTGTGAAAAGCCTTTGAGCTCCCTTATTTTCCGAATGTTTTCACCCAGTTCAATATTTGTCATGCCTAAAATAGTTTAATAACGCCTAAGTTAGGAATAAAAGTTAAATGAATATTCATTTTTATAAAATAAATTTGTTAGATATAAAAATGACACATAAATAAGAAGTATTGTTTATTTTAATGAGTAAAAAACATTCTGATTTAGGTAGTTAAAAAAGTTAAAATTTTAAATAAATTTATTAAATGAAAAAAAGTCTATTAATTCTAACCTCTATTACAACAATTGGGTTGATCAATCCTGTTATATCTCAAACTTGGAATTTACTTATTCCACCAAGTGCTTATGATACAGTTCAACTTAACTTTTCGCCAACAGCATTTAATCAAAATTCTGGTAAGCTTTATTCGGTTTATAAGTCAAGTGGAATTTGTAAGGTTCAGGAATTCGATTTAAATACAAATAGTACAAGTAATATAAATACATCGAATTTACCAACTGACGATTTTAATCCATTTACTTTGGATCAAACAAATAATAGATTAATAGCTTCAAGATCAGGTCGCGGAAATGTTTATGCAGTCTCTACAAATGGGGGTGCTTGGAGCCAGTCAGGATCTGGTTCTTTTGATTCAGAAAGTTATAGTGCTCCATATTATTGGAATGCTTTTAACAATAGTGTTGGATTTGTAGGGGGATATGGTGGTTACAATGTAAAAAACTGGATATGGGAAAACAATGGAACATGGAATAATACATATACCAACAACGTTATTTGTGATAATTCTAATCCAGCTAAAAGGATACCCAATATAGCACTTGGTGGTCCAAACAGTAATGAAATTTATGTTTTTTCCGGATTGGGTAGTTGTAATGGAGATCAATTTGCAGCTTCATGTTCTTTGGGTTCACCAGTTCCAACCGATGTGGGTTATTTTTGTTGGTTAAAAGATTTGTGGAAGTTAGATTTAACTACAAATCAATTTACAAATATTCTTCCAGTAAATTCTTCTTCAATTTCAAAAGAGGGAATAATTGTATTTGATCATATGAATAATGTTTTTTATCTCATAGGGGGATTTTCATATTCAGCAACTTATGATCCAAATTTTGGAAATGTTATTGATTTTGAAACAGGTGTTCTAAGATATCGGGTTGGGATAGATCCAGGATTTAGCCCTATTACAATAGGGGGAACACCGCCACCCACTAAAAAATTGAATAGTTTAGGTGCCAATGCTGCATATTATGATTCCTTAAATAATCAAATTGTTTGGGCAAGAGAGGATGGTATATGGGGGATCTCATTTTCTGCAGGTGCGAATGAAATAGATGGTTCTCAGTCAATTTCCGTATATCCTAATCCTACCAAAAATAATTTACATATTGATGTGAATTCTGATCTTGTTGGTAATGAGTATGTTATAACTGATAATTTAGGTAAGATTATTCAAGAAGGTAAATTAGAAAGTAAAAGTTCAATTATTGAACTAGAAGAACTTTCTGAAGGAATATACTTTATAAATATTGGTGATAAAGAAAAACAAATTTTTAAAATCGTAAAGGATTAATAGGTTTTTTTCGATTATGTAAATGCTCATTTATTTGGGCATTTTCTTTACCCAAGTAATTTTGATTTTCCTCTACATTAGATTTTTAATTGTAAAATTTACATCAGGCTTTGATTGAATTGTAAAACACAAATTCAGGGCTTATGTCGTAATCACATGATGAAATGGTGCCGTCTAATTCTTGAATTTCACCTATTTCTTCCCAATAGAGTTCGCCAAATTGACCTAGTTTAGCTTTCTTAAAGACTTCTTGATTAATAAGTTTCTTTACAAATATGTTATTCGAGTCTAAGGAAAGTGTAATATCCAAAATTCTAGTTTCACCTGTGTTAAAAACACAAAGAATTTTGTGAGAATCAAGAATTTCTATGGATTGAATTTTCAACATTTCAATTTTATCTTAGTGGTTCAATTTTATGAAACACTTTTGAGTCCCACATTGATAATAACTCAACCTTATGAATTTCTGCCCAAGCCGCAACTAATTTTAACTTACTAATTGGTAAATCACCGTTTAAAATAGTACCATTTTCAATTAATACATTTGCTTCAAACTCGGAATATTTTACTTTGAAATGTGGTGGGTTATGGTCATTGAAGAACATTTAAATTATTATTCCATAAAAACGACAAATCTCAGGCATAGTAACAAAATTAAAAATATTATTTAATTCAAAAACCTATCAGTACAAGAAATCATTATACGGGTACCGAACCTTGAAAATCTCTTTGGATTCGTTGTACATTAATTCTTTTAGTTCTTCAATATTTTCCTTTGTATGAGCGGAAACAAAGACACATTTGGATCCATCAATCCGAGCCATCCATGTTTTCTTTAATTTTTCAAGGGGAGATAATGGGTTTTCATCCTCTAAGTCAGATTCAATTGGGAAATAGGCGTCAATTTTATTGAAAACTAAAATCGTTGGTTTTTCTTCCTTATCTAATTCAAGCAAAGTTTCATTGACAACCTTATAATGATCTTCGAAATTGGGGTGTGATATATCTAAAACATGCACCAATAAATCAGCTTCTCGCACTTCATCCAATGTTGATTTGAAGGATTCAATCAATTGATGCGGTAATTTGCGGATAAATCCAACCGTATCTGTCAAAAGAAAAGGTAAATTATTGATTACCACTTTTCGAACAGTTGTATCTAGTGTTGCAAATAATTTATTTTCAGCAAAAACATCAGATTTTGCCAATAAATTCATGAGCGTACTTTTCCCAACATTGGTATATCCAACCAAAGCAACTCGAACCAATTGTCCGCGGTTACTGCGTTGCACGAACATTTGCTTATCAATTTCAACTAATTTCTCCTTTAATAAAGCAAGCCGAGTTTTAATAATTCGTCGGTCTGATTCAATTTGAGTTTCTCCAGGACCGCGCATTCCGATACCTCCTTTTTGTCGCTCCAAGTGTGTCCACATGCGGGTTAAACGAGGCAACATATATTGTAATTGAGCTAGTTCAACTTGAGTCTTCGCATGAGAGGTACGTGCCCTACTAGCAAAAATATCTAAAATCAAAATGGTTCGATCCAAGATTTTACATTCCAATTCCCGTTCGATATTGCGTAATTGTGAAGGAGAAAGTTCATCATCAAATATGACTAAATTGATGTCATTATCGGCAATATATTGCTTGATTTCGGCTAGCTTCCCCGTTCCAACATATGTTTTGGGATTTGGGTACGGAAGTTTTTGAAAAAAATGAGTAACGGTTATTGCCCCTGCTGTTGTAGCTAAAAACTCTAATTCATCAATATAATCCAAGGCAATCTCTTCTGTCATGTCAGCAGAAATTACTCCTACCAAAACACATCTTTCTTCTACTTCATCAACGGTAACATGACCTGTACTCATTTATTTCGGAGTGTTTTAATAAAATCTGCTAAGTTCTTGATTTTTGAGGAATCATTAATTATATCTTTCATAGCTGGCATGTTATTTTTTCCATGTGTGATTATTTCAATCATCGCTGTTTCAGATAAGGTTGATTTAGATAAATCTTTTGATCCTGAACCACCTAATTTACCATCCATACCATGACAAGATGCACAGTGCAGTGTGTAGAGTTGTTTTGCTTCTTCTTTCGGTGAGACTGGTTTCTCTACTTCGGATTTCTCAGTTTCACCGGAACACGAATAGAGAATTGAAAAAGTAGCACCTAAAAAAGTTAGAACCAACCAGCTCCTAAGTTTAAGAATGGCCATGGAATTGAGGCTAAAATTAATAGTAATGCGATGCTGTAATAAAGAGCAATTGTTCTGTGTTTTTTTGCTGATTCTGATGCTCTTTTTGCTTTGCCGTGTCCAATCGTAACAAGGACAATGGCTATAATCATTATTAGAATATGCTCCATTCCATAAAAACGAAGTAATTTAACCTTCATCCAGCCCTCCACAAAACTAACTTTTGATGAGATAAAGTAGAGCACAAGACCAATAACTAACTGAATGTGCAATGAAACCATTGTGAACATATTTAATAGTCGATCACTTTTTTCATATGTTTCT
The DNA here is from genome assembly GCA_044377675.1 of Crocinitomicaceae bacterium. Classification (GTDB taxonomy): domain Bacteria; phylum Bacteroidota; class Bacteroidia; order Flavobacteriales_D; family Crocinitomicaceae; genus UBA952. Next base: position 9,080 of record JBILYP010000022.1, read on the forward strand.
TTTTTGCGAAAGGCATTTAGAAGTGCATAAATCATTAAACCAAGAACCACCCAACGAAGTCCAGAGTGTGTATGTGCTAGAAAATTTACCATAAAATATATTTTTGTAAAAGTAACGAAAATGCGTTAGAAAAGTTCCATTTATTCTGGTTTTACTTCAATATTGAATTGATTCAGTATGGTTTTTATTTCGGGAAATTTTGATTCGGAAATTTCAATGCTTATTTCAGCTTCTTCTACCAATTTATGAGAAATAATTTTTATTTCTTGCTTTTTTAAAATCGATAATAGTTGTGAGATTGAAAGAAAGTCCCCTGAAATTTTAAAGACATTCGTGGGCTCTTGGTGGCAAATAATTGAATTTTCAATTACTAGTTTCGCTGCACCTTTATACGCTTGAACCAAACCTCCAACACCCAATTTTGTTCCGCCATAATACCGCACAACTACAATTCCAATATCGAATAAATTGAAGGATTGTATTTGTCCAAGAATTGGGATTCCGGCTGAATTGGTAGGTTCGCCATCATCATTTGCTCTGAAGGAAACAGGTGGCCCAAAAAAACGATACCCATAACAATAATGCGTTGCTTTGGGAAATTCTAATTGAATTTCAGCTAATTCTGATTTAAATGAATCAATTGAATTACAAGGAAATGCCACCCCAATGAACTTTGATCCTTTTTCTTTTAAGACTAAGGAAGTTTTATCAGTAATCGATTGATAAATCAATGGAACAGGAAGCTTCGCTTATTGGATACTCAATTTTTTCTCCAGTTCCTCTAAGTATAATCTAAATTGTTTGTCTGTTTCAGAAAGATTGACAACTGTTCTACACGCATGAAGCACTGTAGCATGATCTTTTCCTCCACAATGAGCTCCAATGTTAGCCAACGAAGATTTTGTCATCTTTTTTGAGAAATACATCGAAATTTGTCTTGCTTGAACAACTTCGCGCTTTCTTGTTTTTGACTTGAGCATTTCTATTGGTAAATCGAAATAATCGCACACCACTTTTTGAATATATTCAATCGACACTTCACGTGCTGTGTTTTTAACAAACTTATCTACCATTAGTCGAGCAAGCTCCATGGTGATAGCTTTTTTGTTCAATGAAGCTTGAGCTAGCAAGGTATTGAATGCACCTTCCATTTCACGCATGTTGGTATTAATCGAATAAGCTAGGTATTCAACAACATCTTTAGGAAGTTCAATTCCATTTAAGTACATTTTCTTTTCTAGAATAGCAATGCGCGTTTCAAGATCTGGAGTGGTAAGATCTGCAGAAAGTCCCCACTTAAATCGTGAAAGTAAACGTTGCTCCATACCTTGCATTTCAACCGGAGCTTTATCTGAAGTTAAGATAATTTGCTTTCCATTTTGGTGCAAGTGATTGAATATACTGAAGAAAACATCTTGCGTTTTTTCTTTTCCGGAGAAAAATTGTACGTCGTCAATAATCAATACATCCACCATTTGGTAGAAATGTATAAAATCATTGGTTGTTTGATTTTTTATCGCGTCTATAAACTGATGAGCAAATTTTTCTGACTGTACATAGAGCACAGTTTTCGTTGGAAATTGTTCCTTAATCTCAATCCCAATAGCATTAGCCAAATGAGATTTCCCTAACCCAACGCCTCCATAAATCAATAAAGGGTTAAATGCGGTTCCTCCTGGTTTGTTTGCAACGGCATAACCGGATGCTCTCGCTAATCGATTACAGTCACCTTCCACAAAATTCTCAAAGTTCCACGAATGATTTAAATTAGATTCTATATTCACTTTCTTCAATCCCGGAATGATAAAGGGATTCCGAATTTGATTTTCAGTTGCTTGAATGGGAACGTTTAAAGGAGCATTTTTTAATGAGTTCGATTTTAAAGCAGGTAGTTTTACTGTGTAAGGAGTAGATTTCGTACTGTTATTTTCCATAACAATGCTATATTCCAACGCTCCGTCAGCTCCAAGTCCTTTCTTGATAACCTTTTTCAATAAGACAATGTAATTCTCTTCCAACCACTCATAAAAAAAATGAGAGGGTACCTGAATTGTTAATATGTTGTTTTCTAAACGTACGGGAACGATCGGATCAAACCAAGTTTTGAATGCTTGCAACGGAATGTTATCTTTAATAACTTTTAAACATGCGTCCCATACTTGATCGTGATTACTCATTATAAATACCTAAAAAAATTAATACTAAAACATTAAAAAATACAAGAATATGCTTCTCTTAAATCGGACAACAAATATTTACATAAAAAAGTGAAAAAAAAAATCGCTTACCTATTGATTTTTTGAAAAGTTTTACTTGTATAAGGTTTTTTGAAAAAATAGTGTTGTAAATCTCTTTTGAATCTTTTTCACGAATTTACTAAAATTAAAGTAGTTTTACAAGTGTAATTAGTTATTTAATATGATTGACCGTACATTTTTTACTCAAATCAGGGTGCGCTATAGCGAAACAGATCAAATGGGGTATTGTTACTATGGGAATTATGCTCAATTTCTGGAAATTGGAAGGGTAGAGGCCTTGAGAAATCTTGGTTTTAGATATAAAGAGATGGAGGAAAATGGAATATTGTTACCCGTTTTGGATTTTCAAATTAAGTACTTAATTCCTGCGAAATATGATGACCTATTAACAATTGAAACTTCCATTGTATCGGTGAAAGGCACGCGTATTTTATTTGATTATCGAATATTAAATGAAAATGATGCTGTTGTCGCTCATGCTTCCACAACTCTAGTCTTTGTTTCAAAGGAAACTATGCGTCCCATAAAAGCACCGGAGAATATTTTATATGTTATTACAAATGAAAACTAGTCAGCATAATCATTTTACCTTTCGATCGGATATTTCTGATAAAGTAGCCCGACTAACACAATCAAGAATCGGCGAGAATCGAGTAGGGGATTGCCTTCCTCTAAATTGGAAAGATTCCTCCGTTCAGTATGTTCTTCTTGGTATTAGCGAAAGTATTGGGCCTCAAGCTAATTATGGTAGACCAGGTTCTGAAAAAGCATTTGATGCATTCTTGAATGTTTTTTCTAATATGCAGTTGACTTCGAATCTACTACCACTATCGATTGCAATTGCGGGTGAAATCTCATGTGAGAGTTCCTTTACCACAATTGAAGAAGCTAGAAATTGGGTGGTTGAACTGGATGAATTTGTTACGGAAATACTGAAGCCAATAATTGAACTTGGAAAAATCCCAATCATTATTGGAGGAGGACATAATAATGCTTTTCCTATTATTCAGGCATTTGCTCAAAATAATAAATCGCTAGCTGTTATTAACATGGATGCTCATGCTGACTGTAGAGCATTGGAAGGTAGGCACAGCGGTAATCCATTTTCTTATGCCATGGATCAAAAACTACTGGCATCCTATGGCGTTTTTGGATTACACAAAGCGTTTAATAATCAAGAGACCATCCATTTTTTACTGAAAAACATCGTGCAATTTGGATACTTTGATGAGTATGTCTTTAATCCTAATCAGTTTTTGTTAGACCTTAGAAAGTATCTCTCTATGGTAACTCATGAAGAATTTGTTGGGGTAGAATTAGATTTGGATTGCATAGCCAATGTTCCTAGTTCCGCGATGAGCCCAATTGGATTTACGATTAACGATGCTCGGCACTATATCCGAGAATGCTTATTAAGTCAACAAGTTGGTTATTTTCATTTCCCGGAAGGAGCGGTTATACAAGTTGGTGATGATCGAATTGTTGGAAGGATTTTAGCCCAATTTGTTTTCGATATTCTATCCTTTCAAAAATAACTTAGATTTTTTCAAATAATTCTGAAATTGATTTTCTTACTTTGGCTAACTGTCCGTATCCATCTTCTTCATGCCTGTAACCAATGGGACAAACCAACACTGCATGTAAATTTTGATCAGTTAAATTTAATATCTCATCGTATCCATTTGGATCAAAACCTTCCATCGGAGTGGCGTCTATTCTAAGTTGAGCGCACGTTTGCATGAGCATTCCAAGTGAAATATAACATTGTTTTGCCGTCCATTCTTTTGTTTTTTCAGTCGACCATTTGGAAAAAGTAGCAATCAAATGATCTTGGAATCCTGCTAAGTTAGTGGCTGGAATGTTTCTAGTTTGAGCTGTTCTTTGAATATGGTTTTCAATGTGATTTTCTGCTATTATGTTATAGGCACAAAGTACAATTAGATGTGATGCATCAACTACTTGTTGTTGATTAGATGATTTTGGAAGAAGTTTTTGTCTGATTTCTGGATTTTCAATTATCAAGTATTTCAATGCTTGAAATCCATACGCCGTTGGTGTTAGACGCAATGCTTCTTGAATTATTAATAAATCCGCGTCACTTACTTTTTTTGTATTGTCAAACTTTTTAACCGCATATCTCCAGTTAAGATCTTGTATGAGTTGTGTCATTTCTTTTATTTTTGAAACAAGTTATTTTGGAAAAAGTTCGGAGATGAGTGTAAGGGTTTAAACTTAAAACAAGGAAAGAAAAATTGATCGGTGTAGGGTGAGTATAGTTGGATATTACTAAAGTGCAACTAATCGATGGTCAGGTATTCTTCTTTTGGTATAATAAAATTTCGAAAATTGTCGCTATCGACAACATCTCCAAAAGCACTATATTCCCTCAAAAAGACCCCAGGGATTTTATCTTTTGGTCTTTTTTTCCATTTAAATTCGTACGCATAAAGTTGTCCATTTCGCTCTTCTACAAAATCAATTTCTTGTTTTTGAACAGTTCGCCAAAAATAATTATTTGAATAAAGTTGGTGGTAATGCTGTAATTTTATACGCTCTGAAATTAGAAAATTTTCCCAAAGCGCTCCTTTGTCCGTTCGCAACTCTAGAGGATTCAAGTTATTAATGATTACGTTGCGAATTCCATTGTCATAAAAATAGATTTTGCGGTTATGTTTGATCTCGTTTCGTTGGTTTCGACTAAAACTATTCAATCGAAAAACGATGAACAATTTTTCCAATAAATCAATGTACTTGGCGATAGTAACCTTGTCGACTTCCAAGAGCTTTGAAAGTTCATTGTATGAGACTTCACTTCCCAATTGAAGTGCCAAAGCTTTTAGTAATTTATCGAGCAAATCAGGTTTCTTTATTCCTGTAATTGAAAGAATGTCTTTATACAAATAACTCGAAGTCAATTGCTTGAGTGTTTCACGTGCATCATGGCGTTGATTAATGACATCCGGATACATTCCATAAACCAATCGCTCCTCCAATTGAGCATTAGATTCCAAATATCCAACATGCATTTCAAATTCCTCCCAACTGATTGGAAACAATAAATATTCAAATTCACGTCCTGTCAATGGCTCTTGCATTCTATCGTTGATTTCCAAAGCTGACGAGCCACTGATAAAAAGTTGAACGTCTTTGAATTGATCGACAATTAGTTTTGCAATAATTCCAATGCCTTTAATTCGTTGCGCTTCATCTATAAAAACAAGTTTATACCTACCTATTATGGCCTTCAGTTTGGTGGATCCTGTATTTTCTAGGAGCTCACGAACATCTATGTCATCACCATTAAGAAAAAGAAATTCTCGATTGGATAGAAATTCATTGATTAATGTGGTTTTACCCACTTGTCTAGGCCCAAGTAGAACGATCGCTTTTCCTTTATTTAACCTGTTTTCGATCGTATTATTAATAATTCTTTTTATCATAATCACCAATTATATAATTTATTTAGGGATTTGAATCACCAAATATATGTATTTTTTAGCTGTTATAATATCCAATTATAGTGTTTATTTGATGTCATAATTTTCTGAATGCATAAAAGTCACCTCCCTTTACCATCCCTCCTCAAGGAGGGATAAAAAATATCATACCCCTTTGAAGAGGGATTGAGGTCTGACGACTCTGACGAGTGTCAAACTCCGTCTGAGGGGATGAAAATATTTTAATCTCTCCCCTTGAGGGGAGATTAAGTGGGGTGAATAGAATCGAGGAATGATTGTTATAAGTCACCTCCCTTTATCCCTCCTCAAGGAGGGAAGAAACTAGTTCTTTAAAATCTTAACGGTTTTGGCACTTGTGACATCAGAAATTTAGAAATAATACAAGATTGCCTTGAGGATGCATTTAAAAGTTGCAATTTTGTATTTTGAAGAAATAAAATAGTTACAATTTTTGATCCGGTTTGATTTTCACAATTTTATTATCAATCAATACTACCAACTCGCTGTTTTTAGTTCTTTTGTATTCTAATAGCTTTTCATAGGCTTTTTCAAGACCCTTCAGAATTTTATTCTTTTCCTCTATTTGAATTTCAATAATTGTCATAATAGCCTTTTAATAAATTAAACTTATTTTCATTAATTACATGGAGTATACCATCAACCTTCTTTTCCGCTAAAAGTTCATGTTTCCCTGCGGAATTATCAAAAATCAATGCTCCATCTATGATTGGAAGATAAATATCGAATAAATTCTTAATGCCTTTGTAATACCTTCTCTCAATAATGTCAGGGTTGATATTATGTCCGCCTTCCTCAACCCTTATTTTTACGCGTTCTTTAGCTAATTCAATATTTTGGAGCCAAAAAAACAGTAAGGTAACTCGGTAGCCCTTATTTTTAGCAGCTAAGATTTTATTCTTGTAACTTCTTGTTGATAAAGTTGTTTCGAATGCAAAATTTTGATTCTCTTCAATCAACTCATTAATTCTATTCAACATTATTCTACCAGCATCAAGTGATACTTTTTCAGGTTGAAACGGTGAAATTCCTTTTGCAATTTCATCTGCATTAACAAACTCTTTACAATCCAATATATCAGGTAAAATAGTGAATGAAGCTGTTGTTTTTCCAGCGCCATTGCAACCTGCAATTATATAGAGATTTTTTTTCTTCACGAATGTAAATTTATCAATTATTCTAGAGATTATTCTACTGAATCAATTAAAATAAATATTATCTTCCTTCAATGGAGTTTGATACTCGTTAGAGTTAATTAACTCAGTCCAACATTCTGCCTTTAACGGCAGACAAGCAATGGAGGAAGAGGAAACCTAATTCTTTAAAATCTTAACCGTCTTGGCACTTGTGCCATCAGAAATGTGGAAATAATACACACCGGCGCGGAGATTGCGCATGGAAAGAATTTGGGTGTGTAGACCGGCGGAGTGTAATTCGGATTGCTCCATTACGATGCGGCCGGTTTGATCAGTGAGGGAAGTATTGAGGGTTGCTTCGGCTGACAAGATGAATGTATATGAAATATCGTCGTTGGTTGGCTTGGGATAAATGGGAAGCTATGATTCATTTCTATGAACGCGAAAACAACAATAATGGTTTTAACTCTCCGCGATCTGCAGATTTTAGCGCTTTCAAATAGGCTTTTCTTACATTGTCTTCTTTAACCAAGTAACTTGAACCCCAGCTAAATATAGGTTGATTTAATACTTTGCTAATTATAATATCGGCCATCAATCTACTGTGTCTTCCGTTACCATTAGAAAAACAATGAATGCTTACTAATCTGTGTTTGAATCTCAACGCAATTTCATCATTGCTAAAGGTTTGGTTTATCATCCAAAATAAGGCATCATCGCAAAGTGCTCTTAGTTCAACGGGAATTTTCCATTTATCAATACCTAAATTTTTGTCAGTTTTCCTGAATTTACCGGCCCATGACCAAACCTGCCCGTACATACGTTTGTGTAAATCACAGATGAATTTTTCTGTTAATACAATCTCAGCATTCAACGATTTATTGAACACCCACAACATAGCGTCTTCAATACTCTGCTGTTCAAATTCATCGAGTTCTTGACGTATGGCAATTGTTGGTATCCGTAAGCCATTTTTCTCTTCTTCATCCAATGGGGTTTGACCCTCAAGATAATTCAAGTTTAATCCCATAAAGCCTTTGGTAAATCCAATTTAATTTGATGCAATCTTTCTTGGAGTGCTTTTTCTAAACGAGAATCAGAATTTTTTTGGTCTTCTAATTTCATGGTATGGGAAGTTCGATCCACAATTTTTTTTGCTAATGCTTGTGCTTTTATGTCGATGTGCTGTTCCAATGAACCTGCCTTTGGCACAAATCCATAAACGAGATCCATATCCAATGCTTTTGCTGTTTCGCGGAGTAATTTCAAGGTTATAGCACCTTCTTTTTCTCTCATTTCCAATTCGCTGACACTTTGTTTGGTGCTATTCATTTTTTTTGCCAGTTGTTCCAACGTCATTCCAAGGGCTGTACGAATTGCTCGGACCCAACCTATTGGCGGCATAGGTAAAGTGGAAGCTTGTTTAAAAAGCGCAAGCTTCGGTTCAAGTTGTTGGATTTGAATTTTTCTTTTGTCCATAATTTTTTATGAATTTAAAGGACAAATATAAGGTTTTATATTGATATTATTTAATTTTTGTAAGGTTATATTATTACTTTATTTTTAATTTGTAAGGTTGTACTTTTACTTTTCGCTTGGACAGGCTCAGTGCGTGGCTTTATTTTTTGTTTTTTGTTCTTTACCGTGGCTACGGCATGCGAGATTAGGGTTTGTTGTTCTTTGTTTTTCCCTTCGACGGGCTCAGGGTAAAAGTTCGTTATTGGTTTTAATTCTTTAAAATCTTAACGGTTTTGGCTGAATTGCCATCAGAAATGTGGAAATAATACACACCGGCGCGGAGATTGCGCATGGAAAGAACTTGGGTGTGTAAGCCGGCGGGATGTACATCAGATTGCTCCATTACGATGCGGCCGGTTTCGTCAGTGAGAGAAGTGTTGAGTGTTGCTCCCTCTGACAAGATGAAAGTATACGAAATATCGTCGTTCGTTGGGTTGGGATAGATGGGCAATAAAACGAAATTCTCTCCTTCTGTATTGAGACATGAAATATTGTTGCTTAATTCCGTTTCGATGAGTTGGTAATCGTTGTAAGAAGTTGCCTCCACGCACAAATAACTGGTTTCGTTGTCTTGGGTGGAAATATAAGCCGATGGACTTGCATTGAACAAGTAAATCCTACTTTCTCCCGGAGCCAGACTTTCGTTTTCTGTTTCTAGCGTTGGTAGTGAACCATACATTTTTAGTAACAAATCTATTTTTGTGATGACCACGAAGCCTAGGTTTCGTAGCTCCACACCAACTTTATAGAAGCCATTTAGGTCTTGAACAAATAATTGGGTTATCGCCAAATCAATGCGTGGCTCGTACACTTTGATGTATTGGCTTGCGGTATCACGGCAACCGATTGTGTTTTCAATGATTAACGATGTCTGAATACTATCGCCAATGAGTGAGGCATCAAATCCCGGTATCTCGACTGGTTCGATATCCGTGGTTTCGATGCTATTATTACCAATGTTCCACGTATATTGCGTGGCTCCTGTGCTTGTGCTTATAAACGTAGTTGGTACACCTGCCACCACCGTTGTTGGACTTACCGAATAAGCCGCATTTATTTCCGGTTGCACGTTGACAATGATGAGCGTATCTCTTTGACAACCATTATCGGTTGTTGAGGTTAAATTCAAGTACTGAACACCGGTTGTCACAAATTGGTAGGCTGAACTCGTTCCTTCCAATGGATATTGTAAATTAACCAACCAATCTGTTTGGGCAATGTTACCCACAGTAACCGAACTCAAGTTATCAAAAGTTGTCCATGTGTTTTTACAGGCAGGACCAACTTGCCAACCCAATGTTGGACGTGGATAGATGATAATGCTTTGCAAGGATGTATCTTGACACCCATTATTGGCCGTAACGATCAATTGAACATCAAAAGTATCTGCATCGGCATAGACTTTCTGGAAACTTGGATTGATGGCTTGTGTTCCATCGCCGTAGGACCACGTGTTGGTGGTAATGTTGAAGGTATCTGCAATGTTACTATTGTTTACAAAATTTACCTCTGTTTCTTCACAGGTATTATCAAACGAGAAGGTTGCTACCGGGGCCGGTTGAATAAACACAGCTTGTGACACGGTATCGCGGCAGCCATTGATGTCTTCAGCTTGAAGGGAAACGTTGTAGGTGCCAGTGGTTCCAAAAACGTGGGTTGGGTTTGAACTGTTACTTGTGGTGTTGTCATCGAAGGACCAAAGTTGAGAACCCAAAGTTGAGAGTTGAGAGTTAGATGAAGTGAACTCAACTGCATCGTAGGGGCAGAATTTTTCAGTTATGAAGGATACGATAGGTTTTGGGTGAACAACCAAAGGAAATGTGGTACTGCTACCACAACCTTCTTGGGTTTCTACGAGCAAAGTTACGTTGAACACACCAGCTGTATCGATAACGAAGTTACCTGAGCTACCGGTGAGCGTATCGCCATTGCTGATGAACCATGTCTTGGAGCTGATGGTACCGTTGTTGTTGGGAACAAAACTATTATCGAAAAAACTACCCGGTGAAAACTGGCACAAGGTGTCTGAAAAGGTAAATTGTAAGGTGGGGGAAGTACCGATTACTTGGACTTGAATTGTATCTCGGTTTTGGCAGTTATTGAAATTAGTAACTTCAATGATATATTGCCCCGTTGTATCAATTGTTTGTATTGCTTGGGCATTCCCCGTATTCCAGGCGTATTGGGTGATGTTTGTTGGAGCATTTTGTAATTGGATGGTGTTGCCCGAGCAGAGGTTGGTGTCTGCACCGAGTGTGATGTTTGCTAGGGATGAATCAACATTAATTGTAATAACATTGGATCTAATTAGACAACCGGCATTATTTGTAAATTCAATAAAATAGGAACCTAGTTTTGAAATTTCATAATTGGTTTGAGGATAACAGTTGTTCCAACTTGAAAAAATATGATTCGCAGGAATTTGAGGGTTTAATTGAACTGATTCATAAAAACAAATTAAAGTATCCTGAAAATCAAAGATGTTCATTTTAGGGTTATTAACGATAACTGTATCTCTGGAAACTCTTCCAAAAATATCAGTAGTTTGTACCCAATAGGCTCCAGGTTGTGATACTTGAATACTTGACGCAGTTGTACCTGTATTCCAAAGATAGTTGCTGAATACACTAGATGCCGTTATTGTTTCATTGACACACGTCGCATTGTTTTGATACGTTGGGGTGATATCAGCTCCTAAATTCACAGGTGGTGCATATTTGTCCATTAAATAAGACTCGACAAGTTTTATAGAGTTCAAATTTAAATTACTGCTATAAATCAATACATTGTAGATTCTTTTTTTACCGAAACTAACTAATGCAGTCTCGCTACCTAAAACTATTTTTTTAAATGCGGTGGTCGAGGAACTAGTTGTACGAGTTGGAGAATTAAATTGAGTTGAATTTAGAAAATATGAAGTCGATGCATTATTTCTAACTAAACTTAATTGAAAAGCTGTATCATTAGGAACATTATTAAAATTTCCAAACGGAAACGTTTGCTCAATAAAACCACCACCAACGGCGTTCGACAAACCATTTCTACCTATCCAAAAACCAGTATTATTGTCATGGTCTAAAAATCTACCATAATTAATATCTCCTGAAGATTGAGAAGCTACCATGAAAATACTCGCATTGGTAAATGAAAAGTTATTGATACTCGATAAAAATTGAGCACCTTGAAAATCAATGGCTAGATTTTGATTCATTGATGAAAAAGGATTTGTAACGAATGGTCGACTGGAAGAATTTGAATTTACAAAGTGATTAGTCCCTACTAAATTATTCCAACTTGAAACACGGTTGTTGGCATCTAAAACCACAGATGAATCAGATGATAGCCAAACGACCAAATCAGCAATATCAGTCGGTTCAAATACCTGAAATTTCCCCAAATTAGAGACAAAAGATTGACCATTTAAAACACCACTTGTTTTCCAAAACCATGCACCTGAAATCAAATTGTTGATTAACTGAAATTGCATATTTAATGCTGTAAAAGTTTGAATACCCGAAGTAAATGTCGAATCTTGGGAAAGTGAAATTTGATACGACTGAATCCCCTCTATTCCATTCCAACTCAATAAAGGTGTTCGATCAGAAATCACCTCGTTGTGCTTTGGCCAGATAATAGAAAGAGAATTATTGTAAGGTTCAAGTTGTTCTGATAAAGTTATTGAATTTTGACTACTTCCCTGGCAACCGTTCATGTCAGTCATCTGTACATTTATTGAATAAGTTCCCGCAGAATTGTAAACGTGCGTTGGATTTGGGGAATTACTGCTTGTATTTTGTCCCAAATTCCAGCTGTAGTTTTGGATATTGAAACCATTATTCTGTGTTGAGAATGCGATCGTATCATATACACATGAACCAACCATTTGAATTTGTACATTGGGATTGGGATTAATTTGAATGGATTGATTGAGATTAACCGAACACCCATTGGATGCCAAAATAGATACTTCAATGTTTTTCGTGCCGGCATTTTGATAGCTAACCAAAACTGAATCACCGTTATTAAATATCTCATCATCTAAATTCCAGAAAATGGATGTAATTATCTCAGGAGAGGTTATTATGGCTGAAGTTACAAATAATAAAGAATCATCTTCACACAAAATATTAGGTATTGCCAAAGTCACTTGAGGACCTTCTCCTGTAATAGTAACTGTAATCGTATCGCTATTGTTACAACCATTTGAATTCGTCACTTCTAGAATATAATGCCCGGATGTATCAACGATTTGAGCCGATAAATAATTCCCTGTATTCCAAATATAATATACAATATTCAAAGGTGGGTTTTGAAGTTGAATTGTATTTCCGGAGCAAAAAGAAGTATCTTGGCCTAAAGAAACGCCGAACAGGCTTGAATCAACTAATATTTTAAATTTATTGGATTGAATGGAGCAACCCGAAGTATTTTGGAATAATACATTAAATAATTGGTTATTATCGTTTCCGTCAAAGGCTTGAGATAAATTGCTGTTTCCATTGGACCAACTTGCGAAAGTGTGATTCACTGGTAAATTCGGTGTAATTGAAACACTACTGTTAAAACAAACGATAGTATCTTGAAAATCGAAAATATTCATTTCAGGATTATTGACTGCAATTGTATCTCTTGAACTTCTTCCGAAAATATCGGTAGTTTGCACCCAGTAACTCCCTGGTTGTGTTACTTGAATGCTCTGTGTGGTAGCCCCTGTACTCCATAAAAAGTTGGTGTACATATTTGACGCCATTAAGGTTTCATTCACACACGAACCATTGTTCTGATAGATTGGCGTGATGTCTGCCCCTAAATTAACGGGAGGAGCATATTTATCCATTTGGTATTTTTCAACTAACCTGCGTTGATCCTCTGGTAAATTATTATTGTAAATAACAATATTATATATCTTTTTCTTCCCAAATTGACCACCTGATATGTTGCTTCCTAAGAATATCTTGTTGGGTGCTGTATTCACTGATGAAGTAGTTCGTGAGGCCGTTGGGAATGGTACTGAATTACTAAATGAAAAAGAAGTAGAACCATTCCTTATCATACTCAATTGTAAAGGTTTATCATTTTGAATGGAAATAAAATTCCCAAATGTACCAGATGTTTCTATAAATCCTCCTCCAATAGCATTATTTGTTGCATCTCTTCCTATCCAAAATCCACTTCCTGCACTATGATCAATCGTTCTTCCATAGAAGTTATCCCCGACTTCCTGAGAATTTAGTAAAAAAAGACTGACATTTCCAAATGAAAAATTATTCTGACTGGATAAAAACTCTGCTCCTTGAAAATCAATCGCTCGTTTATTATTCATTGATGATAAAGTATTTGTAATAAATGGGCGACTTGAGGAATTTAAATTTATAAAGTGATTCGTTCCCATTAAATTATTCCAACTTGAAACACGGTTATTTGCATCTAATACGACAGATGAATCAGATGATAGCCAAACTACTAAATCTGGAATATCCGTTGGTTGAAACACTTGAAATTTAGCGAGGTTAGAGACTATAGTTTGTCCATTGAAAACCCCGCTCGCTTTCCAAAACCAAGTTCCAGAAATCAAATTATTGGTAAGTTGAAACTGAGTACTTGTCGAAGTGAAAGATTGTATACCAGAAGTAAAAGTCGAATCTTGGGATAAACTGATTTGATAATTCAGTATCCCTTCCATACCATTCCAACTCAACAGAGGTGTTCGATCTGATATCACCTCGTTGTTCTTCGGCCAAATAACGGAAAGGGATTGAGCCTTACTATTCAAGCAGGTAAAAACAACAAAAATGAACAAATAAAACTCCCTAATTTTTCTCATTTTTATTTAAAAAGTCTGCCAATACTTTAACGTAATTCTTTCTTGAATGGTTGTCCGTGTTCGTTGATGAAGATTTGATTTTATTTGACAAACTAAATTCATGGCAAAGTTCTTCTAAAATAATGAATAATTCCGAAGCATCCTTTACAATGATTCCTGAATTTGTTTCCTGAATTAAATCTGCTTGTAAAGATCCTGAAAAATTAGAATTTTCATTCACTTTGTAATACGCTGATTTTAGTTTCTGTGCCTCCTTGTCATCCGTGAAACATAATAAGATTTTTCTATTTATTCCCAAGTAATCAAAAATTTTAGTTCCCATGTAGGAATAATAGTTGAAAAGCAACATTACATTGTCCTTTGCCAATTCCTCCAACAATCGATTATTTGGCATTTTACCAATAACCTCCACGTGATTTTTTAAGATCGGAAATTTATTCTGTATAATATACTCCAATTCCGTTTTTCGATTGGTGCCGTAAAATTTGAACTTAATACTCTGCTTTTTTTGCTCTAAAAACTTGGCACAGGTTGCTAAAAAATGTTCGTAGGGATGCCAATTGTACAAGCTTCCTACCAAAGAAATGGTGAGTTCAGACCTTGATTGAGGAATGTCTTTTACTTTGTTGATTGCCTCGTCATCGTAGCCGTTTGGTAGGATTAAAAAGGATTGCCGCTTTGGTTGAACTACTTGTTCTATTTTGTATTTGACAAACTCAGAAACAACGGTAATACAACAGGCTTTGGAAACTATCTTTTTCTCTAAAAATCCTTGTATTTTCTTTTCTAACCAGAACTTGTTTTCATCGGAATTTAAGGTCCAAGGATCTCGGTAGTCTGCAATCCACGGAATGTTAAATTCTTGACTTAATTCATTGGCATAATGAAATAAAACGAAGGGGTCGCCAGTAGCGAAAATGACATCCACTTTATTTTTTTTGAGATACTCATTAGCTGAAAGGTAAATCGGTCGTTTTGGTCCTATTGGTAGCACATATTGTCCATATTCAACTACTGCAGAATAGGCTTTTCGTGCCAATTTCCATTTTTTTTCTCCTTTGTTTAATATCAAGCGATTGGACCAATTTGGATAATAGGGTGCTCGAATGATTGCTCCTTTATCATATTCCTCAATCAATGCTTGATCTAATGTTGAGGGAGCTATATAATCTCTGAAATCTCCGTATTTA
Source organism: Crocinitomicaceae bacterium (assembly GCA_044377675.1). GTDB lineage: Bacteria > Bacteroidota > Bacteroidia > Flavobacteriales_D > Crocinitomicaceae > UBA952. The sequence continues at coordinate 24,482 of JBILYP010000022.1, forward strand.
TTATCCCACTGACGTGTAACTACTATCGGATGAAATCCAAATTCTTTGAAATATTTAAACCAAGCATTTGGACGTAAAGCTCCCACGGAAATGTAAGGAGGGAAGTCGTAAGCGAGGATGAGGATTTTCTTCATTTTATGTATTTGCACTTCGGCTGAGCTCAGTGCAACTTTATTTGCTTTCGTTTTTTCGGCAGAAAAGGTTGTGAGCAATTTGGCTAAACTCAGTGCAAGTTATTAATTAAATATACAAATTCATTGTAGTTGGTATCTGCGTTGTAGTTTTGATTCCAGTTTTTGTAGGAGGATTTTCGTTTTTGTTTTTTTTCTTCTTCAGTGCTGGAAAGATAATTTTGAATAATGGATAGAACTTCTTCTTGATTAAAGTCTTTTTCAACTAAAAATCCATTTTCGTTGTTTACAATTTCTGAGGTTCCACCAACATTGGTTGCTAAAACTGGGATTCCTGCTGATTGTGCCTCCATGATGGAAACGGGTATACCTTCCGTTTCACTTAGGTTTATAAATAAGTCAAAATAACGTGTAGCCAAAAGTTCCCTTACAGCTGTATTCGTAAGATGCCCCATTAACTCAAATGAGAAATTTGGATTTTTTTCAGCTTTTCGAATTTCCAGTTCTTTAATCTTTTCTAGTTCGGACCCGTTGCCGATGTGTGTCCATTTAATTTGAAAATTGGGTATACTTGAAACTACTTCTAGGATTTTATCAACGCGTTTCAAAGGAATAATTGATGAAACGGAAAGGATGTGAATAGAGTCAGATTTTATTTTTTCAGGAAGAGACTCTAAAGGCTTCGTTCCTAATCGGCTAGTTTGTATTTTTCCATTATGCGCAGGATATCGAGTTAAAAGATAAGATTTTCCATTTTCAGAAATGGTATAAACTGCATCCAAATTTTCCGCCGTTAAATTTCGATAAGGCAAGTAATTACTTGGATGTCGTTCTTCATATACATCCCATCCATGAGCACGAACGAAAACTATAATATCTGGATTTTTCTTCTTCAGTAAAGCTAAAGTGATTGCTTTTTCATCCAACCAATAACTATAAAATACTGAACTTTCTTTATCTACAACAGATTGTAGTTGTTGAGCCATACATGTCGCTTTTGACAAACTGTACCATGCTGTGCGAAGAGTGGATAGATTAAATTTTCTTTTTTTTCTTAAGAAATATAGTTCGCGGTAAAATTCTTTGTTGAATAAGGAACTTATTCTTGATTTCAAATTAATAGAATTCAATAAATGAACCTGAACACTTGAATGATTAATTCGAGATTTTCCTTTTTTACTATCGGAAAAAATGACAACTTCTGAAAATCCGCTAACTAAATACGGAAATTCATTCTCTAGAAAAGTTTCACCTATTCCGTATGGGAATTCGGAAGTTAGGAGAATTAATTTATTACTGGTTTTATTCAAGTTGTTGATGTGGGGATTTCGCATTTCGACAATCTCAAAGCTCTTTGACTATTAATTGTAAATAAGAATAATTTCTGCGTCTTATAGATTTCTACTAATTTTTCACAATATGATTCGATGTCAAATTTCTTGGCATAAGCTGCATTGAAATTACTCATTTCTTTATTTTGGTATACTTCTAATATACGATTCGAAAATAATTCAGGATCTGGCTTTTCTATCAAATATCCGTTTTTTCCGTTAATCACTAAATCTCGGTTCCCTCCACCATCTAATGAAACAACTGGTAAACCAGCTGCCATTGCTTCTAATAATACTAAACCCAAAGGTTCATAAGTGGCTGTATGTATATACACATTAGATTGCCACAAATATTCCTCTACCTTATCAACATTACCTATGAAATGGCATTGATTAATAACACCAAGCTTAATAGCTCGTTTTTCCACTTCTGGTTTAAGAGGTCCATCACCTAGAAAAAAGCATGAGGTTTGAATTCCCTTTTTGTTTAGTTCTAAAATGATATCTAGAAGAAAAGTTTGATTTTTTTTTGAAACGAAAGAGCCGATGTTTATTAAATTGAGAATTGAGAATTGAGAATTAAGAGTTGTACTAGTTCTTGGTTCTATGACAGTGTAATGCCCAATATTAGATTTTAATGTTTTAGGTTCTTTTACTTCGTTCGGTCCACCATGCTCGGTTATTTTTTGATATTTCTTTGGTTTTTGAAAACGTTTAACATTTATGGCGTTGTGAAGTAGTGTGGTGGGGTATTTTGATTGAACAGATTTAATATACGATTCAGTATGCTTGGAGATAGCAATGAAATGTGTCCCTCCATTTTTTTTGTACTGTTTAAATAAGGTTTGTTTCTCGTACCAATTGGTGATCTTGGTTTTTGTAATTGATAACCAATTCCAATTATTTAGTTGTGTCATATTGTCATGGACGTGACTGTACCAAAGAGCTTTTGGGTAATTGCAAAAACGACTTACCAATTCAGCTTCAAATAAATGAGTATGTATTACATCCGGTTGGAATTCATCCATATAGTTTTGAAGATGAGAAACATTTACTTGCCATTTTCTTATCAAGGAGAGTTTTACAGAACAATGTATAATTGAAATCAATTCTTTAATTTCTGAAATATCGTATTTAACTTCATCTCTAAAAATAACAAGTCGAATTTCAATATTATCCCTTTTGTTTAAATTTGTAAGTATATCGAGTACAAGACGCTCAGCGCCTCCTTTTGATAATGTGGGTATTATATGTAATATTCTCAATTTAAATTTGAAATACCGTTATCGTCAATTTGAAGGCACTTGGTTTCTCTAAATTTCTGAAAGTCAACTTGATAAAAATTGTTCTTGTTTTCCCAAGGAGCTTTTGTTCCATCATGCCTCCAAAGACTCGATTTAAAATTCATTAAATGCAGATACAGAAAAGAATGTGATTTGTTTCTGTTATTTGTAACGCACCCATTTTTATAAAACCAAATATCTGGTTGATTAGAATTTACCGTATCATCTTCCAACCATGGTATAGGGCTAAAAGGAGTCGTAAAGTATTCTTTCATGTGATAATTTCTTGCTTTATACCTTTTAAGGAAATTCAAACTTCTCTTAAAACACGTCAATTTAATTTTATCCAAACCTTTGTGCAGGTATGTTTCGAGGTATGCATTTGTTAATCCGTATTCATCCAAACCAACATAATGCTCTTTGTTTAACTCAATTCTCCAATTGTAAATTTTGGAGTACATATCAATGTTTTTTCTGCTATTTCGAAAAAAACAAAAGTGACCCGATAGTCTTAAATTATGTGTTGTAAATAAATCAATTTTGGTCAATAACTCATCCGTCAAATACTGTGATAAATTGCCAAATATGATATCTATGTCGCACCAACCATAAAATTCATAATCTTTAAAATCCAATTCATGAATTTTACCATAAAAAGGTCGTAAATCACAAAGTTTATATGGATTTTTAGGATGAAAATTAAGCGGTAATTTCTCGTTAATCCATTTCAAATAATCAGAATATGAAATGCTGTTAAACTTTATGTTTGCAAATGACTCAGATGGAACATTACAATCTGTATAAAAGATAAAATCAATAAGTTCATTTTGAGCAGCACTATAAAAGAATAAATCTATCCATTCAGGCCACTTACCAAAATAGGGGATGATCATTCCAATTTTTTTCATTTCGTCTTTCTGAAAAGATTGAGAATACAATTGGTTAATTTCAATTGAATTGCTAATATAGTTCCAACTTTTCCTTTCTTTTTCAAATTTAGTATGGTACCTGAAAATGATGGGTCATTCCAATTATTTAATTCTTTGAGTTCGTTAATTAAATGTTCGGGTAGTAATTCTTTAATCGTTTGATTAAATTGTTGTTCATGTACATCTCCTGCTTTTCGATCCAAATTACTGAATCCGGTAATATCAAAATTTGCAACGGGTATGTTTATACATTTAGCTGTGGCTCCTGCATGAAAAGCACGAAACAGAAAATCCCAATCTGCTATCATTTTATAATTTTCATCGAATGGTAACTTTTTCGCCCAAGTTGATTTGACAAACATTGCTTGATGATTAATGGATTTCTCTATTAAGTATGAATAAGATAATGTAGAAGGATGTATTTTTTGACTTATTAACTTATCTTTTATTATCCTATTCGTATGTCCGTAAATAATGTCTTCAGTAGAACAATTTGCAAACACATTCGATATTACCTTGTTATCAGTGAAAGTATCTCCGGAATTCATGAAATTTATGTATTCCCCTCCAGCTAATTGAATTCCCTTGTTCATTGCATTGTAAATACCCGAATCTTTTTCAGATACAACATGATGAATCTTGTTTTCATATTTCATGACAATATCCATTGACCCATCTGATGAACCACCATCAATGATTATGTATTCAATGTTTTTATAGTCTTGATTTATGACACTTTGAATCGTTTTTTCAATTTCAGAAACGTTATTGAAATTGACTGTTACAATCGTTATTTTTTTTTCTACCATATTCTCCATTCTTCAAAATCTAGACAATGAACCTTATTTGAATCCATAATAGCCCCAAGAAACATACCCGGATTTGAACTGTAGGTACCAATAAAAAAATCGCTTTTTTTCAGGATTTCCATCGAGGCAAACAGACGAAGCATTGCCAATCGTTTTTTTGAATCTTCTAAACTTACAAATTCAGAATGTACATATCCATATTCATTAGTTTGACAAAATGAATAAATGTTATAGGTAGGTTCTAATTTTGCTAATTCTTCGATTGCTCTGTAATCATCAGTCAACACAAAAATATTTTTGCAAGTTGAAACCTCCTTAATTTTTCTCAAATATTCAGAGACAGAGAATACATTAGCCTCTGTACTTTTATCGCCTAACCTTATATGCACACCAATATACTCTGTTGGAATATTTAATGGTTTTATTAATTGATTTATATCATTGAGTGTACTCTTGGTAAATTGATAAATTCTATCAACACAATGTTTAAAAAATGCTTTTAATGACCCCCTAAAATTTTCTTCAGTTAATTCAATCGTTATATGTTCTAAATTACGGTCTCTAGCAGAGGCGAATAATTCATAAGTGTAGTAATCAAATGCATGCATTTTCTTTAAATTTTGGCCTACTATCCTATGCTTTAAAAGAAAAATTGCTTTTTGAGTTATTATAAAATTGTTCAAAATCTGTTTCCAACTAACCTCTCCAAAATAATCCCTGGGATTATAGAAACGATGAAATTCTTCAGTCCTTATTGGAAAATAGGGGTTGAAGAATTCTGACCAACTATTGTTTGAGGAAAATATTGAATTTTTCTCGAACAACTCCAAGGCTATCTCATTTTGCTGACAATAAATCCATGTTAGCACGAGATTGTTGAACTCGGAGTAAAATCCCTGCTTGGATCCAAAGTTGTATACTAATTTTTCCACTTTACAATAAAGAAATTCTTAATAAAAAACTTAATATTAGATCTGTTTTCAATAGTAAACAGAATTCTAATGTTAAAATGAGATATAGAAATAACAAAAACTTTTAAGAAATAGAATAGAGATAATATTTTTTTTTCTTTTATCAAATATTCTTTATATATCTCACTATTTAAATGAATTATTGAAAATAAACCTAATCTATAATCATATTTTTTATTTGTTAGTTTATTTAAAATTATATTAGTTCTTAGTCCGACTTTAAACTTAAAAATGTTATCAGTTTTTGAAATGACTCCGACGGAGGATCTATAAACAGCTGTAATATCTTTAATAAATCCTATTTGACGATTTTGACTTATTAAAAACATTAATATCCAATCACCATTAAATGAATTACAAAGTTCTTTGGGCCATTTTAATGATAAATTTCGAAACAAAACTGTAGTAGTCGCAGGCATTATTCTAGCTTTAATAATATCATCAAGATTCAAAATGGATTTAAAGGTATATTTTATTTCAGAAAAAGATCCCGATTTGTTGAGATCAAGATAATTTGTAAACACATAACTGCAAGTTGTATTCGAATTCAAAAAATCAACTTGTTTTTTCAATTTGTTTAAATCAGTCCAGTAATCGTCGCCTTCGCACAAGGCGATGTACTCCCCTCGGGCTTGTTCAAGGGCCCAAACAAAATTTGGAATCATGCCCTTATTCTTTGAGTGTTTTGTATATTTTATCCAATTATAGTTTTTATGTTTATTAAGGGATTGAATAATTTCCTCGGTAGAGTCAGGAGAGCAGTCATCTGCAATAATCAATTCGACTTGAAAATTAACCTCTTGCATTAAGACTCCTAATATTGCATCAAGAATGTATTCCTCGTGTCTGTATGTTATCATAACTACACTTACCATAGGTTTTGAATGAATATCATTAATTGATTTAGTCATTTTGCAGGTACGCCCATCACTTTTTTATTATAAGAAACATCTTTGGTTACTACTGCACCCGCCCCAACAATAACGTTTGAACTAAGTTTTACATTAGGCAATATTGTAGCATTCGCTCCAATATGTACATTATCTCCAATTTTCCAATTGCCTAGTATCTTCGCGCCTGGAGATAGTTCTACAAAATCTCCTAAAACACAATCATGCGTAACCACCGCATTGGGATACATCAATAAACCAATACCACATGTAACTGAATTAGTAATTGTGGCGTTTGATAAAATTGTTGCACCATTTCCTATATTTACGCCAAAACTTCCGATGTTTGAATTTGGTGAAATCAAAGCAGTAAGTTTTCCTCCCAATTGTTCAAATTTCAAGTACATTTGTTTTCTCAATTTTGGATTACCCAAGCCAAGAGCAAATCGATTATCCACTATGTTGAAATATTCGATTGCATCTAGGTCTTTTTGAATAATAGGAAACTGACCAAAGAGTTTGTCTGGTAAATCATTTGAAATATTGTCAAAAAATACCAAATCATTAATTTGGTCAAGTTTATACGCAACTTCCAATAATTCTTTTGCAAAACCTTTTGCGCCAACGATTATCATACTTCTATTTCCGTTTAAAGGGATTTATTAACAATATTGCATACATGCTCCAACTCGTTTATTGTTATTTCTTTATACAAGGGTAGACATAAAATTCTTGATGCAATATCTTTAGAAATTGGACAACCGTTTGATTTCAAAAATGGTAAGCTGGTTAATGAAGGATAAAAATATCTTCTTGGTAAAACATCTTGAATTTTTAGCTGGTTTTCGAGGTTGATAAGTTCCTTTTCTGAATCAAGAATTATAGGGAAGTAACTATAGTTCCATACCGTTTCAGGAAATATAGTTAGTGATTTGCAAAAATTCAGCTTTTTTAAATAATAAGACACAGCTTTGGATCGTGAAGTAATAATCTCTTCCATGTATGGCAACACAGTTAATCCCATAGCTGCTTGCAACTCACTTATTTTACCATTGATTCCTAATCCGTGAAAATGATGCGGTCCGTTGTGCCCAAAATTGTGGCTGTAGAAGATTTTGTGAAACAAGTCCGCGTCTTTGCAAAAAATAGCCCCACCTTCACCCGTATGAAACAATTTGGTTGCATGAAAACTGCACGTGCTAATATCCCCATACTCAAAAATACTTTTTCCTTTGTATTTTACCCCAAAGCAATGCGCAGCATCGTAAATCACTTTCAAGTTGTGTTTTTGGGCAATTCGTTCAATTTCTTCCACATTGCAGGGATTTCCAAAAACGTGGGTAGCCAATATACACGTAGTTTTTTCTGTAATGGCTGCTTCAATTAAGGTTTCATCAATGGTCAAATATTCCGGATGAATATCCACAAAAACTGGCGTACAATTTTCCCAAACAATTGCGGCAGTTGTAGCTACATAGCTAAAAGGAGTTGTGATAATCTCACCACCTTTGCCTAATAATTTAAGGGCAATTTGTAAGGGAATGGTTCCGTTGTTCAGACAGAGAATTTTGCTTTGCTTTAATTCAAGGTAATCCGTAAGTCTTTGTTCCAATTCCACTACCAGCTCGCCACGATTGGTTAGCCAATTGTTATTATAGGCACGTTGTACTTGCGCTATGTATTCTTCAATAGGTGGGAGAAAGGATTTAGTAACTGGAGTCATACCGATAGGTTTTTCCATTCAAATTCCCCTCTAATATAACCAACTTCTTTACCCATCCAACCGCCGAGTGGCCTTTGTTCAGGGTTTGCTATAAAACTAACAATATCATTTTCCATTAGTATTGCAGCTCGTGCATCTTTAACAACGAGTAAATCAATGTAATAGGCGCCATCATTGAGCAATTTATTTGGAATTTCCATGATTGAAAAGTTATGTCCTACTTCAACAAAATTCTCTTTACTGCATGTGACCATAAAATATTGACCATCTTCTCCTTTGAGCTTAATTGTAAAACTCAAATTTGATGTTTGTTCATTTTTGTATTCAATTACTAATTCAATAGCTTCGTTCCGACTAATTGGATCATGAAATTCTTTAGATTTCCCCCTAACACCTATAGATAAGATTTCAAAGTTTTCAGCTTTTATCCCCACTTGTTTGAAGTTTTGTATTTCGCTATCCCCAATAAGGTAATGAGAAAGAACTTTTTCTGTATCACCTGCTAGTTTTAATATACCTTTTTCAATCAGCATTGCTGAGGTACATAAACTTTTAACTGCTGCCATATTATGACTCACAAAAAGTACTGTTCTACCCTCAGTCTTTGAGACATCTTTCATTTTACCAACCGCTTTTTTCTGAAATTCAGCATCGCCAACAGCTAAAACCTCGTCTACTATTAGAATTTCAGGCTCAAGAAAAGCTGCTACCGCAAAGCCCAATCGAACCTGCATGCCAGAACTAAACCGTTTTATTGGGGTGTCCACGTACTTGACAATACCAGCAAAATCAATAATTTCATCTAGTTTGGCAGTAATTTCATGCCGTCGCATTCCCATGATTGAACCATTGAGGTAAATGTTTTGACGAGCTGTCATTTCAGGGTGCATTCCTGTTCCTACCTCCAATAATGAGGCTACGCGTCCTTTTATTTTAATACTTCCAGAACTAGGTGATGTAATCTGGGAAAGAATTTTTAGTAAAGTACTTTTTCCAGCTCCATTTTTACCAATAATACCCAACACTTCTCCTTGTTCTACACTAAAATTGATGTCCTTCAATGCGTAAACGGTTCCACTTTCGCTTTTCTGTGTGCGGTCGTTTAATTCAGCTAAAGTAGCATAGGGATCAGATAAGCCTCTAAGTTTTGCCCAAGTTCGGTTTAAATCCTTAGATAAGGTTCCAGTACCCACCAAACCGAGGTCGTAGGTTTTGGATAGATTTTCAACCTCAATTACTTTTTTCATTTGGTCATTTTTTCATTTAATTCAAGTGTAACAATTCTTGAACCTTCTTTATTAACGTGTGTGTTGTCAAAAAAATGTAATTTTTTATCCATAGGTAAATTGATAAAATCCCAAAATTCAATATTAGCAAAGTAATTTTTCCTTATTTTTTGAAATTCAACTTCAACAGGTTGATTTAGATTAATCTCTTTAACAGGAGGTCTTAAGAAAATCACTTTAATATTCTTTTGATTACAAAGTTCAATTATTTTTTTTAAGTAGTTTAAGTTTATCTCGGAGATTTTATATGTGTTATCGTTAATTTTCCCTTGCTTCTCCTCCTTTATTATTTTTTGGGTCATTGCTTTATATTCTCCAACCAATAAAGGGTCTGAATAATTATTTTTAATAATCTTCTTCAAATTGTTCTTTATTACTACGGCTTGGGTTAGAGAAAAAATAAAAAAGTTATTCTTTGCACATAGTAAAATATCTTCTTTTTCGCACCATGGTTGGTATTTTGTAAGATTATAATTCATGTATTTTTCACCCCAAATCCAGTCATCCATATCTGAGAAAACTTGATTATTAGAAAAGTTTACAAATACAGTATCAATTTGCTTGTTGGACCTGAGGATAATTTTTAATTTTTGATAGTTATAAAAATAGGATTCTCCAGATTCTGAACAGTTTTTTAATCCTGTAATCATATTATCGTTAAATGCTGTTTCGGAATATGAGTGTCCTATAATTATTTTATTAATATTGGGGCTAAGAGTTATAAACGTATTTTGCTTAACAATTAAGCTCGATAACAGAACTAACATCACCAATGTAAATAAAAACAAGAATGAAAAAATTGAAAATTTAACTAAAAATAATCTCATTAAAACTGAAAATAAATAAACTCTTGTTGTCTTCCAATTGAAAAGAAAATTAAAAAGACGAGTAATAAATAGAATGGTCTTCTCAAATATTTATTGTGATAAAAAAGTTTTTCTATTCCATGATTATTTCTACGAGAAATCCATTCAATGGTTATAAATACTAAAATAAGAATTATTAACTTGATTGGAATAATTGTAGGTTTGTTTAATAGTGAGAAGGAAAATAAATGTGTGATATATTCCCACGCTTCATTCATATTCTCAGACCTGAAAAAAATCCAAGCAAACGTGCAAAGTAGAAAAGTAGAAATGAGTTGAAAAAATTCCGTTATGCTAGGAAATAATGAGTTGGAAGCAACAATATCCAAATTTTGACGATTCCTGTTAAGAAAAATTGAAGGTAAAATAAATAGTGCATTTAATAGCCCCCAACAAATAAATGTCCAATTTGCTCCATGCCAAAACCCACTTACGATAAAGATTACGAAAGTATTTCTAATTGCTATTGGCAACCCTTTTTTGCTCCCACCAAGAGGAATATAGAGATAATCTTTAAACCAACTGCTCAAAGAAATATGCCATCTTCTCCAAAACTCTGCAATATCTCGAGAAAAATAAGGAAAAGAAAAATTCTTTAAAAGTTCAATTCCAAAAAGTCGAGCTGTTCCTAATGCAATGTCTGAATAACCTGAAAAATCACCATAAATCTGAAATGAAAAGAGAATTGCTCCTATAGCTAAGGTTGAACCATTATGGTGTGAAGGATCTGCAAAAATTGAATTTACGATTTCCGCACATTGATCAGCAATTACAACCTTTTTAAATAATCCCCATAAAATTTGTCTGAGTCCATCAACTGCATTTGCATAATTAAAAATTCTTTCTTTCTTAATTTGTGGTAACAAATGAGTTGCGCGCTCAATTGGTCCGGCAACTAAAAGAGGAAAAAACGATACGAATACAGCATAATTTACAAAGTTCTTCTCTGGAGAGATTCTATTCTTATATATATCAATTACATATGAGAGACCATGGAAAGTATAAAAGGAAATCCCAACAGGTAAAATAACATTTATTAATGATGGTGATCCATTAAATCCAAATGAATTGAGCAGAGAATAAAAAGATTCCGTAAAAAAATTATAGTATTTAAAAACCCCTAAAAATCCAAGGTTTATTAACACACTAATCCATAGCCACAACTTTTTACTTTTTTGCGTATTAATTTGTAGTCCAGTGTAATAGTCTAAAACAGTAGAAAATAAGAGAAGAAAACTAAATCTCCAATCCCAACAAGAGTAAAAATAATAACTCGCAAGTAACAACAGAACATTTTGAAGTTTTAACGATTTATTAAAAAAAAACCAATATAGACCAAAGACTATAGGTAAAAAAATCAGGAATGAAGACGAATTGAATAACATTTACTTTATGTCAACTGCATTGTTTAGCACCAACTCATTGATCCAATTATATGTTTGAATCATCCCTTCTTTCAATGACATAGAAGGTTTCCAGTTTAGTTTTTCCTCAATCAATTTATTGTCACTATTTCTACCTCTGACTCCAGTTGGACCTGTAATGTTTTTGATAGTAATGTCTTTTCCTGAAATTTCTATAATCAACTGAGCAAATTGATTGATAGAAAGCATTTCCTCAGAACCAATATTCACTGGGCCTGTGAATTCGCTTTCCATTAATCTTCTGATTCCTTCAACACATTCTTCAACAAATAGAAATGAACGGGTTTGTTGTCCATCTCCCCATACATCAATAGATCCATTTTCCTCTGCTTTAGCTACTTTTCTACATAGTGCAGCTGGTGCTTTTTCTTTTCCATTATCCCAAGCGCCAAAAGGACCAAAAATATTATGAAAACGAGCAATACGTACATTTAATCCATAATTTCTATGATAAGCCAAAAAAAGGCGTTCGCTGAATAGCTTCTCCCAACCATATTCGCTATCTGGATTTGCTGGATATGCGGAATCCTCTGAACATTTTGGATTCAGGGGGTCAAGTTGATTATGCTCTGGATACATACATGCCGACGATGAGTAAAAGACTTTTCCAATCTTTTTTTTAGTGGCAATGTCGGCAACATTCAAGTTAATTGTGGCAGAATTATGCATAACATTGGCATCATTCTCACCCGTAAAAATATAACCTGCTCCTCCCATATCTGCCGCCAATTGATAAATATGATCCATACCCGTGTCAATAACCGAATCGACAATTCTTGGATCTCTTAAATCTCCAATTATGAACTCATCAGCATTAGATGAACTATAACCAGGTTTAACTAAATCAACACCTCTAACCCAAAATCCTTCTGATTTTAACTTATCTACTAAATGATTCCCAATAAATCCTCCTGCTCCTAAAACTAGTGCTTTTTTCATAATTTCAAATTAAACTGTATCCATAAAATTCTTTTCTACTTGATTAAAAATCAAGACTCCTAAAATTAAAACTACAATTGCGCACACTGCAGAATATCCAATGTTAATCCATTCGAAACTCCCAGCACCTACAAACATGTAATTGAAGGAGTCAATGAGATAGCCAAGAGGATTATACTTTACAAAAGTAATTAAATTGGCAGGTAATTTCTCGATAAAAAGTACATAAGATGTGGCAATTCCCGGAGTGACGTATTTGAAAAGAGGGACTGCGAAATCAATCAGGAATTTCAAATCACGGTATTTGGTTGTAAGTGAAGAAACTAATAATCCAAAACCCATTGCAAAAATCATAATGATAATTAGCAATATAGGAAAGAAAACTATTTCCCAACGCATACTCAAATGTCCCGTATCGAGGTAGTAATAGCCAATGGCAATTAACAACAGAAACAACTGCACTCCAAATTTTAATAAGCCTGAAATCAGAACCGTTAGAGGCATAATAAGCCGCGGAAAATACACTTTTCCAAAAATTGATTGATTCTCAACAAATGTTGCCGCTGTTTTAGTAAACGTATCTTGGAAGTACTGCCATAATATCGGTCCTGCTAAGTAAAACAGAAAACCCGGAACTCCCTCTGGTCCTAATCCCGCAAGAGTACCAAAAACGAAAAGATTAACTAATGCTGTAAAAATCGGCTGGATGAAGAACCATATTGGCCCGAGAATAGTTTGCCTATAATAAGTAATGAAATCTCGATAAACGAACATTCTTAATAAATCTCGGTAACGCCAAATCGCTTTAAAATCTATCTCGAATAGTGATCGTTTTGGTTTTATTATTAGATCCCAATGTTCAGTGAACTTAGTCATTTATCAATTAAATTGAAATGTGGATTAAAATTAGAATTCATCTTATGGCTTCGCCATTCTCAGTCACATACAATTTTGGATAATTGTGCGACTCGAGTAGTTAGTTAGTGATTGTAAAGCTAATTAAATTTTGTGTTTTACTCGGTTTCACTATCCTACTTTATCAATAAATTATTGTTAACAGTTGGGTAGTGTTTCTTTTTCACAAGATCATTCCTGCACCAACCGTATTATTCGTTCCTTCATCAATCAGAATGAATGATCCAGTAATTCTATTTTGACGGTAACTGTCTGTGCAAAAGGCAACAGTTGTTTTCAATTTGATTCTTCCAATATCATTCGTTTGTAATGAACGGATTTGTTCATTGCGCGTAAGTGTATTTAAGTCCACTTTATAAATTAACTCTTGAATTATGACCCTGCCATCCTTGCTCGTTTGCTTTATGGCATATTTGCATCCAACTTCTAATGGTTTGGTACCTAACCAACAAATCATTGCATCAATTTCTTGTTGTTGATGGGGTAGGTTATTCATTTTTACCAGCATGTCACCACGACTAATGTCAATATCATCGCTTAATTCAATGGTTATTGATTGAGGTGCAAATGCCTCTTGCAATGACCTATTAGGGCCATGAATTGCTTTTACCGTTGATGTTAATCCGGAAGGCAAAACTTTAATTTCATCATTTACGCGAACAATTCCTCCTGCCAAACGACCAGCATACCCCCTGAAATCGGGATAATCTTTAGTTTGAGGTCGTATCACGGTTTGCACCGGAAAACGCATATCTAAATGGTTCACATCATTCGCTACTTGGATGTTTTCCAAACTATACATGAGTGTTGGACCATCGTACCAGGACATATTTGTAGATCTATTCACAACATTATCACCTTTCAACGCCGAAATAGGAATGAATTCATAATCTTTAATGGCTAGTTTTGAGGCGAAATTGCAATATTCATCTACAATTTCATTAAAACGATGTTGGTTATAATCGACTAAATCCATTTTATTTATACAGACAAGAATATGCTGTACTTGCAGCAAAGAGGCAATATAACTATGTCTTTTTGTTTGCTCAATCACTCCTTTTCGGGCATCGATCAAAATCAGTGCTGCATTTGCAGTAGATGCACCGGTGACCATATTCCGTGTGTATTGAATGTGGCCAGGTGTATCCGCAATGATAAACTTTCTTTTTGGCGTCGAAAAATAACGATAAGCAACATCAATGGTTATTCCTTGTTCTCGTTCATCCTTTAATCCATCCGTTAATAAAGATAAATCTATCTCTTTCAGTCCTTTACGTTGGCTTGATTTCTCAATGGATAACAATTGATCCCGAAAAATATTTTTTGAATCATACAGTAAACGACCAATCAAGGTACTCTTACCATCATCTACGCTTCCTGCGGTCGTGAAACGTAATAGTTCGTGAGTCATTAATCGTTCTTCCTTCATCAAAAATACCCTTCTCTTTTGCGATCCTCCATGGAAGATTCTGAACGTTGATCATCCGCTCGATTTCCTCGTTCTGTATCTTTTGCCGTAGCAACTTCATTTATTATATCTTCAACCGAATGTGCCTCTGATTCAATAGCCCCGGTTATGGTTAAATCACCGATAGTTCGAAATCTTACTCTTGATGTAGTTACACATTCATCTTCTCGAACGGTAATAAAGGGTGAATTTGCCAGAAGCTGATCTCCGCGTCTCACAATTTCTCGTTCATGGGTGAAATACAAAGAAGGCAAAGCAATATTTTCTTGCTGAATGTATTGCCAAATATCTAATTCAGTCCAATTGCTAATTGGGAAAACGCGAAAATGTTCTCCTATTTGTTTTTTTCCATTGAAGATATTCCACAATTCAGGTCGTTGATTTTTTGGGTCCCATTGACCAAAATCATCTCTGTGAGAGAAAAAACGTTCTTTGGCTCTTGCCTTCTCTTCGTCTCTACGCGCTCCTCCAATGGCAGCATCAAATTGATGTTTATCAATCATTTCTAAGAGTGTAACAGATTGAGCCCTATTTCTGCTGGCATGCATTCCTTTTTCCTCCGTTGCTTTTCCAGATTGTATTGATTCTTCAACAGAACCGATTATTAGTTTTACTCCCAATTCATTAACAAGATGATCCCTGAAAAGTAACGTTTCTTCAAAATTATGCCCCGTATCAATGTGAAGTAAGGTAAATGGAATATTTGCGGGTGCGAAGGCTTTCACAGCCAAATGCGTTAAAACAATTGAGTCCTTTCCACCAGAAAAAAGGATACACGGATTATCGAATTGAGCATACGTTTCACGAAGTACAAAAATGGATTCTGCTTCTAATTCTTCAAGATGACTTAATCTGTAATTTTTCAATTGATTACTTATAGTTTTTTACTCTGGAAGTTTGATGCGTTCCTTGATTGAATCCAATAATAATTCAACCGATTGTTCTAAATTTAACCGTTCTGTTTGGACTATTAATTGCGGATTCGTTGGAATTTCATAGGGGCTAGATATTCCCGTAAAAGATTCTAATTCTCCTTTCCTTGCTTCTTTGTACATTCCTTTAACGTCCCTTTTTTCACAAGCTTCAAGCGAACAATCTACAAAAACTTCAAAGTAATTTTCTTCGCCAATAATCTGTTTTGAAAGATCTCTATCTTTTTGAAAGGGAGAAATGAATGAACAAATAGCAATATTTCCTGATTCCATGAATAATTTCGCAATTTCAGCCACTCTGCGATTGTTCTCGGTGCGATCAGTATTTGTAAAACCTAAATCATGATTGATTCCTAAACGGGTATTATCTCCGTCCAATATAACGCTATGTATATTCTGATGAAATAAGCGCGTATTTAATTCATTAGCAATGGTTGATTTTCCGGAACCTGAAAGTCCCGTAAGCCAAATTACTAATCCCCGATGACCATTACGCTTTTCGTAATCAGTTTGGGTAATTGTGAATGCTTGTTGAATTAAATGAGACAAAGGAAATTGGCTTAGTTAACTTTTTATTTTTGGTTTTTTATTTTATGGCTTCGCCGTTCTCAGTCACAAATTTCTTCATGAGTTGAGTGGAAAAAGAGCAGTTTTTTCAGGTCTATTTTAGCTTACTCCAAAGTAATAAAATCTGACCGGTATATTGAACTTTGTATTGTATTAATTCAATTTCTGTCAATACGAGGTGTCGGATTTTTCGTTGCACTAAAGTCTCTGCTTTTTCGATTAATTCAGTTAAATAGTTTTTATTGACGTTACCTATTAATAAAACATCAATAACTCCGGTATCTTTTCCTGAAGCGTAATCGCCCACCAAATAGGCATTTTCTACATTTCCTAAGCGTTCAATCACTTCTTCAATCAGTTGATCAATCCCTGTAATTTTGGTTACAATACTTTTAATTTCAGGAAAGAGTGGGTGAGATGCTTTGGCTTTGTATTGAATAACATTTCCCTCGGCTTGACTCTCTAATATACCAGCTTCTGTTAATCGATTTAATTCAACACGAACTGAATTGGTACTTTCGCTAAATTCGTCTGCCAATTGACGCAAATATGCCTTCATCGTTGGATTCAAGAAGAACTTGACCAATAATCTAATGCGTGTCTTGGATGTTATTAAGGCTTCTAGCATGAGTAACAAATTTACTCAATGTTTAATTGATTCCAAAGAAAATATGGATTTTTAAGTTGATTTTAAGCAAGTTATATAGAATTAACACAATTCATGTAATCAAGTGCATACTTATGAGAATGAAAAAACTCCGATTGAATAAGTTTAAAATTAAACGAATTGCAACCAGAGTTTTATATGCAGCGCCTAAGAATGTGTTTCAGTTCCTAACAAATGTAAAGCATCCATTGGTCTTTTATTGGTTCAAGTAAGTTCAAGTTATTTTACCTAATTTATTTCCAAAAATGAAAAGTATTTTAAGTAAACCAATAATTGTAATTTTGTTACATGAAAACGCCACATGAAATTGTTTCTCACATGTTAAATCAGGATGCTTTCAGCAACTGGTTAGGGATTGAACTTTCAGAAGTGCGCGCTGGATATTGTAAAGCACAACTTACCATTCGAAATGAAATGCTAAATGGGTTTCACATTGCGCATGGTGGAATTGCTTATTCATTGGCAGATTCGACCTTAGCTTTTGCATCTAATACCTATGGTGTTCAGTGTGTGAGCATCGAAACATCCATTTCTCACGTATTAAAGGTACAGGCTCATGATGTTTTAATGGCTGAATGCAAAGAAGTTTATCGAGGAAAAAAAACTGCGATTTATGAGGTGCGGGTGCAAAATCAAAACAATGATTTGATTGCTCTGTTTAAAGGAACAGTTTTTATCACGCAAAAGGAATGGGAATTTTAATAAAATAAGAAATGTTTACGGGAATAATTGAACAATTGGGAGAACTTAAGAATAAAGTAATTGATGGTGGGAATGTCCATTTCACGATTGAAAGTAGTTTTACTCATGAGTTGAAAATCGATCAAAGTGTGGCACACAATGGATGTTGTTTGACGGTTGTCGCCATTCAAGACAATGAATATCGTGTTACGGCGATACAAGAAACATTGGAAAAAACGAACTTGAATTCTTGGGAAATTGGATCAAAAATCAATTTGGAGAGATGTTTGCCGTTTAATGGTAGGTTGGATGGTCATATTGTTCAAGGTCATGTGGATACAGTTGGAATTTGTACAGAAATTGAAGATCAAAATGGCAGTTGGAAATATAGTTTTACTTATAACTCAGCCGATTTAACGGTTGAAAAAGGATCAATTGCGGTAAATGGAACCAGTTTAACGGTAGTAGATTCAACGCAAAATTCGTTTTCAGTTTGTATCATTCCTTATACTTATGAATTTACTAATTTTCATTCCTTACAAGTGGGAGACCAAGTTAATCTTGAATTTGATATTATAGGTAAATACGTGGCAAAATGGATGGCTGCAAAGTAGAATATTTGGTGAATTGATTCTCTACTTTTAAGGAAAGATTATATTTGCTTTTTCATTCAACATATCATGTCAAAAATCTTAATTATTGGTGCTTGTGGGCAAATTGGGACTGAATTAGTTCTGACACTACGTGAAAAATTTGGTAATCAATCAGTTATTGCGGCTGATGTTCGAGATACTTGTCCGGAAATAATTGCCAATGGTCCCTACCAAAAAATGGATATTCTCGATCGGGAGGCAGTTCGGGGATTTGTTATTGAAGAAAAAATTGATCAAGTATATCTTTTGGCTGCTTTGTTGTCTGCAACCGCTGAAAAAAATCCTGATTTTGCCTGGAAGCTCAACATGGAAGGATTGTTTACCATTTTAGATTTAGCGAAAGAAGGACATCTAAAACGCGTATTTTGGCCGAGTTCCATTGCTGTATTTGGTCCCGCAACTCCAAAAATTCAAACTCCTCAGCAAACCATCATGGAACCTTCAACAGTGTATGGTATTTCTAAATTGGCTGGAGAAAATTGGTGTGCATATTATCATTCAAAATTTGGTGTAGACGTTAGAAGCATTCGTTATCCCGGATTGATCTCCTATAAATCATTACCAGGCGGAGGAACAACTGATTATGCCGTAGATATTTTTTATAAAGCCAAGGAAGGAAAAGAATTTAATTGTTTCCTTTCAGAAAATACGGCTTTGCCAATGATGTTCATGGATGATGCAATACGGGCAACGCTTGAACTGATGGAGGTGGAGGAAAGTAAAGTAAAAATTCGAACAGCTTATAATATAGCGGGATGTAGCTTTACACCGAAAGAGTTGTCGGATGAAATTCAAAAAGTAATTCCGGGGTTTAAAATCAATTATTCACCTGATTATCGTCAAGCAATTGCCGATTCATGGCCAGATTCCATTGATGATTCAGTGGCAAAAAAAGACTGGGGCTGGAGTAGTAAAGTAGATTTGCCACAATTGGTAGCGATCATGCTTCAGAACGTCACAATCCCAGTCTAGTAACTGTTAATGATTTCTTTTGTAATTGGAAATCATTCCGTATCCTAATAGTAAAACTAATAAGACACTAAAAATAGTCATTGAAATAAACATGGCTGTAGTTTGTTTAGTTATCCGTCTTGCCACAAAGGTTTATCAAGCCTTATACAATTTCACATTACTAATTTAAGAATTGTATTTTCTTAATTGTTTATAAATGAGCAAAGTAGTCTTACATATGTTCAAGTAGTGTCTTTTTTCGATAATTTGTTTTATTCTGATCTGATTTCACTAGAATTAAACTTATTTGCTAGTTAAATGTTAGATAAAAAACACAAATCCAAATGAGAATCTTTTTATATTGCGTTTTATCTCTAGTTAGTTTTTCGTCTTGTGCACAGCAAGAATTACCTATCAAAGAGAAAACAAAACAAGTAGATCTATCAAACTATTCAACTGCTTATTTTGCAAGTGGGTGTTTTTGGTGTGTGGAGGCCGTTTATGAATCAGTGGATGGAGTAGTGGAGGCTGAATCGGGTTATGCTGGAGGGAAAGTTGTAAATCCAACGTATGAAGCCGTTTGTAGTGGTAGAACAGGCCATGCGGAGACCGTAAAAATTTACTACGACTCAACAAAGGTGAGTTATAAGGAATTGGTTCACGTTTTTTTTCAGTCACACGACCCAACCACATTAAACAAACAAGGGCCAGATTCCGGAACGCAATACAGGTCTGCCATTTTTTATAAATCAACCGCTGAAAAAGAGATTGCTCAAGTAATTATTGATTCGTTATTGAAAAATGCTATTTTTCCGGTTATCACTACCGAAATAACTCCGTTAGAAAAATTCTATGTAGCTGAAAAATACCACCAGAATTTTAAAACCTGCAATCCGAATCATCCGTATATTCAAAACGTTACCAACTCGCGATTGAAGGAATTTGAACAAAATCGATTTATCCTAAAAAATTAATCTTCCAATGCTAGCGTTGGATTGACTTGTTCTTTCCATTGGCATATTCCTCCTTCCATTACGATTATTTCAGGTATACCATGTTCAGATTCCAACCAGTTGGCAACTGATTCTGCTCGTTTTCCCGACCTACACATCAAAACAAGTTGTTCGATATTGCGCAGTTCCTCCAGATGATTAACAATTTCTCCCATGGGAATAGTTGTACATCCAATAGATGCAGCCTCTACTTCATACGGTTCACGAATATCAATGATTGTTATGGATTCCCCATTCAATTTTCGATTATGGATTTCGTTGGCAGATAAATACATCATAGCAACTGATTTTTTAAGTTATAAAAGTATTTTAGTTTAGCTCCCGTGCAATTTGTAAAAATGCTTCTGCGTTAAGCGATGCACCCCCAATCAGACCTCCATCTACATTTGGACAGGAGAAGATTTCCGCGGCATTATTTTCATTGCAACTTCCACCATACAAAATTGAGATAGATTGAGCCGTTTCCGTATCATATTTCTTGGCAATCCAATTTCGAATGGCCTTATGCATCTCTTCTATTTGTTCACTATTTGCAGTTCTTCCGGTTCCAATTGCCCAAATAGGTTCATAAGCGATGGAACATTTTAGCATGTCCTCCTTAGAAACATGAAAAAGAGAGTCTGTTAATTGAGCTTCTACAAACGCTAAATGCTTGTCGGAATCACGTGTTTCAAGCGATTCACCACAACAAAAAACAACATCCATGTTATGATTGAGTGCAGAATCCACTTTTTGCTTAAGAAATTCGTTGGATTCAAAAAAATAATTCCGTCTTTCACTATGACCGATTAGAACAACTGAAACTTGGAGTTCCTTCAACTGTGAAATGCTTATTTCACCCGTAAAAGCTCCATTTTCAGCGGGATAGAAATTTTGAGCTCCTAATGCTAGTGAAGAATTAAATGCGTTTAATTGAGGTAAGAAAACAAAAGGAGAAAATACAATGAAGCGATTTGAATCGTTAAATGGTAGTGTTTCGATAAAATTGGAATACAAATCAGTTGCTTCTCGCAAATTCAAATTCATTTTCCAGTTCGCCGCCAACATTTTCTTTCTCATTTCACGCAGTTTCTTGCGAAAATAAGTTTTTTCAGTGAAAAGTTATCAAATGAATGAAAAATAGGATGGCTTAGATAGTGCTAACAACTTTTAAGGCCTCGTTCACATGTCCTACAGGATTCAGTTGAGAATTAAATATTCCACGGATAATTCCTGTTGAATCGATTATGTATGTTACTCTTCCGGGAAGTAAACCAAATAAGTTGCCGGGAACGTTAAATGCTTTTCGAACTGTTTTTTCTGGATCTGCTAACAAGGTAAATTGAAATCCAAAACGATTAGCAAATTGCGCATGAGAATCAACTGAATCTGATGAAATACCAATTACTTGACACCCTAATTCTAAAAAATCTTCATATCGATCTCGAAACGTACAGGCTTCTTTTGTGCAACCCGGTGTTTCATCTTTGGGATAAAAGAAAATAACAACTTTCTGTTTTCCTAAAAAAGCAGATGAATTTATCATTTCACCCGATTGATTATATAATTCAAAAGAAGGGCAGGTATCACCTATTTGCATACAATATTTTATAATCTAACAACGAATCAATCGAATAGTTTACTCGTTATCCTATAACTGAACCAAATAAATCAAAATGATCGGCTGATTCAATTTTGACATCCACAAAATCTCCAATTCGAACGTAGTCCTTGGATTTATTCAGTAAAACTTCATTATCTACCTCGGGAGAATCAAATTCTGTTCGACCAATAAAATAATTTCCTTCAGCACGATCAATTAATGTTTTGAATGTTTGACCAATTTTTAATTGATTTAATTCATAACTAATTCCCGATTGCAATTCCATAATGATATCGGCTCGCTCTTGCTTTACTTTTTGCGGAACATCATCGTTAAATTCAAAGGCATGCGTGTTATCTTCATGAGAATAGGTGAATATTCCTAAACGATCAAAACGAGAGCGTTCCACCCAGTCATACATTTCTTGAAAATCAGCTTCAGTTTCGCCCGGATATCCCGAAATCAACGTAGTGCGCAATGCTATTCCCGGAACTTTATCTCGAATGGATTGAACAAGTTCTTCGGTTTTTTCGCGTGTAGTCCCGCGTCTCATTGCTTGCAAAATCTTGGTAGACCCATGTTGCAATGGCATATCCAAGTAATTACAAATATTGGAGCGTTCATTCATTACATCCAATACATCCATTGGGAAACCGGCAGGAAAAGCATAATGCAATCTAATCCAGTCTAATCCTTCAATATCTGAAAGTTGCTTGAGTAAGTCTGATAGCGCTCTTTTTTTATAGATGTCTAATCCATAATAAGTTAGGTCTTGGGCAATCAACATGATTTCTTTTACTCCACCAGCAACAAGCGTTTTCGTGTTTTTTACTAGTTCTTCGATCGGAGTAGAAACGTGTTTTCCGCGCATTATTGGAATTGCACAAAAAGAACAAGGTCTATCGCAGCCTTCTGCAATTTTGAGGTAAGCATAGTGATTGGGTGTTGTTAAAATACGTTCTCCAACCAATTCGTGCTTATAATCTGCCTTGAGTGTTTTTAATAACCTAGGTAAATCACGTGTACCAAAATAGGCATCCACTTCAGGTATTTCTTTTTCAAGATCCCCTTTGTATCGTTCGGATAAACAGCCAGTAACATAAACTTTAGATACTAATCCCTCCGCTTTTGCTTCGGCGAAACGAATAATGGTATCAATAGATTCTTGTTTTGCACTTTCAATAAAACCACACGTATTTATGATTACAATTTCAGAATCGTCTGCTAAAGATTCGTGTTCAACATCAAATTGATTTGCTTTTAATTGAGCCATTAGCACTTCCGAATCAAAAACATTTTTAGAACATCCTAAGGTAACAACGTTAACTTTATTCTTTTTTAGGGTTTTGGTTTTCATTGGTGCAAATGTACGCAGAAGGGAGTAGTTTCACAATTGAATCAAATTCAAAAAAATGTTTTTGCTTCCTTGAATTCTTCTAATTTTGTAGAATGATACGCATTTACCACAATCCTCGTTGCTCTAAAAGTCGATTTGCATTGAACCATTTAAAAAATAATGGTTCTGAATTTTCAACTATTGAATACCTAAACGTTTCATTCACAGAAGAATCTTTGGGCGCATTACTTGAAAAATTACAGATGAATCCTACAGAAATTATTCGAACCAATGAAGTTGATTTTAAAGAAAAATTTTCGGGTAAAGTATTTACCAATGAAGAATGGATTAAAATCTTAATTGAAAATCCGAAACTTATCCAACGCCCTATCGTAGAAATGGACTCGCGCGCATGCATTGCTCGAGAAGTAGAAGTTTTGAACCAATTTTTAGGAAATAAATAAGATATGAGAACAAAGTATATTGATTTAATTGACCAAACATTTGATTTTCCTCAGAATGAATTTAACCTGCGTGAAGACCGTTTATTTTTTCATGGAATTGACCTAATGCGGTTGATTAATGAGTATGGTACTCCATTGAAATTTAACTATTTACCTCAAGTTTCTAATAATATACAACGTGCAAAGGGATGGTTTAGGGAAGCAATAAATAATTTGGGTTATGCCGGTAATTACTATTATTCCTATTGTACAAAGAGTAACCATTTTTCCTTCGTTTTGGATGAGGTTCTAAAAAATGATGTTCATTTAGAGACTTCCTCTGCCTTTGATATTGACATTATTAAAAACCTTTATGATCAAGGAAAAATCGCTAATGGTCAACATGTTATATGTAACGGTTATAAACCCGAACCATACATTGACAATATTATTGATCTCATTAATGCAGGTAACCTAAAAGTAATTCCAGTTGTTGATAATACGGATGAACTTGAAAGAATTTTGGCCAAAACAGACAAAGAAATAAGTATTGGAGTTCGTATTGCTTCAGAAGAAGAACCGAAATTTGAGTTTTATACTTCTCGATTAGGAATCCGTTACCGCGAAATTGTACCCTATTACAAGGCGTTTTTAAAGGAAAACCCTAAAGTTAAGGTAAAAATGCTTCATTTTTTTATTAATACAGGTATCAACGACACGGCCTATTATTGGAATGAATTAACAAAATGTTTGCGTGTATACAGCGATTTGAAAAAGATGTGTCCTGAACTAGACTCATTGAATATCGGTGGTGGTTTTCCAATAAAAAAATCTTTGGCTTTTGATTTTGATTACGCCTACATGGTGCGAGAGATTTTGACGCAAGTGAAACGTGTTTGTACGGATAATGACATTCCAGAACCACATATTTTTACGGAGTTTGGATCGTTTACAGTGGGTGAAAGTGGAGGAGCCATTTTTAGTATTCTACATCAGAAACATCAAAATGATCGGGAGAAATGGAATATGATTGATTCTTCTTTTATGACCAATTTGCCAGATACTTGGGCCATTAATCAACGTTTTATCATGTTGCCCATCAATCGTTGGAACGAAGATTACGAGCGTGTATTGTTGGGTGGATTAACCTGTGATAGTGATGATTACTATAATTCGGAACAACATTCTAATGCGATTTATCTTCCAAAGTTTGATAAAAAGAACGTGCTGTATATTGGCTTTTTCAATACGGGCGCTTATCAAGAAACAATTGGTGGCTTTGGTGGATTAAAGCATTGTTTGATTCCCGAGCCGAAGCATATCCTTATTCGAAGAGATGAAAATGGAAAGATTTCAACCGAGTTATTTAGTGAAGAACAAACGGCAGCTGACTACTTGAAAATCTTGGGTTATTCCAAATAGTATTTGTTTCTGTTTTCCTAAATTGTTTTAAATTTTTATGTTAGGACTTTAATCATTCGATTGGTCCGGGAATGAACTGTATCCCTGAATTTTTAATTTTTGGTAAGTAGTACCGCAAATCGATGGACAAAAACGCACCATTAACCTTGATGAAATCGATGTAATATTCTGATGAATTTTGTTTGGAATATTTTCCGCCCCAATTAAATAAATAACCGGTTGGTACTTTAACACTACCTCCCAAATAATAATAACCTGATTTTCTAGTCCGAAATTCGAATCCTATTTGAGCATTTAAATCCACCCCAAATTTTTTAACTGTTCCGGAATGATAAAATGTATGTGGTCCTCCTGGCTGATCAATCAATGCAACATTTGTTGGTTTATACGTAAATGAGGGGCCTAGTCCAGCAATTGCAAACAGTTTTTGTCCCAATTGAATTTTTACAATACCCATCAAGGGTAATTCATAATTAATAAATGTTAGTTTGTTTGTGTCTGTAATATTGATTACCGAATCAGCAAAGCTCATTTGCGCAGTAAATTGTCGTTGAATAAAATTTAATCCTCCCTCTAGGGAAATGTTTTTTGTGTAATCTGCACGGATCAATGCACCATAACTAAATCCCATTTTTTGAGTCAATGAAGAACTAAATCCGCCATCATTAAGTGCTGAAACTTTTGGACCTAGAAATTCTGAAGGTTGGAGAATTCTTGCTTGTAAACCAAAATGTATGGGGAATTTTTCATTCTTTTCACCCAATTGGCAAAATACAAATGAGGTTTCGAGTAAAAAATAAATAAAAGAAAATAATATGAAATAACCCTTCATTACTTATCCAACGTGGTATTATTGTCGATCTAATTTGCCTTCTTTCCAGTCTTTTAAGAATTTTGACCAAGCATAAGGATTCAGTAAATTGTTAACCGGAACTTGATTGCTACTGTATAATTGGGAGTAACGTTGATTAATACTATTTCCATACGCTAACGAAGGGTCTGTTTGAATTCTGGCAGCAGCAAACGCTAAACTTTCTCCGGATAATTCTTGCTGCGCTTTTCGTATAGCATCATCATAAGGACGCATATTGATAAATGCATTTGCGAATTCTTCCCGCGAAGGCCATGGATAAATCGTCACTTCCTTTAATTGTAGCGTGTCAGCTGGCACCATATGAATCAATGAATACCGGTTTTGTTTGAGCGTGTCCGGAATGATGAAACTTGATTTTTTAAATCCAAGGTTGGCAAAAACTATCGTATCTCCAGGAAATGAGATTAATGAAAAATAGCCATAATAATCTGAAATCACTCCTTTCCGAAGAGTTTTATTAAAAACCGTAACATAGGGCAATTCTTCCAAGGTTTCTTCGGATATCACAACACCCGATAATTGAATTATTCTAGATGTATCAATAGATTTAGCTTGTCCAAATAATGTTTGGAAAGAGACTAATAAAAAAATGGCAGCACCAAAATATATTGACTTCATATCTATTACAATAGTAGTTAAAAAATATGTGAATGTAATTTATTTCCCTTTAAACCTTTGGAATTTGTTATTTTTTTGCATTTAAGTAAAAACCAAAAACCGCGCCTAAAATTCCACCAGTGATATGTGCAAATCGAGAAACATTACTTGGTTTGAATGCTTCATATATCTCCTCTCCCAAAAACAATAAAACAATTAATATAAAAGTTAACGGAATTTCTTTCCCTTTGGAGGGGATTAATGAACTTAGAATGATCAACATAAAGACAACTCCACTAGCTCCCAATAAGCGATGGTCAAAAAAAAGAATATGAATAATAGCGGTAACCAAAACGGTGATAAATGAAATTAAAATTAATTTTTTAGTGCCGTAATGATGTTCTACCAAAGGCCCAATCAATAAGAGGGTGGTGAAATTACCCAATAAATGGGGGAAGTTTGCATGACCAAAGGCATATCCCATAATCCCAACATACCACTCAATATTTTGAGATTGAACTGTGCCATTCAGTGTAAAGTATTCAGTATGCCATC
Source organism: Crocinitomicaceae bacterium (assembly GCA_044377675.1). Classification (GTDB taxonomy): domain Bacteria; phylum Bacteroidota; class Bacteroidia; order Flavobacteriales_D; family Crocinitomicaceae; genus UBA952. The sequence continues at coordinate 51,720 of JBILYP010000022.1, forward strand.
CAGTGGCCATAAAAACGAAGAATATTACAACTGAAAGTAGCGTATAAATTAAAGAAAAGGGAGAGTTAAATGTTAGTTTCATACATTATTCAATGGTAGCAGATATACCACGATCCAATAATGCAACACACATTGGTTCTAATTCCTCAAAATTGCCATTTTTCACTTTGCATTTTCCATTTAAGTGAACAATCCAAGCACATTGTTCTGCTTGAATGGGTTCATGTTTGCAAATTTTTACGAGTGAATTTATAACATGATCAAACGTATTCACATCGTCGTTGTATAAAATCAATCCGTTTTCATCGATGAGCTCCTCGAGGACGTCAAATTTATCCTGTTCTTGTATTTTTGTATTATTCATATCATTTGATAGTTAAATGAAACGTATTTTTAAGCAAGTTCGTATATTTTTCACTTAATATCAATGTTTTTTCAAAATCAATTTGAATATTTTCACTGGAGCTAATTTGTTTAACCGAATGAGACCGTAAAATGAAATCTGCTAAATCTCCTGAAATGCCATCATTGATTTCAGCAATGCAAACAGCTGAACTTAAGTCTAGTCGAGAAAGATAACCACTCAATTTAATCGAATTATCTAAGTCAGACTCATTTGTAAAGGTGAGTGATTCAATTTTTTTAGATTCAGGATTATATTGAAAAAGTCCAAACTGATTATAATAAGCAATTTTATCCGCAGGGAATAGTTCGAATTCATCTTTGGATTGATAGCGATGGCGTACAGGTTCGATTTTTGTTTCTTCCGGTGGGAAATATTTTTTACTTGAAGGTTGATAGCTAATCTGCTCAAGGTTAATTGCTTCCTTTGTTGGATTTGACTGTAAAATAGAATCTCCATAAGTTGATATGAGTTCTTTGGCTGCAGCAATAGTTATGCGTTCCCCGTTGAAATAGGCTACTATAAAAGCATCCTTAATACCTGAACCAACGGCAATGTCTTTTCTCTCTTTAGCAGTGTTGACATCTTTGAATTTCCCAGTTGAATATCGAATTTGACCCGTTGCGATTTTATTTGTTCCGATTTCGGTGAGCGATGGGAATTTCACCTTTTCATTAATGAACTGATTATAAACACCAATTTGAACGGTGAAATATAAATTCCGTGATGAATTTAGATTATTTGACGGTGAATTAATAGCAAGAGGTAGGGTAGAGGTGCTTTCCTTTTGCAGCTTCAGTGCTTCTTGAGTATTGTTTTGAATTTCTACCACAAATTGTTCAGATTCAATCGGAACGCATTCTCCTCTGGCTTCTAAAATTCGTGCTTCACCCAAGGTGATTTTTTTTCCATTGCAATATGCAACCACAAAAGCATCGCTGTATCCTAATTGCTGAATTTGTTTGCGTGCATTCACTGCATTTCCAGCGCTATTGAAATATCCGGCCATGTAAAGAGTTAAACCGTTTGGTGAAACTTCACCTGAAACTGGATTGAATTTGGCGTAAAGATTTTGAGGAATCGGTTTTCGGAATGCCCCAACTTGAACTCGGTAAACAAGTCCCGATGGTGCTTTCACATCTAAAGGTATTGGATTGTTAATACTGTAGTTTGATTCTTGGTTTGAATTAATAACAAAACCAGAACTCGGAATAACTTCATTTTTTGGCACTATTGAAATCTTTTGAATAGGTTCGATCTTATTTTTAACCAAGTAACGCAGTTGATTTTGTATTTCTTTATTAGCGGTTTCAATTTTTGTTATTTCCTGTTTCTGTTCAAGTAATTTAGCGTTGAGCAAACTAATTTCACCTTGATTTTGTTCAATTGCTTGAGTTAAGACATTAATATTCTTCTTAGCTGATTCGTTGCTTGGATCAGTTACTAAAAGAGTTATTTCTTGGTCGAGAAGGAATTGTGTTTGTTTATTATTTAGTTTTTTTGATTCAATCAGCGCTTCTGTTTCTTGAAAGCTGATTACTGCATCGACGTATTTTTGATATTGAGGACTTGAAGAAATTTCATTTTGTTCAATATCTCCCATATTGGTTAATTCAGTAAAATCCTCACGGGTGATTAGAGTTTCATTTTGCCTATTAATTTGCTCTTGTATCTGGTTTATTTGTTCTTTTTTCCCTGCTAAAGTGAATTCAAGTTCTGTTATTTTTAAGTTTATTTTATCTTTTTCCTTTTTGTTTTTTGTCTTGTTTAATTCTCTGTTTTCTCGATCAATAAGTTGTTCAATTTCACGTGTTTCAAATTCCAATATTTTTTTATCCTGTAGTTGTTTTCTTTCTGAGAAGTATAAAATAGATGGGTTTTCACTTTGTAAATCTTTATAAATAGTCGATTTTTTTTGTTCGGTTGTTTTGGTTTGATTCGTTAAATCTTGAATATTAAGCTCATTTAAATCAGTTGATGATTCCGGAAGATTTTTAGACTGTATATTAGAACGTATTATCGCTATTTCTTGATTTTCATCTTGCTTTTCAACGGTATTATTTTTACCTACTTGTTTCTCTTCATCTGATTTCACAATTGGATTATCAGCTAGATTCTGTTTGTCTAGTTCTAGATTATTAACCACATTATTTTCATCCGCTTGTTTCTCTTCATCTGATTTCACAATTGGATTATCCGCGATGTTCTGTTTGTCTAGTTCTTGTTTTTCAACAGCATTATTTTCATCTGCTTGTTTCTCTTTGTCTGATTTCGCAATTGGATTATCCGCGATATTCTGTTTGTCTAGTTCTTGCTTTTCAACAGCATTATTTTCATCTGCTTGTTTCTCTTCATCTGATTTCACAATTGGATTATC
>JBILYP010000046.1:0-17761 GCA_044377675.1 Crocinitomicaceae bacterium
AAATCGGTTGAAACAGATAATTGTGATTACATAAGAAAGAGTTATCTTTGCAATCATAAATGGATCAGAACATTCAAATACACGATAAGATATTTAAACTTTTTATTCCATCGGAGTACATTCAAGAAGAGGTGCAGTCGATTGCAGATAAATTGATGTTCGATTATGCGGATAAAAACCCGATTTTTTTAGTGGTGTTAAATGGTGCATTTATGTTTGCTGCTGATTTATTGAAACATTACACGGATTCATGCGATATTACATTTACAAAATTAAGTTCTTATGTTGGAACCGCATCCGTTGGGAAGGTGACCAAACAAATGGATATTTTGATTGATGTTTCCAATCGACATGTGATTATTGTAGAAGATATCGTTGATACCGGCCTGACTATAGAAGCTTTAAAACTAAACCTTTTCGAGCTTAATCCAGCTTCTGTTGAAATATGCACACTATTATTCAAGCCTGAAGCATTTAAAGGAACTGAGTCGCCAAAGTATCAAGGTTTTGTAATTCCAAATAAATTTGTTTTAGGTTATGGTTTGGATTACGATGAACGAGGAAGAAACCTAAAAGATTTATATCAACTTAAAGAATAAAATTATGTTGAACATTGTATTGTTTGGTCCTCCGGGAGCAGGTAAAGGAACTCAATCTGAGCGATTAATTGAGAAATATGGTTTAACTCACCTTTCAACGGGAGATATTTTTCGCGCGAACATAAAAGGTGAAACAGAATTGGGTCAATTAGCTAAGAGTTATATGGATCAAGGTCACCTAGTTCCAGACTCAGTAACAATTGATATGCTACGCGCTGAAGTTCTTAAATCTAATTCATCCAAAGGATATATTTTTGATGGTTTTCCACGTACAAATGCTCAAGCAACTGCATTGGATGATTTTTTAGCTTCTATTGGAACGCAAATTACACTCATGCTTGCCTTAGAGGTTGAGGAAAATGAATTGAAAAATCGGTTATTGAAACGGGCCGAAGTTAGCGGTCGTCCTGATGACGCAGATCCTGCAATTATAGAGAATAGAATAGCTGTTTACAACCGAGAAACGGCACCCGTTAAAAGTTTCTATCAAGCTCAAAATAAATTAATTTTCATTGACGGAATAGGAACAATAGATAATATAACAGATAGACTTTTTGAAGCTGTTGAATCTAGAAATACATAATATTAAATGGCATCCGATAATTTTGTTGATTACGTAAAAATTCATTGCTTTTCTGGAAATGGAGGAGGAGGTTCTACCCATTTTCGCCGCGAAAAATACATACCAAAAGGAGGTCCTGATGGTGGTGATGGCGGAAGAGGAGGGCATGTGATTGTTCGCGGAAATTCGCAGTTATGGACCTTGTTGCATCTGAAGTACAAAAAACACATCAAGGCAAGTCACGGGGCTCACGGAGCAGGAAATTTGAAAACAGGTTCTCAAGGTGCAGATGAAATTATCGATGTTCCACTTGGAACTGTTGCGAAAGATGCAGAAACAGGTGAGATTTTGTTTGAGATTACGGAGAATGGCGAGCAACAAATTATTCAGCCAGGTGGTAGGGGTGGATTGGGTAATAACCATTTTAAATCACCCACGAATCAAACCCCAAGATATGCTCAGCCAGGAGAAGAAGGGCAGCAAGGATGGAAAATCTTAGAGTTAAAAATTCTTGCAGATGTTGGGTTGGTTGGGTTTCCGAATGCTGGAAAAAGCACTTTACTTTCTGTTATTTCTGCTGCTAAACCAGAAATTGCAGACTATCCATTTACTACAATACGTCCGAATTTAGGTATGGTAAATTACCGAGATATTCGTTCTTTTGTAATGGCAGATATTCCTGGGATTATTGAAGGAGCTCATACAGGAAAAGGGTTGGGATTACGTTTTTTACGACATATTGAACGTAATTCATTGCTTTTGTTTATGATTCCTGCAGATAGCAATGACATTAAAAAGGAATACAATATTCTATTGAAAGAAATCAAGTTGTACAATCCAGAGCTACTGCACAAGGATCGTTTGTTAGCAATTTCAAAATCTGATATGTTAGATGATGAGTTGAAAGCGGCCATAAAAAAAGACTTACCAAAGATTCCTAGTATTTTTATTTCTTCTCTAGCTCAGCAAGGACTTACCGAGTTGAAAGATTTGATTTGGAAGCATCTGAATTATGATTGATTGGTTGGAGCAAATAGATGAATACCTTGTTGTATTACTAAATAGTTTTCATACGCCCTTTTTAGATGAATTCATGTGGTTCGTTTCTGCGCGTATCACCTGGATTCCACTTTATCTTTTACTACTTTGGTTTGTTTATAAACGCCGAGGAATTAAGGTTGTAGCATTATTTCTTGGGCTAATAATTGTAACCGTATCAATAGCAGATTTTATTTCTGTTCATGCTTTTAAAGAGGTTTTCTTGCGTTACAGGCCTTCTCATAATCTCAGTCTACAAAATAAACTGCATTATTACCAGCAAGCTTCAGGGGAGTATTATCGAGGTGGAATGTATGGTTTTATTTCCTCGCATGCGGCAAATTTTTCTGCAATAGTTACATTTTTTCTCTTAACTGTGTCTCACATCAAGTTTCAGTGGATACTTTGGTTTTGTGTCATTTTAGTTGGAATTAGTAGAGTATATTTAGGCGTACATTATGCATCAGATGTATTCGTTGGTTGGATAGTAGGTGCCGGAATTGCGATCGCAATACATCAAACCATTTTTACTCCTTTAGTCAAGAAATTAGATTTAAAATGATGAATGCATTGTTGATTTTTATTGGAGGAGGACTAGGAAGTATATCGCGTTACGGGTTATCACTTCTTTTTGCGAGAACAATAACTACTTTTCCTATTGCAACGATGTTTTCTAATGTATTTGCAACGTTGATTTTAGTACTTGTTTCTACTTATTTAGTTAGAAAACCAGATTTACAATGGTTGCAACCGCTGATATTGGTCGGTTTCTGTGGAGGTTTTAGCACATTTAGTACTTTTTCGCTAGAAACCATGCACTTATTTCATTCCGGTCAAGTTTTATTGGGCACACTAAATATTTTGCTTTCACTTTCCATTTGTTTTGGGTTGATATATTTTTTAACTAAACCTTAGGTGGTCGCCCGGTTAGATTCGGCTAAGTCCTGCAAATATTCGATGGAATAGTTAATTTGAAAAAAAAGCCTAAAAAAACCAACCTTTTTTTTTAATCTACGTTATAGCCTTAGAACATCAATTATATTTCAGTCATGCGTCAGCTTAAAATTGCAAAACAAGTAACCAATAGAGAGACAGCCTCTTTAGATAAATACTTACAGGAAATAGGTCGAGTAGATTTAATTTCTCCTGAAGAAGAAGTAGAATTAGCTCGAAGAATTCGGACTGGTGACAAAGCTGCATTGGAGCGTTTGACAAAAGCGAATTTACGATTTGTGGTTTCTGTTTCAAAACAGTATCAAAATCAAGGTTTAGCTTTACCTGATTTAATTAATGAGGGAAATGTTGGTTTAATTAAAGCTGCAGAGCGCTTTGACGAGACACGTGGATTTAAGTTTATTTCTTATGCTGTATGGTGGATTCGTCAATCTATTTTACAAGCATTGGCAGAACAAGCAAGAATTGTGCGTCTTCCTTTGAATAAAATTGGTTCAATCAATAAAATCAATAAAGCATATTCTGAGTTGGAGCAAAAGTTTGAACGACCTCCTTCGGCTGAGGAATTAGCAGAGTTTATTGGATGTACAACAGAAGAGATAAAACAGTCATTATCACACAATGGTCGTCATGTTTCCATGGATGCTCCATTGGTTGAAGGAGATGAGTCTTCATCAAGTATGTATGATGTTCTATCGAATGACTCGTTGCCTGGTCCAGAAAGTAACTTGGTAGTGGAGTCTTTACGAAAAGATATTGAACGATCTCTTACTGCTTTAACACAAAGAGAAAGTGATGTTATACGTTTGTTTTATGGCTTAGAAGGTAGAGCGGCAATGTCTTTGGATGAAATTGGTGTGCGATTTGATCTTACAAGGGAGCGAGTTCGACAAATTAAAGAAAAAGCAATTCGAAGATTAAAACATTCTTCAAAAAATAGAATTTTAAAGTCTTATTTAGGTTAGGTTGATTATTTGGTTTAAAACGCCGGCCATTGGTCGGCGTTTTTTTTTGAAACATTTTCTATAAGTTACATTATAATAGAATATTTCAACAAGTGGTATTCTTATATTTTGTAAGAAGGTATGTTACAAGAATTTACTTATTGGAATATTGAGCCATTCCAAGGTTGAATGACAAAATATATTCTCAATATCATTTTTGGATAGGTCGCTTTCTTCGATGAATTTACCAATTTCCAAATCACCAAGGGGAAAAGGATAGTCTGATCCCAAACATACTTTTTTACTTCCTTGCATGTTTAAAATATATTTCAACGCATCAATGTCGTGAGTAATGGAGTCTACCCAAAATTTACCGATGTATTCTCGTGGATTAACTGGATTGTCGATGGCAACTAAATCTGGTCTGCAATTAAAACCATGTTCAATTCTTCCAATCGTTGGAAGGAATGATCCTCCTGCGTGAGAAAAACAAATTCTGAGATTTGGTAATCGTTCCATCACTCCTCCAAAAATAAGAGAACAAGCGGCACGAGATGTTTCTGCGGGCATGCCAACTAGCCACGGGAGCCAATATTTCTGAAGTTGATCGAATCCCATCATTTGCCATGGGTGAATCATTAGGGCTAAGTCTAACTCCTGACATGCCTCAAATATCGGGAAGAACTTTTCTTCGCTGAGATTTTCCGTATTGATATTCGATCCGATTTGAATTCCGACTAGCCCGATTTCTTTACAGCGTTTCAACTCTCGAATGGCTAATTCAGTATCTTGCATGGGTATGGTCCCTAGGCCAATGTAGTTTTTAGGGAATCTTGTAACAAGATCAGCAATATGATCATTTAAAAATTTTGACAGTTCTTCGCAATCAGCTGGTTTTGCCCAATAAGAAAATAATACAGGAATTGTACAAACAACCTGCACTTGGGTTTGAAATTGTTCGTAATCTGAGATACGAAGTTCTTCATTCCAACAATTTTCTTTGATTCTCCGGAAGAATTTACCTCCTTGAATCATGTCTGCAACACCCTCATCGATATGTTCCAAGTGAATGAAATCGCCATAACCAAACTTATCCGCCCATTTAGGGAGATGCTTTGGAATAATGTGGGTGTGCATATCAATTTTCAGCATACACTAATTTTAAAATAAAAAAGCCGGCACAAACCGGCTTATTGAATAGCTATTTAATTCCTATGCTAATACTTCCTTTACTTTGTCTGCTGCTTCTTGCAACAATACAGCTGAATGAACATTTAGACCAGAATCGTCGATCAATTTTTTTGCTTCAACTGCATTAGTTCCTTGTAGTCGAACAATAATTGGAACAGGAATAGAACCCATGTTTTTGTATGCGTCAACAACTCCTTGAGCAACACGGTCACAACGAACGATTCCACCAAAAATATTGATTAAAATTGCCTTAACGTTTGGATCTTTTAAAATAATTTTGAAAGCTTTTTCTACTCGTTCTGCGTTGGCTGTTCCTCCCACGTCTAAAAAGTTTGCAGGATTACCGCCGGATAATTTAATTATATCCATTGTAGCCATTGCTAGTCCAGCGCCATTAACCATACATCCTACGTTTCCGTCTAGTTTCACAAAGTTCAACCCTGCTTCATCCGCTTCCACTTCAGTAGGATCTTCTTCATGCACGTCACGCATTGCTAAATAATCTGGATGACGCATTAGGCCATTTCCGTCTAACGTAACTTTTGCATCAACCGCAATGATTTTGTTATCTGAAGTTTTAAGAACGGGATTGATTTCAAACATTGCAGCATCTATACCATCATATGCCTTGTAAAGCGCAGCAACAAATTTTGTCATTTGTTTAAAAGCTTCTCCAGATAAACCAAGGTTAAATGCTATTTTTCGAGTTTGAAAACCTTGAAGTCCCACTCGAGGATCAACATATTCTTTAAAAATTAAATGAGGTGTATGTTCAGCAACATGCTCAATATCCATTCCGCCTTCGGTAGAATAAATAATTACATTACATCCTTGTTCTCTGTCTAATAAAACAGACATATAAAACTCACTTGTTTCAGATTCTCCAGGATAATAAACATCTTGAGCAATCAGAACTTTATTTACTCGTTTACCTGTTGCGCTTGTTTGCAATGTAACCAAATGACCACCTAAAATACCTTGTACTTTTTCCTCAATTTGATCGATGCCTTTTGCTAAAACAACTCCATTTGATCCAGTTTCAGTCACTTTTCCTTTTCCACGACCACCAGCGTGAATTTGTGCCTTAACGACATACCAAGAAGTTCCGGTTTCTTCCGTTAGTTTCAATGCAGCTGCACGTGCGCTTTCCACACTGTCTACAACAATTCCTTCTTGAACGGCAACTCCGTACGATTTTAAAATTTGTTTTCCTTGATACTCGTGTAAGTTCATTTTTCTATATTTTGAGATGTAAAAGTAAAAGAATTAATTGAATAATTAATTGAATTGAGTCTAAAAATTATTTAACAGAACTCCTCTTTTTAAGTAATCGCCGTTTCCACTTTTGGGCGTAGGCAATAGATTCTGGTTCTAGACGGAAAATATAAACAGGTAGTATAAAACCCAGCATAAAAAAAATAGTTTTTACACTTGTCGAAATTAGCTGGCTTGGCCAATCTAACTGCATAAAAACCAATTCATTAATTAAGATAAGTCCCGTAAAAAGACTCAAAAGATACCACAATTGTTTAGTGAACGGATGAATTTGAAATGAATAGTAAATATACCAGATTCTACCGATATTATAGATTACGTATGCAAAACCAGTGGAAACAGCTGCACCAACGATGCCATATATTGGAATGAGTAAGTAATTCAATCCAAACACAGTGAAAGAAAGAAAAATTGAAAATAACAAATCGTATCGGTATTTGCGTGAAGTTGAAAAAATCGTCCCGTTTAATCCACCAACCATATCAACCATTCGACCGATCATCAGGAATAAAAAAACTAAAATCCCCGATTGGTATTCTGGTGGTAAAAACGAAAATAATTCAATTCGGTTTATCCAAATTATGGAAAATGAAAAAGTCCCAATGAGCATTCCTAGCGAACTCACCTTTTGATATAGTTTTTGCATTTCCGGAATGTTTTTCTCTTTCCAATACTTTGCTATTAGTGGTGAACTGACTCTAACGACAGAACGATAAGGTACTTGAATGGCCGAAGTAAGGTAAATGATATTTGTATAAACCCCAGTTGCAGTTAGTCCAATGAAGGAAGCGATCATCATTGTGTCTAATGAGATAACCAATAAGGTTGTTAATGTATTGATGTAGCTAAATAAACTAAAATTCAATAGTATTTTCCGGAATCTTTTTGGAATAGTAATCGATCGAATAGATAAATGAAATTCCCCTAATCGAATAAGGTAGATTAATAAAAAAAGTGTTGGGACAAAATAACCAAGAAGGTTATAAATCAGAAATTGATCGAATGTTATAATTTCAAACGCAAATAAACAGAGCAATGTAAGTGTTACACAACGAAGAACAATTTCCTGGAGAAATACAGAAACAATATTTTTGTGAAGTCCACGCAAGTAATAATCGAAAATCATAAAAAATACATTTGCTATTCCAACCGGAATAATCCAGAAATAATAATCCAGAAATTCTACTGATTTTTTACTGTAGAATTGAGCAATGTCGGCCTTGAAAATCCAGTAAATCCCTGAGAAAATCGATATTCCAACAAGGATAATTAAACAATTCATTAAGAGAAATCCGTAATTTTTTCTTTCTGCATTTCTAAAAAAAGGGAAAAATCTCCATGTGACGTATATACTTCCCAGGTTTGTCAATTGTGCAAACAATAATCCAATCGTTGTTATTAGGCTGATTAATCCAATTTGTTGGCTGGTGAATAGGATTAGAAAAAGTACACCACGGTTTAAGTAGCCCAATACAATACCGATGTAGGTAATAATAGTGGCAATTAAAGCGTCTTTTTGAATGAAACCCATGCAATGATGATCTTGAAACAGATATTTTGCGTTAAAAGTAAAGAAACAATTTTATTGAACGATACCTTTTGGAGAAAAGGTTTAACAAATCGGTTTTAAAAAGTTTGTGATTGCAGCGTTTATTCAAATGAAAAGTAGATTAAATTTACTGTTGAAAAATCTGAAATATGAATGGGAAGGCAACAGTTTTAAAATTTATCAAGAATAAATTCCTGGTTACAATAGTTGTTTTTAGTATTTATGCCTTGTTTCTAGATGATTGGGATATCTTTCATCTAATTAAACAAAACCAAAAGTTAACTGAACTCATGAATCAGAAAATGGAGACAAAGGAAAAATTGGTGATTGCAAAAACTTCTTTAGCCAAATTAAAAACACCATCAGGTATTGAAACATTTGCAAGAGAAGAAAAATTTTTTAAAAAAAATGATGAAGATATTTTCGTAATTTCGTACGAATAAAATCGAAAGTTGAGAGCAATCATTGTTTTTTTATTAATTACCGTTTTCTTAGTTTCCTGCTCGAAGGAGGTGAAAATTGAAATCCCTGGCTACAAAGAGCAATTGGTAGTTGATGGTAAAATTGAAACAGGATCTTTTCCCATTGTATTGCTTTCAAAATCTGCGAACATTTATCAACCTACCGATTTAGGAAGTTACTTACAGTCCTTTGTGCAAGATGCATTTGTTACTGTTTCAAACGAAATTGATACTATTCAGTTGGAGTTGTTTGCTATTTCAGAATTACCACTAGAATCACAATATCAAATGGCTGAAATGTTGGACTTGGAACCGGAAGATGTTGTATTGTTGCCAATTTTTGTTTATTCAACCACCAATGAATTGATGCGCGGAGTGGTTAATAAAAGTTACACGTTGACTATCGTTGAAACAGGTAAAACATATCAAGCTACGACATTTTTACCTCCAGTAACCCCGCTAGAATCTCTCTATTGGTTACCGGACAATGTTAATCCTAATTATGGTAAATCGTGGGGGAGGTTAGCGGATCCAGCAAGTCAAGTAGATGCCTATAAATGGGAAGTAAAACGAATAAATATTTCATCGAATAACCAACCCAAAGATTTAATATTTAAAAGAGTAAGGAATGCTTATTTTAATGATAAATTTTTTAATGGTTTAACATTTGATTTTGAAGCAGAAAATCCAATGAGGAGAAAGGATAGCACCCATTTAGTTGATTATAAACGGTTTTATCGCTTGGGTGATAGTGTAGTGGTTAAGTTTTCTAAAATGGATTTGAATACCTATAATTTTTTTGATAAAAAGTTTGCCCAAATGTCTTCCGCTTCAAGTCCTTTCTCAACACCAATAAACGTTCCTTCAAATTTATCTGGCGGTGCTCTGGGAATTTGGGCGGGATATTCTCCTTGGTACGATACCTTGTATTGCATGCCATAATACCCAATTTGCTATTCATAACTTTTCTTTTCTCTGTAGTTTTATCCTTTCGGTTTGAATAATTTTATGGCTATGATTGAAATTCCTTCGAATTTTGTTGTTTCCGCTGAACTTGAGAATGTGGTTTTAAGTTTTCTGTCCGAATTGCAATCTGCAAATAAAGTAATTCGAGTAAAAACATCTGGTTCAACAGGTGTACCCAAAGAAATCGTTCTTTCAACAAATGGAGTGATTGCTTCAGCTCAAAACACTATTCAGTTTTTTAATTTATCAACCGATACTCGCGCCTTGTTATGTTTACCGCTTACTACCATCGGTGGAAAAATGATGCTCGTTAGGGCCTTGCAAAGCTCCATGCAACTGCACATTCAAAACCCTTCATCTAACCCATTAAAATCATTCACCTTTCCAATTGATTTCATTGCTGTTACTCCCATGCAGCTCAAGGTGATACTTGATGAATCTGAGTTAGAATTAAAAAAAATTAGATCTGTTTTAGTTGGGGGAGGCCCAATTTCTTCTGAATTGGAACTTCAGTTAACCGAAAAAGAAATAACAGTATATCACAGTTACGGAATGACAGAAACGGCTAGCCATGTTGCTTTAAGGCGCGTAGGATTTGATGGTGAGGATTTTTATAAGGCATTGCCAGGAATTCATTTTTCTGTTCATGAAAATCAAGCCTTAGCAATCAGTTTTTCCGCATTGAAATCAGAGCTAATTCAAACTACTGACCAAGTGGAGTTGTTATCTGAAACGAGTTTTCGCTGGCTAGGCAGGAACGATTTTGTGATCAATTCGGGCGGGGTCAAAATACATCCAGAAGAAATTGAAAGATTATTGTCTCAACAAATTTCAATTCCTTTTTTTATTTCGAGCCTCCCAGATCAAACATTGGGTGAGCGCGTTATTCTATTTATTGAATCAGAGGAAAATATCTCCTTAGATTTTAACAGTGATTTCCCAAAATATGGACAGCCTAAAGAAGTAATTTGTTTACCTAAATTTAGTTATACTCCAAGCGGTAAAATTGACCGAAGATTAACTAGAAAGTACTATTTAGAGCTAAAACAATGAAAAAGTACTATCATATATTAGGTCTTACTGAATCTGCAACAGATGCTGAAGTTAAACGCAATTATCGAAAATTAGCTTTTGAGTATCATCCTGATCGAAATTCATCCGCAAGTGCCCAAGAGAAATTCATATTGATTCAAGAGGCCTATGAGATTGTTACGGGTAAGAAAAAGATGCCGCAGCAACGAGTGGGAGATTACAGTTCACGCAGAACAAGGCAGGATGAATCTTGGGAGGAAAAGGTGAAAAAAGCACGTTCAAAATACGAGGAAAATAAGCGGCATCAAGAACAGGTTATAGCGAATTATTTTATCCGATTAAGAACTGGTTGGAGATGGCACCTTTTGCGTGTCTCTGCAATTGTGGGAATAGTTATATCAATCTGTATGGTGGTAGATTTGTTTCTCCCTAATCACCAAACAGAAGAAAGTGTTGTGCGATATTCTAAAGAGGTGTATTCATCGGTTGGATCTGCACAAATATCACTCATAGAAACGGCTAAAAACGAAAAAATATGGGTGCAAACACAGAATTATAGTTTGTATAGGCATAACAATAATGTTCTGGTTGAGCGAAGTTGGATTTTTCATTCACCTATTCTCGTCAAATCCAATCAAAAAAATACGCAATACATAATTCCGGTTCATTTTACCTTTTTTTGGGCTTGGATGATTATTGCGCCCTTATTTTTAGTGCCTTTTTTCGTTTGGTTTTATAAAAAAAATAATCCGCTTTTTGTGATTGCATATCATGCAAGTGTTTTCATGATCAGCGTCTCTATTTTCTATTTTCTATTTACGGAGGATCGCTGGTTTCATTTGATAACAATGGGATTCTTTTGAAGCTAAATCATATTCCAAACGGCGAAAAAATCCATGGAGATGGCAACTGAAAAATGCAGCAGTACACCTAACCAAATTGAATTGGATTTCAAACTCATTGATCCAAGCACTATTCCGGCGAAAATGGCACCTATGGTTTCGGGTAACGGTTTTCCGAAATGGATCATGCAATAAGGAATAACCATAATAAATATGGAATAATACCCGAATCGCTTTTTAAGTGCATGAACCATAAAACCTCTAAAAAAGAACTCAAGGCCTACAAATTGAAGAAAATAAAAAGCTTCCCAAACCAGTAAATGTTTAATCGATGCTGATGGAAAGTGTAATTTATAAAAAGGATAACTATGTTGAAATTGTTCAGTTTGGGATGCTATCCAAACCAAAGGAAGCATAATCAGCAGAAAAAACAAGTAAAACCGAATTCCTTTTGTAATACCTTTCATCGAAAGACCATAGGAAGTTATACTTTCCCTCCAAATAAATTTAATCACTAATATAGGAACGATAAAGTAAAAAAAGAAGGAGTACATCGCCCAATAACTTAAGTCAAGAAGCTGGTAATCATTGACTTTTTGAATTTTTTCAATTACGTTAGATGTTAACCCATTAAATCCCCATGAATTTAATAGCTGAAGTGATTTTTGGATAGTGTTCAGGTATTGAATAGCAACGAGCGAAAATACTGAAACTAGTATTGTAATCACCACTTTTTTATCAAACGATTCTTTTGGGTGATACTTGTAAAATATCTCACCGAAAAGCGATTGAACTAGTTGTCGAAATCTTAGCACGCTTTAAATTTAATTCAAGTAATAGCTAAAATAGCTGCATTCTGAAACAATTTCTTGATAGAACTGCGTGTTTGAATAAGAGTTTTTAAGAAGGTTAAAATTCTTTTGAAATCCTTGTTGCTTGATATCAAATAAGAATTTATCAAAGTTCAAATTGTCTTCATCGTTGTCTTGAATTTGCCCATATTTTTGTGTAAATAAATTCAATTCGCAACGCGCTGCCATAAAATGCGCTTTCGCTTCCAATTCTTTGTTTCCTAATCCAATTGATAACGCTTTATTCAAGAAGTTCATGGATATTGAGTTATCCGTAAATCCATTTGGTGTGGTTGTACAACGATAATACGCTAGAAATTGCCAAGAATCGCTGTAATAAGATAAATTATAATAGGCTAATCCTAAGTAGTAATAATCTATCGCAGAGTTGGTAGCATTCGCTTTCTCGTAATGAATTTGAAGTTTTTTGGCTAGGGTTAGTTTGTCTAGAGCTTTTTCATAATTATTTATTTCCGCAGGCGTTTCAAGTATTATTGGTTTTGCCGTCATTTTAAATGGATCGGTATAACGAGTAATAGCATTTGAAAAATTTTCAGGTAATTTTTCAAGAATTTCAATTGCTTCTGCCAATTTTTCAGGTTTTCGCATGAGCAGCGTTGCTTTAAGTTCATTTAATACATATTTAATATCAGAAAATTTAGAGAGATAAAAACTTTTATCAGAATAATATTCTCGCCATTCTCGCTCAAATCCAAAATAATACCTTCCCGCATACTCCACAAGTTTAGTTTTTTCCGTAGTTTCAAAAGAGTTCAGCAAGGTGATAATATATTCAGGTGAAAGTGCCTTTTTACCTTGTTCGGTTTCATTCCAGTCTTTGTAATCCCGCCTAAATAAGTCTGAATCCATTGTTCCTCCATTGAAAACTAATTCCTTAAACGCATTTTTACTTTTAACTTTAGCATAGATTAATTGAAAAAGGTATTCATTTATTGTATTATAGTCTTCAGTGGCTTTTCTGTAATAATTTGTTTCATAATATGCAATATTCGACGTTTCTTTTGATACAGTAGAAACGGAAGAAAGGGTTTCATTGTCGGAGTTTATTTCATATAGTTTATGGCCTATTATATTCTCATCCACAATGTTCAATTCCGATTTAGAAGAAACGTAATTGAGGATGTCGATAACTGTGTGTTGCTTTTTTAAGTTTTCATCTTTTGGGATGTTACCATCTAAAACAGCTTTACAATTCGCATAATCTTTGTTTAGGAAATGCAAATAACCAAGGCTTAGATACCAGAATTTATTCGAATCGTCTTTTGGAAGCATCAATTTATTAAGTGTTATTAACCTGTTAATATAGTTCATTGCCTCGTCTTTAGACTTGATTGGATCATCTTCAGAAGGATATTCAAAGCTGTCTCCATTTTGAGGAAGTAGTAAATATTCCATTTTATTTATTTCATGACTCATCAAAACACGTGCATATTCATGGTTTCCTCCATTTTTGAAAATAAAATCAATGTCATCAATTGCTAAGTTTTTTGTTTCTATTCCTCGAATAAAATGCAAGGCAAGCTTTTCATCGTTTGATTGACAAAGGGATTTCGCATCATTCATTTCTTGTTCTGAATTGATGGAGATGCTTAAATAAGCACTTTCTCTTCTGCTAGGAGAATTAACATAGACTTTAGAAAAATAATAATTGGCCTCTGCTTTTCTACCCATACTTGCTAGAGCACCTGCGTAATGATCCATAGCCCAATAGCCAATAAAAGAATTCGTTGCTGCAAAATTTCTTTCAAAAGCGTTTAGTACTTCCTGGTAATTTTCTTCGTACCGATGCAACTTAATGATTTGAAAAGCCAAACGTTCTTTAATGACTTGATGCTGTGCTACTTGCAACATCTGGTTAGCTTTTTCTACTAATCGATTATATTCTTCCGGATTTTTAGTTTTTTCTTTTTCCTCGTACGACCAAGGATCGGGAGCATAAGCCTTCAAATGTTTTTCGATCTGAAGAGATAATTCCAAATAATTGATGAAAACAATTTCTTTCTGTGAAATCTCTTTGTCTGAGACACGTGCTTGTTTTAGATTACTCATTTCTTGGGCGTGGTTTGTAAATCCTCCTTCGCGATAGATAATTGGAATTAAGTCTTTTGCATCATATTTATTTTCAAGAAAATTTGACCATTCAGTTGCATTTTGAAGTTGCATTGAATATGTTCCATACAACGATGAGTTGTAGTTCCAGAGATTAAAACTGGTTAAAGACTTTCCACCTGAAAAAACTAGGTCTCTATCAAAAAGCATGTGGTAATACATGTAATAACCTCCACAGTTTTGTCCGTCTTTAGGAACTATTATATTAATGAATGTAAGAAGTAAGGTTAGAAAAGAAACTTTTTTCATAGTTTGAAATTGAATTGGAACTGATATGATAGAATATAACTTCATTGAAATGATGTTTAGATTTTTGGAGAATTTGTGCACAACCCATTAGAGTAGAGGGTTTTGATTCTTCAATTCTCAAAATATCATTTTTACAAAAATAAGTATTGTTAAAATAAAACGACGAATCGGCACGAAACTTATTTTCGCCTAGTATACTGAATTTGAATGATTTTATAGAATTTCTGTCGATATCATTTACAATTAGTGTTAATTTTCCTAAACGATAAATCAATCCCCAGTGGTAGGAGGGAAGGGCAAGATCTAGAGGTAAAGGATATTCCTCGCTGTCCAAGATATATTTCTTTAATTCAGCTTCTGAAATAATCGAATTAGCTGTTTTTTGATTATCGATTTTCCCCATGTTATAGCACATTAATACCGCTTTTTGAACAGGAGGAATGCCTGTTTTTTTAGGATACTTAAATTGATGTAAACGCAGCGTGGAGGTAATTAGTTGTTTATTTTTTGCTAATGCGGTTAGCTTAGAAAGGAATGAAAAATAAGCTTTCCTGGTCGCATCTGTCCAATCGCAATCAATTTGTATTTCTTGTATTGAAAATTTATTTGTTTTAGCAATTTTACGGATAAGTTCATAGACTTTTGAAGCGATTTCAGGTGATAGATCTTGCTTAAACACTTGATTTTCAATAAATATACACGGAACTATTTTGTATTTTCCGGCGGGTTTTTTGAAATCAATTTTAGAAATCGGGATAGCTTTATTTTCCCTTGAATTCCATGTTACATCAAAAAATTTGACGTATAATTTTTTTACTTTGTTTAATTCAAGTATCGATTCTTGCGCTCGACTTAAACCGAAATCTTGTTTCCAATAATAAAAAGAAACGGCGTGTTTTTTTTCTCTGGAGCAACTGAAAAATGCAACGACACAAATAAGAATAAGAAAAAGTAACCAGCGCATCTGAGTTTAATTGAAATAAAAGTAAATAAAACAATTGGTTATTAGACTAAGTAGGGTAAAAGGTGTTATTTTTTTAACCATTGAATCATCTTGTAATCAGTGTGCCGTAAATTCTGAATCCTAGGTGCAATAAGCTTTTGCAAATGAATGATACAAAAGATGGACTAGCTTCTGTAATCTCTTTGAAATAAGGCTCCGGTAACTTTGCTCAAGGTATTGTCATCAATCTAATTTTAAACTATACATCATGAAAAATCTTACAAAATATACCTTCTTATTCTTTCTGATACTATATGTCAGGGGAATAACATTTGGGCAAGTTGCCCCAACCTTAGGAGAAATAACTAAATACTCCACCTTTACTGTTTCGGGTAATATTTCAAATACAGGAATTTCTTATTCCATTGGGGATGTGGGAACCAATGCTGGAACTATTTCTGGCTTTTCTTATAATATTAATGGAACCTTCCATGACACAGATCCCTCGAGTGCCTTGGCTAGTACTGATTTGGTCAATTCGTACAACAATCTCGGATCTCAAATTTCAACTTCTACATTAGGAACTACGTTGGGAAATGGTCAAACGGTAACTCCTGCGGTACATTTAGTTTCTGGAAATACATTGTTGACAGGAAATTTAACGTTGAACGCTCAAGGAAATCCAAATGCTGTTTTTATTATTAAAATCAATGGCAATTTCAATGCGGCAACTGCATCGAGCATTCAATTAATAAATGGCGCTCAAGCCTGTAATATTTTTTGGAGAGTAAGTGGAACAATAACCGTTGGGAATTCTGCTCAATTAATAGGTAATTATTTTGCAAGTGGTTCTATTAATATGGGAGCAGAATCAACAATAGAAGGCCGTCTGGCAACAACAAATGGTCCAATTACACTAAATACCTCAACAATCAATCTTCCCTATGGATGCGGATTGGCAACATTACAAGGTCCAGCTATGCCTCATCTTGGATCGTTGGGGTGTTTCTCCATTTTTAATGATAATGGCTCTATAAAAAATACAGGAACAACAACCATAACAGGTGATGTTGGAACAAATAGTGGAATAGTCACTGGTTTTAATCCTGCTGGGGTAAATGGAATGATTCATTATACTCCAGATACTTGGACAATTCAAGGTGAGATAGATAATATAGCATTGTTTAATGAACTAAATTCAGTTCCCTGTGATATTCAATTATTGAAGCCGAATATGTTGGGTTATGGCTTGCGCTTAACTCCTCATACCTATTGTTTGGGTTCAAATACTCATCTTTCGGATACGCTTTATTTTGATGCCCAAGGTAATCCAGATGCTGTTTTTATTATTCAGGTTGGAGGAAATTTTGATGCAAATTCCTTTTCGAATGTTGTTTTACTCGATAGCGCCCAAGCAAAAAACATTTTTTGGGTGATTAATGGGAATGTGGGCATTGCCCCCTTTTCAGTTTTTAGAGGAACAATCATTGGGTCCAATGGAGCGGAAAGCATTTTAGAAAATGTTTTTATTGAAGGTAGAATTTTATCACACGGTGGAGCAATCAAAACTCGCGATATAAATATTGTACTTAATGAAACGCCAAATATTATTACTCCTGATGGCCCACTGACATTTTGTTTGGGTGATTCAGTTGTCTTAACTGGTCCTGAAAGTCCGTCTTACCTTTGGTCAACTGGAGCAACAACTCAATCTATTACTGTTTTCACAACTGGAAGATATTCCGTTCAAGTTATTGCTCCATGTAATAATCTTGCTTCAAACATATATTTGGATATAACAGTAATTCCAGCTCCTCTTCACATTACTAATACTTCTATTTGCCAAGGGGATAGCACTTTAATAAATGGTATATATCGAAAAACAGCCGGTAATTACGATCAATCATTTCCTATGCCTTTTGGTTGCGACTCCATCTCAAGAACCACATTGATTGTCAATCCAACCTATTTGACCAATCTTACTGCGGAAATCTGCCAAGGGGAAAGCATCTTATTAGGTGGTTCAAATCAAACTACAGCAGGAATTTACTTCGATACACTTTCAACCAACAAAGGCTGTGATTCAGTTCTACGCACTACCTTGATTGTCAATCCAATTTACTTAACGAACCTAACAGCAGAAATCTGTCAAGGAGAAAGCATCCTGTTGGGAGG
>JBILYP010000028.1:0-40074 GCA_044377675.1 Crocinitomicaceae bacterium
AGCTTCCACGGTTTATAATTCCACCTGTCAACTATCAAATGGGGCAATAGCTATCGATGTTTTTCCAATCGGCACCTATACATATACATGGCCAACCGGCATAAATTCCACCATTGATAGTGCGGCCAATCTACCTGCTGGTCCCTATTTAGTTTCATTCACTGATGGCATTTGCACGAATGATACATTGATTACTGTTTCAACAACAAATGCACCAACGGATATCATCGCTAATATTACGGCTACACAATGTGATGAAAACACAGGCGAAATTGCTGTTGTTTCAACAATTGGAGGTATTGCACCTTACACCTATGCATTAGGAAATGGAGCGTATTCCCCAAATATTGTTTTTGATAGTTTAGCACAGGGTTCATATATTATCACGGTTCTTGACAACAATAATTGTTCCTATCAAGAAACAATTTCAGTTCCGATATTCGCAGGGCCTTCTCTGATTCAAGCAAGTCAAATCAATCCAAATTGTGGGTTGTCAAATGGAAGTTTGGTAATTAATGGCACAATAGGCGGTAGTGCTCCTTATCAATATTTGATAAACAATTCATCAATTCTTTCAGGTGATACGTTAAGTAACTTAAGTTTGGGTCAATATGTGATTTCTGTAACAGATGCCAACGGTTGCACCTTAACCCAAAATGAAAATTTGGTTATGACAGCTGGGATCCCTTCTATTTTCATACCCAATGTATTAACGGCTAATGATGATGAAACAAATGATATATGGAAAATTAATACAAAATGTGTTGAGAATATTGAATGTCTCATTCTAAATCGTTGGGGAGCTGTTATTTATGAATTTAATGAAATTACTGGAGGCTGGGATGGTAGGACAACGGGTGGAGTAGAAGCTGTATCAGGAGTATATTTTTATCGATTAACGATCAATGATTATGGCGGAGATTCTGAAGTTTTTCACGGACACATCACATTAATTCGATAAAGTAAATCAAATAAGGGTATTTACAACAACAAAACTGTTGGTAATTCTTGGTTTTTAGAATAAAAGGCGTACCTTTGCACCCTTAATTATTTTTATTATGAATTTATACGAAACTGTTTTCATTTTAACTCCCGTTTTGTCTGATGATCAGGCAAAGGAAGCAGTGCAAAAAGTAGAGAATGAGATTAAGTCTCTCGGCGGAAAAGTCCAGCACATAGAAAATTGGGGCCTCCGCAAATTAGCCTATCCAATCCAAAAGAAATCTACAGGGTTTTATTTCCTGATTGAGTTCAGCGCACCTGGTACATTGATAGCAGATTTTGAATTAATGATGAAGCGAGATGAGCGTGTAATACGTTTCTTGACCGTTCGAATGGATGATCATCATGCTACCTATGCCGAAAAACGTAAAGTACGTTTGGGTTACAAAAAAGCTGAAGCTTAATTAATTGTTAATTTCTTAAAATTGTAGATATGTCAAACGATATTAGATACCTAACCCCGATTAACATTGATATTAAAAGGGAAAAATATTGCCGCTTCAAAAAAAGTGGAATAAAATTTATTGATTACAAGGATGCTGATTACTTATTGAAATTGGTGAATGAGCAAGGTAAAATTTTACCTCGTCGTTTAACAGGAACTTCTGCTAAATATCAGAAGAGAGTGAGTCAAGCCATTAAACGTGCACGTCATTTGGCTCTTATGCCTTATGTAGCTGATTTATTAAAATAATACTAGAAGTCATGGAAGTAATCTTAAAGAAAAATGTAGACAAGCTTGGTTACGCGAATGAAATCGTGTCTGTTAAGCCAGGATATGGAAGAAATTTCTTAATTCCTCAAGGATATGCTATTTTAGCAACGGCTTCTGCGAAAAAAGCGCACGAAGAAATTATGCGTCAAAAAGCACATAAAGAAACTAAAATGGCAGCTGAAGCTCAAGAAATGGCAGCCAAATTAGCCGACCTGAAAGTTTCTATCTTCACGAAAGCTGGAGAAAACGGAAAGATTTTCGGATCTGTAAATACGGTTCAATTATCTGAAGCATTGAAAAAAGCTGGATTTGAAATTGATCGTCGTTCTATAAGCATTAAAAATGAACCAATTAAAGAAGTTGGATCATATACTGCTGAAGCAAATTTATTCAAAGGAGTAAAACAAAGTTTTACATTTGAAGTAGTTGCTGAATAAGAAAATAAAAGTTCTTATATACTAAAAAAGGCTCCTTTTGGGAGCCTTTTTTAGTTTCTTAAAAGCTGTTCGATTTTTTCTTCTGAAATTTCTGAAATGCAATTACAATCATTGTTTTTTTCGCAAAGTTGGCAATTTTCATCAAAGACTATTGTTTCCACATGTAAACCGATTGGTTTCCATCTTCCAGGATGAATTGGTTTTCTGGGTGAAAAGATGCCAATTGTTTTTATTCCTGAAATCCCTGCAATATGCAAAGGACCTGTTGAACATGCTACTAAAGCTTTACTGGTTGAAATTAAATACATTAACTGCTTTAAAGTTAATTTTCCAGTAGAATCTAGAATGTCATTATTTATGGGTAAAAGGTTACGGAATAAGTCGCCTTCATTTTCTGTACCCGTAAAAATAATTTTCCAATCTTTAGTACTAAGTGAATTTGCCAGAGAAATATATTTTTCTATTGGCCATTCTTTTGCGCTCCCCTGAGATTTTGGATGTAGAATCAATGTATTTGTTGAATTACCAATAAAATCAGTTAAAAATGAAGGCAAAGATACTTCATTAATTTTCCAATGAATTGTATGGTTGTTAATTTCCTCTAAAGTTGGAATGGTAGTTAACCCAAAAGGTTTTAATAACTGAAAATTTAATTGCGATTCATGAAAAGTTGAATTTTTCCTGGAAAAAGAAACGCGATAATTGCATGTTAGTAAATGGAAAAACCTATGTGATGTTCCAATTCTATGGGTAATTTTTGCTTTTTTTGCAATTTTCGCTATTTCTTGGTTTGGAAATACATGAATTATTGTGTCTGCTCCTATTGATTGAAAATTCTTAATCTGTTCTAATTTAGAGAGATTTTTAAAATCATCCCAACTAAGAAATTCATCAATCATTGTAAACGATTCAATGATGCTTTGAGTATAATTCCTTCCTAAATAAATCAGCTTAGCATCAGGGAATCGATTTTTTAGTAATTGGCAAAAAGGAAATGTGAGTATAACATCACCGATACTATCTGTGCGTGAAATGATAATGCGAGATGGAGTAATTTCTTTCAATTCATTTAGGTTTCAGTCAAATTAATGAATTGTTTCTTTTTCGCGGTACAAACGAAGAAGTTCCTTATACTTTACAAAGTTTGACTCAGCACTTATTTTGGCAATCATTAATCCGCTGTACCCATCGAGAAAACCTCGCTTCAAAAAATACATCGAGAAAAATCTTCCAATAGCACTCAAATAGGGACTTAAAAATGATACTTTTCTATTTTGCTCAAAATATTTCTTAGCAGTTAGCAATGAATATTTATCTGCTTTTTCTTTGTGTTGATTAGTTGAAAAATAGGAGTAATGATATAACAGCCCTTTAAGTTTATTCGTTTTTATATCGTTGATATGAATCAACTCTTCGTGCACAATAGCGTCATTCCAATAGTTATTTGTTTTTGAAAACAAGCGTATTTTCCAATCGGGGAACCAACCGCTGTGGTAAATCCAATTGTTGCAGTAATTCGTTAAGCGATTAACGGAATAATTTCCATCAAATCCTATTTTTTTTAATGAAAGGAGTTCTTGCTGAAGTGATTCTGATAAACTTTCGTCTGCGTCAATTGAGAAGATATAATCATTTGATGCGATTGAATTACCAAAATTTTTTGATTCCGAATATCCTTCCCAAGCTTTTTCCTTGAAAATTACAGGATAGGCTAAGCAAATTTCTTTGGTTCTATCAGTTGAAAAAGAATCAATTATAATTATTTCATCCATCACCTGAAGTAAGGATTCGATACAACGTTTGATATTGCGTTCTTCATTATAAGTAATAACAACCGCTGATATTCGAGTCATGGATTAATCAATCAATTCAACACTTCTTATTACGGCTTGAACCTCTCTCAATGAATTTGTCCAACTGGTTGTAGAAGGAGCGTCTACGTACCCGCTAATACAGATAATCTTCTTTCTTTTTGGATGTATAAAATGAAACGACCAAAATGCGCCACCGGTTCCTTTTAGCGTACGGTGTTGAAAGAGGAACATTCCGCGCATATCAAAACCAGAAATCTTACTAGATGCATTTTTAGTTCGTTCAATAATTGGAAAAATCTCTTTTTGATATTGTGTACCCATATACATACCTTCAACTTGATGTGGAACATTGTATCTCAGCATGGTATCGCGGTCTTTCAACAATTGTTCAAGGTTGAATTGTGTTGAATCTTTAAAATCATATTGATAAATTAAGAGTCCGGAAAAAATGGTTCCTGGGTCTTGAGTTCCTGTTCCTGAAAATTCAATAGGTTTAGAACCAGAAGGAAACTCGAGTCGATAGAAGTTATCGCGTTTCCAAACATTTTTTGTTCCCTCAGGAAGCTTCAAGGAAATTCCAAAGTTCTTTTCTATAGGTGTAGTTATCAATCCGTTATTATTGGATTTATATTGATTTAAAATCCTTTTCCAATCATAATAATCAAAAGATTCATGAATACCGGGCATTCCGTTTTTGCAAAAATCAACGAGTTGATTATAATCTTTTGCTTTTATTTCAATCAATAATTGATCGTGTGCCCAGGTATGATATTTTTTTTCTATCAGAACTTCTTTCCCTTGGTAATTTCCATCTATAGCTAAAAGCAAGGTATTTCTATATCGTTTGATGGCATCTGTAAATTTTGCCGGAGTACGATGAATCAATTCAAATGTGGCAACATCAGGGTAATAAGGCATTATAAATTGAGTGAGATTTGAATCTAAAAGCGCATGAATTTCAGAATCCCATAAACTTTTGTCGCAAACCACTAATATTTCACCCGATTTTCCTGTCACCATTAATCCTTGAGCACCATATTTTTTGGAAACAGATTCACAACTTATTGTACTCAAACAAGCAATGAAAAGTAAAATTGAATATTTCATGTTATTTGATTCTTATTTTTTGCCCAACATAAATAGAACCAGCATTCACACCTGGATTTAGATTTTTTAATTGTTGTACTGATAAGCCGTTATTTACTGCAATTCGTGTAAAGGTATCTCCCTTTTTTACGAAGTGGTACTTTTTCGTATCAACTGGTTTTTTGTTCTGTTGCGGATTAGTAATGGTCGTTTGATTGGTCTGTTTTGGCGCTGGAGCTGTTACTTTAGGTGTAGTCTTTATTTGAGTTACAGGGGCCACTTTAGGGGAATTTTTTTGTTGGATCACTAATTCTTGACCAACAGAAAGCGTGGCCGTAGATAATGAATTCCACGCCATTAACTCTTCAACTGTTACAGCGTATTTTACTGAAATGGTTTTCACTGTTTCACCCATTTTTACACTGTGTTTGATCGAGTTAATGACAGTAAGAGTTGAATCCCTTTTCTGAAGTGTTGTATCAACCACAGGAATAGGATCTGGTTTTTTCGGAAAATAAATGGATTCTTCAAGTGCATATAAGCTGTCTTCCAAGCCCGCTAATCTGCTGATAATCTCTGATGGACCATACATACAACTTCCTGGATTGGCCTTTGGAATATATGCCGTTTTATAGATGGGATTGATTTCTTTAATTTCTTCCAAACTCCAGTCCATTAATTTAGAAACTGTAGCCATGTGAACAGCTTTCGTTAAACAAATGGTATCTAAAGTGTAGAAATTTGTTTTTACCTCGGCAGGTTTGATGTTATGTTCGTTGTAATAATTCATATAGTATGCAGCTGCAATAAAAGCAGGTACATATCCTTGCGTTTCGGTTGGTAAATATGGTCGTACTTCCCAATACGTTTTTAAATTCCCAGATCTTCTAATTGCCTTATTTACTGTTCCAGGCCCAGCGTTATAAGCAGCTAGAGCTAAATTCCAGTCCCCATAAATATCATACAATTGTTTTAGAAATCGACATGCAGCATCGGTCTCCTTTTCTGGATCCATTCTTTCGTCGATGTATGAGTTTTCTTTTAATCCGTAATATTGACCTGTTCCGTACATAAATTGCCATAATCCACATGCCCCAGCTTTTGATTTTACTTGAGGCCTAAGTCCACTTTCAATTACAGACAAATATTTCAGTTCTATTGGCAATCCATATTCAGCAAGTTTTGCCTCATACAACGGAAAATATAGGCCAGATCTTCCCATTACTATTTTGATGAAAGATCGTTTTTTATCTCCCCAATTTTTTAATACCGAAAGAGTTGTTGGGTTGCAGTCTAAATGGAAAGGGCTCATGTCATTCAGAGCTTCTAAACGTTCACAATACACTTCATCACTAAACGTAGGAATTGTAGCAGATTCGTAGTTTAATTTTTCGGCCAATTCAGTAGAAGAATATTTCTTAGCCATTTCGCCCAGGTACAGCTTTAGACTTTGTTCAACAGTATTGACAAAGGCAACTTTATCCAATGAATCACCGGGTTTAATTAGATGTTTCTTTGTTTGACCAAATGTAAGAGATATAAAAACGAACGAAAAGAAAAACAGAAGATGTTGTAATTTCATAAAAAATATTTTTGGCGATTATAGATTTAACCGCGTTCAATAAGTATGAAATTACGAAAACCGAGCCAAAAGGTTCGTTTATTTTAACAATTTTTCAAGTAACTTGGAAGTGTTTAACAATTTTTGTTCATCTTCTCTTTGAGACATTAACTGAATCCCAAACGGAAGACCGGATGAGTGCTTGCCAAATGGTAATGAAATAGCTGGATTTCCACTAATGTTTGCATGAACAGTAAAAATATCTTGTAAATACATTTGGACTGGATCACTCACAGAAGCTAAATCAAATGCAACACTTGGAGTTGTAGGCATTAAAATTACATCGCATTTACTCAGAATTTCATCCGTTTTCTGCTTAACCAACTGCCGTACTTTTTGTGCTTTCGTATAATAAGCATCATAATACCCATGTGATAAAACAAAGCTACCCGCCATAATTCTGCGTTTTACTTCCTTACCGAAACCAATAGATCTTGATTTCACATATGTTTGTTCTACTCCAATTGCATCAGGACTGCGGTAGCCATAGTGGACACCATCAAATCGAGATAAATTTGAGGAAGCTTCTGCTGTTGTTAAAACATAGTATAAGGGCACTAAAACAGCTAGATAGGGGAACGATTCGTACACTATTGTATGTCCTTCAGCTTCTAGTTTTTGAATCGTGGAAAGTAAAAATTCTTTTACTTCGCTATCCATGCCTTCAGCATTTAGGTATTCATTAAAAACAGCAAAAGTCAGTTTGTTTTTTGGAGCTTCAATGGTTGTTAGTTCTTTCTTTCGCTGCACGCAGGTAGAATCAAATTCATCAGGACCTGCCATAAGATTGAAAAGAAGGGCTGTATCATCTATCGAGTTTGAAAAAACACCAATTTGATCAAAAGAAGAAGCATAAGCAATTAAACCGTATCGACTAATAGCACCGTAGGTAGGTTTCAATCCGTATGTACCTGTAAAGGAAGCGGGTTGGCGAATTGACCCTCCAGTATCTGAACCTAGAGAAGCAATGCATAATCCAGCCTGAACTGCCACTGCAGAACCTCCAGAAGACCCACCAGGTACTTTGGACGTGTCTTGAGCATTTAATACTGGGCCAAATGCACTATTTTCATTGGAACTACCCATTGCAAATTCATCACAATTAAGTCGACCGATTATTACAGCATCTTCATCAATTAATCGTTGAAGGGCGGTTGCAGTGTATAGAGATTCAAAACCATCTAAAATCTTAGAGCTTGCGGAAACTTTATGGTTTTCGTAACAAATGTTATCCTTTATAGCAATAACAACTCCGGCTAATTTTCCTTGTGTACCAAGTTTGATTTTTTCATCGACGTGCTTAGCCTGGCGAATGGCAGATTCAGTAAAAACTTCTAAAAATGCATTTAGCTGTTTGGCTGATTCGATTTTATTTAAAAAAAAATGGGTTATATCCAAAGAGGATGTCCCAGAGAGCAATGCTTTCTGAATGTCTGCAATTGAAGTGTACATATTATTTTTCTTCCGATGGAACTTCTTTGTTCGAAGCATCTTCTCCTTTGGAAGCATCCTTAAATTCACGAATACCTTTGCCAAGACCTTTCATGAGTTCAGGAATTTTTTTACCACCAAAAAACAAAAGAACAATGATTAAAATTATTGCAACTTGCCAAGGGCCTACTACACCAAGTATCATACTATTAAAATTTATTTAACAAAGTTACGGAAATAAAACTGAAAAATATTTTACAACCACCTAAATAAATCTTCAAAGAAATTCATTCCTTTTCCCCACGATGAATTACTCATTTCACTTTCTATTTTCCTTTTTAATTCAGCAAGTGTGAGGGTTTTATTTTTACCTATTTCTAAAATAAGTTCTTCCTTTTTGGCAGTACTAATTTCAACGGTTTTTGCGAAATAGATGATGCCTCCATCCTCAGTAGCAACACCTAAAATAGTTCCTGGCAAACCACAAAACCCTTCAGGCCCAACGGATGGAGTAATTTCTGGTGAATACCACGCATAGATTCGCGTTGAGTCATTTTTTTGATAGATGGCTTTTCTGCATTCGTACCCACAAATAGTTCGCTTATTTTCTGTGATTTTCCAGCTTCTGGTTGGAAGCGAATCCTTGATATAGATATTTTGCCCAAAAAGATTAAATACAATCAATTGACTATTTTTATTCAATTGCTGATAATAACTATTTTTACTAGTCATCCAACCCATTGGATCTTCCTCATTGGCTAAAATAGGTTTGAAAACAGAAATAGTATCATTAAAATAAAAGGAAAAAGACTCCATTTTTATTTTATTGGTTTCGTTTATCATCCGCTTCATCCGACCATCCTTGTACCGTTTTTCTAGGTTTGTTCTTCGTTCATACACAATTTTTCCATGTGTAATTACTTGTTGACCAAAAGTGTTGGTAAACCAAGTAAAGAAAAAAAGAAAAAACGTTAGTTTAATGCCAACCTTTGAATTCATCCTCTTTGGTTTTATTGTTGTTAAATTTATAAGTTATTCTAAGCAGAAAATACCGCGAAATAATTCTGGTGTAATTATCTGTAATTACATTGCCGTTTACTTGTCGCTGCAAATTAAGATTCTGATTCAATAAGTCATTTCCTGAAAAACCAATAATGAAATTCTCGGTTTTTGTAAATGCTTTGCTTACTTCGGTATTGATCACAAAAATATTTCGATTAAATCCTTGAGCACGTCTTGAATTGATAGTGTAATCTGCTTCAGCCTTAAATTTCATATGAAATGGGAGTTGCCAGTTGATATCGACAGAATAGGTTTGAGAAGTGTATGGGGTATTAGAAACGGAGGATAGTGAACTTACTGGACTAGTGTAACTAAAATTGTTTCCAAAATTAATTTCTATTGAATCTAAATTTATTTCAAAATCAACGCCTCCAGAAATACTTGTATTTTGTGTGATATTCTCTTGATTATTTATGAAATTGGTGTATTTATTATACGTGGCATTCATGTTTGGTGCTATTTCCAATTTTCTTTTAAATAAAGGATAACCAGCACCTGCAAAAACGGTAACGAACATATTTCCATTAACATTTTCTGATTTTGATATAGTTCTACCATCTGGATTATAAGTAGTTGAATTGGCAAATGCATTATTTGTTAGACTGGCCGTTGCACCACTCCAAATATACTTGCCAGACATTGCAGACCATGTATTGAAATTCAATCTCAACATGTGTACATAGTTTGGTTTTAGATCTGGATTTCCTTCTTGAATTCTATTTGGATTGGAGTTGTCCTGAACGGGTTGAAGTTCATTAATGGAAGGCTGAGCAGAATTAGTGGTGTAAACTAAACTAGCTCTTTTACTAATACTCGGTTTAAATTGATAACTAAATTGTGGTAGGAAGTTATTGAAGTTTTGAGGAATCGTAATAGTAGAAACCAAATTTCTGTTTTGAATATCGATATTTCTAAAACCAATACCACCAGTTACAGTATGTTTGCGATTTTCAAATATACCAACGGCTGTTCCACGATGCTGTTGCCTAATGTTATCAAAAGTATTCGATAAAGAGGCGATTTCAGCCCCCCCCAAAGATCCGTCGTATGTTTTTCGATTTTGTTTCATGAATCCATTTTCATACAAATACTCAAATTGGAGTTTTATTTTCTTAGACAATGGCTCGGTATAGGTAACGATTCCGAACTGATTAGTAGAGGAGTTATCGTTAATTTTTGATTGATTACTTAGGGTAGTATCTGGTGTTTGATAATAAATTGAAGAATTGGTCAATGTACCATCTGTCTGATTGTTAGATGCCACCAAGAGATATTTTAGTTCCAACTCACGTTTGGGTTTTTTAAATTTTCTTCGAAGAATTGCCTCTGAATTGGAGGATATTCCTTGAGAAACATTATTATTATTTATTAAAGTACTTAATGATTTTTCATTTGTTTCACTTAAGAAACTGGTAGCAGTTTGGTTTTCTGTTGTAGCATTATCAAAGGTAATTCCAGGTTTGATTTCTAAGTAAGTTAGTGAATCTAGGTTAGTTGAAAGTGTCAGGTTAATTTTGTGCGATTTATTAATTGAATTATTTTGAAGTGAATCTTTCGTGAAATAACTCGAATCCGCAAGAAAATACTGGGACAAACTACTTGAATAGGCGGCTAATTTACTCTCATAATAGGAGTAATTAAATCCAATTTTCCCGGTTTTCCCAAATTTATCAGAAAAGTAAATTCCTGTTTTTAATGTTCTTGGAACCCCACTAGTATTACCTTGTCCATTTTGATTCCACATAGACATTCCACTATTATTTCGTTCGTTTTCCAACCCAAACTTATTCATGTCTCCAAATTTAAAATTGGATTTTGGAGTATTGGAAGTCAATAAGAAAATAGATAATTTTTGTTTGCCACTAAATTTATTAAACAGCAGTTCCCCCTCATAGAAGGCGTTATCCTCAAAAGCTCCAAAATCACTGGAACCAGAAACCTTCCCAAAATATCCTTTTTTAGCTGAATCTTTTAGTTTAAGGTCTAATACTTGAATCTTTTCATCTTCACCAGCTTTTGCATTTTCGTTGTCTTTTTCGTAAATCTGCACGGATTCAACACCTTTAGCGCCTAAGTTCTTAGTTGCAATTGTAGGATCAGACCCAAAAAACTCATCACCATCAACAAGGACTTTACTTATGTCTTTACCTTGGGAAGAAATTTTTCCGTTGTCATCGACTTTTATACCCGGTAGTTTTTTCAAAAGATCTTCAACCACGGCATTTTCGTTCACTTTAAACGAATCAGCGGCATAGACTAGTGTGTCTCCTCTATAAAAAATGGCGCTTTTATTAGAAAAAATCACGATCTCTTCCAAATCCTTGGATTTGGCGGATAGTTTAATTGAAGGAATATTGATATCATTATTGGAATTGTTCCCAAAGATAAAATAACTTTTTTCATCATATCCTTTATATTCAATTATTAAGGTAAAAGAATCAGGCGGAAAACTATTTAAGCGAAAATTTCCAGTAAAATCTGTTCTAGTAAAACCTAGCAACAATGAATCTTTGAATCGAACGGCCAGTACCGATGCTTTTTCGATTGGATTGATCCCGGTTGAGTCAAAAACACGTCCAGAAACGTTCATTTTTTGAGCGTTTATATTGGGTATAAAAATCCCTAGAAACAATGAAACAAAGAAAAAGGGTAATAACTTGAATTGCATAGTACAAATTTATAGAACACGAAACTATGCTTTTAAGTTCATACTGAAGCTTAAAAAAATATAAAAGTTAACAGAACTAGTAGGAAAGTGACTCCAAAACTTGAAAATCAAACCCATTTATATTTTTAATTTTAAAAATAATTTGAAGTTTCTTTTTAATTTTTAATTTTTCTAGTTTTTTAATTGAATCGTTCATTTCAGGAATTAAAATATCTGTCCAATACCCGTTGTTTTCTTTGTTTCCCACCCTAATAAAATCAACTCCCTCAAAATTTATTAATTCAATGAATTTTGTTTCAAATAACCCCTCTGTATCTTTCACATTTAATGACTCTTTAAAATTATGAGTAACAAAATCACAAGGTTTTAAAGCAGTCTTATCTAAATCTAAAAAGGAACTTGAAGTTCGCTTACTCGAAAATACGCCTTTCATTTTTTCGTTATAATAAGATTTAGTTTCATAAACTAGGTCATCTTCAAAAGTGATTTCTTTTGAATGAAATAATTTGCCTTTATTAAAATAAAAATGTGTTGTTTTTTGTTTTCCATTTTTATCATCCTCTTCAAAAGTCCATTTGGTACATGAAATATTCTCATATCGATAAAGAAGTAGTTGTTTTCTGGTAAACTCATCGTTTTCAAAACGAAGAGATTTTGAGGAGTCTGTAGCTATTGAAGCGTCTACTGCAGATACTAAATTGTCAAATTCGCTTTGGCCGTTAGGATCAATCATCACCTTTTTTTTTGCTTCAGGCACCTTGTTCTCCTTGCAAGAATTAAGTGAAAGCAATAAGAAAAGTGTGGTAAAAAAGATAAAAATACTGAATTTCATAAATACTGTGATGAGAAGATTAAAACAAATTTAACTAAGCAAAGTTACAAAATAACCTTATTTATGAAACAGCGTATAAAATAATTGTGTGTTTTGATTGAATCGCATTACCTTTGCATCACTCATTAATATCTGATAGAAAAAAGCAATTACATGAGGTTTATACTTACCAAAGAGTTTATTGATATTCTTCGACAAAAATATGTCGAACAAGATAATCTTTGGTTCCAAGAAAATGTATTAGAGCTTCATTACGCGGACATTGCGGAGATTTTGGATCAACTAACCAACGATGAGGCCAAGTTTATTTATTTTCTCGTAGATGAAGATACTCAGGCCGATATTCTCATGGAATTGGATGAGGATGTAAGAGATCGATTTTTAGCATCATTAACTACCAAAGAAATCGCTGACCAGTTAGAGAATCTTGATTCAGATGATGCTGCAGATATTTTAGGTGAATTAACAGATGAGCAAATTCATGAGGTTATTTCTCAAATGGAGGATGATGAAGCCGCTGAGGACATTGTGGATTTATTGAATTATGATGAGAACACAGCAGGTGGATTAATGCAGAAAGAGTTCATTCAGGCTAATATGTCATGGACGGTTGACAGAGCAATTGTTGAACTCCGAAGACAAGCAGAGGATGTAGAAAAAGTATACAACATTTATGTAGTTGATGAATTAAACAAACTGATCGGTTTATTGTCCTTGAAACGATTGCTTTTTGCAAGTCCCAAAACCCAAATTTCAGAGATTTTTCAATCCAAAAATATTATCTCGGTAAAAACGAGCGACTCAGACGAAGAGGTTGCAAAAATCATGGAGAAATATGATTTGGTGGCAATTCCTGTTGTTGACTTTCAAAATAAATTAGTGGGTCGAATAACCTTGGATGATGTTGTAGATCTAATTAAAGAAGAAGCGGATAAGGACTTTCAGTTGGCATCAGGTATTTCAGAACGAATAGAATTAAACGCTAGTGTTTGGAGAATTTCCCGCGCCCGATTGCCTTGGTTATTGATTGGTATGGTTGGGGGAATTTTTAGTGCCCAAGTTATTTCTCAATATGAAAATGGAATTACTTTGGTTCCGTCATTGGCATTTTTTATTCCACTCATTACGGCCACTGGTGGAAATGTTGGTGTTCAATCCTCAGCAATCGTAGTTCAATCGTTGGCAAAAGGAAATGATCAAATTGGATCAATAATGCAAAAACTATTGAAGGAAGGATTAGTTGGACTAATGAACGGGGCACTTCTATCCGTTTTGATTTATGGTATTGCTTTTATTTTTGCTAGTTCGACACTTGGATTTGTTGTAAGTATATCCCTATTTGTTGTTGTGGTTTTTGCTGCAATAATTGGAACGTTAATTCCATTGATTTTACATAAAAACAATATCGATCCAGCGCTTGCAACCGGGCCTTTTATCACCACATTGAATGATGTTATCGGACTTTTTATTTATTTTACGGTTGGTATGTTGCTTTATCAGATTTAATTGGTGAAAAAAGTTGTTTTTATTGATACAGTTCATCCAATATTGGCTGAGCGTTTATCCAAATTAGGATATTCATGTGAAGATGCCACCAACTATACTGAAATTGAAGTCAAGAAATCTATCAAAGATGCTTTTGGAATTGTTATTCGGGCAAAATATAAACTAAACGAAGATTTTTTAAAATTTAGTGCAGAGCTTGGTTTTATTGCCCGCTCAGGTTCGGGGTTAGAGAATATCGATGTGGATTATTGCGAGAAACATCAAATAGCTGTTTTTAATTCACCTGAGGGAAATAGAAATGCTGTTGCAGAACATGGTTTGGGGATGATATTAAGTCTATTTAATCGTCTAAATAAAGGCGATCAAGAGGTGCGAAATGGTATTTGGAACAGAGATGATAATCGTGGAATTGAATTAGATGGAAAAACAATTGGTATCATTGGATTCGGAAACAATGGTAGTGCATTTGCTAAAAAACTGGAAGGATTTGATTGTAAGGTACTGGCGTACGACAAGTACAAACAAAATTTCTCGAATCGAAATGTAATCGAAGCTTCGATGGAGGAAATCTTCACTCAAGCTGAGGTGATAAGTTTTCATGTTCCGTTGACAGAAGAGACAAATCAACTTTTTGATGAGGCATTCATTGAAAAATTTCATCAACCATTTTACTTATTGAATCTTGCAAGGGGCAAAATTGTTCATACAAAATCGCTTGTTGAAGGATTGAAATCAGGAAAAATTCTTGGTGCTTGTTTGGATGTTTTGGAATATGAACCGAGTGATTTCTCTTCTTTTTTCACTAATCAATTGCCCGAAGAGTTGTGTTTTTTGTTTCAACAACAAAACGTACTTTTTTCTCCGCATGTAGCAGGTTGGACGCATGCAAGTAATTATAAATTAAGTGCTGTTTTGGCAGATAAAATTGAACAAACCTTTCATCAATGAAAATCAAATTTATTTGTGTTGGAAAAACGGTTGAATCCTTTCTGAAGGAGGGGGAATTAAATTACCAGACTAGGCTTAAGCACTATATCCCCTTCGAAAGAATTGACCTCCCGGACTTAAAAAATGTAAAAAACTTATCTGTTAATCAAATAAAAACTGAAGAAGGGAACCTGATTTTAAAACAGCTTACATCTAATCAGGAAGTTATTTTGTTGGATGAAAATGGGAAACATTTTTCATCAGTGGAGTTCGCACAGTTTTTAGACGTTTCTTTTTTACATTCAAGCAAAGATCTTGTATTTGTAATTGGAGGCCCGTATGGATTCTCTGATGAGGTATATGCGCGAGCAGGCAGTAAATTTAGTCTTTCAAAAATGACTTTTTCCCATCAAATGGTGCGAATGATATTTTTAGAACAATTGTACCGCGCTTTAACGATTCGAAAAGGGGAGCCTTACCATCATAGCTGATTAATTAGCCACAGCTGACTCAAGTGTTTCTTCTTCCGGGGCTACTATATCTTCTTGAGGCTTAATAGTTAGAAGTAATAAAAAGAAGGGTAAAAGAGGCGCTCTGAGTCTTACTAAGATTCCAAAAATCACGGAAGTAAACCCAGTCATAAACGCAAAAATAATTACAAAATATAAAGAATAAGTTAGGATGTCTGAATTTCTAATTCTTGCAATTCTTTTCCCTCCTTTATTAAATACGAATCCAAAAGAGAGGTAGATTAATAGTAGACATTCAATACCATTGAGCAATAAACCAGGCGATAACGCCTCCCATGGAAATGGCCTGTATATTCCTGTGAAAATAGAGATTGGCATAGCGCGTAATAATCCAGAAGGGGTAAAAGTCACTTCACCTAGGTCATACTTTGCGCCCGTGTAAGCTTTGTTGTTTTTAAAATCTTGTTGCGTAACCTCAGCTTCTCTCAAGTATTTTTGAGCTGTTTCTCCAGAGAAATAAAACCCAATAAATAAAAAACCTACAACAATAACAATTGAACGGACAAAACTTCTAATGAATTTACTCGAAAAATATCGTTTTGCGAATTGCACGTTAAATGCAAAAATAAAAGGCACAATAATAACAGCCACCATGAAAGATCGTATGTTTAAAAGAATCCAAAAAAGGAAAATAATAATAAGTACATTCCATAGTTTAAGTTTAGCTTTCCCACTAACTAGATTATAGATGGTTGGGATTAAATAATAAAGACAAATTACAATCAAAGCATCTTTAGAAACTCCCGTACACCAAAAGCTTAACGACGGAATAAAAAGAAAATACAAAGCAAGTTTTTTATGATCATGAATGCCAAATGAAACAATAAAATCATATAATTTAAATGAAGCTAAAGAAGTTATAAATGCTGATAAAACAGTGGTTGCCAAGTAACTGTTTCCGGTGAAAATATTAATTACCGAAAACAATTTACTTACAAAATACCCTTCAGGTTCGCGGACAATCCATCCAGGCGGAAAACCAGTTTCAGGTGTGAAATGATTAACATAACCTTCTTGCAATGAATATGTAGGCCATTCTTGTAACCAATACTCTGGGTATTTAAATAGCAGGTTTGTTAAAACTCTTGAGGTATCATAAAAAGCAATTGTATCGCCTCCTTTAATGAAAAAGATATAATAGAATGCAAAAATGAAAGAGAACACAAGCTTGAAATACAAATTCCTCATGAAAAATTGGTAGTGTTCCTTATCATTGTTTTGTGACTTGATGTAACTGGCAATTATTAATATAAGGGTCAACCAGAATAACAACATTAAAATATCCAGTCCTGTAAAAAAGGTTAGTTTATTGGTGTGGTCATTAAAAAGTACAATCGAAAAATCGATATTTTTCATAATGTGAATTGTAATCGATTCAAAATTAGAGAAAATAAGTCTGCAATTACATTCTTTTTCCTACTACTTTTGTAAAACCGACAACCTTAACTACTATGTGCGGAATTTCAGGCTTTATTGATTTTAAAAAAACATCTGGTATTGATATATTGCAATCAATGACGGATACCTTGTATCATCGCGGGCCGGACGGAAGCGGCATTGAGTTATTGGAAAACTCGCACGCACAAGTTGGTTTCGGTCACCGAAGACTTTCTATTATTGATTTATCCGAACATGGAAAGCAACCTATGCAATTTCAGCATTTATGGATTTGTTTCAATGGGGAGGTGTATAATTATGCTGAAATAAAGAAAGAACTTGTAGAATTAGGACACTCATTTACGGGAAACTCTGATACTGAGGTAATTATTCATAGTTATGCCCAATGGGGAGAAAAATGCATAGATCGATTCATTGGTATGTTTGCGTTCGTAATTTATGACACACAAAATAATACAGTTTATTGTGTTAGAGATCGTGCAGGTGTTAAACCATTTTTTTATTATTTCAAGGATGGATTGTTCTTGTTTTCTTCTGAACTTAAATCCTTTCACAAGCATCCTCGATTTAAAAAGGAATTAAACAAAAATTCCGTTGCAGCCTTTATGCAATATGGTAATGTACCAACGCCGCATTGTATTTTTAGCGATTGTTTCAAATTAAAACCGGGTCATACCATAACTTTTTCGCTTGCTGAAAATAATATAGCTGATCGGGTTTTGCCGGAAAACCAAACTCAATATTGGAATGTCTATGATGCATACAATAAACCAAAATTGACTGTTGATTTTGAAACGGCTAAAATAGAAACGGAGGCACTTTTATCATCGGCATGTAATTATAGGATGGTGGCAGATGTACCTGTTGGTGTTTTTTTAAGCGGAGGATATGATAGTACTGCAGTTACTGCCTTGTTACAAAAAGACCGAACGGAAAAATTAAAAACATTCACTATTTCTGTTCCTGATATTGGATTAAATGAAGCAGAATATGCCAGACAAACGGCAGGCTTTCTGGGTACGGATCACACAGAAATTGAATGTACTCAAAAAGATGCCTTGGATTTGATTTCAGATTTGCCTTATTACTACGACGAACCATTTGCTGACAGCAGTGCTATTCCAACGACCTTGGTAAGCATTATGGCCCGTAAACAAGTCACTGTTGCGTTATCTGCTGATGCAGGCGATGAGGTTTTTGCTGGATATAATAGATACGATTACCTGATGAGGTATGGAAAAAAATTACAATCGATTCCTGGATTTGCGCGAAAAGCAATGGCTGAACTGATGAATTTTGTGCCGGCAAATCGTATTCCTGTTTTGAAAAACAAATATAATTTCCCCAATAGGTATGAAAAGCTAAAATCTCTGCTTAGAGATCCTTCTGCTGAACAAATGATGTTAAGTTTGAGTCAACAATATACTGAAAAGCAATTGGCCGAATTATTGGAATTTCATCCTGAAAAATTAATTACTGCCTATACATCAAAAGAATTAGGAAATGAATCATTTTCACCTCTTTCTTATATGATGGCAATTGATTATCAGACGTATTTAGTAGATGATATCCTTCAAAAGGTAGATCGTGCAACGATGACAGCGAGTTTGGAAGGTAGAGAGCCCTTTCTAGATCACCGAGTTATTGAGTATGCTGCACAATTACCGGATGATTTTAAATACCATAATGGAATTAAAAAGCACATTGTTCGAGAAATCGTTCATAACTACATCCCAAAGGAAAAAATGGATCGACCAAAAATGGGATTTGCTATTCCTCTTGCAGCTTGGATGAATAATGAATTGAAGGATATGGTAAATTCTTATATTAATGAAAAATCGATTAAAGAGCAGGGGTTATTTAATTGGGAAGCAGTTAGTCGTTTGAAAACAGCTTTCTTTTCCGGAAAATCGGAATATGATTTTAAGTTGTGGTATTTGTTGATGTTCCAAATGTGGTATGAAAGATGGATGAAATAAAGAAGAATGTACTGTACATTTCCTATGATGGAATGACGGATCCACTTGGTCAATCACAAGTGCTTCCATACATCTTCGGTCTTTCCAAAAACGGATATGTTTTTCATTTAATTAGTTTTGAAAAACCTGAAAAGTTTGCACTACTCAAAGATCATATTCAACATCTTTGCGATGAAAATAATGTTAGTTGGAACCCGTTAATTTACACGAAAAAACCGCCTCTGCTTTCTACAATTTATGATGTTTGGAGAATGAAAAACCTTGCATTAAAACTTCATAAGGAACATACTTTTGTATTAACTCATTGTAGAAGCTACCTTTCCGCGTTAGTTGGTTTGGGGATGAAAAATAAACAAGGCGTTCATTTTCTTTTTGATATGCGTGGTTTTTGGGCCGACGAACGTGTCGATGGGAAAATATGGTCGCTTTCCAATCCGATTTTTCGAACGGTATACAACTATTTTAAGCGGAAAGAAAAACAGTTTTTTCTTGAATCAGATCACGTTATTTCTTTAACGTATAACGGAAAGAATGAAATTTGTTCTTGGTCTGATTTTGAAGGATTAGCCGATAAAATTGAAGTCATTCCTTGTTGTGCTGACTTATCAAAATTTGACCCTAACCAAATTCAAGAAGAAAGAAGGACGGAGTTGCTTAAGCAATTGACAATCCTTCCCAATCAATTTATTCTTGGATACGTTGGTTCAATAGGCACTTGGTACATGTTAGATGAAATGCTTCTTGCTTTTTCAGCTCTTTTAGTTCAAAAATCAGAGGCTGTTTTTTTAATTATTTCAGGAGACAATGCTGATTTCATATTAGAACAAGCCGATAAGATTGGTGTTCCTCGTTCTTCGATTCGCATTCAATCTGCAACTCACAAGGATGTTTCTGCATATATTTCTATATTCAATGCATCTGTGTTTTTTATTCGTCCAACGTATTCCAAAAAGGCTTCGTCGCCAACTAAGCAAGGAGAATTAATGTCGATGGGAATTCCAATAATTTGCAATGCTGGCGTTGGTGACACAGACATGGTGATTAAAAAATATGAAGCTGGAATAGTATTAGAAGAACTTACTTCAGTTGTGTTTTCCGAAATTAATTGGGATCAAATTCCCTTCAACAAAACGCTTGCGCAACAAGGTGCGGTTGAATTTTATGGATTGGAAACCGGTGTAAGTAGGTATTTGAAGGTCTATAAAAAAATAGTACAATAGATTTCCGTAATGAAGAAAAAACGTATTTTTTTTATCGCACCCTATCCTCACAATTCTGCACCATCGCAGCGTTTTCGCTTTGAACAGTATTTTTCTTTTTTGGAGCAGGAAGGTTATGAACTTGAGCTTTATCCTTTTTTAGACCAGAATACATGGAAAACATTATACTCTGAAGGGAAAGTGATTTCAAAAATAACGGGTGTTTTAAAAAGTTTCATTACGCGTTTTTACCTTTTATTCTCTCTAAGAAAGGCAGATTTTGTTTTTATTCATAGAGAAGCATCCCATGTCGGGCCTCCTGTTTTTGAGTGGCTTATTGCAAAAGTGTTGCGAAAGAAATATATTTATGATTTTGATGATGCCATTTGGTTGGCAAATTATAGTGAAACAAATGCGCGTTTCCATCGATTAAAAGCCTATTGGAAGGTTAATTATTGCATGAAATGGGCGCATCAGATTTCAGCAGGAAATCAATTTCTTGCAGATTATGCTAGACAGTTTAATCCGAATGTAATTATTATCCCAACAACAATTGATACGGTAAACTACCACTCAGGAAATACAAATTATCATTCCGAAAAACTCATAATTGGCTGGACAGGAACGCATACCACCATGCGGTATTTAGATGAATTAATTCCAGTTTTTGAGTATTTGAACACAAAATATGATTACACGATTCAAATAATTTCGAATGAAAAACCAGATTTTAATTTTCCCAATTTAGAATTTATTCCGTGGAAAAAAGAAACAGAAATCAAGGATTTATTGAATTTTTCAATTGGCATAATGCCATTAGTTGAGGATCAATGGTCGTCGGGTAAATGTGGATTTAAGGGATTGCAATATATGTCATTGGGTATTCCTACCGTAATGTCGCCTGTTGGTGTGAACACGGATATTGTGCAACATCGCGAAAATGGTTTAATTGCTAGGTCAACAGATGAATGGAAAATGGCATTAGAGACACTACTATCTGATGTGGATCTTCGAAAAAAATTAGGTGAAAATGGAAAGCAGATGATTGAATTACGTTATTCTGTTAATTCCCAGCTTTTTACTTATCTCTCCTTGTTTTCTTAGTGAAAAAAGCTAAAATTTGAATGATTTTTAATACTTTAGCTAACTAAACTATAAACTATGAAAACTTTTTTTACACTTCTTATTGGTGTATTTACTTTCACATCTATTCAAGCTCAAAATTATTCCCGGGTAAAGGTCTTTGGAGATAATGAGGACTTGTATCGACTGGGGGAATTAGGTGTTGCTGTAGATCATGGAATTCACAAGGAAGGCATGTTCTTTATATCCGATTTTTCTAAGCAAGAAATTGAAATCATGAATCAATATGGCTTTGATCATGAAATACTAATTGCTGATGTAGAGGCTTATTATGTTGAATTATTAAATAATCCAAGTAAAGATCCGAATCAAATTCTAAAAAATGCTTCATGTAGTGGTGCATCGGGCGGAGGATCATCAGCGTTTTCACCAGCCACTCCGTCGAATTTTAACTTAGGAACAATGGGGGGATATTTGAAATATGCCGAAATGCTAGCAGAATTGGATGCTATGGTTGCACAATATCCAAATTTAATTACCGCTAAAGCACCTATATCAACTTTTCTTACGTTTGAAAATCGTCCAATTTATCATGTAAAAATTTCTGACAACCCTTCAACAAACGAAGCAGGAGAGCCAAAAATTTTATATACTGCAATTCATCATGCTCGTGAGCCGATGAGTTTGATGGAAACAATCTTCTATATGTGGTATGTGTTGGAAAATTACGGGACTAATGATGAGGTAACTTACTTGGTAAATAACACTCAAATGTTCTTTGTGCCTTGTATCAATCCAGATGGATATGTTTATAATGAAACCACCAATCCTAATGGGGGTGGAATGTGGCGAAAAAATCGCAGACTTAACAGCAATGGGTCGTTTGGCGTTGATTTAAATAGAAATTATTCATACGGCTGGGGAACAACAGGAACAAGCGCAACTCCAAGCAATGATACTTACCGAGGAACTTCTGCTTTTTCAGAACCGGAAACGCAAGCGATGAGGTGGTTGGTTCAGAATAATGATTTTGAAATGGCCTTTAATGCGCATGCGTTTGCAGAGGAGATTTTGTTTCCAATAGGCACAACTACAGCAGAATTTGCTCCTCATCATAATTATTTTCAAGATTACACCAATCATATGACAGAATTGAATGGTTATTTTGCTCAAAAATCTTCCGGTTTGTATCCTGCATCAGGAGATTCAGATGATTATATGTACAAAGTGGATGTAGGTGTTGGTCAAAAAGATACAGTCTTCGCTCATACACCAGAGGTTGGAACTGCATTTTGGCAGCCTTCAAGTGAAATAATCGCAACCTGCAAAGAAATGGTATTTCCTAATCTAATTTTGGCACATTTGACACGAAATTACAATAT
This sequence comes from Crocinitomicaceae bacterium, assembly GCA_044377675.1. Classification (GTDB taxonomy): domain Bacteria; phylum Bacteroidota; class Bacteroidia; order Flavobacteriales_D; family Crocinitomicaceae; genus UBA952. The sequence continues at coordinate 22,673 of JBILYP010000028.1, forward strand.
CGTCAAGGATACAGATCCTTCAACGGTTGCAACAATGTCTGGAAGCTTCAATCATTCTGCTAAAAGATTAGGAAGACAATCCGGGCCGGTAATTGTATCTATTGAACCCTTGTTAAATATCGCCTCAGTTGGCAATTCAGTTACATACAATTTGAACAGTCAACAAACCTCAACAGGATCAATATCATACGTATTAAATCCTTCTATTCAATTTGGAGATCAAATTAAGTATATTCTTAAAACGGATAATGGGCTTTGGGTTAAAAAAGATACTATTGTTAAAACATTTGGCGCTATGACCTTGCAAGCTCTTGAAGATGCAACAGCCATAACCAATTGGACTGGAAATTGGTCAACTACAACCACTACTTTTGTATCGCCATCAAAATCTTTCTTTGATGGATCCGCAAATAATTATTCAAATAATACGAATAAAACATATACCTATGTTCCTACGATTAATTTGACACAAGCTACATCTGCCATGATTTCATTTTATGCCAAGTGGGGCATTGAATCAGATTATGACTTTGTTCAATTTCAAGTTTCCACTGATGGAGGTTTAACTTGGATAGGGCAATGTGGAAATTACACAGTGCCAGGAACTAGTGGTAATGGAAGCGTTCAGCCTAATGGTCAACCTGTATACGAAGGAACTCAAACCAGTTGGGTATTGGAAGAAATTAATTTAAGTGACTATTTAGGACAACAAATCAAAGTGAGATTTCAATTAAGATCAGATGGTGGCACCACTGCAGATGGTTTTTATTTTGATGACTTTAAAGTTTTTTACTCCATACCATCCAATAACCCACCTACATCCTCATTTACTTCTCCTAGCTCTGTATGTTCCGGATCAATTGTAAATTTTATTGATTTCTCTTCAAATACACCAACATCATGGTCTTGGGATTTTGGCGATGGAAGTTCGTCAAATCAGCAAAATCCATCTCATGCATACACTTCAGCAGGAACGTATACAGTTTCTTTAACTGTTTCCAATAGTTCCGGAACAAATACAAGTTCCCAAAACATTGTGGTTGAATCAAATCCAGTTGTTACACTTACATCAAATGATTCAGATAATACGGTTTGTGCAAATGCAGGACTAGTTCAATTAATCCCAACACCGGCAACTGCCCTTCTTTCAGGAACAGGAGTTGTAGGTTCAACATTTGATCCATCCATTGCAGGGGTTGGGGTATCAATTATTTCGGCAAATTATACAGATGCGAATGGGTGCCAAGGATCTAGCCAAGTTTCAATAACGGTTGATCAATGTGCTTCTATTGAAGATCAATTACTAGCAGAGATTTTAATTGTACCTAATCCCAATAATGCAGTGTTTCAAATTGTAGGATTGCCAATTGGAGTTGAAACGGAAATTCGAGACATCAACGGACGAGTAATCTACTCATTCCGAGCGAAGCAAGAGGTTGAACAGGTTTCAATTTCTGAAATAGCTAATGGGGTATATTATTTACGTATTCAAAATGACCTTAAATGGTTACAAAAACGTTTTATTGTATTGAAATAATACCTTTAAAATAAATTGAATGGGTTAGCATTAAGCTGGCCCATTTTAACCATTATTCTAAATGCGATTAATTTATACAGAACAATTAAGCAAAAACCAGCACCAACAAATCGACTTTCTGTGGAATAAGGAATACCCCAAAAATTTAATGAATCGATTTTCAATGTTATTGGCAGATGCAACCGATTATCGCCATTTTATCATAGAAAATCAACAAAATATAATTGTTGGATGGGCTGTTTTATTTGCTGCCGAAAATGAAACGCGTTTTTCAATTTTAGTTGATGAAATCTACAAAGGTAAAGGACTCGGTGGTCAATTAATTGATGAGTTAAAAAAAGCGTGTCCTATTTTTTATGGGTGGGTCATCGATCACAGCAACGATTTAAAAAATGATAGTTCAATCTACCGCTCACCGCTTCCATTTTATGTCAAGCAACAATTTCAAGTATTGAACAATCAACGCCTTGAAACACCAATAATATCTGCTGTTAAAGTTAAATGGCAGGCAGAAAATCTTTTGGTTTAATGCCCGAAAAAATAAAACTGAAAGACTCCTTTACTTTATTTGATATTGTAATTGAATTACAAAATTTCTAGGTGCTTGAATATCTCCAGGTCTTGAAACATATTCAGCATTCAAAATATTGTTAGTCACTAGATTAATTTTAAGATTTTCATAGGGTTCAAACATGATTCTACTGTCAAAAACTAGAGCGCCTTTATTGTATGTTTCTCTGTACTCTTTTAAGCCTGTTAAAATTTCAATTCCCCCAATGGATTCCTCAAAAATCCTATCAATATTTTTCATGTAACTATTATATCTGCATGAAATACCTATGCTAAATTTCTTATATGATACTTGTACATCTGCTTTAAACATGTGTCTAAATCGATATTTTAACATACGTGAAGAAGTATCCGAAAAAGTGGCAAGATAAGTAGGGTTAGTATTTAAGCTAATGGGGTTTAAATAAGTATAACCAATCAAGGAAGTTATATCTACATTTTTTATTTTGCCCGCGCTATTAAATGATAACTCTAGTCCAGTTATACGTGCTCTTTCAGCATTTTGAGCTTGGAACCCAATTAAATTATTAATTGTAAGTCCTTGCGATATTAATCCATTCCAAATTGAAGAGTCTTCAGGTGATGCAGGGCCCGCTCCAAGCCAGTTTAATTTGTCACCAGTAACTGGATTATACGCTCCAAAAGTAAATTCGGCCATGTTACTATATTCATTAATGAAACCCGCTACATCAATAGCACCCTTCCATTCACCCATTTTTACTAATTGTTTCCAACCAATTTCCCCTGACCACCCTTTTTCTGGCTTTAAATCGGGATTCTTGAAAATAACTAGTCCTCCTACTGATGTAGACACGAAACGTTCTGCAATCGAAGGAAAACGAATACCTTGACCGGCAGAAATCCTTAAATGACTAAATTTATTTAATGCGTAATGGGCTGCTGTTCTAAAAACGGGATAAATTGGCATAGAAACAGAATCAGTGAAATTAAACCTTGAATCTGCTTTCAATGTGTCTAATTGATAATATTCGAGACGCATACCAGCAGTCCAATCAATTTTCCCCCAAAACTTCCCTTCAAATTGGCCATAAACAGCTGAGTTTTGAGATGTGTGATCTCCAAAAACCCAACTTCGGACAAAGCTACTGTTGTTCATCGCTCCTAAGGTAATGTTCTTATTTTCACCTATTTTTTTCTGGAATTGATAATCAGCATAAATCATTTGGGCAAATGAAGCATCGAAATAATTTTGATCATTTCCTGTTGTAACCAAGTAGTATCTACTTCTTAAAAAATGTTTGTTATTTTTTTTGTCGTAGTACTTTAAATAAGGATCGACATTAAATCGGACTGCTTTTTGCCTGGATAACGTATTATCCATTGCCTGATAACCCATAGAATCATTTTTCCAAAGAACAAAAACACCCATGTCTTGATATTGGAAATTATAACTTAATCCTGTTTTTAAATTCTTTATTTTCAATGGTTTGTAATAAATCGATCCGTTAACTCTTAATCTTTTTTCTTGTTCACCTTGTCTAAATCCGGAATCTAAATACATATTTGTACCAATGGTATACCCCCAGTTTTTTTGTGCTTTGCTGTGATATATATCGGCCAAGTAGAACATTGGATTTCTTACCCACCACTGCATGGATTTTCTTCTTGGATTATCATAAATACCTGATTGTACCTTTATTTTGAGCTCACTTTTAGGATTCGCCTCTTTTTCACTGAGTGAAATTATTCCATTTAGCGCGCCGCTTCCATATAAAACAGAAGAAGCTCCTTTGATAATTTCAATTTGATCTGTTTGCTCCATAGGAATAGCATTCCATTTGGCATCTCCAATATCAGGAGAAAGCATCGGAACACCGTTCCATAATAACACAACCCGACTACCTGCACCGTAGGCATAACCTCCTCCACCGCGAATACTCACCTGACCATCCATCGCATAAACTCCCGGGCTTTGATCCACAACTTGTTCTAAGTTCACTAATCCTTTGTTGTCTATTAATGCAGGTTTTATTACTTCCATGGAAACAGGCACGTCCTCAATAGCTTGGCTTCTTCTGCTTGAAGAAATCACCATGGTTTGCATGGTTTGAAGAGTTGGTTTCAGTTTCCATTGCATCAGAGTATCGCTATTGACAAGCACCGAATCACGATCAAAATCGGCATATTTGATTGTTATCCAGACGGGATATTTTTTTATGGCAAGGGTAAATTCTCCAGAACTATTGGATGAGGCTTTTGTTCCATCTGAGCAAATTAATTTTACTCCAGGTATACCTATATCTGTTGAAGCATCTAAAACAACACCTTTGGTTTGGCTATAAATGAATGATGAGGATAGAAAAAATAATACAAAAAGTATTCGTGTTGCACACATAGATCAAAAATTCTTCGTAAATTAAAGTATTCGAAACTACTAAATAAAATTGAAAGCACAACACCAACTCTATCAAATTGCTTTAACATATTTGAAAGGCATAGGCCCGCGTAAAGCTACTCACTTGTTTTCCAGGCTTCCAGAAATTGAACTGATTTTTTTGGCTTCAATTAACGAACTACAAAAACTAACAGGGATTTCAAAATCTATTTTAGTGAATATGGAACGAGAAAAGGCACTTGAACTCGCTAACGTTCAAGTGGATTTTGTTGAGAAATATAATTTAACGACACATTTTTTGTTGGATAGCAATTATCCACGCCGCTTGAAACAATGCGCTGATGCACCTCTGCTCTTGTATTCAAAAGGAGACTTTGATCCTAACCCTCCCAAAGTACTTTCGATCGTAGGAACGAGAACAGCATCTGATTATGGAAAGGAAATCACAGAACAATTGATTCAAGAATTAAAACCTTATAACGTTCAAATAATAAGTGGCTTAGCTTATGGTACCGATTATAATGCACATCGATCGGCGTTAGATTCAGGCTTATCAACAGTTGGGGTTTTGGGACACGGATTAGATAGAATGTATCCATTTTCTCACAACGCCATTGCAAAAGAAATGTGTACTAGTGGTGGAGGTTTGGTAACGGAATTCCCTAGTAAGACCTTACCGGATAGAGTCAATTTTCCGAGAAGAAATCGAATTGTTGCCGGAATGGTTGATGGTTTAGTGATTATTGAAAGTAAAGCTAAAGGAGGATCGATGATAACTTCAGAATTAGCATTTGATTATAACCGAGATGTTTTCGCATTCCCAGGAAGTGTAAATCAAGAAAACTCTAGAGGCTGCAACGTACTGATTCAAAAAAATATGGCTCATTTGGTGACACATGCATCAGACATACTGAAACTTATGAATTGGTGCAAAAGTTCGATGTCGGATAATCCAAATATCATCAATCAAAAGTCTGTACATGTAAGTTTAATTGATCCTAAGGAAATTAGAATAGTGGACTTACTAAAGCAAAAAGGAAAAACCCATGTGGATCAAATGATAGTGGATTTAAATAGTTCTGTTTCTGAATTGAATGCGCTTTTATTTTCAATGGAAATGGAAGGTATTGTAAAATCTTATCCGGGCAAACAGTATTCGTTATGAAAATTTGTAGATTCGTTTTATGATTAGAATTTCAAATAGTTTTATTGTTGCTGATATTGACCCGAAAGGCGCAGAATTAATTACATTAAAAAAAGTCAATTCTGAAAATGTCTTGTGGCGAAAAAAAGATGAAATTTGGAATCGTGTTTCTCCAAATCTTTTCCCTATTGTTGGTAGATTAAAAAGTGATGCTTTTTTTCTGAACGATCATCAATATCACATGATGCAACATGGATTTGCGCGTGATTGCCATTTTGATGTTATTAATCATCAAGAAAATCGTGTTCAATTTATTTTAGTTAATTCCATTGATACCTACCTACAGTATCCGTTTCATTTTGAATTTGTTGTTACTTATGAACTGAAGGGGTTTTCCATTGAAGTAACTTATCAAACGACTAATTTGGACCAAAAAACTCTGCCATATTCGGTAGGAGGTCATCCGGGGTTTTCTATAACCGGTAATTTGAATGAATATTCTTTAATTTTTAATGAATTACTGAGCCTGAATCGTTCTATATTGGAAGGCCCATATTATTCTGGTAAGTCGGAAGCAATGTTCATTAATAAATCATTACCCTTAGATAACTCATTATTCGTAAATGATGCGCTGGTTTTTAAACAACCTCCATTTTCATCTGTGACATTAAATCATGAAAAAAGAGGGCCAATCGTGACCGTTTCATCTGAAAATTGGGAAGCCATAGGGTTTTGGACCAAGATTGGGGCACCATTTTTTTGCATAGAACCATGGTGGGGTTGGGCAGATAGTATTCATTCAGATGGCAATCTTATGGAAAAAGAAGGTATGCATTTACTGGAGCCCGATGAAATGGAGTCAGTAACATTTATAATTGAATTACATTAAGTCTTTTTCTGGAATCTCATATTAACTCGAATCATTAATAAGTTCAAAAGCTTTTCAACTAATAATCTTGCATATTCCGAAAAATACGACTTTGCTTTTCAAGGATGCGTTTTTTAATGTACCTTTGTTTAGACAGAATTATCTATGAAAAACATCCGAAATTTTTGCATTATCGCACATATTGACCATGGTAAGAGTACACTTGCTGATCGGTTATTACAAACAACAGGAACTATAGCAGATCGCGATATGCAAGCTCAAGCGTTGGATGATATGGACATTGAACGCGAGCGTGGGATCACAATAAAAAGTCACGCGATTCAGATGAATTACACCTATGAAGGACAAGACTATATCCTGAATTTGATTGATACTCCAGGGCATGTAGATTTTTCTTATGAGGTTTCTCGATCGATTGCCGCATGTGAAGGGGCTTTACTCATTGTTGACGCAACGCAAGGTATTGAAGCTCAGACTATTTCAAATTTATATTTAGCAATTGAACACGATTTGGAAATCATTCCTATTTTAAATAAAATGGATTTGGACAGCGCTATGCCAGAAGAGGTTTCAGATCAAATTATTGATTTAATTGGATGTAAACTCGAGGAAATCATACCTGCTTCAGGCAAAACAGGACTTGGTGTAGATGAAATATTAAAAGCGGTAATTGAGCGAGTTCCTGCTCCGAAAGGTGATGAAAATGCGCCATTACAAGCAATGATTTTTGATTCTGTTTTTAATCCTTTTCGTGGTATAATAGCTTATTATCGTATTTTAAATGGTACCCTTAATAAAGGCCAAAAAGTTAAGTTTTTTAATACAGGAAAGTCTTATAATGCAGATGAAATAGGTGTTTTGAAGATGGATTTACTTCCCAAAAACACGGTAAAGGCTGGTGATGTTGGATACATTATTTCCGGTATTAAGCAAGCAAATGAAGTAAAAGTTGGAGATACAATTACGGGAACCGATAATCCGTGCTTGGCAGCAGTAAAAGGTTTTGAAGATGTAAAACCAATGGTATTTGCTGGGATTTATCCTGTAGATACTGAAGATTACGAGGAATTACGCTATTCCATGGAAAAATTGCAGTTGAATGATTCTTCGCTGGTTTTTGAACCTGAATCTTCCGCTGCGTTGGGCTTCGGTTTTCGCTGTGGATTTTTGGGAATGTTACACATGGAAATCATTCAAGAACGACTTGAACGAGAGTTCAACATGACAGTAATTACTACCGTTCCCAACGTATCTTATCATGCCTTTCTGAATAAAAATCCTGATGTTCAAATGATTGTTAATAATCCATCAGAACTTCCTGATCCAGGCACAATGGCTCGAATTGAAGAACCGTATATTAAAGCTCAAGTCATAACTAAATCGGAGTATGTTGGTTCCATTATGACCTTATGTATTGAAAAACGTGGGGAGATAAGTAACCAAGTCTATTTGACGCAAGATCGAGTTGAATTAACTTTTGAGATGCCCCTTGCCGAAATTGTATTTGATTTTTATGATCGACTAAAAACAGTGTCAAGAGGTTATGCTTCTTTTGATTATCATCCCATTGGATATAAAGAATCCGACCTTATCAAAATGGATTTACTCTTAAATGCAGAGCAGGTTGATGCTTTATCTGCCTTAGTTCATAGAAATAATGCATTTGACTTAGGTAAACGGATTTGTTTGAAATTAAAGGAATTAATCCCTCGCCAGCAATTTGAAATACCTATTCAAGCAGCAATTGGTGCAAAAATTATTGCGCGTGAGACCATCAAAGCATTGCGAAAGGATGTGACAGCCAAATGTTATGGTGGGGACATATCACGGAAACGAAAATTATTAGAGAAACAAAAGGTAGGTAAGAAGCGCATGCGCCAAGTGGGTAGGGTTGAGGTTCCTCAAGAAGCCTTTTTAGCCGTACTGAAACTTAATGATTAACGCAAAAAAGTCTATAAATATCCGCTTTTAAAAATACACAATCTGAATGAATGTTTGGATTGTACTGCTCTGTGTTTATTATGCCTTTTTTTTCCAATAACAGAATATCAGCGAGCACGTTCATTGGATCTATAATGTTAGTTTGATCGCCCATAGAAAAGTGATGCTTTTGTGATATCCACGTTTCAGCATATAGATTTTCTAAAAAAATAATTCTTGTTGCAATCGGTTCAATTTCAGAAAGAAAAGTTGCGTTATATAGCTCAATAAACAAACTATTCCTGCAATTATGGTACGTATGAAAGTTGGTTTGAATATTACTAGTAAATGTTGGTGTTGTAAAGGAGAATTTCGAAGAGTTAGTTTTGTCTTCAATCCCAAGTGTTTCAAATGCATGTAAAGCTTGATTTATCTTTTTGAATTTAGCTTCATACAATTTTTTATGTACCTGTTTTTGCTTGAAAAATTGTTTTTGGTCGAAAATAAAATCGTCGTAAAATTCCTCAATATCCTGTGACTCATTGTAGGAAAGATATGCTCTTGCCTCGTTAAGGTTCATTTAATCTTGACTTTTGTTTTTTCTCATTCGGATATTCAAAAATTCAACGAACAACGAATAAGTTAAGGCAAAATAAACGTATCCTTTTGGGATGTGTTGCCCGAAAGCCTCAGCTACTAACAATACACCAATGGTTACTAAAAACCCTAAGGCAATCATTTTTACAGTTGGATTGTTTTGAATGAAATCACTAATTTGCTTGGAGAATATCAGCATAACAATCATCGAAATAATTACCGCAAGGTAAATAATAACAAGGGGGTCACCACCTGTATCTGCTTTCATTCCATTAGTCATACCGATTGCTGAAATAATAGAGTCAAAACTAAAAACAATGTCAATCAGAACAATTTGAAGAATAATAGAAGAAAGTGATTTTTTACTTGATTTTGTAGTTTCCTCATTTCCTTTTACGCTGTTATGCATTTCAATGGTACTTTTATAAATCAAGAAAAGCCCCCCAATCAACAAAACTAAACTCTGACCAGAAAAAGGATGATCCATAACGGTAATAAACGGTTTGGTCATCCCCATAATCCAAGATACAAATCCGAGAAGTACAAGTCGCACCAGCAAGGCAAGCGCTAATCCAATATTTCGTGCAAACCTTCTTTTTTCTGCAGGAAGTTTTTCGGTAACGATACTGATAAAAATAATATTATCAATACCAAGTACGATTTCTAACAACGATAGAACTACTAAATAAAACAGTCCTTGTAGTCCAAACAGTGCGCTAAAATCTAGATTCATAATAATTCTTCAATAATTTTATCCATGGAGTAACCTTCTGCTTCTGCACGGTAATTTCGAACGAGACGGTGTCTAAGAATTGGTTTAGCAATAGCTTTAACGTCTTCAATATCCGGAGAATATTTACCGTTTAAAACTGCATGTGTTTTTGCTCCAAGTATTAAGTATTGAGAAGCCCTTGGGCCTGCGCCCCAGGTTAAATAATCTTTAGTTATTTTAGGTGCAGACGCATCATTCAATCTTGTTTTAGCCACTAATTTTACTGCATATTCCAATACATTATCAGCAACAGGTATTCTGCGTATTAAATCCTGATAAGCCATTATTTCATCTCCTGAAATGATTGAATTCAAAGAAATGACATGATCAGAAGTTGTTGATTTTACAATAGCCATTTCTTCAGCAAAAGAGGGATAATCTACCCAAACATTGAACATGAAACGATCTAATTGCGCTTCAGGCAAAGGATAAGTTCCTTCTTGTTCTATGGGATTTTGAGTTGCTAACACAAAAAATGGAGCGGGTAGCTTATAATTAGTTCCACCTGCCGTGACACTTCGTTCTTGCATGGCTTCCAACAAAGCAGATTGCGTTTTGGGAGGAGTTCTGTTAATTTCATCTGCCAAAATAATATTGGAGAAAAGTGGCCCTTTGATAAATTTAAAATTTCTGTTTTCATCCAAAATCTCCGCCCCAATAATATCAGAGGGCATTAAATCTGGCGTAAATTGTATTCTATTGAACGTGAGCCCTAATGTTTGAGCAATCGTATTCACTAAAAGTGTTTTCGCTAACCCAGGAACACCAACTAATAAGCAATGACCTTTTGAAAATATAGAAATCAGTACTTGTTCAACAACCTCATCCTGTCCTACGATAACTTTATGAATTTCATTTTTTAACGTCTGATAGTGCGTTACTAAGTTTTTAATTGCTTCTGTATCCGACATATTAATTTGATTGTGTTAGCCAATTATATTTAAAGTCACAATTTTTCAGTGATTCATCTAAGCGAATATACACATTACTCACTTTGGACTGCACCCACTTTTCAAGAACTTTTTGCATTTTATCATTTTCTGTAGCTCGTTTTACTAACATATAATCATCTGTTAGGTTGGCTATATGAGGCGGATATCTTTTCAGTAATCGCACAATTCTAAATCCTTGTTTGCGAGAAAGAACATCAAAGTATAGATTGGGTTGGGTAAATTTATTTTCATCCAAAGCATCTGTAAGTACATAAATCTCTCGATCTATTTCGTTTAAATCTTGCATATCCCATGTTTGTTCACCCGTTTTAGGATTTGTAATAATTCCCTTGTTTTGCTTGGTGTTTTCATCATTAGAAAAACGAAGAACTGCGTCATCCCATGTAATCATGTTCTCATTCAATAATGCATAACACGAATCAATTTTTATGGCCGCCTCGTTCAACGATTCTTCATTAAATTCAACGGGTAGCAAAATATGTTGACAGGTATAATCATCCCCTAATCGGGAATTTAATTTAACAATATGGTAGCCGTATTCTGTTTCAAAAACTTCAGATATTTCACCAGGTTTCAAAGCTAACGCTGCCGCTTCAAAACCTGGCACCATCATCCCTTTAGAAGCACTCAATTTCCCTCCTTGTGCGGCTGATCCAGGATCTTTGGATTTTGTCCTTGCCATAAATTCAAACGACTTCTCTCCAGACATTATTTTGGATCGAATATCACGCAACTCATTATAAGTCCTGTCTTTATCAGCTTTAGTTAAATTTGGGAAATACACAATCTGTTGAAAGGATAATTTCATGTTGATGTAGGGAACACTATCTTTTGGGAGTGCTTTAAAATAGGTTTCAACTTCTTTTGGCGTTACTGTAATGGATGCAGTGATTTTTTGCTGCATATCACGGGCTAAAATTTGATTTCTAATAATCACTCGAAAATCTTCTTTGATTTGAGTAATTGATTTCCCGTAAAATTTCTCAAATTGATCCTTTCCACCAGGCATAGAGCTAATGATATACCGCAGTCTGTTTTCCATTTCTGAATCAACTTGTTCATCTGAAACAGGTAAACTATCCAATCGAGCTTGATTTAGAAGTAAATTTTGATACATCAAATCCTCAACGAGTTTACAATCCGAGATAGATGCAGCATCTTTTACATCAACTGTGTTTTCTTGAATCATTTGCAGTTTCAAGGCTTGTACATTCGATAATAAAATTATTTCATCTCCAACTTGTGCAACAATTTTATCGACAACTTGCGCTTGAATGCTAAGTCCAATAAATAAAAAAGGAATGAAAATAAATAGTTTAATCATGTTATTTATCTAAAGAATAAAGAACGTCATAATAAAATGTAATTCGGTGTTTTTTCTCTAATTCCTCTAACCAAGTTTTTTCCATGTAGTTTTGGTAATCAGAAGTAACTATTCCTTTTGCCTCGTTGAATTCTTTTTTCATTATTGGAAGTTCTTTGTTTAGAACAACAACGTAAAACTTGTCTTCAAAATTGTATGGTTTATTTCTTCCTTGAGTAAAAGTTCTACCTTTTAAATAAGTTGTGGACTCAGCATCAAACTTATTCATCTTCACCCGCAAGTTTAGTTCCGATTTCACATTAATTTTCTCAATAATTTCTTTGGATGTATTTTTCTTTTTCTTCAACATTTTATAAACTAACGCTGCATTTTTATCAGAATTACATTCGTAAATTGTAGCATCTAGTCGTTTTTGCCACATATAATTAGCGCGATTCAAATTAAAGAAGTTCTTTAAACCACTTGTATCTTTTACCGATTTATTCCAAATTTTGTCTGACATGATTTCATATAGAAGAATACCATCATGATATTCTTTAATTAAAGCACGATATTCTGGATACTTGCTCTCTAATTTTGATTCTTCATAATCGAGAACAGAAATTTTGACCCAATTGTTAAATTGACTTTCAACTACCTTTTTAAATTCATCTCGTTTTATTCCTCTAAATCCTTTTTCCATGAACTCAGCGAATTGTTTTTGCGTGTAGATTTTACCATCTAATGAAAACACTTCTAAATCTGTGTTTAATTTATCTGTTTTCCATTTGCCAACAAAATAAGTTGAATCTAAATTAGTTTCGAACCAAGTTAAACCGTTCACCTTTGGTAATTGAAAATTGTATTGTTTTTTCATTTTGTCCACAAAGGAATCTTGCGTTTTTTTCGCACGTTCATCCTTATTAACTTTGGATTGAATTTCCTTTTTCATCTCGTTATAAGGCCGAACGGGTTTCCATTCCAATCTTTTAATGATGTGAAAACCAAAATCTGTTTGGATGGGCGCACTAATTTCACCATCATTTTTCAATGCAAATGCAGCTTCCTCAAAAATAGGCACCATACGTTGATTAGTTCCTGAACCAAACATTGGAAGTTCACCGCCTTTTTGATTAGATGTTGGATCGTCCGAATAAAGTTTCACTAAATCATCCCACTTTTCTCCCGCTTTTAATTTCGCATATAATTCACCTGCTTTTTTCTCCGCATTATTTTTTTCCTCTTGAGTTGCATTTTTCCCTGCTGATACTAATAAATGAGCTACCTTAATGGATCCTCGCGCTGGTCTTGTTCCTGTTGTTTTTAAAATATGGTAACCATAACGGGTACGAAATACTTCAGATAATTGACCAATTGGTGTTTTAAATGCTCGATCCTCAAACGGGTAGATCATTTGAAAGGCGGTAAAATAACCTAAATCGCCTCCATTATTAACAGCAGAAGGGTCTTCTGACCCGTTTTTTGACTTAGCAATATAAGCAAAATCCTCCCCTTTTTCTAATCTCCGTTTGATTTCAGAGATCTTATTCCAAGCGATTAAGGTATCTTGTGGTTTAGCGTTTTGTTCCAAACGAATTAATATATGCGATGCCCTCACTTCGTTTGCAGTTCTTTCATAGGCTTCTCGAACTAATGATTCATTTTGTGCTGAATCTATCATGTACGGATTAGCCAATTGTTTTTTATAACCGTCGAGCTCCTTTTTAAGTTTAGGAATGGTATCATATCCCAGCGCTTCGGCTTCGGCAACCTTTAATTTAAACTTCTTGAAAAGGACCAAATATTTATCAATTGAATCTTTGTGAAATTGAGGGTTATTATTGTTTTTCAAATAAATCTGTAAAAATTCACTTTTTGTTACTCCTTTTCCGTCAATTTCCATTACAATTGGATCATTGGAAGTATTTTTTTGACAAAAACCACTTGTAATAAGTAGCATAAAACTGAAAGTTAAAAGCTGTTTTTTCATTATTTTCTATTTTTTCTAATAAGTTATTTCTATTTTCTACAATTATTTTAAGCTGTAGTTTGGAGCTTCTCGTGTAATTGTAACATCATGAGGGTGTGACTCTTTTACCCCAGCAGATGTTATTCTAACAAATTTAGCTCCTTTTAATTTAGATATATTTGCTGCGCCACAGTATCCCATTCCTGCTCGTAATCCACCAATAATTTGAAACATTACTTCAATTAAATTCCCTTTAAACGGAACTCTTCCAGAAATACCTTCGGGCACCAATTTTTTAATATCATCTTCTGCATCTTGAAAATAGCGATCTTTTGATCCGTGCTGCATAGCCTCCAAAGACCCCATTCCACGGTAAGACTTAAATTTTCTTCCTTCGTAAATAATTGTTTCGCCGGGTGATTCTTCTACTCCAGCAAACATAGATCCTAGCATTACGGTATCTGCTCCGGCAGCGATTGCTTTAACAATATCTCCCGTGTAACGTATTCCACCATCGGCTATGACAGGAACGCCACTTCCGGCTATTGCATTCGCAACATCATTTACGGCAGTCAATTGCGGAACACCTACTCCTGCGATAATACGCGTAGTACAGATACTTCCTGGGCCAATACCAACTTTAACGGCATCTGCACCAGCCTCAACTAAATATTTCGCTGCTTCTGCTGTAGCGATATTCCCTACGACAACATCTAAATTTGGAAATGCTTTTTTAACTTCTTTTAGTTGCACAACAACTCCTTTTGAATGCCCATGAGCTGTATCGATCACAATAGCATCAACACCTGCCTCCACAAGAGCAGTAACTCGCTCCATTGTGTCGAAAGTTACACCAACAGCGGCCGCAACGCGCAACCTTCCTAATTGGTCTTTACAGGAAAATGGATGTTCTTTTACTTTGATAATATCTCTATAAGTAATTAATCCAATTAATCGTTTTTCTTGATCTAATACAGGTAACTTCTCAATTTTATTTCCTTGCAGAATTCCTTCAGCAGTTTGTAAATCTGTTCCGTCAACCGTTGTGATTATATTTTCAGAGGTCATGATCTCTTTAACAGGTCGATCCATGTTTTTTTCAAAACGAAGATCTCGATTGGTTAAAATCCCTTTTAAAATCCGTGAACCATCAATTACTGGAATTCCACCGATACCGTGTTCATTCATAAGTGCCAAAGCATCCTTCACAATCGCATCTTCTAAGAGCGTTATTGGATCGATAATCATTCCACTTTCTGAACGCTTCACTTTACGAACATGCATTGCCTGCATGGCAATACTCATGTTTTTGTGTATTACTCCAATCCCTCCTTGTTGTGCTATTGCGATGGCAAGTTTTGACTCGGTTACTGTATCCATTGCTGCAGAAGCAATTGGAGTGTTCACAGTAATATTTCTCGAAAATTTACTTTTTAATTCAACTTCGCGTGGTAATACCTCCGAGTAAGCAGGAGCAAGAAGCACATCATCGTAAGTTAACCCTTCCACAACTTGATTTAAATTTTGTAAAGACATCTGAATCTATTTAAGATAAAAATTCTTGCAAATGTACGAAATTCAAACAACATCTAAAATAAAATTATGTCAACTAAAACCAATTCAAACGCACTTTTAATTCCAATATTTTGAAATTTAAAAGTAACTTTATACTATACGTTTCGTTCTAAAGATTATGAGGATTTTATTCGTTTTATTTTTTTTTCTTTTGCTTCACCCATTGGGTTTTTCTCAGTCTGTATTAATTCAAACTGAAAGCAAGTTAATTGAGCTTTTTCAAGAGATAAAAAAACAGGAATCGTTTGATGAAAAAATGGTTTCTAATGAAAAATTCAAATCTCAATTTCACTCGGTTTTAAAGGCTAAAGAAGCCTTTCCTTTTCCGTTTGATTCTCTAAAACTACAAAAAGGGATAAAAGAAATTAAAAGCTCAGATGATAAAGTTCGGATATTTACGTGGGTTATTAATAATTCGTTTGATGGCACGTATCAATATTTTGGCTTCATCGTTCGAAAAGATGCAGGAAAAAGCAATATAGTTGTTGAGTTAAAAGACAATGAAGATGGCTTAAATGCGCGTATCTCTAAATCGATTGATCCCGCCAATTGGTATGGTGCTTTATACTTGGATATAATTGTCCGCAAAATAGGCTCCAAAACATATTATACCTTGCTCGGATGGGATGGAAACAATCCTAGTAGTAATATTCGGATAATTGATGTCTTGACATTTTCTGGTAAAACAGCCAAATTAGGTGCGCCAATTTTCAAAAATCAAAAAGAAAAGTATAATCGTGTTTACTTTGAATATTCTGAAAGTGCTTTGATGAATGTGAATTATGAATCAAAATATAAGCGTATTATGTTTGACCATTTGATTCCGGAAGCATCTAATTTAAAAGGTATATATTCCTTTTATATTCCAGATTTTTCCTATGATTGTTATGCGTGGAAAAATGATGGTTGGCATTTAATGGAGGATGTTATTGGAATCAACAATAAGGAAGACAAAAGTTTAACCATTATGTCTCAAAATCGTAACGGAAAACTAAAGAAACGGAAAGTAAAAAACAAATGGGAGAATCCAGGGTCAGATTCAGAAACTACTAATGAATTTAATCATGTAGCTCGTACCCCAGAGTCGGAGAGGCAAGTAGAAACAACAGAAAAGATTCATCAAAAAAAAATTAAAAATAAAAAGCAAAACAATCCATTGTTGCCCGAGTCGATATATGGAAAAAAGAAAAAGAAGCGTAAACGAGTGAATAAGCGTTAAATATTGTCCTGCTTCAAAAAAATGACTTAATTTTGTCCATCGCCTATTAACAATTTACGCATGCAACTCGAATCGTGGACTTCTTTTTTAACCGTTACACTATTAATTTTTATTGGAGTCGTATTATACAGAAGATTGTTGCATCATTTTTCTAAAGGTCGAATAAAACCGGAAGATTATTGTATTTTATATGATCTCGAACTTCAAGAAGTGGTAGATAATGTTGAATTTTACTTTACCCTACCAAATAAAACATTCGTAACCTTTGAAATCCTCAATAAAGATTGGCAAGTTGTTGAAGAATTGGAAGCAAAGGATTTTGAATTGGGTGGACATATCGTTAGACTGAATGCAGTAGATTACCCAAGTGGGGAGTATTTTTATGGCATTAGAACAGAAGTTCAAAAAATGTATAAGAAATTCCGTAAAGCTTAATTAGCCTGCATGATTTCTCGAATCATTTTGAAATATTCGAAGGAATATAAGGATGAGTTTCCCATTGGTTTTGATAGTTCTTCCTGAATGATTCGCGTGAAATTCGCTATAAATGGTCTAGCTATTTTTTCATACTCATAGGTTCCATCATTGATAGTTTCAT
>JBILYP010000052.1:0-13302 GCA_044377675.1 Crocinitomicaceae bacterium
TAGTTTCATCCGCATTTACGTACAAACTTACTGAAAAGAGGAAATCTTTTCGATTGACGAAATCAACAACATAGGCAGATTCTGTAACGAAACCATAGGCAATTCCAATTTTACTAAAAGTGCGATACCGACCACTCGATGCGAGCTCATTATTGTTTCCGATGATGGCATATTTATAATAATTATCAGGGTATTGTTTGATGTTGTGGTATGACTTATTCTGCATTTCTCGGGGATAATTGGCCATACATTTAAGTAAAAATTTCCGTGAACTAGAAGATAAATCAAATCGTTCACTTGAATTAAAATGTTGTGGAAATACTAATCTAAACACGGTAGAATGAATATCTTTCAACGGGTAATCTAAATGGTAATTGAAATCGTATGGTTTCTCCATTTTTTTTCCGTTTTCTAGTTGATATTTTCCAACAAGCTTTGAATCCATGTATGGTAGACGATACATATATTTACTCGAATCTAATAGGGTTTTTTCTTGAGAAAACAGGTTTTTCCCTTCGGCATTGATCAGTGAAAAAGAATTTGTTTCCACATCTTTTCCTCGTGGACACCCCGAGAAACTACTATAAATCATTGAATTAGTTATCTGGTGATTTAATAAAAAATCATTAAGTTTCAAAGGCGTTATCATATGAAAAAACAAAGAGTAATAGTAGTTATCACTTATGGATAGCATATCTTCCAAGGCTTTACCAATCGAAATATTTTGTTTTTGGGTTAGATCGGCAAATGCGTTAGATCCACAGGAAACATCTTTATTCATTTTGACAAAGCATTCTTTTTGAATTTGCATTGAATCCAACATTTCCATGGTAGCAATTGCTGTGGGTAATTTTACCATGCTTGCAGGATAAAAGTATTCATTGGTGCTAAAATCGAACGAATTAAATACTTCATTCCCATCTTCATCGCGTTCAATATCTGTAACAATAAATTGAAGATGGAATTTATCCCGATTTCTTAATACGTAATCTACTAATGAATCTTTTCCTACTAATGATGAATAAAAATCAGATTTTGATTGTTGAGAAAACCCCAAGCTGATTGAGAAAACCAAAAAGAAGGAAAAGAGATTTATTTTCATTCGGTATTTTTCGGGGATAAAAAATAAATAACTACTGCTGACAGTATTGTTACTCCCGTCCATACCAATCGCATGGGTTCCATTTGAACAAAATAAAGAATCATCCAAAGGGTTACTCCAATGAATAATAGAGGAGTAAATGGATATCCCCACGTTTTTATCGATGATTCATCTCCCAGTTTTCGAGCCCTTATCACAAATACACCAACTACCGTTAATAAACAGAAAAGCGATAAGGTTAATTCAATATATTGTAAAATCATTCTGAAATCAAACAATAATACAATGGTTATTGAAATCAATGTTTGCAACAGTATCGCATTTACGGGTGCACCTTTTTCATTTTGTCCCTTCAAAAAAGAAAAAATTCGATAGTCTTCACCCATTCTTTGAGCCACACGCGGCCCTGCAATAAACATAGCATTGATTCCTGAAACAAGAGCAACGGCAAACAATCCAGCAAAAATTAGCGCGGCTTGTTCATTAAACACTTTACTGATTACGATATTGCCTATTGCGACTTTACCGCGCATTTCGTCGAAGGTACACACATACATGAATACGCCTGTTAATGCTAGGTATACGAGGGTAACAATTGCTGTTCCAGTAACTAATGAGAACGGTAGGTTTTTCTTTGGGTTTTCCATATTTCCAGCTATGTAGGAAGAAGAATTCCACCCACTATAAGCAAACATTACATACACCAAAGAACCGGCAAAAGGTAAACTGAATATGGTGCTCCAGCTTGAACTAGTTGGGGAAAAAGAAACATGGCTTTTTCCTGATTCAGCTAAAAAGAAAAATGGGGTAATAATAATCACAAGAATAAACATCAATTTGATTGTTGTAATGATGTTTTGAAACAAGCCACCAGTTACAACACCGCCTAACTGAATCAAAGTGACCAACATAATAAGCGAAATTGCCACAACTTTAGGTACATATTCCGGTAAATTGGATCCCAGCATTTCATTCATTATAGGCATTAAATAATCTCCTGATGCTAATGCTAGCGCTGCAATTGCAGCAGAGAATCCAACAATAATGGAAACCCAACCACTTGCAAAACCCACTATGGGATGATAAATTTTTGATAAAAACGTATATTCTCCTCCTGATTCTCTAAAAGTGGTTGCTACCTCCGCATAGGCCGTGGCTCCGCACAACGCAAATACACCACCAATAAACCAAATAAACATAATAGCAAATGGATCTGGTATTCCGATGGGCGGATTCATGACTTGAAATCCGATAGATGTAAAAATTCCGGTTCCAATCATGTTAGCGATAACCATATTTGTGGCTACGCTTCTTGAATATTTTTTAAAAGTCATGTGTTATTTTTTGATCGCAACCATTTCATTTTGATTCCCAGAATTCCAATGGTAACCTAATGAAAATGGTAATTTAGCAACAAATTGAGTTGAATTATAAGCATCAGCTAAGTCTTTCTGAAATAAATTGGCGCTAAAGTCTTTGATGGGTTTTTCATATGCACCGTGCAATTCGATTTTGAATTTTGCTTTGTCAAAATATATATATGGAATGCCAGTATCATCTTGAACAAGAAAAAGAGCTTTTTCTAATACAGTTGACCGAATGGTTGAGAATGTTGCATAGTGCATTAAATAGGATGCTGATTTTACAAAACAATTTGAGGGAGGGATATTTTTTAACACACCTGCTAACCCTTTGTCTTTTTCAATTCCAGTATCGGAAATATCACATGAATAATAAGTCAATGTTTTTGGTTCACCCGTTACTTTGTTTCCAAAAGTTATTCGCACAGCTTTTGCCGTTGATGCACCAATTTTGAATGGTAAAAATGTCTTTTTCCCCGTTTCATCTACCTGAACTTCTTCCACGTTCATTATAGTATGACCAGTTTTAGAAACAGACCAGAGTAGAATAGGAAGCATTCCATTTACGGGAGATTGTTTGGTGTCCTTTACCATGTTCATTGTAATGAAGTAGCTTTTCGCATAGATATCCCTTAAAATAAAGTCAACTGCTTCTATGTATTCTTTACTTTGTATTTTGTCCATTTTTTTAAAATCAGGAATAGAACCTACAGATTCTTGAGCCATCATAACGTAATGATTGGCGTTGGGGTAAAGAGAATTTACATGTAAAAAATCACCTCCCGAAAAGGGATAAAAAACGGATGTTGTATCGGATTTTGAATTTCGTTTGAAATTTGCTGCATTCCAATTGGTAATTGGGGTTAACCTGGATTTTCCGATTTCCGTTAATTTTTGATTAAGTGTTTTTGTGAATGAATTATAGTAGTTGGCAACTACATTTGCCGGAACTCCATCATAATTACCACAAATTACTCGAGCAAATTCATCGTATATCGGATCTGCCGTAACCGGTACCGCAGGTTTTGATTCTGATGCGTTTTGGGAACTATTTATTGTTCCAGCTTTTTGATCATTACAGCTATAAAATAAACCAGCTAGTAAAACAGTGCTTACAAGTAAATTCTTTATTTTCATTCTACCTTTTTAATATCTTCGATATACTAGTAAATACAAAATAAGTTACATTTATTTCCTACTTTAGACTGATAATCCATTCCCTTTCTTGATATACAGAAAGTAAGGTATTGATTGTTAGCGCGTTTGAATTTGATTCAACGAGTGATTTAAATGAAATACTCAATTGCGCTTCCGATTCCATGTAGTATTTATCTTCCATCTGTAAAAACCATTTCCTAAGTAATTCAACAGCCTCATTATGGTGGGGTTTGAAATCTTTAGCTTGAACACTCGCAAAAAAGGATATTTTTTTTCGAGCACGTGAAAATAATACATTCAGTCGTTTTGGTCCACTCGAAAAATTAATCGGGCCAAAGCGCATAGAAAAGACTCCGTCATTTTCAGTAAATCCATATCCAAAACTGATTATAAGTTCATCGCATTCATCTCCCTGAATATTCTCAACGGCTTTAAAAAACACTTCGTCCAATTCGATGCGCTGATGGAGTTTCATTCTGATATCAGTGGATAAAAAAGAATATATGCAAGCCAGTTGAGATTCAGAAAATGCAGCTATTCCGAGTGAATCACGGCTATCAATTCGTGAAGAAATATAGGCAGCAACTTTTTCTGCTTCTATTTTATTTACATTATTTTCGAAAAACCCATCTTTTACGTATTGAAAATCAATCGGTATTCCTTTGTAAGAGGCATGTTGAAAAGCAATTAGCCGATTTTCATAAAAATTACGGTTTGAAAATGCAATTAATGCTGGATGTTGACTTCGGTAATGGTAGGACAAGAAGTGACTTGGTAAGTAATAATGTGCTTGATGCAATAAATCAACAGATTCAGTATTTGATGAAAAGTAGTTGCTTGGACTCATTTGCTGTGGGTCACCTGCCACTAATATTCTATTAACTCGTTGTAACGTTCCTAATGCATGTTCGAAAGGAATCTGACTTGCTTCATCGAAAATGGCGACTTTAAATAACGACTGTTTCAAGGGGAAACAAGTTGCCATTCTTGCAGGATTTACCAACCAAATGGGCTTTAGTAATTGAATCCAAACTTGAGCATCAGAGTCCATTAAATCACGATTAGAGGAATGATTCCTGCTTTTACTAAATTCTTTTATCAGAATTCTTTTTCCATTTTTTAACTGTTGCTTTAATGCCTTTTCTTCCGTAGAAAGCTTTTGAATAGGTGCCCGTAACACGGAGCTATAATATTCAAATTGCTTTTTTTGTTCTTGAAGTAAAAAATGAGCAAATTCCTCGTTTTCTTGTTGTTCAGTTTTAATTGATTGTTGTGTTTTATTATAGATTTCGTTCCAGCTAAAATCGGTTAATTTTGGGAAGTCAATTTTTACTTTGGACCAGGCGCTATGTAAAATAGCTTTCTCCATCTCCGGGATTGTCTTGTAATTTCTCAATAGAAAAGGAATAGTTCTGCTTGATCCTTGTAGTTTAGATTCAATTGCCAAAACAAGATCAAGATTGCGCTCAAGTTCATCCAAGTAATGGGTCAAATCTTGTACGTCATCGAATTGAAAATATAACTGTAAGTCTGTAATAAGTTTGTTTAAAAGTGGATGCAATTCGTTATAGAATTTTATTTCCTCCGAAGATGTAGACTCGAATAAACTAACTTCCTCGGGTGAAATAGATCGAATCAAAGTCAATGCCTCCTCTAAATCGCTCGTGTTTTCAATTCCAAAAATTGCTAAAGACGCGAGAATTTCATGGTATTTATTTTTTAGCCTTAGTTGGTTTAAGCGTAATTGAAAACAAGTAATTGGGTCTAGAAATGGAGAACGAGTCCAGGTTTTCCAAATCATTTTTTGTTTCACCCCTTGAAAAAATCCTTTTTGTTTGAAATAATTGATTAACTCAGTTGCTTCAGCTTCATTTGGTAATTTAATCCAATGATTATTCTCTAATTCGAGTTTTTCTAGTTCTACATTTTGTTTGATTAATTCAGATCTTTTCTTTTCTATTTTTTTTCGGTTGATTGGGTTAGAAAGTAATGCTCGATTAAATTTTCTAAATAGTTGAGTCTCAAATTTTGAAAAAATCAAGGCTTTACGCGCTAGTTGGTAAATATCTTTATACCTAACTTGGTTCTCTTCTTTTGAAATACGGTCAATCGCTTTTTTCCAGTTTGTAAGGTTTGATTCAATGGATAATAAATACGATTTTTCTATCAATTCGGGCTTGAGACATACAACTATATCAGAAAGTTGATGCTCTAAAATATATTCAATAAGTTGTTTAATGTTTTTCCATTCCTCGAGTGTTGGAAGTGAGCTAGAATATGGCTGAACACTTGATTTATTTTCCAAATCAATTTGATTCAACAAATCAATAACCTTAATGCCACTAACAAGACCAGGTTGATGTAATAAATTCAGAATGTTTTGTAGTTCTTGCTTTTGAAGTGAATGTTGATTAGTAACCTTTATTGATTTAAACGAATTTTCTTCTATTCGCATCCATTCTTTTTTTAAGGCTGAAACAAAATGGGTGTTTGAAAAGTGACTGGTTGTCGTAAAACAAAATCCTCCAATTCCCAATGCAGACATTTTTTTATGTATAACATCTAACGCAATTCGTTTTTCTGAAACTACAACTGTTGATTCTTTCGCTTCTATGAGCTTTCCTAACAAATTAATTATGACTTGTGATTTGCCTGTTCCAGGTGGCCCTTGGACTAAACAATTTGATTCAGAAATCATTCCTAAAACGTGTAATTGATCTGGGTCTGCTGATACCAAATTAGAAATACTTAGCGGTAATTCAACCTTATCTGCTTGTTCCTCAACTCCTAGTAATTGTTTTAATGCGAAAGAATAGGAATCAGCGGCTACTAAATTCTCTATATCGCGAACAATTTCGTACCTGTGTGGGTGAAAACTACCAATGAAATGTTTGCTAAAATCTATATTTATAGTTGGATGAATAGCGAAGAATGGTTCAATTTCAGTTAATTGTTCTGGGATTTTAAGTTGGAGTTGTTTATCGAAAAAATGTATTAGGAAGGGATTGATTTTTTGATCACCGCAAATCGCTGGTCTTATTTGATTGGAAAGTTTATCGGTCATTAATTTTATCTCTTCTAGAAATAAAGGGAAATGATATTCTTTATTATTCCAGTTTAAATGGACTACTCCTGTTGCTTTGCACAATGGATTTAGACCAAATTCTTTTTCACTGTTTTTCGCTGTTCGAATAAGTTTCTCCCAATCAGGAGTTGAGCTAAGATTTTGTTCATCAAATGGAATAACACCAGACACCAGAACATTTGCTAATGGATCATTACTATTCATGCTGAAAGCATTCCGTAAAAAGGAACTAAGCAATTCTTTCATTTCCGCATGAAGTAATTTATCTGACATAGTATTTCAATAATATAAAAAAATCCCGGAATCAGCAGAAACCGGGATCGAAATATAGTGAATGTTAATTACAAACCAAAAGCATCTTTTACCTTATCCACATAGTCTAATTTTTCCCATGTAAATAATTCAACCTCTCTAGTAATTACAGATCCATCTGGAGCTTTAAAACTTTTTGTCACCACTTCATTTACACGACCCATGTGACCGTATGCTGCAGTTTCTTGATACATTGGGTTACGTAGTTTTAAACGTTGTTCAATGAAATAAGGTCGCATATCAAAAATTTCAGATACCTTATTCGCAATATCGCCATCACTCAATCTGACTTTAGATGTTCCGTATGTATTAACATATAATCCACATGGTTTTGCCACGCCAATTGCATAAGAAACTTGAACCAATATCTCATCACACAAGCCTGCGGCAACAAGGTTTTTCGCTATATGACGCGTTGCATAAGCTGCCGATCTATCTACTTTTGAAGGGTCTTTACCAGAAAATGCGCCACCACCGTGAGCACCTTTACCACCGTATGTATCAACGATTATTTTTCTTCCTGTCAAACCCGTGTCGCCGTGAGGGCCACCAATTACAAATTTTCCAGTAGGATTAATATGGTATTGAATTTTATCATTGAAAAGTGCTTGTAATTCAGGTTTCAATTTCGCTTTCACACGAGGAATTACGATTTCAATGATATCTTTTTTAATTTTTGCTAACATAGTTGCTTCAGCATCAAAATCATCATGTTGCGTAGAAACAACGATAGTATCAATTCGCTGAGGCACGTTGTCATCTGAATATTCAATTGTTACTTGTGATTTTGCATCAGGGCGTAAATAAGGAATTAATTCAGGCTCATTGTTTCTGATATATGAAAGCTCTTGTAGAATTTTATGAGCTAAATCTAACGCCAATGGCATGTAGTTATCTGTCTCACGAGTAGCATAACCAAACATCATTCCTTGGTCACCAGCACCTTGGTCTTCAGGATTAGTTCGTTCAACACCCTGATTGATATCAGAAGATTGTTCGTGCAACGCGGAGAAAATCCCGCAAGAATTAGCATCGAACATATATTCTGATTTCGTATAACCAATTTGTCTTATGGTTTCTCGAGCAATTGATTGTACATCCAGGTATGAACTTGTTTTAATTTCACCGGCTAATACGACTTGTCCAGTGGTAACAAGTGTTTCACACGCTACTTTGGAATTCGGATCAAAAGCCATGAAATGATCAATTAATGCGTCTGAAATCTGATCAGATACTTTGTCCGGATGTCCTTCTGAAACGGACTCAGATGTAAATAAATATGGCATCTTTATATTAAATTTAGGTATACAAAAGTAATAAATCTATACTGAATGAGAAAGTGTTAAAAGAAATTTCTCTAATAATTATAATTCTATCCATTTAAAGCTGAAATTTGTGGGATGAATTGGATGAAGAAAATAGTTGTTTTTCCTTTTATACTTTTGGTAAGGGGGTATCAACTTATTATTTCGCCGCTCTTTCCTTCGGTTTGTAGGTTTCAGCCCACATGCTCACATTACATGATAGAAAGCTTACAAGTTTGGGGGCCAATTAAGGGATTGTATTTAGGAGTGAGAAGAATAATGCGATGCCATCCTTGGGGAGGACATGGCCATGATCCCGTTCCGACAAAACACAAAAAAACCGCCTGAAATTCAAGCGGTTCAATTATTAAATCAAATCGATTTAAGCTTCAGTTACCTCTAACGGTTTAACAGAAACAAACGAACGATTATTTTTTCTTTTTCTAAATTCAACGACTCCATCAACTAACGCAAACAAAGTATGGTCTTTTCCAATACCTACGTTATTTCCTGGATGATGTGTCGTTCCACGCTGACGAACAATAATGTTTCCTGAAATTGCTGCTTGTCCACCAAAAATTTTAACTCCCAAGCGTTTGCTATGCGATTCGCGACCATTCTTGGAACTACCGACTCCTTTCTTATGTGCCATGGTTCAAATTTTATTACTTATTTAACTTTAATGTCTTTAATTGTGATGATGGTAAAAGATTGACGATGACCGTTTTTCTTTTTATATCCTTTTCTACGTTTTTTCTTGAAAACAATTACCTTGTCTCCTTTCACGTGATCATTCACTTCTACAGAAACCACTGCTCCTGCTATAGCTGGGGCGCCAACTTGAATTTTGCCATCATTGTCTATCAACAAAACGCGGTCAAAATCTAGTTTTGCTCCACTTTCTGCTGCTAAACGATGTACAAAAATCTTTTGATCTTTTTGCACTTTGAATTGCTGCCCGGCTATCTCTACAATTGCGTACATATAGCTTAATTTTTAATTAATAATCCCAATTTGGGGATGCAAAGATATAATAAAATCTCTAAATACCAACTATTGATAGATAAATTTTACGGTCTTTTTTGAGTCCTCATTACATATGAAGTACAAGGAATGCGGAACTAAAGGAAGTGAAGTTAAATCAAGAATTTGGGATTCATTGAAAGATTTGATCCTCACTATTTCAGCACCTTTATCATCCAGAAAAACCAGATTTTTATAAGTCCAAGGCAGTGTAATTTGTTGATTTGCCGGATTAGGATGAAGCTCATTTATTTGAAAAGCTAATGGATCTAAGAATGATTGTGAATTCTGAAAATAAGCGCTAAAATCAAACGAAAAAAGTTTGGGCGGAATAGTTAGAAAGTTTGATGTGATTTTTTCTGAACTTATAAATCCTTCGGATGCTGATTGGAATGTTATCCCTTCTGTTTGTGAAACAGTCAACATATTGCCGATTTCAATTCTTCGTTTATTTCCTGAAAAAAAATTGGTAGCGGGATAATCGAATAATAAATAAACAAAACTGGTGTAAAAATTAGAACCATTGTTTTTGTATCCTACTAACAAAATTCTTCCTGTAGCACTGTCAATAGTTGCGTCTGTAATAAGCCCATCCACCCACAAACTATCTTTTAAAACTGCTTCAACCGTGTCCACTGAGTTGATGGGCAATACATAATGTTTGGTATATAAATTTTGCCATCCTTTTGTAAATAAATGAAGGGAATCATTTGAATAAACAAACGCTTCGCAATCGAAATTGTGATTATTACTTGTATTGGCATAAGAACTTTGGTCCGGGTAGGTAAACCAAAATTTACTCATCCCAACGGTATCATTTCCAATTAATTGGTTTTTGGAAATTCGATAAATGCATAAATCTTGCCTGTTTCCCCCATTATTTCCAAAGTCACCTAAAAAAATAGTTGAGTCATTTTGGCAGATTGCCTCCCAATCAATGTTTTGTGATCCTGAAACATGTATTGTGCGTAGGATATTTCCTTGAGTATCTAACTCTTGAATTTCAGTTGAATTGCCCCCATCATTGATGATTAGTAAGTTATTATTGCAGAATATCAATCCTGAGGTCTCTTGTAATTCATCGGAAAGGTCAGTGATAAGTTGAAGGGTATAATTAGTGGTTGTATAAATGCAAGAACCGTCGTTCCAACTTGCTGCAGGGTCAAAATTCTGTGCTTGTGGGTCGGTACAACCATATTGTGCCCAAGATATAGCAGTAAAAAATTGAAAAGCAAATAGGAAACACGCAAAAATTAATTTCATGAACGACTAATTCTTTTTTTTTTGTAAATTCGTTTCAAAATTAGAAAATTATGAACAAAATTGGATTATTTATTTTGGTGATTGGCCTAGGTGCTGGTTTCACTTCTTGTAAGAAAAAAGGATGTACAGATGCTGCGGCAACAAATTATAATAGCAAAGCAAAAAAAGACGACGGTAGTTGTTTGTATAAACCAATCATTACAATTACAGGCGCTGCGGATACAACGGTAAATGTTGGCTCAACATATGCTGATTTAGGAGCTACTGCGGTTAACAAAGATGGATCTTCCGTAGAAGTAATAGCAGATAACCAAGTTGTTACTACTACTACTGGCGTAAATTACGTAAATTATTCAGCAACAAATGCTAACGGTACTTCAACGGCTAAACGCACGGTTAATGTAGTTATTGGTCAAGATAACTGGACTGTTGCATGGGATGTAACAAGTAATTGTGGGGCAACATCATTCCCATTAGCAGGAGCACCAACGATTTCAGCGGGAGCAACGGCCAACGATTTGGTAATTGATGGTATGTTTACACTTGTAGGTGGAACCGCAACGGCAACAGTGAACGGAGCAACTATTACTATTCCACAACAAACGATTAATATCACAGCTGGAGACATAAATTTTTCAGGTGTTGGAACAATGAATGCTCAAGGCAACATTCTGACAATTACCTATTCGTATGAAAATACAACTCCATTTATTGGCGGTTCTGGTACATGTGTAGCAACCTACGTAAAGCAATAAGTAGAATTCCTAGTATAAATTGAGGCGGACTTAGGTTCGCCTTTTTTGTTTTTACTAAATTTGTAACCACTCGTAAAAAAATAAACTATGGACATATTAAAATCGCTACATATCATTTTCATGGTTAGTTGGTTTGCTGGCTTGTTCTATATGGTTCGTTTATTTATATATCATGTAGAGGCTCAAGAAAAGGAAACTCAAGTTAGGACAATTTTATCCGGCCAATTTGAAATAATGGAGAGGAAACTTTGGTGGATTATTACAACTCCTGCGATGGTTTTAACGGTTGTTTTCGGAGTTTGGATGCTTGCTTTGAATTGGGATTATTACAAACAAGCTCCTTGGATGCATATCAAACTAGCGTTTGTGGTTTTTTTACTGATCTATCATTTTATCTGTCAAAAAATCATGTTTCAGTTTCATCAAAATAAATTTACGTGGAACTCTTTTCGCTTGAGACTATGGAATGAAGTGGCCACCCTTTTTTTAGTAAGCATCGTTTTTATAGTTGTTTTAAAAGATTCATTTAATTGGATAAAAGGAGTACTTGGTTTTTTTGGTGTTGCTATCGTTCTGATGATCGCTATTCAGTGGTATAAAAGATTGCGAAAAGCGAATTAACAATCTTTCGTTTGCATTAAAATGTGAAAAAGGATTTACTTTGAATGAAAGCAACTACTTTTGCCAAAAATGTAGACATGAAAATCAATTTCCTTATTTTAAGCACGACACTCTTTTTATTTGCCTGTCAATCAGAATCCAATAAGCAAGAAGCGAAAGTCACGTTAAAGCCAACTGAAAATGTTTCAGAAAAACAAATTTCTGCTGAACAAGTTAGTGTAGAATTAAATGCCATTGCTTCTTTTTTGGGTGGAAATCAACCTAAATCAGTTGGGGATTACACAGCTGCTTTTAATTCCTTGGAGTGGAAAAACCATCAATCCTTGCTCAATAATGCTTGGTCTAAAGCATTAGCAGAGAAAGTGGTGCCAATGCGGGATTGGTCAAAAACAGAAAAAATCGAGAGAAAATCACAAACACTTTTTTATCCATTTAGCGGTGCAGATTTTCTTCATGTCTATTCAGCCCATCCGGATTACACTTCTTATTATTTATTTGGATTAGAACCGGCTGGAGAAATCCCTAAAAAAGATAACATTTTAAATGCTTCTCTCACAAGCAATGTATTGAGCACTATATACAAATCAGTGGATGAAAATATGAGCCAAAGTTTTTTTCATACGAAGTATATGGCAGTTGAATTTAATAATCCAGTATTGAAAGGAACCATTCCTGTTTTTATGTTTTTTATGAATCGAATGGGAGTTGAGTTGACGAGTATCAAGCCAATCATGTTTAATGAAAAAGGAGAAATTGTTGATGCAAAGGATTTTTCAAAAGGTGTTCGAATAGGATTTATGGATGGGGGTAAAAACAAAGAGTTATATTATTTTTCTGGCGATATTTCTGATACCGGATTGAAAGCTACACCCGGATTGAAAAACATGGTCAATTCAATTTCAAAAGATGCTACAACCATGATGAAATCAGCTTCCTATTTATGTCATTTACCTGTTTTTTCAGGCGTAAGGGATATGATTTTAGCTAATTCCTTTACGATTATGCAGGATGATACGGGTATTCCTTTCCGATTTTATGATCAATCTAAATGGAAAATTCAATTTTACGGAATATATACTCAACCGATTCCATTGTTTGCCAGTAGAGGTCAAGCTGATTTGCGCGCTGCAGTTATTGGCAAAGAAAAACCGATTAAATTCAGGTATGGTTACAATAATCCTCCCAACTTGATGGTTGCTACAAAAAAGTAAAAGCGTAACTTTTTAATTGGCTTTCGTTTCGGGATAAGTTTAGTTTTAAATCCCTAATTATATGAAACGAATGATCCTTTTGGGAATATTATTCTCATGCCTAGCTT
>JBILYP010000032.1:0-31988 GCA_044377675.1 Crocinitomicaceae bacterium
ACATCCGTTCCTCCTAACCAAAGTGCTGCCGTAAACAAGGCCATTATCCCTGAATTTTTTGGAACCTCATACTGAGAGAAATTTTGATTGGGAACTTGCCACAAATTTCCGGCCGTATGAATCATGGCGCGCACGTTATTCAGTTCCAAATAAGTTGTGGTTGTTGGAGGAGCACAACCCGCTGCTTTAGCTGGTGCATGCTTTGGTTTTTGACCACTTTCAAGAGACTGCGATCCCAATTGAAATGAAAAGAGCACAAGGAAAATAAAAAATGATATTCTCATGAAAAACTTTTGGGATGAAGGTACAAATTTTTGAATAAATGAACCTATTTTTTGAATCGAAAACGATCGTCAAAACGCTTTTTCTGATCGGTCTTCAACTGATTTATGTCATCTGGCATTTCGCGCTTCCAACGTTTATGAGACCAAAGCCAATAAATTGGATTCATTTTAATTTCTTGCTCCAACAAGTGCGTATGCCATTCAGTGAGTTCACCATAATTCAATTGATCCAACGGTTTTTCGAAAGCAATAAACTTCAGCGAATAATATCCGCGCTTGACCTTACGAATTGAAAAAAAAACAGGGGTAAATTGGTATTCATGTGCCATAAATTCCGCGCCAAATAATACTGCTGTTGGTTGTTGTAAAAAAGTTGTCCAATATGCGTTCTCACTAGATCCCGGTGACTGATCCGACAAGGTTAAAATTGCTTTCGGAACTGCCTCATCTTTTAAGGCCTCTTTATAATTCCCTGAATGCACGACCTGCAATCCAAAACGTGATCTTCTTTTATTTACGGATTTATCCCAAAATGAATTTGTCAACGGCATTCCGATACCAATTGCTTTAAAAGGGAATAAAAAAGCTAAGCTCGTTATCATCCATTCCCAATTGCCGTAATGCCCAGAAATCAGTAATATACTCTTATTTTCATTCATTAAATTATCCAAAACTTCTGGATTCTCCACAACCAATCTTCTTTTAAGTTCTTTTTTTGAAATGGTTAAATTTTTTATTCCTTCCACCAATAAATCTGAAAAATGTTTATAGTACTGATTTCGTAAAATTCTTAATTCTCTTTGAGAAAGTTCAGGAAAAGAAAACTTTAAGTTTCGATCAATTACTTTTTTTCGATAAGGTAAAGCTGTTATCAACAGAAGATAGAAAAAATCACTGAATAAATAAAGCAACCTCAAAGGAAGGTACGATAAAATTAAAATCAAGCCAAACAATAGTTTATTCATTCGGAAGGATATTTGTTATTCCAACGAGCCTGTATAAATTGTTCCACTTCTTTTTCTTTGAGACTACTTCCAGCTTGAAAAAAAGAGGAATTTATTAAATCAGTGGGCATGAAT
This sequence comes from Crocinitomicaceae bacterium, assembly GCA_044377675.1. GTDB lineage: Bacteria > Bacteroidota > Bacteroidia > Flavobacteriales_D > Crocinitomicaceae > UBA952. The sequence continues at coordinate 1,364 of JBILYP010000032.1, forward strand.
TCTTGCTGGACAAAATTACCTGGGAAATCATGTGAATAGTGATATTCAGCACCATACCCAAGGTCCTTCATTAATTTTGTGGGAGCATTCCTTAGATGCAAAGGAACGGGTAGATTTCCAGTTTCACGCACAATTGCTTGGGCTTTATTTATGGCCATGTAAGCAGCATTACCCTTCGGTGAACTTGCCAAATAAATTGTACATTGTGCCAATATTATCCTAGATTCAGGCCATCCAATCATTTCAACTGCTTGAAAACAATTTGTTGCCAGAAGTAGCGCATTGGGATTAGCCAAACCAATATCTTCGGAGGCAAGAATTAACAATCTTCTCGCAATAAATTTTGGATCTTCTCCTCCTTCAACCATGCGAGCAAGCCAATAAATGGCAGCATTTGGATCGCTACCTCGAACAGACTTAATAAATGCTGAAATAATATCATAATGTTGCTCACCGTCTTTATCATACCGCGAAAAAGACTCCATCGCAATAGATTTTGTATGTTCATCTGTGATGATAACCGACTCATTATCCGCGAAAGAATTCACTAATAACTCAAATAAATTAAGCAACTTACGTGCATCGCCACCAGAATAAGCAAGTAGGGCATTTATTTCTTTCAACTCAACATTTCGCTTCTGAATGGCAACATCTGTATCCATTGCTTTCAATAGGAGTGACGTTAAATCATCCTTAGTGTGTTCTTTTAACGTATAAACCTGACAACGAGAAAGCAAGGCAGAAATAACTTCAAACGAAGGATTTTCGGTTGTTGCGCCAATTAGTGTTATTGTACCTTTTTCAACTGCACCTAAAACAGAATCTTGTTGAGATTTAGAAAATCGATGAATTTCATCAATAAATAAAATAGGTCTTTTTTCTTGAAAAAAGCCATTATTGCTTTCGGCTCGCACGATGATTTCCCGAACATCTTTTACTCCCGCAGAAATGGCTGAAAGACTGTAAAATGGTCGATTTAACTTATCCGCCAATAAATTAGCCAAAGTAGTTTTTCCAACTCCAGGAGGTCCCCACAAAATAATTGATGGAATCATTCCCGCATCTAACGCTCTTTTAATTGGGCCATCCTTACCAATTAAATGTTCTTGTCCCACATAATCCTCAATTGATTTTGGGCGCATACGTTCGGAAAGCGGAATATGAGAAAAAGACATAGAACAAATTTACTTTCTTTTTTAATAAGATCAATGAATGAATCTTTTATGTAGAGCTTAATATAGAGCAGAAAAAAAGAATAGTTTTATTGATTAACAATCTTTTTTTACATATATTTGTTATTCACATTATAAAAAACAACTATGAAAAAACTTTTACTTTCTTCATTTATTATTTGTGCTGCTGTCTTTAATGCACAAGCACAATCTTGCACACCAGGAGCTAATTATGCTGATTCAACTTATGGCGCATGGCCGGATACAGTTCAAAATTTCCCTAATGGAACGACCAATACATTTTATTCAACAGATTTGAATTTCAAAGTACCATTAGATGCTACCCAAGCAAGTCCACTAGCGCCCCCAGGATCGACTGTGCAATCTTTTACTGTAACTAGTGTAGATGGATTACCTAGCGGATTCAATTATGCTTGTAACACATCAAATTGTACATATAATGGTGGTTCAAATGGTTGTGCTAATTTATATGGAACGACAGCTACAGCAGGAACATATCCTTTAACCATTAATATTGATGCAACTGTATTAGTTTCAATATTTGGATTACCTCCAACACCTCAAACACAAAGCACATCATTTGATGGTTACAAAGTAATTATTGGTGTAGCTGGAAATATTGAGCAAGTTATTGCACCTATCACGGTTTCACCGAATCCTGCAACAAATGTTCTAAACATTAATGGTATTTCTTCAATTATGAAAGCGTCAACTATTTCAATTACAAACATTGAAGGAAAAGTTGTTGCATCTAAAGAAGTTACCTCAAACAGTTCTCAATCTTTTGATTTATCAACTATGAAAGCTGGAATATACTTTGTTAATGTATACCATGCAAGTGGCGTTGAAACTGTTAAATTCATTAAAGAATAATAGACTATTCAATAATTATAAGGGAGCATTCAGCTCCCTTTTTTTGCTTAAAAAAGTGAGGATTGAGTTGATTTTGGCGTAAAAGGAAATTTAGCTTCCGATGATTGGCATTGTCCATTTGCTGAAAAGGATTTGAGAATTGGTATTAAAAATCACTCCATAATGGAAGGACAAGATGAAAGTTTTGGATTTCATTCTTGTCTATTACCAAATAATGGGGCCCTGTAAGATTTCTTATACCATGGAAGAAAATCAACTACTCTTTTTGAAAGTAATGGTAACGAAAAAAATATTACATCAACCTTCGATCCAGAAAATGAAAATCCACATGAAGTTCAACAATTTGGTTGGTAGGCATTTTTGAATAGCTTTATAAAGTACGCTGAACTTCAATATTAAAATCTCTATCAATGAATTACAAATACAGAAAAGCCACAATCGATGAAATTACTCCCATTTGGAAGATTTTACAAGACGCCATTTTACGCCGAAAAAAAGACGGAAGTAATCAGTGGCAAGATGGTTATCCAAATCCAGAATCAGTGCAAAATGACATTGAAAAAGGAATTGGTTTTGTATTAACAGAAAATGACTCAATCATTGGATATTCAGCTGTTTTGATCAATGATGAACCAGAATATGCAAACATCAATGGAAAATGGTTTACGAATCGTGATTTTGTCGTTTTTCACCGTGTGGCAATTGTAGAAACTCATTTAGGAAAAGGAATGGCAAAACTTCTTTTCAAATATATTGAGGCATTTGCTCTAGAAAACAACATTTACAGCGTCAAAGCTGATACAAATTTTGATAATGGCGCCATGTTGAGCCTTTTTGAAAAATTAGGCTACGTGTATTGCGGAGAAGTGCATTTCAGAGGAAGTCCACGAAAAGCGTTTGAAAAGGTTTTGGAGAAAACTTAATCAAACAACTTTAGAAAAATTCCATCCAACCAAATCAAGTTTCTTCTTACCTTGCAAGAATGATCAACAATTTATTGCATGTAAATAGACCTGAACCTATCAAATCAGGAATTGAAATAGGAACTTTTACACGAGAATCAGATATCCCAGAAACCATAGAGACATTACTTGCAGGTGAACAAATTTTAATTGAAGAATTTTACAGCAATGGATTATATTTACTTCGAGAATTAACAACTTATCTCAAAAATACGCTACCCAATGAATCTTTTCTCGAACAACGAGCATTTCGTGCGGAGTTTAGAAAATTATCCAATCTAATTTTAATCCATGTCAAAAGTCATAAGCTAATTGTTCGAAAAGCTCCAGTAATTGGGTGGTTAGAAAAATTATATCCTGAATTGAAAGACTTTTTCCTGCCCCTTCCGCAAATACAAGGATTGAATAGTGCATGGCAATGGTATAAAAACGGAATCAATATTCCAGTTTTACGCAATAAAATACACCCTTATTATGGCGTTTATTTCCCTACTCGTTTTGAACATTTAATTCTTTTTGACAATTGGTTAAAACGTTACGAAGGACATAAAAAAACGGCAATTGATATCGGAATTGGAAGTGGTGTACTTTCTTTGATGATGGTGCAACATGGATTTCAAAAATCATTTGGAACGGATATCAATCCCAATGCGATTATTGGCTTGACAACATCTATGGAAGGAACAAAATTAGCGCGAAAAATAGAAATTGATTTTGGACACTTATTTGGTAAATGGGTGAAACCGACAGAATTGATAGTATTTAATCCGCCATGGCTACCTGCTACTCAAGAATTGAATCGCCTAGATGAAGCAATCTACTACAACGAAAAACTCTTTCCGGATTTCTTTGAAGCAGCTCACAAACACCTTCTTCCTGAAGGGAAAATCGTGATTCTTTTTTCCAATTTCGCGCAAATCACGCAGGTAACTTCAGAACATCCAATCGAAAAAGAACTTCTTTCTGGTGGACGTTTTGTATTGGAAAAATGTCTAAAAAAACCTGTAAAAGAAGCCTCTGAAAAGACAAACAGAAACCAACACTGGAGAAGCGAAGAAGAAGTGGAATTGTGGGTGTTGATGCTTCAATAATCGAATGATATAATAAGTTGAAATTAAAGAAAGAAATCTTCCCCAATTCATTAATGAAAGTAGTAGAAAATTCGATTTAAAATGCACTCCTTTACTTCAAAATTCAATTTTCCTATCTATTCAAAAACAGTTGAAAACCAATTTTCATTCCTAAATTGGACCCCCCATATTTTGATGCATTGGTATAGAAATTATAATAAAGAGCCGGATCAAGTGCAATATTATCCGTTAGAAAAATAGTATAACCTAAATCTAGTTCTGTATTCAAGCCACTGGTTGTGGTTGTAGTTCCAGCTACCTCAAAGGAAGACCTACCATAACCCACTTGAAGCTGGCCATAAAAATTATCTTTATAATATGCTCGCATAAATGGAGCTACAGAAAAAGATGAACCACCTTTAAAAGAATTAAAAGACATTGATGCTCCAATGGCCATATTATCAACAATAAAAAATCCTACTTTAGGCGAAAAATTTAAATCCGAAGAGGCTTTTACACCAGAAGGGAATTTATAGTTAAAATAAGCATCACCACCAAGCATAAATGTACCTTGTTCGATTTGACTATACAATGTAGCGCTTGATAATGCAATAACTCCAACAAGAGCGAAAATTTTCTTTTTCATAGTTTTATTTTTAGTAAAAATACAAATAAAGTAAAGCTAAACACATTTAAATACAAATGCTTTTTAAGCAGTTAATGTTAATAATTAGTGTTGATTCAATTTTTTAACCATTGTTAAAATAGTGGCTAATGCTACCGTTTCACCAGTTTCATCATAGACATCTACTAAGAACTTAACAATACCTTTGGCTATATCATCGTCTGTTCTTTTCTCTTGATCAATTTTTTCTTTGACAGTGAAACGCACTCCCAATGTAGCACCAGGATAAACTGGCTTTGTAAATCGTGCTTCATCCAACCCATAATTCAATAGCACAGGTCCTTTTTTCGGATCTACAAATAGTCCTGCTGCTTTGGATAAAACAAAATATCCATGGGCTACTCGTTGCTCAAAAATTGTCCCTTCCAATGAAGTAGCATCCATGTGTGCGTAGAAATTATCACCTGATACATTAGCAAAATTAACGATATCAGCATCTGTAACAGTATGTTTATGGGTAAAAACCGTTTCACCAATTTCCAGTTCTTCAAAATGCTTACGAAACACATGTGGATTTGCTTCAGGCATTGCTGCGCCCACTTGAAATTGTTTCGTAATTGCAGTTATCGTGCTTGGATGACCTTGAATTGCCGTTCTTTGAAGATAATGTAAGACACCTCTTTTTCCGCCCATTTCTTCTCCTCCACCCGCTCTTCCCGGTCCACCGTGCGTTAATAATGGCATAGGAGAGCCATGCCCTGTACTTTCTTTCGCACAATCTTTATTTAAAACAAGTATTCTACCATGTAATGAAGCAGCTCCCACAACATATTCAATTGCTTCTTTATTGTCTGGAGTAACAATTGATGAAACGAGCGATCCCTTTCCCATCTTGGCTAATTGAATCGCATCATCTAATGTTTTATAAGGCATGATGGTTGAAACTGGTCCAAAAGCTTCGATTTCATGACAAGCAGTTTGGGTAAATGGATGCGTATTTCTAAATAAAATTGGAGAGAAAAACGCCCCTTTTTGTTTATCCGCTCCAATCACTTCAAATTCATCCAAATTACCAAAAACAATTTCTTGAGATTGTTTCAATAACTCCACATTCGCACGTACTCGTTCAACTTGTAATTGAGTGGCCAAAGCCCCCATACGAACCCCTTCAGCACTTGGATCACCCATTTTAGTAGTTGCCAACCTAGATGAAACTGCTTGTTGTACCTCATCTAATAAGTCTTCGGGAACGATAATTCTGCGAACTGCCGTACATTTCTGACCCGCTTTAATGGTGATTTCCTTTACTGTTTCTTTGATAAATAAATCAAATTCCTCCGTTCCAGGAACTGATTTCTGACCCAAAATGGTGGCATTTAATGAATCTGCTTCCAAATTAAAAGCGACACTTTCCGATAAAATTCGAGGGTGTGATTTCAGTACTTTCCCCGTTGCAGCGCTTCCGGTAAATGTAACAACATCTTGGGTTTCAACATGATCAATCAATCCTCTACCTAACCCACAAATTAATTGAAGGGCTCCTTCAGGTAATATTTTAGAATCGATAATATCCCTTACCATTACTTCCGTAAGATAACATGTATACTCTGATGGTTTTACCACTGCAGGAACTCCTGCCATTAAATTGACTGCTATTTTCTCTAACATTCCCCAAATAGGAAAATTAAAAGCATTGATATGTATTGCAACGCCTTCCTTAGGAACCATGATATGATGACCAATGAATGTTCCATTTTTCGATAAAGGAGCCGCTGTACCATCAACATAAAAAGGTGAATCAGGAAATTGACGACGTAAAGATGCATTGGCAAATAAATTTCCGATACCCCCTTCAATATCAATCCAAGAATCCACTCGAGTTGCACCAGACCAGGCACTAACTTGATAGTATTTTTCTTTTCTTTCCATTAGGAACAAGGCAAGAGCTTTGAGCATTCGACCGCGTTCTTGAAAAGTCATTTTTCGCAAAATTGCGCCACCTTTCAATCTGCCATAGGACAGTACATCAGCAAAATCTAATCCTTTACTTGAAACTTCTCCAAGGATTTCACCTGTTATGGCATGGTACAAAACAGTTTCTGTATCTACACCATCAACCCATTGTCCTTGAATATAATTTTGAAAACGCTTCATAACCGATTCTTAATTTGGAAATAACCAGCGAAATAAATCATTGAAATTAGCATAAACCACTAAAGAAAGTAATAATATCATTCCTGCATATTGCGCATATTCTAGTACTTTTTTATTTGGCTCTCTTCCGGTGATCATTTCATAAATCAAGAAAACCACATGCCCGCCATCCAAAGCTGGGATAGGCAATATGTTCATAAAAGCAAGAATAATGGAAAGAAAAGCTGTAGTTAGCCAAAACTGCTGCCAATCCCACATCGGTGGAAACATATTACCAATTGCAGCAAAACCGCCCATTTGACCAGCTCCCTTTTTTGTGAAAACGAATTTAAACTGAGATACATAATCACCCAATGTGTTTACTCCCGTAACCATACCAACTGAAATACTTTCACCCAAACTGTAATTTACTCTTTTAATAGCTGCAGAATCCACAATTCCTGTCGATTTTGGAGCAAAACCAATTGTCCCGTCTTCTTTTACCGCAGCTTTAAGTGAAACAGTATCCGCATTTCTTAGGACCCGAATTTCTGAAGATTTTCCTTTTTTTAGATATAAAGCAGCTTGGATCTCATCAAAATACTCAATTGGTTTTTCATCAATAAAGATTATCTTATCTCCCTTTTTTACTCCCGCTTTAAACGCCGCTGTATTTGCAATTACCGAATCCACTTGAGTAGATTTGTGTCTCATCGAAAATAACGGAAATGCTCCTTCCTGAAAAAGTGTTTTCCCAAAATCATCTGGTAATTCTACTTGCTGCTTAGATCCATTAGGATGTTGAACAGTTAACACTTTCGCATCACGCAATAAAACCTCTTTATTTAGTTCGTTTGGACTAACTACTGGATTTCCGTCTACTTCAATAATATTATCTCCAGATTGGATATTGTATTTAGCTAAATACGCATGAACAGCCAAGCCATGTTTTATATCACTTGCTTTAATTTCTTCTTTACCCCAAAAAAATACAACTCCAATATAAATTAAAAAACCAAGTACTAGATTAACAGTAACACCACCAACCATAATTATTAATCTTTGCCAAGCAGGTTTTGATCGAAATTCCCAATGCTCTGCGGGCTTGTCTAGTTGCTCTTTATCCATTGACTCATCAATCATTCCAGCTATCTTAACATAGCCACCAAGCGGCAACCAACCCAATCCCCATTCCGTTTTATTTGGTTCTTCCTCCCAACTCTTTGGAGACTCTTTGGAAAACCAAGAATAAACTCTTTTTCCCTTTAATTTTTTTGTGCGAAAAATGGACAGCCACGGATTAAAAAACAAGTAAAATTTCTCTACTCGAGTTTTAAATAAACGAGCGGGTAAAAAATGACCCAATTCGTGTAATGTTACGAGAATTGCCAATGACAAAAAAAGTTGTGCGGCTTTTATCCAAAAATCCATAATGCGTTTTTTTTAAGGTAACAAATATAGCTTTTTACTTCGAATTCATTGATTTTTCTTCGATGTAATAGTCGTGCTGAATGAAATATTCAATCATTGCTTCTTTGATTAAATGCTGCTGTTGTTGGTGATTGAGCGGAGGCAAAGTCTTAGAAAGCGTAAAATGTGGCCATTGATCTTTGTCTCGTCCTTCGAAAATATAATATCCATAAGGTTCTAGCAAGGTGCAAATTGCCACGTGCAACAAATCGGTTTTTTCGCTTTTTGAAAATTCATTATAGCCAATTCCTAATTCATTAACACCGATTAAGAACAGCATAGATTGAACATCCATCCCGCCACCAAAAGTTGATTCTATATGCGTTTTTAATTGTTGAAAGCGTAATTCTACATCGTAATCCATAAATACAAAAGTACATTAGAAACAGAAGAATTACACCATTTATTTGAAGCTTAACAAAATTTGCAATTACAACGATTTAAAATAAGCATAATACGCATTAAAAAGCGCATCAGATTTACCCTTTTCACGGGTAAAATTAGTGGGATCAAAAGTGTTTTCAATTACTTTTTTCGCATCTAAATTATAAAGGAGTGATCCAAAATCAGAGACAAAACCATATCCGCGAATGGTTGCATGAAAAGCAAATGATTTTACGGTGGGACTCAATAAATCCTTACTAAACTTAAACGATGTAGCATCTTGTCGCAACTGATGTAATAAAGTTGCCGCAATATCTGACTGAGAGCCAATTATTTTACTTTGATTGCCTCGGAATTCCTTTTTTAAAGGCTCGCCATAAAGTAACAGTGGGATTCTAAAAAATGCAGATTGATTAGGACTTTGAATTGTATGCGTATGATGTCCATGATCTGCAACGAAAATAAAAATGGTGTTTGCATACCACGGTTGCTTTTTACATTTTTCAATAAATGCCCCTAAAGCCTGATCGGCATAATACAGGGAGTTTAGGTAGTCTTTTTCTACTCCATTCCATTTTTCCCAACCTACCCTTTTCGGGTAATCAAACGGAGAATGCGTACTTCCGGTAAAAGCACAATGCATAAAAGGAACTTTGGTTTGATTAATTTTCTTAAGAAATAAAGCGTATAAATCCTCATCATAATAATTCAGTTTCCCTTTCTTCAAACTCGATGAAAAATCGTTCTCATCCGCCAATTTATCAAACTGATGCTCCGTTAAATACCCTTGTATATTGCCATATTTTAAATCCCCACTGAATAGATAATGGGAAGAATATCCTGTTTTTTTCAATGCCTGATTAATAGAAGATAGTTTTCTGTTTTTTTCTGGCTCTAATGAAATGGCAATTTCTGGTAAAGCAGGATACCCAGAAAATATGCTTGTATTTCCAATTTCAGAAGTTGTATTTGTTGCATAAATGTTCTGAAAAAGAAATCCTTGTGTGCTTAATCGATCAAAATTTGGCGTTAACCCTTTCGTTTCGCTCATACAACCGATAGCGCTTGCAGACCAGCTTTCTAATAAAACAAAAACCACATTTGGTTTAGTATCAGATAGTATAAAGTTTTCATGATTTCGGTCAAAAGCATAAAGGTCTTTTACGATTGAATTCACCTTGCTGGCATTCATGGGAGGTAAATGCAGCTCTAAATCATTTCTTTTGTATAACAAATAACTATTTCCAAAGAAATAGGTTGTATTTACAGAAAGATCATTTATTCTAGAATTTGTAGAAAAATAGGCCGAATCAATATTGATAGGGATTTGTTGGACACCTCCACGCGCTAAAACAAAAAACAAGACAATATACACGACACCGATGGGTATATGGATCCATTTTTTCTCAAGGTCTATTGGTTTCAATAGAAAAAATCTGGCAAGTAAATATCCCAATCCAATTTCAATAATCAAAAACAAAAAGAACAAAACCTGAGAAACCCATTCTGCTGTTCTAAATACTTCATCCGGATTAGATAAATGCATAAAAACGCGTGAAGTCAATTTATGATTCCACTCATGGTAGACATTGATTTCCCCACTGTGAATGAGTGACACAACAACTAATTCAACGAAAATAATTGTCAAATAAATGACCTTGGAAACGTTTGTTCGAACATACGACCAAAACAATAAGAACAGAACAGGAAGTGCCGATAAAAAAGAAGCTGTTGCCAGATCTAAACGAAGAGACTGAAAAAAAACACCACTTAACTCTATCCAATTTGTTTCTTGAAACTTCCCCCAATGAACAAGTAAAAAAAGAATACGTTGGATATCAAAAATGATAATCCAATAAAACAATAACGCAAAGAATGGTTGAACGAGTTTCAGGCTGGTTTTCACGAAGTAAAATTAATCATTAATGCTATTCATTTACCAAGATTTGATGTTTAATGGATTTATTGAACGACGAATGCATGTCCAAACTAATGAAATACATTCCTGATTTTATATTATTTAAATCTATTTCAAGTGCATTTTGGTCTGTGTTCACAGCAAAAGCTGCATTGTAAATAAGTTGACCTAACCCATCCAAAATATTTATGTTAGCCGTTGTGGGCAACCCCGTATTTTGAACATACAAAATGAAGTTTTCATGGCTTGGATTGGACGAAGGAAATATGTAAAAATGATCATCCTTCATTTCAACCAATTGAATCGGTCCAAAAACTGATTCCGTTCCGTCCAAGTCAAATTGTTTCAAGAGGTAATACGGTTGAAATTTAATCGTTGGATCTGTACGTTGATAAACTACATTTTCATTACTTGTTCCGGCTGCAGGGACAGATTCTAAAAACATCCAATTAATTCCGTCGAATGATCGATATAGTTCAAAATGATCGTTATTAAACTCGGAACTGGTTATCCATTTTATTTCAATGGCATTATCTGACCTAAAACATAAAAATTCGGTTAATTCGATTGGCAATGGAGAATCTTCACCAGCGAAGCCCCAATTACTCCATCCAAAAGCTTGTAAACGACGTATAACAGGAGCAACAGAATTACCGAGATTATCCAGATGAATTCCTGATTGATCCCAAGGTAATGCACCAGATTTTTTAACCGATGTAATATGACAATCATTCGAAAAATCAGTAATTCCTTCGGCAGATAATGTTATTTCATATTTTTTTGTTTCATTCACCGTAATTCCATCGGATGGAGAAACACTCCAATATCCAGAGGCTGTTTTGGAAATTGGAAATTCACCATCACAATTTGTTTGAACGATGGAATTAGAGAAATTAGTGCCCATTGGTAAATCGATCCATTCCGATGTCAATGTTCCACCTAGAGTTGGCTCAGTGTATTCAATCAATACAAAACGCTTAAATAATCCAGATGGATCGGATAAAGGAAATAAACCACTACTTTGACCAGAATTGACACCTAAAAACCATCTTTTTAAAATCCCGTTAATATATCCACTAGAATACGCCAAAGTACCCAATGACGATAAACTTGATCCTAATTGAATATTATTTAAATTAGTTGAAATCACCCCTGAATTCATCGTTAACGTTCCATTTACAACCAAACTAGCGAGCAAATTTAGTCCTCCATTTGTTCCCACTGTTACTTGGAGATTGTTTAAAAACAAACTTGGAATATTTGTACTGGAAATAACCGAATTTGGATTTGTAAATTCAATTGTGCTTGTATTGGCGATGGTTTTCAATCCTGAATGAGCATAATGCGAATTAAACGTGCTCGCTTTCAAAGTTGTTCTACCATTCAAAACCAAACTTCCCAAACCGGTTAATTGTATAAGCTCAGAGCCAAAAAGCAAATATCCATTAACAACAACTTCTCCTGGGTCACCAAAATTTGAATTTGTTGAAAAATTCGCTTGTAGCGTTACTCCAATTGGATTTGTTATTAGGAGTAAACTTTTCTGATTGCCATTGCCCATCATTCGGAAAATCCCAGACCCATAAATAAACTGTGTCACATTTCCGTTAAATTCTATTGTTAAGTCATACGTGTTATTTGCTCCCTCTGTAAGCATTTCACCATTATTAATAAAATCACCACCGATTTGAATTGAATTAAAACCATTTTGAACCCAATTTCGCTGGCGAAAAAAAGCCCCATTGCGAATGGTGAAATCCCCTCTCACTTTCAGCACTTTCAAGGTACTTGCAGGTGGAGAAAAATTCGATCCTGTCTCCAATTCAATGGAACGCACATCAGGTGAACCACTAAACACAACACAATTGGTTATTGCAAATAATCCAGCATACGCACGAATCACAACATTAGCTGAACCATCTGTTGGTGGTACAACTCCGCATTCCCATGTAGTTGATTGATTCCAATCCAAGAGTCCTGTTAAATTAGATTTTGTTCGGTAGGTACCAGCGGAAACAGCCGTTGATACAATCGTATTAGAAACTGTTGTATTTATGCTTAAACCATTTATAACTGCAGTACCGCCTGTTCGAACAAGATTACCCGAATTGGCTCCGTTTATTGCTCGAATAGTTAATCCAGTCAAAGTAAGGACATCGAATTTTGAAGTGGCATTACATGTATACTGTACAGTTACTTGTCCTGCTGATATTACTATAGCTGCTCCGCTTAAATTACCCCCATTTTGAGCTAAAACAGAACCCGTATTTGCCTGGAATTCAAATCCAACTGGAGCAGTTATACTAAAACTTACACCATTCCCAACTGAAAAATCAGCTTTATTTGTTTCTTGAATAACTACATCGCTCAATTGGAAATAATTGGATGGCAGGGAACAAAAACCAAAATCTAAAGTTGGTTTGGTAATAATTACTTGAGCAAAAATGCTTGAAAAATACATCACCATTATATTTATTACTAAAAAGATTAGCGAAAGTATGATCGAAGATTTTCTATTTTTTCGTTTTGTTTTCATGTGGAAATTAATTTTATACTTCAGAATTGAAAGCATTGATTACGCAAAATTCCTAGAAAGCAAAGCGTGTTTGATTACATATAAAACCCTTTTTATTTCAACAATTATTGAACTTAACGGATAATGAAAACAAGGTGTAAATTCATTGATTTAAATCGCAAAAAGAAAAAGTAAATCCGCAGAGTTTGGTTGAAACAGTTTCAACTTTCAATGAATTAAACAAGTTTGATTACCTTTATATTCAAATGATATTAGTTACAGGAGGCACTGGTTTAGTTGGAAGTCATCTTTTGGTTGAATTAACTAAAGAAAATCACTCAATTAGGGCGATTTATCGCACAGAGAACCGCATTCTTCAAACAAAACAATTATTCACCTATTATTTTGGCGCTTATTGGGAAAAAGAGTGGTTGAAAATTGACTGGATTCAAGCTGACCTTACCGATATCGAAAGTTTAAAAATTACATTTGAGGGTATTACACATGTTTATCATACTGCAGGAAATGTTTCATTTCACTCGAGAGATTTTAAACGATCTGTAATCATAAATCGTCACGGAACCGCCAACATTGTTAATCTTTGTTTAAAATTTTCAGTTGTAAAATTAGCCTATGTTAGTTCAACTGCCGCGGTTGGTGGAGACGAAAAAAAACCAATTACGGAGGCAGATAAATGGAAAAAAACACCCTTAACAAGTGGTTATTCAGTAAGTAAATACCTTGCGGAAAAAGAAGTTTGGAGAGGAATTGAAGAAGGATTAACTGCTGTCATTATTAATCCATGTGTTATTTTAGGTCCAGGAAATTGGGATGAATCATCGTTGACAATCTTAAAAACAGCATCAAAAGGATTACGTTTTTATCCAACAGGTTCAAATGCATCCGTTGATGTTCGTGATGTGGCAGTTTGCCTCAAAAAACTTATGCAAAGTACAATTAAAAGCGAACGATTTTTATGTATCGGCAGTAACCAACCAATTCAAGTATTACTTAATGTAATAGCCGACCAAACAAAGGTAAACAGGCCAAAATACGCACTATCGAAAAGATTGGTTAGAATCTTGTCAATAGTAACATTACCTATCTTTCGACTCTTTGGTGCAAAACCCCCACTTTCGAAAGATGCTATAGATTCAGCCTATAAAACGGTATCATACAACAGTGATAAATTAAAGTCCTCAATCGATCATTCATTTTATACCTTGAGTGAAACTATTGAAAATTCAATTCGCGGAAGAATTATATGAACTTAATAAATTATTATTTGATAATCGCTGTATGAAGTTAATTTCTGACAAATACCTAATTGCCATTCTGATCATTTTTCATTTAGTTGGATTAGTGGGCCTCTTGCTTCCTGATTTCAAAAACCTAATTCTTTCCCTTTCGTTTCTCAATTTACTTCTTGCCTTTTTTGTATTACTCTTGGCTGAAAAAGAAAATATAGGGTTATTGATTCGTTTTTTATTCCTAGCGTTTATTATTGGATTTGGTGCGGAACTTATTGGTGTGCATACGGGATTATTATTTGGTAATTACTCCTACGGTGAGAGCCTAGGCCCCAAACTTTGGGACGTATCCATTGTTATTGGAATAAACTGGGGAGTATTAACCGTTACTGCAGCTTCGGTAACCTATAGAATGAACCTACCCACATCAATTAAACTACTAATAAATGCTCTGATTCTTGTTGTTTTTGATTTTGTAATGGAACCAGTTGCAATGAAAAATGATTTTTGGTCTTGGGAAAATAACACCATTCCTTTTTACAACTATGTCTGTTGGTTTTTTGTTGCTTTAATCTTGCAACTTATTTATACTATTATTCGTAAACCTTATTCGAACAAAGTATTTAATGCATTGTTTTTTATTCAATTCATATTTTTTATAATTCTAAATTTTCGATAATGTATTGGTGGGGACCTTTTGTTTTACTTGCAACATTTTTTGGAATGGAATTCATGGCTTGGGCAACGCACAAGTTTGTGATGCACGGTTTTATGTGGTATTTTCATGCAGACCATCATGTGGAAGAACCCGGTTTCTTTGAGCGAAACGATGTGTTTTTTCTAATTTATGCCATTCCATCTTGGCTTTGTATCATGTTAGGAATGATGAATGAAGCCTATGTTCCTGTTTGGATGGGATTTGGAATTGCTGCGTATGGTTTTGCCTACTTTTTAGTACATGACGTGTTTATTCATCGCAGATTTAAATGGCTCAGAAACATCGATAATACGTATTTTACAGCAATCAGAAAGGCACATAAAGTTCATCATAAACACCAAGGAAAAGAACATGGTGAATGCTTTGGAATGTTAATCGTTCCTCCAAAGTATTTTCAAGAAGCAAAAAAGGCCTTTCAATCTAAGCATGCTAAATGAGTTTATATTTTTGGATACTCATTTTGGCTTTTGCAGGTCCATTTTGTCTGAGTTTTGACAAAAAAGTTAGCTATTACAAGCAATGGAAATACATATTTCCAGCTATTCTGTTCGTTGCGCTTGTTTTCATAATTTGGGATGAATATTTTACGATCCGCGGAATTTGGGGATTTACCCCTGCCTATATTCAAGAAATTTACCTTGGTCATTTACCTCTTGAGGAGGTTTTATTTTTTGTTATTGTGCCTTATAATTGCGTTTTTATTTATGTCGTTCTGAATGCCTATTTTCCAACAGTTTCACTTTCGAAAGTAGCCAAGTTATTCGCTTTCTTTTTTGTTCTATCCGGATTTGTTTTTTCTACTTGGTTTTTAGACAACTGGTATACGAGTGTTGCATGCGGCGCAAGTGCGATTTTAACGGTTGGACTTTATTTCATTTTTAAAGTTCGCTGGTATGAGCGATTTGTATTTGCCTATTTAGTGGCGCTCATTCCGTTTTTGATCGTAAATGGCGTATTAACTGGAATGTTCACTGAAAATCCCGTTGTATGGTATAATGAAAGCCATATCATAGGAATTCGAATTGGCACAATTCCGTTTGAGGATTTATATTATAATTATTGCTTATTCCTTCCGATAATCGGTTTGTATGAAGGAATAAAAAAAAGATTTGAGAAAGTTAACGAACGTAAATAATTTTCTTCGTTTCAAAAAACGGTTCGTCGAACCAATCTGAAATTGAATAGGAGCGAATATGCTTTTTAATTTTTGATAACTCATCCGTTAAATCTCCGCCTTTGAGGCAAATCCAACCATTGGATAGTTCATTGTTGTTTTCAGGATTCAATTTGTCTTTGGTCCAAAAAAGTAAATCAGCAAGTGGTGCAACCGCCCTTGAAAGAATAAAATCAAATTGACCAGGGATCTTCTCCACCCGTTCATGAATACCGTGAACATTCGTTAATCCTAAGGATTCAGTTATACCATTAACGACTTTTATTTTTTTTCCGATAGAATCCACCAAAACAAACTGAGTATTTGGAAAAAGTATTGCCAACGGAATACCAGGAAATCCTCCTCCTGTGCCAATATCAAGAACACGTGTGCCAGATTGAAAATTAATTATCTTAGAAATGGCCAGGGAATGCAATACATGATGCAAATAAAAATCATCCTCATCCTTTCTAGAAATCACATTGATTTGAGCATTCCACTCTTGATATAATCCCTTTAATAATTTGAACTGTTTTTGTTGCTTTTCAGTTAAGTCTGGAAAGTATCTTGAAATTAATTGAGAATCCATTATTAAATAGAATCTTTTGTTTTTTCCATCATGTTGGCTAGAAAATCTCGCGCTCTAAATAGTTGAGCTTTAACTGTTCCAAGAGGTAATTGTAATTCTTCCGCTATTTCCTCATAACTTAATTCATCAAAATACCTTTTTTCAACCAAAACACGATAGCGGGGCTTTAATTTACTGACCAACATGCGCATATGAACTACTTTTTGGCCATAAATTACGGTTTCTTCAGGATTCATTGTAGTTGATTTAGCATCAATTTGAATGCGATCACCATCATCATTGGTATAGCCTGAGTCCATGGAAGTAACTTGAATACGCTTTTTTCGAATAAAATCGATCGAATTATTGGATGCGATTTTATATAACCAGGTCGAAAAAGCAAAACTAGGAGAATATTGATCTAATCTACTAAAGGCTTTCCCAAAAGCTTCAATAGTCAAATCATCAGCATCATCTGAATTACGCACCATTTTTAGCATCATGAAATAAATGGAGTCTCTGTATCGGTCCATTAATTCAGCATACGCAGACTGTTTACCCAATCGAGCAGCCTCAACTAAATCTAAATCTTGTTTAGCCCTTTCCGATAAATGTTGGTTTTCTACCATTTAGTGTTCCGCTTTTGTTCAGTAAGGAAGAATAACATGGGGGTTACTACAGCATAAAACACATCCCAAAATGGCAGTAAAAAAACAAAGTTCTTTTCTTGGAGCTTGAGTAAACATTTTCCTTGAATCCACCATTTTAAAAGTATTACTATCCCAAATACTATCCCATCTATTATTCTAAAATCCGCTTTAAACAACAAAATAACAAAGGATAACCACAGCAAAAGCAAGGTGACTGGATATATTCCTAACAACAACTTTTTAATAACCTTATATTGATTGGAAGTTGAGTAGTGTCTTGATTTTTGTCGAACCCATCTTGACCAGGACGGAGCTGCTGGTGAAAAACAAAAAGTATCCGGATCAATATTCACTGTATAGTTTGACTTTTGCGCTGCCTGTTGGATAAACAAATCATCATCACCTGACGGCAAGGAATAATGCGATTTAAAACCACTCACTGAATTAAAGACTGTTTTAGTATAACCCAAGTTTCTGCCCACGCCCATATACGGTAATTTCGACAAGGCCATCGAAATATAGTTTACGCCAATCCATGCAGCATCAAAACGTATTAATTTATTCAAAAAACCTTTCTCTTTATTAAATGGCCCATACCCCATTACAATTTGTTTAGAAGAAGAAAATGAACCTGCCATTTTTCGCAACCATTGATAACTGGACGGCTTACAATCCGCATCTGTCAATAAAAAATGTTCGTATTTCGCCCCTTTGATCGCCAAAGTAATTGGAAATTTTTTTCCTGCCCTCAGGTGTTTATTCTTAGGGATGTCGATGACTTTTAAATTTTTGTATTGTTGCTGAAATGCAATTAACAACCAATTACTATCATCGCTTGATTGATGATTTACTACTATGACCTCAAATTCAGGATAATCTTGGCTCAAAATAGTAGGAAGGTTTTCGTATAAATTATCGGATTCATCCCGCGCAGCAATAATTACACTTACTGGAACCAGTGGTTGCTCTTGGTGTGGTTTCACCCTGTAAAATGATAACCTACCATAAACAAATAGAAGATACAAAAATTGAATGAATCCAGTTACACATAAAACTAAAAAGCAGTAGGTGAAAATTTCAAATCCAAAAGAGGGTAAATATGACAGCATAATTTAATATCGTCCACAAAGTTCGTCTTCAAACCTAAATAGATGTATCTTTGCCTAGGTTATTTTTCAACATTTTATGCACTTTGAACTAATTCAGTCAGATTCTTCAACAAAGGCAAGGGCCGGAATACTCCATACCGATCACGGAGCAATCGAAACACCCATTTTCATGCCTGTTGGCACACAAGGAACCGTAAAAGGGGTTCATCAACAAGAACTACGCGAAGATATTCAGGCACAAATTATTTTAGGCAATACCTATCACTTATACTTGAGGCCTGGGATGGAGGTAATGGATGCAGCGGGTGGTCTACATGCTTTTATGGGATGGGAAAGACCGATTCTAACAGATAGCGGTGGTTATCAAGTATATTCGCTTTCTAACGCTCGTAAAATCACAGAAGAAGGTGTTCGTTTTCAATCACATTTAGATGGAAGCTACCATTTTCTCAGTCCTGAAAAATCAATGGAAATCCAACGCAGCATTGGTGCAGATATAGTAATGGCATTTGATGAATGTACTCCATATCCTTGCGACTATACGTATGCGAAAAAATCAATGGAAATGACTCATCGCTGGTTGAAACGCTGCGTAAACTACATGGAATCCACCGAACCGAAATATGGTCATAACCAAGCCTTATTTCCTATTGTACAAGGAAGTGTTTATTCGGATTTAAGAAAACAATCAGCACATGAAATTGCCTCTTTTGACGCAATTGGAAATGCAATTGGAGGGCTTTCCGTGGGAGAACCTGAAGAACATTTATATGAAATGACCGATTTGGTATGCTCCATTTTACCAAAAGATAAACCACGTTATTTAATGGGCGTTGGAACTCCAGTTAATATTCTAGAATGCATTAGTTTAGGAGTAGACATGTTTGATTGTGTCATGCCCAGCAGAAATGCACGGCACGGTTTACTATTTACATGGAACGGAACCATCAATATTAAAAATGAAAAATGGGCAAAGGATTTTAGTCCAATTGACATCACTAGCCCTCTTTGGGCAGACCAGGTATATACGAAGGCCTATTTGCGTCACTTAATCAAAACAAAGGAATACCTCGGTGCTCAAGTTGCCACATTGCACAATTTGACATTCTATTTACAATTAGTAAAAGAGGCAAGAAAGCAGATCCTTGCTGGTACTTTTGAAAGCTGGAAAAATAACCTAATTCCGATTTTGAAACAACGCTTATAACGTTATGATTAAAATCATTGACAAATACATCATTGGTAAATTTCTAGGCACATTTTTTTTTATGCTGGGAATTATCATGTTTCTTGCTGTAGTCTTTGATGTTTCAGAAAAACTGAGTGAATTTATTAGTAATAAAGCCCCATTAAGCGAAATCGTTTTTAATTACTACCTCAATTTTGTTTTGTTTTACGGAAACATGTTTTCCTCCATGATTATTTTTCTATCTGTCATTTGGTTTACTGCTAAAATGGCTCAAGAAACTGAGATTATTCCCATTTGGTTTAGCGGAAGACCTATAACTCGGTTTATGAGACCCTATTTTATGGGAGCGACAATTTTAATGGTTTTATCATTGATTCTCAATCACTTCATTATTCCGAGAGCCAATAAGGTCCGTTTATCATTTGAAGAAAAATACTATCGAGATAGAATGCATGTAGAAGAATACCACGCAGAATTCCCCAATAATGAAGTAGTATATTTTTCTAGTTATGGCAGTGAGGATAACCTGATTAATGAATTTGTGGTGGAAAAATGGGACAAAGAAAAGAAAATCACTCATTTTTTAAAAGCCAAAACCGCTCAGAACATAATTGGAACGAATAAGTGGATATTAACGGATTACTTTGAAAGGAAAATTGGTTACCCCAATGATGTTTTAATTCAGCGTCAGCGAAAAGATACCACATTTCAATTTACTATCGATGACATGGCTCAAAGAGACAATATTGCCGAAGCAATGACTTTTACCCAATTAACCAAACATATTGATAGAGAAAGGAAAAAGGGATCATCTAAAATTCCTTATTTCGAAATAGAATTACATCAACGCACGTCTTATCCTTTTGCTGCATATATCCTTACGATTATTGGCGTAGCGGTATCTTCGCAAAAAAAACGGGGAGGAATTGGAATCAATATCGCTATTGGATTAGGCATTGTTTTTATTTATATTTTCGTAATGAAAGTAGCCACCGTGGCCACAATTAAAATGGGATTTCCTGCCTATATTGCCGTCTGGATTCCCAACATGATTTTTGCCTTCGTTGCTTTGTTCATGTATCGATTTGCACAAAAATGATTTCACTCCATAATCTCAAGTGAAATTCTAACATAATTGCACCAAGTTTTTAGTTCAGCCGGTAGATTGAAGGAAACATATTAAGGAAGCATTTTATTACTCAATAAATCCCTACAATACCGTTGATACGCTGCTTTTAGATGCTGTATCTCCCAATATTTGGGGTTTTGTTTTGAATATACTTTTGATTCATTCCATACTTCGGGTTTACCAGGACTTCCAAAAGAAATTAAATTTTGCTGAGCGAAAGCTGCAATTACCTTTGGTTGTTTAGAGAAATAGGAGCTACCTATTGAGTAATACTTCGATTGAATATTGAGTAAATCCAATATCGTTGGATAAATATCTATTTGCTGAAGAGAAACTGTTGGTTTTTGTGGTTTCAATTTTCCTGATGGATCAAAAAAGGCAATTGGAATCCTATATCGCATATCTAAGGTTGCTTTTTCCGGTCTATTCGTTGGCCCAGTATGATCTGCACAAATAACGAAAAGCGTATTCTTATACCAGGGTTGTTTCTTTGCTTTATCAAAAAATTCCTGCAAAGCTAAATCTACATAGCTTAATGTACCACAGATTGGTTCAGGACCCATTTTGATTTTTGATTTATATTCTGATGGAATAGAAAATGGATGATGAGATGATAAAGTAAATATCATGGAAAAGAATGGCTTTTTAAACTCGTTCATCTTATCAATTGACCAATTGAGCATTTGATGATCCCAAATTCCCCAGTTGCCATCAAAATGCTTTTCATTCTTGTATTCTTTTCTTCCATAATAATGATCAATTCCTGTAGCCGCACAATAGCTATCAAAGCGCATGGAACCATTGGTGGCTCCATGAAAAAAAGCAGTTTCATATCCCTTTTTTCTCAGAATTTGTGGCAAGCCAGAAAATTGGTTACTGCTGTAGGAGGAAAGAATAAAAGGCTCATCCATCCAAGCAGGAATTGAGGAAAGGATAGTTGGAAGTGCATCCATTGAGGTTCTTCCGTTGGCATAACCATTGGAGAAATAAACAGATTGATTGAGGATAGAATCTAAAAAAGGGGTGTAACTATCGGGATTTCCGGGCCCCACATAGGCACTACCAAAGCTTTCCAACAATAAAAAAACAACGTTTGTAGAATCCTTTAATACATTTTGAGGGGTTGAAACACGAATTGGATTAAAATATTTTTTCTCTTCAGCCTCTGTAAAATAATGCTTCGGCTCAACGCCACGAAATTCAATGGTTTTGATCATCGTAAATGCAGAATTCAATACAATTGGGGATTTTTCAACTGTTGTATAAATGGTCGCATCTAAAATTCCAATTGGTTTTAGTTGAAATCCACCGCGACCTATGATAACAAAGCCAGCTAAAACAACGGGATAAAACAACCAAGATTTCCAATTATCAACTGCGAATGAATCACTTTTAAACTTTCTTTCACTCCATATTAAAACCGTTAAACTCAAAAGAAACAATAAGAAGAGCCACCAAAATTCCAGTAAAAAAACTCCCGCTAACGAATTTGTTTCTGTTGAATTCAGCATAAATAACAAGTAGTCATAACTAATTCTTTTGAATGTATATGAATAATACGCTATATCCCAAGCATTAAATGCTAAAACACTGGCAGAAATAAAAACAAATAATATCGAATTGGCAATTTGCTTCCAACGTTTTAATTTTAAGGGAGTAGGAATAAAATAGATTATAAAAACAGGAAGCAGGTATAAACTGAGTGTTATGAGGTCAAACCACGTTCCAATCAGAAAATCATAGGAAGTTACTCCTTGAAATAAATTGAAGTTAAAAAAAAACAAGACCAACCTATATACAAGCAAAAGAGCTAAAACTATTCCGAATTTCTTTAGAAAAGGCAGTATTGGAGCAAAGCCGCCAGGTTTATTTAACATACCCTATTTCAGTTTATTATTTGCTTTGTGGCGTTGAGCATCACGGGATGTTTTCTTATCTAGATTTTTAGTTAATGCAGTTTCTAAATCTATGCCGGTTTGATTAGCTAAACAAATTAGTACAAATAATACATCTGCTAATTCATCTCCTAAATCTTTCCCTTTATCTGATTCCTTTTCGCTTTGTTCGCCATATCTACGGGCAATAATACGGGCAACCTCACCTACTTCTTCCGTCAGCATTGCCATATTTGTGAGTTCATTGAAATAACGTACACCAACGGATTGGATCCATTCATCAACCAATTTTTGAGCCTGCTTTATTTCCATTACTATTCTACAACGATGATATAGTTGTTTTTCTTGCCTTTACCCAACAATATATATTTCCCATTGATTAGGTGGCTACTGTTTAATAGTAAATCTTCACTTACTTTTTCTTTATTTACGCTTACTGCGTTTGCCTTTAATTCGCGTCGTGCTTCACCATTTGAAGCTAAAAATCCTGTTCTATTTCCTAAAGCGTCAACAATGCTAAGTCCCTGATTAAATTCTGATATAGGGATTTTACTTACTGGAACCCCTTCAAAAACAGCAAAGAAATCTCCTTCGCTTAATTGTTGTAATTCCTGTGAGGTAGATTTACCAAAAAGAATGTTGCTTGCCGCTATGGCACCATCCAAGGCTTCCTGACCATGAACACGCAATGTTATGTCTTCAGCCAATGCTTTTTGCAAAGCCCGCAAATGAGGTGCCTCTTGATGCTCTTGCTCTAAAACACCAATTTCCTCTTTACTTTTCAATGTGAAAATACGGATATAAGATGCCGCATCATCGTCACTCGCATTTAACCAATATTGATAAAATTTATACGGTGAGGTTTTGGTTGCGTCGAGCCAAACATTCCCTCCTTCCGTTTTACCGAATTTTGTTCCGTCTGCTTTTTTGATTAAAGGCGTTGTAATTGCAAAGGCATCTCCCCCATTTTTTTTTCGAATCAATTCAGTGCCGGTTACAATATTACCCCATTGATCTGAGCCACCTAATTGAATAGAACAATTAACGTGTTGATTCAAGTAGTAAAAATCATACCCTTGCAATAGTTGATATGAAAACTCAGTAAATGACATCCCGGTTTCTAATCTGTTTTTAACCGAATCCTTTGCCATCATATAGTTTACGGTAATATGTTTACCAATATCTCGAATAAACTCTAAAAATGAGATACCTTCAAACCAATCATAATTATTAAGTAATTGAGCTGGATTTTTTTCACATTCGAAATCTAAAAATTGAGCCAATTGTAACTTGACACCATCGATATTTCTCTGCAATGATTCCTTATCCAACAAATTCCTCTCTTGGGATTTTCCAGAAGGATCTCCCACCATACCAGTTGCTCCACCTACCAAAGCAATCGGTTTATGACCAGCACGTTGAAAATGGACCAACGTCATGATTTGAACCAAACTTCCAATGTGCAACGAATCTGCTGTTGGATCAAATCCAATATAAGCGGTAGCAATGCCTTTTTTTAAATGTTCTTCAACTCCGGGTGTCATGTCATGAATCATCCCTCTCCAACGCATTTCTTCTATAAAATCCATGTAAATCAATTGTTTTTACAAAATTACTTTTTTCTCGTGACTTATTTTCGTTAAAATAAGATACATTATTAACCTGGGTCCAGTTATTACTCTGAAGCAATTATTGAACGGACTTTTCCATGGGCAAATTGAGTTTCAATTTCATCACCCTCTTCCAACTTTTCATTGTTTTTTATGACTTCGCCATTTTTATAGGTAATTGAAAAACCTCTATTTAACACATGAATAGGATCTAATAAATGAACATATTTTTCCGTTTCATCCAACAATCGTTTCGTGGACAAAATCAATCCTGCGGTGCTCAATCGGATTTTCTCGTTCCACCTTTCAAGCTGAACCTGGGGGGAAGTTAAAATTACTTGGGAAAAATGTTTTAATTGAATTTTTGTTTGTGTAATCTCAACTTGATTTTTGGTTAATTCCATTGAAACAACATAACGAATCATTTTACTAAGTTCATTCAACTCTTGTTTTGAGGATGAAATACTATGTTTAACAGCTTGGTTAAAAATCAGCGTCGTTGAGTTTAATTGTTGATTTGAATTAAAAAGTACATCTACCGACTTTTGGACAATTAACTTTTGACTGTCTTTGATTTCTTGGTCAAATTCTCGAAATGTTTGCACCAAAAATTCGGCTAATTTCGTGGGGGTAATTGCATTTCGAAAAGCAATCAATTCTGCCACATTTAAATTAGTTGAATGACCGATACCAGTCAAAATAGGCAAGGGAAAAGTTGCAATGGCTTTACATAAATCAAAATGGTTATAACAGGTCATACCAACTTCAGCTCCTCCTCCCCGAACAAGAACCACTATATCAAAATGATGTTTGACTCGTTTAATTTTCTCCAGAATTTGAATAATAGAATCGACAGCCTGATCTCCTTGTACATAGGCATTAAACAGAAAGGTTGAAAAACAATATCCTTTTTCATTATTCGCTAATACATCCATAAAGTCTGAAAGTCCTTTACTAGAATCTGCTGAAATTATGGCAATTCTCTTGGGTAATAAAGGAAAAGGAAGGGATTGGTTTTGATTTAATATTCCTTCTCGTTGCAGTTTCTTGAGTGTTTCTTCTCGTTGTTTCTGCACTTCTCCCAATGAATAAGAAGGGTCGATATCTACAATTTGTAAACTCAACCCATATAATTCAGTAAATGTTATTTTAACCTGTAACAATAAATTACTTCCTTCCTTTAATGGTTCTTTAACCACTTGAATAAATTGATGGTTTATCCGATCGAAGTTTTGTTTCCAAATAGTACCGGTTATTTGAGCGACAATTTTATCGTTCTCGCGTTGAACAATTTCTGGAAAAGCATGACCACTTGGAAATCGGTTGAATTTATGAATTTCTGCTTTCACCCAATAAAGTTGCATATAACGCTCTTCAATCGTTTTCCGAATGGAGGAAACTACTTGCTTGAGCGTGAATATTTGTCGATCTGCAGACATGGAATGAAATGAGTTATGAAGATACGCATAATAACAATCCCAAATTACTCAGAAATCAAAATGAGTCAGCGTTTCAGTTAACTTAAAATAACTTAACAAATAAGTTTGGTCTTTGTAATCGAAGAAATCAGAAAGAAAGTTGTGATTACATATAAAATGGAGAAATCATCCAATAAACCACGACACCAGTAATGGCAACATATAACCAAATTGGAAAAGCGAAACGTGTCCATTTTTTGTGTTTATCAAATTTACCCTCCCATGCAAAAAGGTACGTAAATAATACCAAAGGAATAACAGCCACACTTAAAACAATGTGTGAGATTAGTATTGAATAATAGACTGCTTTCATTGAACCTCCGTATGGAGTTGAGTCTGAAGTCATGTGATAAGCAACATAACAAAGCAGAAACAACAAAGATAAGCTAAGGCAAACTTGCATCAATCGTTGATGTAATATCGTATTTTTACTTTTAATGGCTACCAATGCAGTAATTAACAAAACCGCGGTAACACCATTAATGCCCGCATAGAACGGTGGTAAAAATGATAAATCAATTCCTTCCACTTTAATACCAAATAACGCTGCAACGGCAATTGGTATTACGATAGAAACAACTACAATTAACTTTCTGAATTTAGCAATTTGGGCTTCATTTTTTAATATTGTACTCATCATTTAATAATTTAAGGATTTCAATTTTCATTCTATTGTATTCTCCTGAATCCACTTTAGCATTCAAATCTGTAACTTGATAAACCCCTCTTACGTGACCCTCCTTATCAACCAAAGTAAAGGATCCGGAATGCGCATAGCCACCCTCAGACTCATCATCTTTACCAGCGAATGTTAAGAAATCTTCAATCCCTAAACGATGAGTTTCCGCTTCGTCTCCAGTTAAAAAAGTCCAGTTTTTTGCGGTAATCCCCGCATTTTGTCTGTATTTTTTTAAAACACTTGGAGTATCAAATTTGGGATTTATCGTAAAAGATAAAAAATGCAATTGGTCTGAATATGCTTGTAATTCATCATTCAACTTCTTCATTTGGGAATTCATTGCTGGACAAATTGTCGGACAAGTGGAAAAAAAGAATTCGGTAATCCAAACTTTATTTTTAAAATCTGTGTTTGTTTTTGCAACAGAATCTTCATTTAAAAAGTTAAATACTGGAATTTTATGAAAAAGGGTATCGACTGTTTTTTCTCCGTTTATTGTTTTGTATTCCAGATCATAATTACCCAATATTGGTAGAACACGCGTTCGTTTTTTTTCTTCCGTGCAAGCAAGGAGTGTTGATGTAAGTAATATGAAATATATAAAGCGCATAGTAAACAAACACCAATAAATTAATTTTGTTTAGCTGATTTATCGTATTGTTTCTGCAATAAAGCAAGATGTTCCTTCATCCTACGTATCATTCCCTCTTGATTGCCCCGTAGAGCCATTCTCAAATGATTTTTCTTATCCAGCAACAACATTATTTCCTGAAAATATTCTCCGCCAAAATATTCCGGTCCTTTTTCCAATAAGGATTTGCCATTATTTTTGAAATTGTATACACTTTTCACATCTCCCATTGCCAAAATCCACAAAGTAGAATCATATCCTTCCACACGTTCTTTTAACATAGATTGAGCAAATTTCAGGTCTTTCACGCAATTTCCCTTACCATCGGTAACATAAGAAATCAAGCGGACTTGTTTCAACTTTTTAGATTTATTTTTCCGAAGATGTTGGTAGATAATTTGGTCTAAATGCCAAAATGATAAGGAGCATGTATCTGGACAAGATTCCTGAATTGTTGTTACAATAACTATTGTATTTTCAAATTCCTTGTACGTTCTCTTTTTACCCGACGCATCTATAAAGGAATATGGGACTGCCGCTCCATAATCATCTAATTCTTTAAAATTATGCTCACAACCGCGAGTACCTATAAATATGAGTAATAGAGCTGGCCCGAAAACTAAAAGAGTTGCTAAAATTCCCCTGATATTAACCCCAGAGATTTTTTTTTTCATTCTAGTTAAATTGCATTTTGTTGTAGTGCTTCACTTATTGCCAAAGCTTCCCACAAGGCGATAAAGATTAAATACAATACAAACAAGAAATAAGGAATCAAAATAATATTACGCAATGACTTTTTCTCATCCCCTAAGTGCATGAAAACCATCACAATATAACCAGCCTTAAAAATTGTCATAAAAATAAAAGACCATTTTACTAGCGGCCAAATATCAGATCCTTGTTTAATAAAAGCACCTAAACCAACTTCAACAGCTGTAATTACAGTTAATAATACAGTAACAAAAAATATTTTTTTACGGATTTTTTTTCCTTGTTCTTCGTTGTGATGCGTGTGTAATGAATATTCAATAACGTCGTCTCTTTCCATGTTATACTTTTTAAGAGTTAATCAATTATACTAAATAAAAGAAGGTAAATACAAATACCCAAACTAAATCCACGAAATGCCAATATAAACCTGTTTTTTCAACCATTTCATAGTGACCTCTTTTGTGATATGTTCCTAGAACCACTCCAATCATAATGATAATGTTTATCATAACACCTGAAAATACGTGGAAACCATGGAAACCTGTGATAAAGAAAAAGAATTGTCCGTATTGTTGAGGTCCATATTCATTTTGTTCTAGATTTGCTCCATAAATCACTTTATTGGGAGATCCACTGTACAAGGAAGCATAATACATTTCTTCCGCTTTTTTTCCTTCAATAGAAGAACCAACTTTATTGTTTTTACCGTTTTTCTTGATAATCAACTTCATGTGGTCGTCTGCACTTTTATTTACTTTTGCAATGGACCCATCATGCAATTTAATCATTCCATCCTTTAAATTTCCAAGCTCCGCAGCATGTTGAAACTCATGCATCAAATCTTCTTTAACAACATCCCCTTTTTTGTGATGGTGACCAGCTGTTACAACAGTGAAATTTTGAATTTCGCCAAAATGACCTTTGACAATCGCTTGTGATCCATCAGCCAATTCAATTTTACCAAACTCTGATCCGTGGATAAAGTGATACCATTCCCATGCTTGAGAACCTACAAAGAAAAATCCTCCAATTATAGTTGCAATCATCCATTTCACAACTCCTTTTTTATCCATTCTGTGTCCTGCCTCAACACCTAAAACCATTGTTACGGATGAAACAATTAAAATAAATGTCATAAGTGCTACATACAACAACGGATATCCATGACCTAAAAATGGCATTGAATTAAACGTTTCTTCTCCAATAGGCCATGCTTCTTGCGCATCATGTCTTGTAAAACCATAGGCAATTAATAATCCACCGAATGTCAGAGCATCAGACACTAGGAAAAACCACATCATTAATTTACCATAACTTGTTTGAAAAGGAGACTCTTTCCCCCCCCAAAGTGTAGAAGCATCTACATGTGCTGTATGTCCTGCCATATTAGATAGAATTTTTTTGCAAGTTTAATGAATAAAAAGCAAAAACAACAACAAATACCCCCAAAGAATCGCTAAAAAATGCCAGAAAATTGCACCTAGTCTCAAACTAAGTACCTCTCCATTGTCATATTTACCTGAATATGAGTTAATTGTCACCTTAATCATGTAAATCAATGTTACTATAATATGGAGTAAATGAATGAACGTTAATATAAACAAATACGATGAAGCAGCATCAGCAGTCTCCAACGCTTTAATTTGAAGGTACTTTGATAACTTTTTACCCTCAAAATACATGTTTCTATTCTTATATTCCAATTCCTTTCCTTTGTACAGTAATTGGAAATCTTTCCCGTATTTTCCTCGAACAAAAAAATCAACTCTTTTGTCAATAATGTTTTGAGCAAGTTGAGACAGTCTTAATTGATCAACGAATTTCAATTGAGTTGAATCTGGAAATACCAATTTATTATTCAGAATTGAAATGGGTTTATCAATGTAAATCAAATCAAACAGAGGGTTCGATTTTGCTTGAATCAATTTTGCAGGAGTTACACCAATAAACTGCTTCATAAATCCAGACATTAACTGGTAATCCTGCTCATTCATCACCTTTCCTTTGTAGAGGTAGTTGTTTCCATCAACCTCTACTATTTCTCCTTTAAATTTAACTTGATAATAATCACCATATCTGCCATCAACGACCATGATGTGATTATTCGCCGCATGAATTCCATTATCGGTTAAAGCACCATATCCTTTAAATTGAAAATAAACAAATGCTAAACCCGCTATTAAAGTGGCTGAAATAAAAATGCGTAATGCTGATTTATTTTTACTTTTTCCTTTTCGGATAGCAATTTCTAAAAAGAGACTACTCAAAATAATTAGCAAGGTGCTAATCCAAAAATATGTTGGTAATGGATATTTCAACCAAAATGAATCGCCCATTGAAACAATGTATGCGGATGTAAATCCTGCAAAAAGCATAATCACACTAAAAATCCCTACATAAACAAGATTTTTTTTAACTTTCTCTTCTATAGATTCAATTTTCTTTCTACTTTCTCGAATCTTTTCATCTGCTTCATTTTCCGATAAAGATTCTTGTCTAATTTCTGTTTCTCCTTTATAAAAAACGAGAAAGAGCATATAAAAAGGAATTGTACTTTTAAATGGTTTAATCCCTGCATCATTGCATCTTTTAATGAACTGAAGTATAAGGAATAATGAAGCAATTAATCTTAATGCCAAAAACAAAATGTTTTTATCAAAGAAAAAATAGCTAACAAATGATTGAATTGGCAAATAAATAGGTAATAACAAT
>JBILYP010000004.1:0-136938 GCA_044377675.1 Crocinitomicaceae bacterium
TGAAATCCGCATTTAAAATAAATGTTGCTAAATAAACTGCATAACCAATTAGAAAAGAAGCTATATAATCAGCTCTTGATATTTTGGCCCTCAAAGAAAAAAAGTCTTTCATAATTTAAATTTTATCAAAAACATAAACGAACTGAATAATTGGTAAATAAACAAATGAGGCGAACATAAGTTTACGCGCATCCTTATCTTCACAAGAAATAAATAATTTATACGAATAAAGGAAAAACAAGATTCCAATAAATGAGGCTATAACAAGTGTCACTGTACCACACCAGCCCATTAACCATGGAATCAAACTAAAAGGAATTAAGGCCAATGAATAAATCATAATTTGAAAGGCTGAATTTTTTGTTTTGCCCGTTTTTGACGGAAGAAGATGGAATCCAGCGCGCTGGTAATCCTCGTGTAAAATCCAAGCAATAGCCCAAAAATGAGGAAATTGCCACGTAAATTGAACGAAAAATAATACTCCAGGTAAAAGTCCAAAATCATTTGTCGCTGCAATAGCTCCTAAAAATGGAGGTATAGCTCCGGGAAACGCACCGATTAACACGGCCCAAGGAGTTACTTGTTTCATTGGAGTGTAAATGAAAACATAGGAAACAAAGGCAAATAAGCCCAATAAAGCAGAAAATAAATTAATAGCAAACAACATTGCTGTACCAATAATTAGACTGATTATAACAACTGAATATGCTTCTGTGTTTGTCATCCACCCTTGTGGAAGAGGCCTCCGATTTGTTCGATTCATCAATTTATCCAAGTGTTGTTCCCAGATTTGATTAGCGCCATTGGATGCTCCTGTGACAAATATCCCACCGAATGTCAACAAAATTAATTCTGTTATATCCGATCCACCGGCAAATAAATATCCAGCAATCGCCGATAGAATTACCAATGATGATAATCTGAATTTCGTGAAAATCAGATAAGTTTTAAATTTGCCCGGTTGTATTACTTTAGATTCTTCCATTTATTTCGTTCACAAATTTAATCATTCTTATGTCGAACGAATAAAAATGTAAAGAAATGATTGAAATAAAATTGAATTTAATAATCTAGCAGTTCCTGCAATTTCTCCTCCACCTTATTTGCATTCGTTAACAATGCAGTTTCCAATATAGAATTTAAGGGTATCGCCGGAGTATCAATGGAACCCACGATTAAAATGGGAGCATCTAAAAACTGAAAATTATCCCGTTGAATTCTTCCTGCTAAACCTAAGGTAAATGACGCTTCTATTGATTCTTCGGTAACGAGAAGAACTTTATTGTGTTTTCGCACGGTGGAATTGATTAACTCCATATCTAGTGGATTCAATGTACGTAAATCAATAATTTCTACTTGATTTTGGTATTTTTCCGAAGCTGAAATTGACCAATAAACACCTCTACCATAAGTAATGATACAACAGCTTCTTCCTTGAGAAATATTCTCTTCACTTGCCGATTGCACCACTCTTCCCTTACCTATTGGAATGATATAATCCTCGTCTGGTTCCACAGACATTGCACCTTCGGTACCAGGTACTTTAGACCAATACAATCCTTTATGCTCCAACATTACTACAGGATTAGGATCATAAAAAGCGGCTTTAATAAGCCCTTTCAAATCAGCTCCGGTTGAAGGATAAACCACTTTTATACCTCGAATATTGGTTAAAACCGACTCCACGCTAGAGGAATGATATGGCCCACCTGAACCATATGCTCCGATTGGAACGCGAATAAGGCAACTTACAGGCCATTTACCATTTGATAAATAATAAGACCTAGAAACTTCAGTAAATAACTGATTCAATCCAGGCCAAATGTAATCGGCAAACTGAACCTCAACGATTGGTTTTAAACCAACAGCAGACATTCCAACCGTTGATCCAATTATGAATGCTTCCTGAATAGGTGTATTAAACACTCGATTTTCACCAAATGTTTGAGCTAACGTTGCTGCTTCTCTGAAAACGCCTCCTAATCTACCACCAACATCTTGACCATAGAGTAATGATTCAGGATGTTTTTGCATTAACTCTCTCACTGCAAACAAGGCAGAATCAACCATCACTGTTTTTTTCTTACCAGCTGGTTCTCTTTCCCCTTTTTCCTCTGTGATTTCAGTTGGTGCAAAAATAAAATCAGTAATACTTGATGGGTCAGGATCCTCAGCATTTAGAGCTTGTTCATATTCTGTATCAACCAATGCTCTCACCTCTGCTTCCATAAGAATTAAATCAGCCTCCCCTATTCCTTTACTGCGCAATAATTCCTTCATTTTGGGGTATGGATCTCTTGTAGCTGCTTCATCTAAATCGTCTCTGTACCATTCTTTGCGAACACCGGAAGTATGGTGGCCAAGAAGCGGAACTTTAGCATGTAAGACAAATGGCCGTCTTTCGGTTCGAATCAAATGAATTATTTCATTTAATGTTCGAAATGATTCCTCAAAATCACTACCATCAATGGAGCGAACCTCAAGACCTTTAAACGCTGAAGCATATTCAGCCATATTTTGAGACCGTATCTCCTTTGAATTTGCCGAAATATCCCAATCATTATCCTGTACCAAAAATAAAATTGGAAACTGTTTTAATGAAGCCATTTGTAGCGCTTCAGATACTTCACCCTCCGTACAAGAGGCATCACCTAATGAACATACAACCACCGGGTTTTCGCCTTTGTAATCAGGTGAAAGCCCTTGTTTTTCCTTAAACTGAACCCCCATGGCGACTCCTGTTGTTGGAATAGCTTGCATACCGGTTGCTGAAGACTGGTGAATGATTTTAGGTAAATCATCACGTTTTAAGGAGGGATGTGAATAATAAGTCCTACCACCTGAAAATGGATCGTTTTTCTTTGCGAAAACCTGAAGCATTAATTCATAAGGCGTTAACCCAATGCCCAATAAAATACTATCATCTCGGTAATAGGGTGAAACCCAATCTTGGGGCTTTAACTGCAATGCTAGGGCTATTTGAATAGCCTCATGGCCCCTGGATGTAGCATGCACATATTTTGCTGTCACTTCCTTATTAGCTTCAAACTTTTCGGCCATTGTTTTAGCCGTACACATTGTTTTAAAAGCCTGAATTAATAAGTCTTTAGTTAGCGCTTCGCTTACATTCTGTGCAATTACATTTGCCATTATTTTAATTTTGGTGCGCTAAGATAGTAACTTAGCAGAAGGTAGAAAAAAATCAATAGACCATTTCAATTGTGACTTCCATATTTTGAGAAAGTTTGAAAGAGCAATCCTCAAAACTCGGAGCTGACAAAAAGGGACGAAAATCATTTGAAAATGCAAAGGCCTCTGTAGGTATCCCAATTAAATTGGTGTTACAAACCTTATCATCATTATCATCGTGAAAAGTAGCAATGGCATACTCGCCAGCTTTCAAATTTTTAAACTCACATACAACTTCTTTTCCTTCAGGTTTGATTCTAATCATTTGAAGCGTTTTACCTACTTCAGGGAAAAGTTCTGCATCGTTATACAAAGCTACCTCCACCTGTCCATTCGTATTGTCGATGCCATATACTTTAACAGTTAACGTATATTGGGCTTTTATTGAAAATGTAAATAGAAAAAATCCAAAAAGAAAGCAAAGTGATTTATTTTTCATGGCTATTTTTTTTAAAACCTGTTTTTAAAAGTGTATCCCAAATTAAAAATGTCGAAGCATAATTTCCGTTCAACTTAGAATGATGAATATCGTGATGTTCAGTTTTACTCAACCAAGGAAAATTACTAAGTCCAGGAAGTTTTAAATCTGAATGAATGTGTATTTCATGAAGGTTACGCAATAGTCCAAAAATCCAGAAAGCGTAGAGGTTTATCTTCATGAAAACTAAGATTAAGGCAAAACCTAAAACCACGCCTATTGTTCCCATCATCCATTCTAGGGGATGAGCATAAAGATATTCCAGCGGAAAAGGCTTAGTTGCCCGATGATGAATGGAATGAATATGCTTTAATAAAAACTTATTTTGATGCAGGTATCTGTGGTAGAAGTAAAAAAATAAATCATCCACTAAAAATGCAATCAGCACCTGACCCGCCACGACGTACCAAACAAAACTTGAAGTGTCAAGAAAATCAAAAAGAAAATAAGCTCCAAAACCTGAAAAAGTCAAAAGTGTTATGAAATTAAACAAAAAAAGGGGCATTCGGCTCTTGAACAATCCTGGTTTGTATTCTTGCTCTTGAATCCGGTATGATTTTAACACGGATGTTTTCAGCACAATATAACTATAAATAAAGCCAAATAAATTTGACAAAACCAAAATTAAAACAGTTCCAATTGCTACTTTTTCCGCCGTCATGATCTTAATGCAAATAAATTAAACATAGCAGTTCCTTCTAAACCTGATTCACTTTCTGCGTGTAATCGATTAAATCCCTTTTGAGTTAGTAAATCCTTTACTTTATCTAGTCTACCATTCGTATCATGAACCTCGATTACTAACGATTGAATTTTTGGCCAATCAGTATCTTCAATTCCTTGAATGGCGCTCCATTCAGCTCCTTCACAATCTATTTTTAGTAAATCTATTCTATCTAATTTTTGATCAGCTATAAAACTCGAAAGTGTTCGAAGTGAACAACTCACCTTTTTTCTCCCTTTAACCAACTGCTTTGCAATCAAACCCGAAAAAATAGTAGGAATCCATTTCATCCATTTCATGTTTTCCGGTGGATTCTTCATAGTTCCTTTTACTGCTCGTTGAAAAGCAGTTGGGTCCACATCCCATTGTTCAGGATGTAGCGTTGATAAAGCCGGAGTATTTGGGAAATACGTAAATTCTGCTTGGGAATTTTCATTTGAAATTCCATACCTACAAACGGTTATTTGATTACCTCCGATCAATTGAGCATTTTTTTCCAATGCGTCAGCAATATCCGGAATTGGCTCAAAACAATATACACGCACATTTTCACCTTTTTGAGCTGCCCGTACGCCAAAAACACCAATATTAGCTCCTACATCCAATACTACATCGCCGTCTTTAATGTTTATACCATTGGTTAAATACCCTTCAACATGATGATCCAGCATTTTGGCCTCTGCTGCGCGCAAAGCAAATACAGTTGTACCGTCAACTAATTTAATTTTTTTCATAAGTTATTCCCTTAAAATTAAAAATAATGAATGACGAATGAAATTATCGGTTGAAATTCATTCAATTTATTTTTCAACATTTTATTTGATTTCTTTTGAAAGCAAATAGCTTACTGCTTTTTCCGCGTTAAGGAAACCCGCAGATATCGAAACATCATTCATTGCACCTACTGAATCGCCTTTTTTACGCCCAGGTACAGTAATTTTTTTAGAAGTGGTACTAACCGTTTTCATCAATACATCTCTCACTTGTTCCGCCGTTAATTCTGGAAAATAACCACGTATAATCGCTGCGACACCTGCTGCCACTGGAGAAGCCATGCTCGTTCCAGAAGCATCTTCGTATTTACTGTCCGGAACTGTGGAATAAATATCTACTCCTGGAGCAAATAAATCAACTGTTTTTGATCCATAGTTTGAAAAATCAGCAATCAATTTACTTCCCTTTTTTGAAACACTACTTGCACCAACCTCTAACCAATTGGAAGCTGTTGTTCCATCACTCATAATGCGAGTTGGGTATGAATCTTCTTTATTCTTGTCTTTTGCATCATTTCCAGCTGCATGAACAAATAGTACATCTTTACTTTTGGCATAAAGAATAGCTTCATCTAAAATTCCTTTCGACGGGGTGTAATATTTACCAAAAGACATATTAATGATTTTCGCACCATTATCAACGGCATAGTAAATCGAATTAGCAATATCTTTATCACGTTCGTCTCCATTTGGAACTGCTCGAAGCACCATTATTTTGGCGTGTTTTGCAATACCTTCAATCCCTAAGTTGTTTCCGTTAGTTGCTGCAATAATTCCTGAAACATGCGTACCATGCATGGCATCTGGTCCTTCATATCGGTTACAACCATAATATCTTTCTGTAAGGGAATTTACATCATCACCAACTATAACTTGTCTCAAACTGTCCGCATTCATCGTATTACTTCGAACCATTCCACCAATTTGAGCCTCTCCTTCAACTACTTGATTTTCAATTACACTCGGAGCAATAAATATGAATGCTCGCTTCAAATTCTTTTGTAATTTCAATTCAATTTCATCAGTTGTACTATATTTTTTATTGGCTTTTTTAGAAAATTCACCCTGCTGTTTTTTAACATTTGTGATGTATTTAGAGGCATATTCAATCCCTTTATATTGAGCCAATAATTGACCTTGTTCTTTGTTGTAATCTTTCTTAATTTGCAAGAATTTTTCATAACGCGCCTTGTCACCTTCTTCAATGGAAGTAGCGTCTTTTCCCAGGAAATACTTATTTTCTTTCTGATACATTCGAGCAATTTCCATTGCCTCATTATTGATATCGTCCTGTATTCCTCCTAAAAATGACCATCCATGAATATCATCGATATATCCATTTTTATCATCGTCAATTCCATTAGCAGGAATCTCGTTGGGGTTAATCCAAATCGCATCTTTTAAATCCGGGTGATCGACCTCCACTCCGCTATCTATTACGGCTACTATAACCTCTTTAGGTTTCTTGTTAAGTAGTAATTTGTATGCTTCGGTGGCCCCAACACCAAATACTTTATCCTTATCAGGATGCTTAAGGTACCAATTTAACGGAGCTTTTTGGGAAAATGAAGTACTAACTAGAAGAATAGTAGAAACGAATAAAAAAAGTTTTTTCATGGATTTAAATTAAACCCCTAAAATAGTAATTTACCCTTTAGAAATAAAGAAACACAGAAAACTATTTCTTCTTTTTCTTCTTTTTAGTATCTGTTGATTTACTAACGATGCTATACTTTAAATATAACTCTATAGCACCGATACTATTTGTAGCTGTATTTAACTTGGAAACGTTTGCATCAAAAGATAAACCAGCCATAAAACCATCTATATTTACTCCGAAAGAAGCAATAATAGCATCATTCCAACGGTAGTAGAAGCCGTATTGAATACTCTTTGTTTTTCTTAGAGTAGTTACCCGGGCGCCTTCATCCAATAAAGTTTCTGCAGACGTTCCTAAAACCAATGATTTGTTTGGACCGTTCGAATAGTAGATAATCTGCGGACGAATTTTATACTGATTTCGACGAGTCGTAAACTCTGCACCTGCATGAATTGTCATTAGCTGATATAATTTATCCCCACCAAAAGAAAAATCAACTTTCGGACGAGTTAAGTGCTTCGCAGAAAAACCGGCAAAATACTTTGACTTATCATTACGCTCCAATTGATAAAAAACTCCAGTTCCAATATCCAATGCTGCGTATGATTTATTTAAATTCTCTCCTGATACAGTTGTTGAATTATACGTAGTTCCATTCCATTGAGACTCCCAAGTTTGAGAAGATGGATTAAAACCTTGTGTGAAGAATCCTGGTGAAATACCGATTGAAAGTTTATTTTGGTAATCTAATTGCATCGTATAATTTACTGGCACAGAAAATGAATTGGTCATAAAACGAGCATCTCCTGTTTGGTCGTTATAAAAATTTAATCCTACACCAAAATTATTGTCCCTCCCTGTTTGATCTGGAATTTTCATTTCAGCTGCTAATGAATTGGTGCGCATTGGACTTCCGTTCACGGTGAAATATTGTAAACGAAAATTCGTGTAAACGGAATAATTAGAACCATCTGTTGCAACAGCAGCAGGATTAACTAATGCATTTGACAGGTACCAATTACTTGAATGTATATCTTGTTGTGCCCAAAAAGATGTTGTACAAAGCAGAAAAAACTGTAGTATGATATTATTTTTCATTCCTTATCTAAATAAAGTTACATTACCATTAATAGAACTAGATCTTCCATTAATCAAGCGATAGTCACATGTATAAACAAAAGTCGCAGGATTCTCAGGTTTTCCGTTAAATAACCCATCCCATCCTTCAAAAGGATCAGATGTTCTAAATACCAGTTGTCCATAGTGGTTATAGATTCTAAAATCAAGCTCTGCGATGGCTCCTCCTTCTAGAAACCCATTGGTAAAATTGTTGTCAGCATCTACATTGGTTAATACCCGCAAAAGGTCATTTGACCCGTCACCATTGGGTGAAAAAGAATTTGGTACACTTACTACCTCATTAAAATTAACTTGAACTAAAATTGTATCTGTTGCAGTACAACCACCGGCGTTGGTATAACTCACCACATAATAGGTGTCGTAAAAAGGAGTTACCGTCAAGGAATCGCCATTGGATACTTCAATAGCATCATCTTCAACACCACTTGGATACCAAGTCATTACACCACCTGCAGGGGTTCCTTCTGCCCACAAATAAGCTTCTTGAAACATGTTGATCGTAGTATCTCCAATAACTAAATAATTTCCGTTGAGTGTATCAGAAATAGTAGCTGTAATAACTGGTAAGTCAGAAACCGTAATTGTTTGACTCGTTGAATTTGAACCAAAAGTATTGCTAACAGTTAAGGATATTGTTATGGTTCCAGCTGAAGTAAAACACACTGGGCCAGGATTTTGTCCTGAATAAGAGCTTGGTGTTGCCCCAGTAAATGTCCAAGACCAGCTTAGCGCATTATTAGAAGAAGTATTTGTTATATCGATACATTCTCCGATGCAAACCGCATTATCAGAAACGACAAAACCAGCCGTTGGTAATTGCTGAGCAAATAGAATTTGAGTAACAAATAATATAGATAATCCTAAAAAGTATTTCATTTCAAACGATTTTTCGGTTTTAGTTTTACGAAAGTAATGAAAAAAGTTTCAACTTCACAAAAAATCTTAACAACTTGAGAGCAAGATGCGGACATCGTTCATCTGCGACACGTCATGAACTCGAATAATATTTGCTCCTTTGGATGCAAGAATGGTTTGCAAAGCAATTGTTCCATGGAGAGATTCATCGGCAGTAACTCCCAATGTTTTATAAATCATGGACTTTCTGGAAACACCTACCAGTATAGGTAAACGAAATATTTTCAACATCTCAAACTTACTAATTATCTCAAAATTTTGTTCTAAAGTCTTTGCAAAACCAAATCCAGGATCAATTATAAGGTCGTTGATACCGATCGACTTACAATGAGCAATTTTTTGAGATAAAAAATTTGTCAAATCCAACATAAAACTCTCTGTTTCAAATGGAAGCACAGAACGAACAAACCCAGGAGAATGCGTTAATACATAGGGCATTTTATTTTTGGCAGCCACTTGTAAAATTGATTCGTCTAATTCGCCTGAAGTGACATCATTAATAATATCAATCCCCACATCGACTCCAGCTTGAGCAACTTCTCCATGCACTGTATCTAGCGAAATAATAAGATTTGGAAAGTTCTTTTTAATTAACTGAATCGCAGGAATTACCCGTTCTTTTTCTTCTTTTATTGTAGGTAAAACTGAGCCGGGTCTGGTCGATGCTCCACCCACATCCAAAATATCCACTCCACCTTGAATCATTTCCTCTACTTTCAAAAGAATGGACTGTTCATCATTGATTCGACTATTTTCATAAAAAGAATCGGGTGTACAATTAATAATTCCCATTATCTTTGGGCGAGATAAATTATAAAGCTCCCCTTTAATGTTTATCGAAAAGGAAGTTGATTGAGATTCTGTATACATGGAAAGTAAAATGAATAAAACTAATATTGAATATACAAATGTAATGAATGTTTGTAGAGATATCTTCGCGAAAAAATCAATTGATTACGGAACTTCATGGAGAATATTAAGACCAAGCTCATTGACGGATCAAATTTTCATTAAGGCGCAACGAATACGAACACTTCAAGAAACGGGAGAAAACAAAGTCGGTGAAAGTTTTGAAGATGCTTTTATGGCTATTGTAAATTATTGCATAATGGCGGTTATTCAAGTACGCATGGGTGCTGAAGTTAAAGAAGACTTATCAGCCGAAGAAGCCATTGAGTGGTATGATAAAATTGCACATGAAGCATTTGAACTCATGGAAAATAAAAACCACGATTATGGCGAAGCTTGGAGAGATATGCGCGTAAGCTCACTTACTGATTTAATTTTAACTAAAGTATTGCGTATTAAGCAAATTGAGGACAATAAAGGTAAAACAATCATTAGTGAAGGAATAGAAGGTAATTACTTTGATATGTTGAATTACTCTGTTTTTGCCTTAATCCATCTGGCTTAAATTGTTAATGAACTGTTAAGCAATTACATCAATAAATATTTGCTCGTATTTTCGTAAAAATCAAATCCTGAATTATGGCAACTGCAAAACGTTTTTTACCTTGGACTTTTAGAATTATTCTATCTGTTTTATTTCTTTTATCTGCGGCAGCAAAACTTTACCCCTCTCCCACTTTTGGCATCACCCTATTTGAAATTAAACAGTTGGTTCCTTTGGGCTTTAATGCTTGTTTTGCTCCCTATTTTTCGCGATTTATTATCGGTGCAGAAATATCTTTGGGATTAGCGCTTCTGCAACCGCACTTCTTGAAATCAATTGTGGTTCCGATTAGCACGTTGTTGCTTGCTGTTTTCGTGGGACATCTTACCTATGAAATAATAGTAACGGGAAATGAAGGTAATTGTGGTTGTTTTGGAGCTTTATTACCAATGACTCCTCTTGAGGCTATCATTAAAAACCTATTAGCTATCGGAATGCTAGGATACCTCTTTTTTAATACTTCTGATAAGGAAAAAGGAAAAAACAACTTTTACATTTTAACATCATTGTTTCTTGGATCTGCTTTGTTCATGTTTGGTTTAACACCCATTGAAAAATGTGAGACTCAAAAAACAGTAGCTTCTCAACCCAATATTATTGAAGTTGATACGGCAGAAGAATCTACAACAAATGTTACTAATATTCCCAATTCTGGAAAAACAAACCCTACCGATACTTCTAAATTGGTTAAAATAAATTTGGGACCCAAAAAAGTTACTTCTGCCTTTAGTCAATTGGTACCTGGAATTGATGAAGGAAAGAAATTACTCTGCTTTTTTGCACCTGGATGCGATCATTGTCAAGCGGCAGCTAAATCACTTGCTCAATTAAGTAAAAACAATCCTGATTTTCCTAAAGTACATATTATCTTTATGGATGAAGAAACCGAGAAGATACCAGAATTCTTTAAAATTGCAGGTAAATCATTTAATCATCAAATTTTAGGAATTGCCAAATTCTACAATACACTTGGTTCTTCCAAAGACACTCCTGGAGTTGCGTTATTGTGGAATGGAAATATTATAAAATTCTTTGACGGCACAAATGCAAATCAATACGATGCGGCAAAATTAAAAGCTGAACTCACCAAAATGAAGTAATTATAGGATCACAGGATTTTATTTTGAATTTTCTATGATCTAATAAAGTCGTACTTTTGATGAAAAATTTCTATCTATGAATAAGCTATTATTTCTGATTTTCATACCTACATTCATTATGGCACAAAACAATCAGCCGATTGCTTCAAAGCAAGCTAAAAAGTTAATCGCACACAATCATACGCGCATTGATGATTATTATTGGATGAATGAAAGAGACTCCAAACCAGTGCTGGATTACATTTCTCTTGAAAATAAATATGCAGAAGAATATTTTGCTCCGTTAAATGGAATGGTGGATGGCTTAATGAAAGAGTTTGATCAACGAATCAATCCCAATGAAATTTCGGCCCCGTTTATTTTGAATGGAAAAACATATCAAGTTAAAAACCTCGAAGGAAAAGATTATCAGCAAATTTTACAAATCGAAAATGGAAAATCAACTTTATTTTTTGATGAAAACGAGCGAGCTAAAGGGAAATCGTTTTATGAATTAAGCGATTGGTCACTTTCGCCTAACAACGAAATTGTTGCATTGAGCGAGGATTTCATAGGTCGCAGAAAGTATACTGTTTCCTTTCGCACCAATAAAACTGGAAAATTTTTAAAGGATCAAATTATAGACGCCAGTGGTGGAGTGGTTTGGGCAAACGATAACAAAACAGTTTTCTATGTTCGAAAAGATCCCCAAACATTGCGAGAGTTTCAAATTTATAGCCATGTATTAGGAAGTGATTCCAAAAACGACATTCTTATCTATGAAGAAAAAGATGAGAAATTTAGTATCGGAATAGGCAAGACGATAACAGATAAGTATTTAGTGATTTATGCGTATAGCTCAACTACTTCTGAAATGCAATTGATTGATGCAAATAATCCTACTGAAAAACCAGTTGTTTTCCTGAAAAGAGATCCTGGTCATTTATACGAAATTGCTCATCACGAAAAAGGATTTTATATTCTTTCCAATAAAAATGCAACGAACAAAAAATTACTTTTCACTAATTCAATTCCCTTGAATTTAGAAAGTTGCGTAGAAGTTCAGAAACACAATGAAGGCGCTCTACTAGAGGGAATGGCCATTTTTAAAAATTTCTTATTAATTGAGGAACGAACGAATGGGTTATTACGAATAAAACTAAAAAACCTCAATACAAATAAAGAAAATTACATCTCCATCAATGAAGAAACCTATTATTTGGGCTTAGGTTTGAACGATGATTATAACTCCGATGAGATTTTCTATTCGTATAATTCCATGACAACTCCATCAACCGTGTTCAAATACAACATGAACACGGGAAATAAAACGGTATGGCACCAAAAAGAATTATTGGATAAAACGTTTAAATCAGAAGATTATGAATCACAACGAGTATGGGCAATTGCGAATGATGGCAGTAAAATACCGGTAAGTATTGTATATAAAAAAGGGATAGATTTAGCTTCTGCACCTTGCTT
Source organism: Crocinitomicaceae bacterium (assembly GCA_044377675.1). GTDB lineage: Bacteria > Bacteroidota > Bacteroidia > Flavobacteriales_D > Crocinitomicaceae > UBA952. The sequence continues at coordinate 12,834 of JBILYP010000004.1, forward strand.
ATTATATGGATATGGATCTTATGGTTATACTATTCCAGATGTTTTCAGTGCAACAAGATTGAGTTTATTAAATCGTGGTTTTGTGTTTGCCTCTGCCCATATTAGAGGAAGTAAATATATGGGTGAAGAATGGTACGAAAACGGTAAGTTTTTAAAGAAGACAAATACATTTACTGATTTCATTAATGCTGCTGAATTTTTGGGTAATATGAACTACTGCGATAAAAATAAAATTTATGCTCAAGGTGGTAGCGCAGGCGGTCTTTTGATGGGAGCAATAACCAATATGGCACCTTATTTATGGAAGGGGATTGTTTCTCAAGTTCCTTTTGTGGATGTTGTAACGACCATGTCAGATGAGTCCATACCATTAACCACGGGAGAATACGAGGAATGGGGAAATCCAGCTAATTTGGAATATTACCAATATATGCTGAAATACTCACCGTATGACAACATTCACCGTATGGATTATCCTGCCATGTATATTACCACTGGTTATCATGACTCACAAGTTCAGTATTGGGAACCAATGAAATATGTAGCGAAACTAAGAGAAATGCGTACGAATAATGCTCCATTGATCTTTGATTGTAACATGGATGCAGGACATGGTGGAGGATCTGGAAGAACAAACGAACGATTAGAAGTTGCAAAAGTATATGCGTTTATCCTTGGACTGGAAGGTATTACTAAGTAGTTTCCTTATTTCTGTTGGTGGGTTCGGTCAAACGCTATTGGATAGCACTTCTAAAATCGAAGATTTTAAGCAAAATTTGGTCGTTTATACCGATTTAGGGTTTAATTCGGCGCCTTTTACCATTGGATATCCATTTTCTGCAGACATTGACCAATTGAATTATAAAAACAATTTCAAAACCTTTTTGGGTCTTGGGATTGCCTATCGTTGGTTTTCATTGCGTGTGGGATTCCCCATACTATCTAGCTATAGACCTACTGCAAAATATGGTTCAACCAAACAGTTCAATTTCGGATTTGACTTTTCTTTTTTAAAAACCTATTACGACCTCGAATTCAAATACTTAGAAGGATATTCTCTTCAAAAAGCCAATCGTTGGGATCCTACGAAATACCCAAATGACATTCAATCCAATCTTGTTTCTTACAATTTAGCCTTAAACGGATGGTATTTTCATGACAAAAATTTTAAGATGAACGCTTTGCTCGGAAAGCGAGCTCATTACACCCGCGAAGTGCATACGTGGTATGTAAAAAGCACCATTAATTTTTTTGGTCTTGACAATGGTAACAATCCATTAATTCCAGTTCAGCTTCAGGATGCTGATAATTCAAAAACACAATTAAGTTCCGTTAAATCATTCGACTTTGGTCTAATCCCCGGATACGCCTATGTCAATCGAATAAATAATTGGCAATTTGCCGGTTGGTTTGGATTTGGTCCGGTTATTCAATCAAAGTTTTATACCTATTCCACCAACTCAAGGGGATTTTTGGGCTTAGCACCGCGGTATGATGTGCGATTGATTTTTGGACATTCAAAACCCACTTATTTTATTTTTTTAGTTACAGATTTTGATAATAAATCGATTCGATTTTCTGATTTAATAGTTCGACAATATTTTTACAGCGTTAAATTAGTTGGTGGTTATCGTTTTCCCACAAAAGCTAAGGGAGAAAAAGAATCATTTTGGAAAAGAATAAAATTATAGCTGCACAATCCAATTTTTTAGGCTTAATTTCGTTAAGTAATTTTTAATAATACATGCTGAACCGTTTTTTTGTTTTGTTTTTACTTCTTGGACATTATAGTTTCAGTCAAACTGTTACTATTTCAGGAAGTTGTATAGATAAAAAAGGCTCGCCACTTGCCGATGTATACATTCAATATTCCGGTAAAAAACCTGGGTTTACTATTTCAGATTCCTTGGGTGCTTTTCAATTTTTTGCATTTTCAAATGACACACTGAAACTTATTTTTAAAATTGATGAAATCATTACTTCGCAAGTCATTACGCAAGATCAAAACAACATTCAGCTTAAACCGATACAATTTAGTTTCGTTCAACAAAAAGAGTTTTTATTAAACCAGGAAAAAGACGACCCTTTTGAACTGGCAAGACTTCCTGCGCAAGATGCAAAGTTGATGTTCAATACGGAACGTTTTCTGACGCTTGTAACATCGGCTTCATCCAATAATGAATTAACCAGTAACTACAACGTTCGGGGAGGAAATTTTGATGAAAACCTAGTTTATGTAAATGGAATAAACGTTTATCGCCCGTTTCTAACGAGAAGTGGTCAGCAAGAGGGAATGAGTTTTATACATTCAGCATTAGTGGATGAAGTTCGATTTTCGGGTGGCGGATTTGAAGCACAATATGGGGACAAATTGAGTTCCGTGCTTGATATCAAATACAAAAAACCAACCACCTTTAAAGCATCTGGAGTGGCTTCCTTGCTCGGTGCTGAAGCGCACATTGAACAAGAAATCTCGAAAAAATTTAATTATTTGGTGGGCGCACGCTATCGTTCCAATGCCTATTTATTGAATACTCTTCCTGCTCAAGGAGATTATAATCCCGTTTTCGCAGATGGCCAATTTTTAGTGAATTACGCTCTTTCTAAAAAGTTAACCTGGTCCGTTTTAGGACATTTTTCAACTAACCAGTATCGCTTTAGCCCACAGACTCAGCAAACCGATTTTGGTGTGGCCAATGAAGCCTATACGTTTATGATTTATTTTGATGGACAAGAACGTACTAGTTTTCAAACGATGATGGGAGGCACATCACTCAAATATCAACCAACAAAAAATACCAATTTAGATTTTTACGCTACTGCTTTTAATACGGATGAACGCGAGTATTTTGATATTCAAGGTCAATACTATATTAACCAATTAGAAAATGACCCATCCAAAGAAGAGTACGGAGATTCAATTGCTGTTCTTGGCGTTGGGACATTCTTGAATCATGCTCGCAACCGACTTAATGCAACAATATTAAATCTTTATCATGACGGCGAACATCGATTCAATCCGTATAAAATGGGGTTGAGGAAATTAGAAAACACGCTAAAATGGGGAATTAATTTTCAATTGGATCAATTCGATGATGTGTTGAGTGAATGGAAGATGATTGATTCAGCCGGTTATAGTTTACCCCAAGCAACTCCCAACCAAGTGGAACTTTTCGAAACAATTAAAGGAGCTAATAATTTAACGGGACAGCGATATACCGGTTATTTACAATGGAACTTTCTGAAATCGAAAGGAATCAAAAATTACATTGCTTCGGCGACAAAAAAAGTACGGATTAACAACCAAGAGATAAAAACCACATTAACAGATACTATTGCTGAATCTGCCACCAGACTTGCCATTGCAATTGGAACTAGAACTGGATATACCACACTAAATAATGAGTTTTATATTACTCCACGTGCATCCATTCAGTATTTTCCGCGATCATACATGGCCTTGAAAAATGCTGTTGTACGCCGAAATATGAGTTATAAGTTCTCCACCGGATTGTACTATCAGCCTCCATTTTATAGAGAGTTCAGACGATTTGATGGCACTGTAAATTTAAATGTTAAAGCTCAGAAATCATTTCACGCCGTTTTGGGCACTGATTATTTTTTCCAAATGTGGCAACGGAACACACCCTTCAAATTTACAGCAGAAGCCTATTATAAATACATGTGGGACATTAACCCATACGAAATAGATAACGTGCGCACCAGATATTACGCAACCAATGACGCCAAAGCTATCGCTTATGGAATTGACATGAATGTACACGGCGAATTTGTAAATGGAATTGAATCATTTTTTAAGATTGGGTTAATGTCTGTAAAAGAAGACATTGCGGGTGATTCCTACAAAGAATTTTATAATGCTGCAGGCGAAAAAATATTGTTTGGCTATTCAGAAGATCAAGTGGTAGTTGATTCTGCCACCATTTATCCTGGGTTCATTCCACGTCCGACTGATCAATTATTGACTATTGGAGCCATGGTGCAAGATCGCATGCCGGGTTTTGAGCGCTTTAGTGTACAAATGGGATTACAGTTTGGAACAGGACTTCCTTATGGACCACCAGACAATGAACGATACAAAGACACACTTCGATTAAAATCCTATTTTAGAGTAGATTTGGGAATGTCGTATGACCTATTATATGGAGAGGGAAACAAAACTAAAAAGTTAAAAAAACATTTTTCGGATGCTAAAATTAGTCTTGAAATCTTTAATCTGTTGGGTATAAAAAATGTGATGTCCAAACAGTGGATACAAGATGTGAACGGCGTTTATTTTTCCGTTCCAAATTATTTGACACAACGACGAATTAACCTAAAATTGATCGTACGATTAAACTAAACATCCATTCAATTTTGAACTTATATGATAGAAGTTAAAGACCTTCGTAAAGAGTTTCCCTTAAGTAAGCAGCAAAAAGCTGAAATTCAAACAACAGATAACGTTTCTGTTGCTGTTGACTCTATTTCATTTACCTGCCAACCCGGAAAGGTGTTTTCACTTCTTGGACCAAATGGTGCGGGTAAAACTACCACGCTCAGAATGTTGGCAACGATTTTCAACCCAACTTCGGGAACGATTTCCATTTGCGGGCATGATTCGGTAAAAGAATCAGAATTGGTGCGTAAAAAAATTGGGTTCTTAACGGGATCAACAGGGTTGTATGGTCGATTAACCCCCAACGAACTGATTACTTATTTTGGAGATTTGTATGGGGTTTCAAAAGCTGATCAAGCGATCCGAAAAGAAAAATTGTATGATTTATTGGACATGCACGATTTTCAAAACAAACGGATTTCGAAATTAAGTACCGGCATGAAACAGAAAGTTTCTATTTGTCGAACGATGATTCATGATCCGGAAGTAGTGATTTTTGACGAACCTACTAGTGGATTGGATGTAATCACTGCCGAAAACATCATCGAACTCATCAGAGAATGCAAAATCCAAGGTAAAACAGTGATTTTTTCGAGTCATATCATGAGCGAAGTTGATTTGTTGTGCGACGATTTAGCGATCATCAATAAAGGTAAATTGCTATATCAAGGAACAATGGACGCATTCAGGGCAAATATGCAAGAAACAAATTTGACAGCTGAATTTATTCGAATAATTAGAAATTCATAAAAATACCAAACATGATTTTTACCATTTTCAAAAAAGAACTCAAGGAAACATTGCGCGATCGACGAACAATACTAATGATGATTGTAATTCCGGTATTATTGATCCCCGTGATATTAAATGTATCCGTTGGCATAATGTCCAGTGTTGAAAAGGAGGCGTCAGCCAAGGAACTAAGAATTGGAATTATTGGAAACAAAAATTGCTTTGTCGGAAAGGAATTGGAGGCTATTCCAGCATCTTTTGGAAAGAAAAAAATAAGTTATTATCCGGATGAGGCATCCTTGCAAAAAGATTTACAAAAAGACAGTTTGGATCTGGGTGTGATGGAAGATGCTTTGTTGAAGGATAAATTCAGTAAAAAAACGCCAGCAACTATTTTGTGGTATTTCAAAGGAACTGAAATGGGCATGGAGGAACGCGCCAAAGGGTACATGCAGTATTTGGAAAATAAAACACAGCAACAACGTTATCGAGAAATGCAAATTGATGGAACCCAACTAAAACCATTGATTCCGGTATATAAAAACATCGCTTCCGATAAAGAAATGATCGGGAAATTAGCAGGCGGATTTTTACCTTACATTTTTATTGCATTTGGATTTATGGGCTGCATGTATCCAGCCATTGATTTATTCACAGGAGAAAAGGAACGAGGGACTATCGAAACAATGCTTGTGGTGCCCGTAGCACGGTGGAAAATTCTATTTGGAAAAATGGGTGTTGTTATTTTATCCGGGCTACTTGCCTCCAGTTTCTCCCTTCTCGGATTATATATTTCACTAAATTACTCGGATGTAATACAGGTTCCAGAAATCAAAGAGGTAATTCAATCCATTTTATCGGTTAAATTTATCCTTATACTCTTTTTGCTTCTTATTCCACTAACCGTATTTTTTGCTGGAGTATTAATCCCGTTGGCTATTTATTCTAAATCTTTCAAGGAAGCACAAAGCATCATTACACCACTCAACCTCGTCATGATTTTACCGGCTATGTTGGCCAGTTTTATACCGGGATTTGAACTCAATTATGCCACGGCTTGTATTCCCGTTATCAATGTGGTGTTGGCCTCCAAGGACCTCATCGCTGGAACATTAGACATGGGTATGCTTGCTGTTAGTTTTCTAGTAATGGCCATTTTTGCTGGTTCATCCGTATTTCTTTCCAATTACCAATTTGGCAAGGAATCGAATGTGAGCAACTGATTTTTTCATTTAGGGTCGGGATTTAACTCCGACACTAAATGTTTAATTAGCAAAATTATTAGACACATCATACTATTTTGCATAAAATGTAAATTTATCAGGTACAGTTTATTAAATTGCATTAATACCAGATAACACAGCGTAAAAACATACAATAAATTCCAATTTTTATAAAACGAAAAGAAATCTATTGGCATGTACTTTTGGAGAAATTCAAAATATGCGATTTAGCTGGTTTTTTCTTGGTGTTACTATTCTTTTTTCCTGCAGTTCCAATCGTGAATCAACTAAACCCAGCAGACAAACTATCGTAAACACGGTTTATTCCAGTGTTATCATTGAGCCTGTTAATGTTTATAAAGTTAATTCAACAATATCTGGTAATATTGAGGATATTTTAGTCCAAGAAGGAGACTTGGTGAAAAAGGGAGATATTTTGTTTCTGTTATCCAATAACTCCAATCGCATCAACCAACAAAATGCCCAGTTGAATTATCAATTCATGGTTGATTCTTACGTAGGTAAAAATAATTTACTGGAAGAATTAAAACTTTCTCATCTTTCCGCTAAAATGGCATTTCAAAATGATTCTGTAAATGCTGTTCGTTTCCAGAATTTATACGCGCAAAATGCTTGTTCAAAAATTGATCTAGAGCGAGCAGTATTGACCTATAAGTTATCACAAACACATCTAAAATCAATAAAACAAAGTATTTCTCGCAAAGAAAATGAATTAAAAAATCAGGTAGGACAATCCAGGAATAACCTACAAATTTCTGCACTAAAGTCTGCCGATGGCATCATAACGTCAAACATTGATGGGAAATTATTTCAATTGTTTAAGGAAAAAGGAGAATATGTTTCTTTGCAAGAATCAATTGCTATTTTGGGAGATAAGAATCAATTCATTTTAAAAATGCTGATAGATGAAGTGGATATTCCAAAAATAAAAATCGGGCAACAAGTTTGGGTAGAATTAGAAGCGTATAAAGGAAAGGTCTATGAAGCAAAAGTGACGAAAATAGCGCCTAAAATGAATGAAAAAACACAAACTTTTGAACTAGAAGCTCAATTTAAATCGCCACCAAAAAAACTGTATATGGGATTAACGGGAGAAGGAAACATCGTACTTCACACCAAACAGAAGGCTTTAGTTATTCCAAGAGATTATCTTCTTCCGGGCAATAAAGTTGAAACCGAAAAAGGTTTGGTATCGGTGACTATAGGCCTGGCCAATTGGGATGTAATAGAAATACTTTCAGGAATTACTGAAAACACACTTATTTATAAGCCACAATGAACCTTGGCATCGTGTTATCCATTGCAAAAACTCACCTTTTTGCGCGCAAAAAACAAACCATCATTGCGTCTTTGGGTGTGACTTTTGGAATTGGAACTTATATTATAATGATGAGTTTTATGAATGGATTGAATGGTTTATTGGATGGCTTAATATTAAATAGAACACCTCATGTGCATATCTACAACGAAGTTAAACCAACTGAAAAACAACCCATTAATTTCATTACCGATTACCAACAACAATTGAAAATTGTTCAATCCATAAAACCTAAAAAAAAACCAATCAAGATACATGATGCCAAGCCGTTGATTGAATATTTGGAAAATCAGCCAGCTGTTCTGGGAGTAACTCCCCAAGTGAAAGCGCAGACCTTTTATCTCGGCGGATCAATTCAATTGAATGGAATGGTCACAGGAATAAATATCACTAAAGAAACGGCTCAATATCATTTAAGCGACTACATCATTGAAGGAGAGGCAATTGATCTATTAAAAAATGAAAAAGGCATTCTTTTGGGTGCTGGCATCGCAAAAAAACTAGCGTTGAATCGAGGCGATTACATACAAATTGGTTCTCTTGGTGGAGATATTCATGCGCTTAAGATCATTGGATTGTATCAGAGCGGAATGTCTGACATCGATAATATACATAGTTATGTTAATGTGCAAATGGCGCAACGTATTTTAGGTGAATCAAATGATTTTATTACCGATATAAACATTAAACTGAAAAACATGGAGGATGCCCCAGAATTTGCGAAAAAAATGGAGAGCAAATTCAATGTAACGGCCATCGATATACAATCAGCCAATGCCCAATTTGAAACAGGCTCCTTTGTTCGGAATTTGATTTCCTATGCCGTATCTATTACCTTGTTGATAGTTGCCGGCTTCGGTATTTACAACATTTTGAATATGTTGATTTATGAAAAAATGAATGATATTGCCATCTTAAAAGCAACAGGGTTTTCAGGGCAGGATGTGCGTTGGATTTTTATCAGTCAAGCAATTATCATCGGGCTTTTTGGAGGTATTTTGGGACTAATATTAGGCTATATTGTTTCTGTAATCATTGACCAAACCCCTTTCAATACGGAAGCAATGCCCACCATAAAAACCTATCCAATTGATTATGAAATAAAATACTACATAATCGGAATGACATTCGCGTTGCTTTCTACCTTTTTTGCTGGGTACTTTCCATCCAGAAAAGCAGAAAAAATGGATCCCGTTGATATAATAAGAGGACAATGACGGCAATTCTAACCGCAAAATCAATCAATAAATCTTTTCATTTTCCGGAAGAAATAGAAATACTAAAAAATATCTCTATGGAAATTGCGTCGGGGGAGTTTGTTTCAATTATGGGGAAATCTGGTTGCGGCAAGTCCACCCTACTCTACATATTATCTACCATGGATACTGATTACTCGGGAGAACTTTACCTTTCTGACGAATTAATCACAGGTCAAAGCTCCAATAATTTAGCCCGACTAAGAAATGAAAAAATTGGATTCGTTTTTCAATTTCATTATTTATTAGCTGAGTTTACGGTTTTAGAAAACGTAATGCTTCCAGCAAAAAAACTGGGTGTAAAAACAATGGAAGAAATTAAGTTTGACGCTATCAGCAAGTTGAAATTACTGGATATTGAAGACCAAGCACACAAAATAACTTCTCGATTATCGGGTGGTCAAAAACAACGAGTTGCTATCGCTCGCGCACTCATTAATAATCCGAGTATAATCATGGGTGATGAACCAACCGGTAATCTGGACAGTAAAAATGCTCAAATTGTTTTTGATATTTTCAAGGAACTAACCGAGAAAGAGAAAATGTCCCTTTTGATAGTCACGCATGATGTTGATTTCGCTAACAAAACAGATCGCATCATTCACATGGAAGACGGAAAAATTATCGCATAAAAAAGCCCCTTTTTGAGGGGCTGAAGAATTTTATTTCATATTACTATTTCGGTTCAAACGTATACGTTAATCCAAATACAAGTCCTCCTGAAACAGCGTTTGTTTTTTGGTAGGTGGGATAAACTAATTTTTCTGAAAGACTTACTCCTTGTGCATCAACACCTTTAGCGTCAGAAAAACCATAATTTAGACGTAAACCAGCGTGAATATTTAAAGGAAGTGATTCTGACCAGCGCATGTTTATTCCAAAACCTAAAACTGCTGATGTAAAAGTCTTACTATACTCATCACTCACTTCCCCATCTGAAACATTAAGAAGAGAGGAGTTATCGTAAGTTCTATTGTAAGTAGCTTTACTAATTGTATTGAATTGAGCCCCTATTTCAACATACGGTCCAGTAACTTTACTTTTTAACTTTAATAAAAGCGGAATTTGCGTAACATTCAATTTAACGTTTGAAGTATATTTTCCTAATAATGTTTCACCAGCATATCCACCTGTATGCGTTCCAGTTAAGAACTCCACACCAAAACCAATTGGACCGTAATATACAGTTGCTCCGCCTCCAACATTATAACCCCAACCCATAGCGTAATCTTGAGAAGTACCTTGATCTGAAATATTTTTATTGAATAACCAAGTTGAGTTATAAGAACCCTTCACTCCGCCATCAATAGATAATTGAGCCTGCGCATTTGCTCCAATAAAAAACAAAGAAGCACAAAAAATAAATTTTTTCATAATTAGATTAGTTTGATAAACGTAAAAATAACCTTAAAATCTCAAATTAGTTTAATTTTTAACAAATCGAAGAACCTTAAGTTCAGCGTTTTCAGATTCAATCGTAATAACATATGCCCCTGACATTAATTTTGTAATATCAAGCATTTCATTTGCTGAACCTTCCCCCTTCAAAATGGATATCCCGGCGAAATCATGGATTTCATAATTAAATGTTTCCAAACCTTGTATTTGAAGGTAATTATTCGCTGGATTTGGATAAATACCCCATCCATTTATTCCATCTTCATAGATTCCCATTATGTTTTCGTTCAGATTATAAGTTGTATTGGTAACTATAGCGTCATTCCAATCAAAATAAATATATGCAGTATTTTCAATTTCACAACCTGCCAAACAAGTCGATTTTTCAGCGATACGATAAACAAGATTACCATGACTTCCTGGTTCGTTCGTTGTTGAATCAGCTAACCAAATTTGATTAAATTCAAATCGAACAAGCCCATTGGATTGATGAAAAACTTGAACGGGATGTGAGGCATTAATCAAACTAAATGTTGACCAGTCTAAATTACTGCTTAATGTATCCAAAATATAAACATTTTGTGCGGGTGCCGTACCTGTATTTTGAAAACGGATGGTGTAAGTTAACACATCTTGCAGTGCCGCATCAATTATTTCAGTACCAATCGAAATTGGAGTTGTCCAATAAAAATCAGGACGTTGAACTGTTTTATCGTTTGGATCGTAACTATTACCTAAAATTTGAAGCAACGAACCTGCATTGTTTTGACTATTACAATCGGTTGAATTGACCGGCGAAATTGTTGAAGTAAAATAATGCTGTGCACCATTCACCAAGCCTCCTGGCACCTGAAAAGTGATATAATCAAAGTTTGAGAATGTAGTGTTAAGGTTTGATAAATTCCACGTAATCGTATTACCAGAAATCGTGTAACCTGAATTTTGAATAGACGATGTATTTACCGTTACTCCAGCTGGAAAGGTCAATGTAAGTTGATAATTCCCTGCAGCAGTTGGGCCATAATTCCCCCAATTTAATTTGATGTGGGCTGTTGTATTTTGATAATATCCAATCCAAGGAGTAACCGTTGTCCATAAATCCGTGCATGGCGTTCCACCGCAAATTACTGGTAAGAATCCTGGTTGATTATTACCGGTCGCAGAACCAACAAGTGTAATTAGGCTAGAATTGGCAGTATACCCTTGATAACCCAACCATTGTGAATTTAACCAAGCCACTGCTATATTTGATGTACCAATTTGGCCACAATAACTAAAAAATCCGGTTGAATCTGTATAAACCGTAACGCTACTGTTACTTGTTGGAGAAACTCCCAAATATACGGGAGCAAAAGGAATTGGTAGCTCTCCCGCATTCATTACGCCATTGTTATTGGCATCACAAAACACATAGCCACTGTAGCAATTTGCAGGTAAATTAGATCCGCAATTTAGCCCAACATTATAAACCTGATTTGAGTCGCAATTTTCTGATAGCAACGTGTAAACCCCTCCTGTATAACCAGTCATTGAAGACCAATTTGGATTAAGATTAATCACTATTGGATTATTAGAATTATATACAAGAGAATAATAACCATTGATGTCAGAGTAAACGGTCTGAATTCCATTTCCAGTCTGGATCTGAATGGCTGCATTTGAAATTGTGTTTTCATTTGAATCAAAAATACCATTACTATTTGCATCGCAATAAACTGTTCCACTAATACAATTATCCACACTAAACGTATCACAAGTTGAAAAAGAACACCCATTTGTAAATGTCGCATCCAAACACGCCACCACATAACTTATTGATGGATCATTGGAAATGTAGGCGTTCGCTTGCGTTGAAAATGCAGACGTCCCAATTTGATTTCCTAAATTGTCATAGCGATAGATATTCCAAACAAATGATGAAATTTGAGAAGGAGTTGATGAGGAATACATCAAAGACCCAGAGGCCGTATTATATCCTTGAGTTATGGATGTTGTGCACCCAGGTGGTGTTGTACAATTAAAAACAAATGAGACCGTGTATGCTCCACCATTTCCACTTGTTTGAAAAGTCGTAAACGAGTTTGTCGAAACACTATAATTATTGGTATTTAACCAATTCGTATCGATTACTACAGTGTATAAACCAGAAGGCAATGCTGGTGAAAATGTTGCCATATTAGAGATTAATTGACCATTATAGGATGCACCAGTTGATGAAACCACTGTTATTGGAACAGTGTCATTTACACTGTAATCCGTTTGCCCATCTTGATTACAATCTACTGCTAATGAAGCGTAAACATTGGTTATAGGGCAATTGTATGAGTATGTGTAAGTAACCGTTCCAGCAGGTCCGTTGTTGGTACTCGTATAATTAATGGTAACAGTATAATTCCCATAGCTCGAATACGTATGTTGAATCGGAGGATTGAAAGACATAAATTGACCTATACTTCCATAGTTTCCGGAACCTTGATGGGTGGAAGTCGTTCCATCTCCCCAACTCACTGAAAGTATTAAGTTAAATGTCCCTGTGGATTGATTAGGAGTAATCAACATATCTATTTCGGATGTATTAGTAGTATTAACAGACCCAATCGAAACCGTACCATCGATTGTTCCATTGCAACCCGAAGTTGTAGAAGTTGTAGCTATTGAAAGTGATGAAGTCTGGCTATAAACTCCTATCCAAGAAGTTAACAACATACAAATTAGAAGGATTTTTTTCATAAAATTAGTTTAGTAACTTGATTGACACGAATTTACTAGAAAAAGTTGCATCAGAGACAAGAGGAGGGTAAAAATGAAACAATTATAAATAAGGTGTCAAAAAAAACACAGTTTCACATAATTCCCTAATTTTAGAAACAATTAATAGTAAAAGTGAAATACACAACGTTATTTGAAAACATCAATCATTGGGATGATTTTACATCTTCTTTGGAGCAACTTAACAAGAAAGAAAAAGGAGATGCATTTGAATTACTAACCAAATTGTATTTCAAACTTTCGCCTAAATATAGTTTTTACGACGAGGTTTGGATGTTATCAGACGTGCCAACGCAGGTAATTGAAGAATTAGGAATTCCTAGTCACGATTTAGGTATTGATTTGATTGCTAAAAGTGGCCATGAATATCACGCTATTCAGTGTAAATATCACTCCGACAAAAAACAATCGGTGACTTTTAAGGAAGTTTCAACCTTTATTTCGCTTTTAGAAAGTACCACCAAGTTTACGCAGGGATACATTTGTTCGAGTGCCGATTTCACTTCCAAGAATTACAATAAACTAAAAACGAAACCCATTAACCTAGTTCTGTCAGATTCTTGGCAGGAGTTGGAACAAGAGTTTTTTGAGAATGTCCGAAGTTATCTTGCAAAAAAGAAAGTTTCACTCCAACCATTTCAACCAAGAGACCACCAAAAGAAAGCGCTATCTGAGGCTGTTGAGTATTTTGTTAACGAAGGAAATGCGCGAGGAAAACTAATATTTCCATGTGGAGCAGGAAAGAGTTTAACCGGTTTTTGGATGCTCCAAGCATTGAAATCCAAATCTACGTTGATTGCGGTTCCGAGTTTATCCTTGGTGAAACAAACGTTAGATGTTTACTTGCGTGAAATCGTGGCACACAAGCGGAAAGTGAAATGGTTGTGTATTTGTTCGGATGAAGGAATTGGACAAGACGATGATGTAGTTTTTTACACCGAGAATCTGGGCGTTCCTTGTCAAACTGATCCGGAATACATTGAACAATGGCTGAAAGAAAACAAGGATGAGGAAATCATTGTTTTCACGACCTATCAAAGTGGAAGAATCATTGCGGAGATTAGCAAGAAACTAAATTATTCTTTTGACTTAGCCATTTTTGATGAAGCACATAAAACTGTTGGTTCAGATAAGAAACTCTTTTCACACTTACTTTTTGAAGAAAACATTTCCATTCAGAAGCGGATTTTCATGACTGCAACTGAACGATTTTATCGTGGTTCAAAAGACGACATAATCTCCATGGATGACTTTGATATCTATGGAGATACGTTTACGCAAATGAGTTTCAAAGAAGCCATTGAACTTGGTTTACTCACAGATTATAAGGTAATTACCATTGAAGTTAAAAAGTCTGAAATAGCTGAATTCATAAAGAATAACAAAGATATTCAATTGAATGATAAGTGGAAAAAAGAAACCGAAGCGAGATCATTGGCTTCCATGTTGGCATTGCGAAAAGCGATGAAACAATTTCCAATAAAGAATGCCGTTTCTTTTCATTCATCCATTGAAAAAGCGGTTAGAAACAAAGAATTACAACAGCATATAACGGAATCCTATCACTACGATCCCATTGATACCTTTACGGTGTCGGGGAAACTACCAACAAGCAAGCGAAATGTTATTGTTCAGGAGTTTGCTCGTTCCCCAAAATCATTAATCACCAATGCAAGATGTTTAACGGAGGGTGTTGATGTTCCAAACATTGATTGTATTGTGTTTTCTGACCCCCGAAAAAGTAAGGTTGATATTGTACAAGCTTTGGGTCGTGCGTTGCGAAAAAAAGAAGGAAAAGATTGGGGGTATGTGATACTTCCGGTAATTTACGACGAAGAAACCCACGACATTGATAACGAGAACTTCCAAGAGATTTTATCCGTGGTCAGAGGCTTGGCTTCAAACGACGAACGAATTGTTGAATACTTCAAAGACAAGGCAGATCCGGGTAGCACGAAAAAAACCTCCGAACGACAGTTCCAATTAGAAGTATTCTCCGAATTTATGGATGAGTCTGATTTATCCAATCAACTCCAAATACGTTTGTGGGAAAAATTATCTCGTTTTAGCTGGATGCCGTTTGAGGAAGCGAGAGAGTATTTGAAGAATTTTCAGTTTAAATCGCAGAATGAATTTTGGGATGCTCACAAAAAAGGGTTAATCCTGGAAAGTATTCCTTATTATGCTCATCAAAATTATAAGTTATCTGGATTTACTACGTATCCGCATTTCTTGAATTATACCGGAATATTCAGAGAATTACTAAGTTTTGAACAAGCAAGAAAGGAAATTCATAAATTAGGATTGAAAAACACAAATCAATGGAGAGATGAATGTACTAAAGATAATATACCCGAAAACATTCCTAAAAGACCTGATAGTTATTATAAGTTAAAGGGATGGAAAGGTTGGGAAGATTTTCTAGGTTCAAAATTATATATTGAATACCCTGAATTTGATAAGGCGAAGAAATTGGCAATTAGTTTAAGATTAAACTCTGTTTCTGATTGGAAAAAGTTTTATTCTAAAAATTATTCAAAAATAAATCTTCCTAAATGGCCAGATGTTTATTACAAAAATAAAGGTTGGTTAGGTTGGGGGGACTTCTTGGGTACAGGCCGAATTGCTGACCGTTTGAAAGAATATCTTTCATTTGATGACGCAAAAACTTTCGTTCAGACCCTTAATATACAAAATACAGACGAATGGAAAGAATTTTGCAATTCAGGAAATCTGCCAGATGATATTCCTAAATCTCCTCACATCGTATACAAGGAAAAGGGTTGGAATGGCATGTATGATTGGATTGGTAGAAAAGAAAAAACAAGAAGATACAAAGGTCGTGAAATATTGCCATTTAATGAAGCTAGGCAATACGCACAAAATTCAAAACTTTGTAATTGGAATGATTGGAGAATTTTTGCAAAATCAGGGAATCTGCCAGTTAATGTTCCAAAAGACCCAAGTAAAATATACAAGGATAAAGGATGGAAAAATTGGGGGGACTGGCTCGGGACAGGGACAATTTCGAGTAAAGAGAAGTCTTTTTTGGAATACGAAAAAGCATGTTTAGTTGTGAAAAAATTAAATCTTAAATCTGGTGCAGATTGGAGGGAATTGTGTCGTACAGATTTAAAGCCTAACAATATTCCGACCAATCCAAATATAGTTTACAGAAAAAAAGGCTGGAAAAGTTGGGGGGATTTTTTAGGAACGGGAAATATTTACCTTAAAGATAAATCTTTTCTTAGCTTTAATAAGGCTCGATCATTTGCAAGAAGCCTAGGATTGAAAAATGAAAAGGAATGGCGCCAATGGAAACGGGTAAACAAATTACCCTCCAATATACCAGGTAATCCGGATCGAATTTATAAAAATAATGGATGGCTTGGTATGAAGGATTTTTTAGTTGATGAAACAAATTGATTTCTTTGAATTTAAATACAAAACATATCATCTACAAATACCTTGATAAAAACGGTTTACCAATAAGACGAATTGCAACTATTTCCGTGTCCTTCAAACCAAATGTTTACAACGAAGATTATTTAACTGGCACTCTGCAACACAACCTTAACAGCCCCCAATTCTCCCTTGTTCCTGAACTGCCTTTTGAAATCACGGAAACCGAAATGATTAAGGTGGTTAAAGATTATATTTTAGACACGACCGGTGTAAGGATTGACGACATTGGACAACTCTCTTCAAATCCTAGTTATAACGGTAATCCATTTTTACTTCTACTCAATGAACACAGTGAGCGCCAAAAAATATCATTGGCTAAGAAAGTAATTCCAGGATCACTTATTTTAAGATACAATTATGGGAATTATGGATTTGAATCTTTAGGTAACATTGAAGTTATTCGTGGCGATTTTGGAGTTTCTGATTCTCAAATAAAATCACTTGGGAACTTAAGAAAAATCTACAAAGACCTTTGGATAAAGAGCTACGAACATCCATTACAACTTACATCGCTTTATCCTCTTTCTGAGGTTGATGGAAATGTATCAATTAGAAATGTAAGTTTTAAATCACTAGAAACACTTGAGAAAGTAAAAGGAAATCTTAGTATTAGAGAAACAGAGATTTCTGACCTTGGAAATCTAAAATTCGTTGGGGGTAATTTTATTGGACCTAGACATTTATATGAAAACTATGATTTTTCAGGTATTGAAATTAAGGGAAAAATAAAGTTATTCAAAAAATAAAATTATAGATACTCATTTTTGACTTTTCCTGATTTGTGGGTTCGCAAACGGATTTCAATGCTAATGGTTGACCTTTTGGAAAGAATCCCGTTTTTTTAGTGAAGGTAATTCATTTGAGGAATAAGTCATTGGTAACCTAAACACCCACATTATCTGTTTCAAAAAGTCTTCCGGTTTTCCTGAGTAAACCTACTTTTAGTTCAAGCTCACTCTTCTTGCAGTTTATTCAATGCATCAACACGAATGTACAAATCAAGCCGTAGAATTTATAAAAAATAGTGACTCTTATATGTTGGTTTTGGGCCAATATTCCAATTGAAACCCAATCCTGTGGGGCTTATTTCCAAGTTAGTCAAGAATTTATTAGCGTGGCACTTATGAATCGCATAGGCCGCTAAATCAAAGATGAATAAAAATCCACCTTGTAAAATGAGCCCATTTCCAAATCCATTGAAACGATCCTTTTTGGATAGGTCTGATTTGGCCAAATTTCGAAGTGCAAAACCACTGGATATGTATACTACGTCGAGCGCTGTATTTATTAAAAAAATATTCTCTGTTCTACGTTGTACTTTAATCGTTTCTTCCAAAGTAAGTGTCCGAGCCTCCTTTTTAGCTTTAAAATAGCCCGGAATTGCCAGTCCAAGATTAACGGTATTCCATAAAACATTCATTTGATGAAAATAATAGGCTTCACCTTTGGGAGCGGTTGCCCAACCAATGCCACTAACAATAAAATTGGAAGTAGCCCATGAACCCAGACCAATCATCAACCGCTTATCGATTTGAGCACGCTCTTTATTGAAATTTTGCAAAGGCTGCGCCGATGAGATAAACGACGAAAGAAATACCAACAAGAAAATTTGCTTCATACAATAAATTTAATGGTTTAACTCAAATCTATGCGTAAAAAAAACATGATTTTTTTTCTACCCCACAGAAAGATGTCATGATCCGAAACTTCTCAACCAAATCTTTACAAATAAAAAATCCCCAACTTTCGTTGAGGATTTAACGTGATCCCGAAAGGATTCGAACCTTTGACCTTCGCCTTAGAAGGGCGTTGCTCTATCCAGCTGAGCTACGGAACCAAAATGATTAACTATATGTAAAATCAAAAAAGGGGGATGATTGCTCATCCCCCTAGTCGGGGCGGCAGGATTCGAACCTGCGACCTCCTGGTCCCAAACCAGGCGCGATGACCGGACTACGCTACGCCCCGAAGAAATCTTAAAATATCCAACTGTTTTAATCGTTTTTAAAACTTTTTTCTCCATTTAGAAGAATAAACCAACTTCACATGAACCTTTCGATTCTCATCCCTTCAACTCCACTTCGTTGCGGTGGGAGCGGGATTACCTGCGGTGCTTTCGCTTCGCTCAGGTCGAACCCTTTGGTTCTCATCCCTTCACCTCCACTTCGTTGCGGTGGGAGCGGGATTACCGGCGGTGCTTTCGCTTCGCTCAGGTCGAACCCTTTGGTTCTCATCCCTTCACCTCCACTTCGTTGCGGTGGGAGCGGGATTCGAACCCGCGGTACAGTTACCCGTACGACAGTTTAGCAAACTGTTGGTTTCAGCCTCTCACCCATCCCACCAAGTTCAAAGAACGGACGGCAAAAGTAGTAATTCTTTCTAAAAGGAAGAAATACTTTGCCTATTTTTTTAAAAAAATAATTGATTAGGCAAGTGAGTATCTAAAAATCAATAGATTACTCGTTGATTTTAGGATCATCCAAAATTCTTTTAGGTCTTAATTGCTCAATTACACCTAATGTTATCCAATATGGAAGTATGAATGCCATTAAAAAAACCAACATCCAGAATGCCATTCCGAATATTAATATGAATAAAACTATTCCAAATACGCTCATCTTGTATTACTTTTGTTGCTTTAACACCGTAAAATTAATAAATAAAACGAATAAACAAACAATATGGACTACAGAATCGAAAAAGATACAATGGGTGAGGTTAAAGTTCCAGCAAATCGTTACTGGGGTGCTCAAACTGAAAGATCGCGTAATAATTTTAAAATTGGCCCAGAAGGATCCATGCCTATTGAAATTATTTATGCCTTTGCTTACTTAAAAAAAGCCGCTGCACATGCCAATTGTCAATTAGGTGTTTTGCCCGCTGAAAAAAGAGACTTGATATCGGCAGTTTGTGACGAAATAATTGACAAAAAACACGATTCAGAATTCCCTTTAGTGATTTGGCAAACGGGATCTGGAACGCAGTCTAATATGAACTGTAATGAAGTGATTGCCAATCGTGGTCATGTAATTCAAGGCGGTTTATTGATTGATGAACAAAAAGCACTGAATCCCAATGATGACGTAAATAAATCTCAATCATCAAACGATACTTTTCCAACAGCAATGCATATTGCAGCATATAAAATGGCAGTGGATGTTACGATACCTGGATTAAAAAAATTGAGAGAGGCACTGCAACAAAAAGTAATTCAATTTAAAGACATTGTAAAAACAGGAAGAACGCATTTTATGGATGCCACTCCACTCACGTTAGGTCAAGAATTTAGCGGGTATGTAGCTCAAATTGATAATTCTATTCGCGCAATCAACAATGCATTGGAAATGATTGCAGAATTGGCATTAGGCGGAACAGCAGTGGGAACAGGACTAAACACTCCGAAAGGATACGATGTTTTGGTTGCTCAAAAGATTGCAGAATTTACAGGACTACCTTTTATAACGGCTAAAAACAAATTTGAGGCATTGGCCGCGCATGATGCAATGGTTGAGTTATCGGGAGCGTTAAAAAGAAGTGCGGTTTCCTTAATGAAAATTGCCAATGATATCCGCATGCTTTCCTCCGGACCACGTTGCGGAATTGGGGAAATTATTATTCCAGATAATGAACCCGGTTCGTCAATTATGCCCGGAAAAGTAAATCCAACGCAACCAGAAGCTTTAACAATGGTTTGTGCTCAGGTTATGGGAAATGATGTTGCAGTTTCAATTGCTGGATCGAATGGGCATTTTGAATTAAACGTTTTCAAACCTGTAATTGCCTATAATGTTTTGCAATCAGCACGTCTAATTGGTGATGCATGTGATTCATTTACAGAAAATTGTGCGATTGGAATTGAAGCCAATATTCCAGTTCTAAAAAAGCACTTAGAAAATTCGTTGATGTTAGTTACAGCACTGAATACAAAAATTGGGTATTACAAAGCGGCTGAAATCGCTAAATATGCACACAAAAATGGAACCACATTAAAAGAAGCAGCTGTTGGATTAGGCCATGTTACTTCTGAAGAATACGATTTATATGTAGACCCATCCAAAATGATTGGCTCTTTGGATTAAATCATTTTTAGTATCATTTAAACTAGAGGGAGTCAAATTGATTCCCTTTTTTTGTCAATAAATCGCCGTTAAAACAGCCAAAACAGAAGTATTTTCGCCTAAAGACTTCACTTTGATTTGCTTTTGTTTTTCGTTTTTCTGGAATACTTTATTTTCATCCAAAACTGTTGTAAAACTTACATCTTCTGAAAGAATAAGCTTCTCTTTCAACAAGCTTTCACTCTCAGATTTTTTTCGATTAGGGGTCGATTTTTCTTGGTCTTTCGATGGTAAATTGGAACTAAACCTATAATCTGATTCTGATTTAATCTCATTTTCCGGTATACGACCATCAGCCACTGTTGAAGCCTGAGGAAATGAAGCATACTCAGAGTCTTCAGCAAGCCCCTCGCTAGAATTACTTTTTTGGAGAGCCTTATCAGTTGATGCAGAACTTGTTTCATTCGGTTGTGTTAAGTCGGGTTGAGCAACTGTTTTTTCTTGAATATTTTTATTTTTCTGCGGCTTATTTAACTCTTTTTTTGTTGGAGCCTCATTTTTAGCTAATTGTATTGGCTTTTCAATATCGTTTTGAGTTAAAGGATAAAGTAAGGCAATAATTACCAATAGTGCCGCAAGCTGAAATATTGGGCTTAAATAAAAAGGTTTATTGGGAGGAAAAAGTCGAGATACAAAACCAACCGACTGATGTTGACTAACGAACAGATCATCCAAAGAAACCTTGGTTTTATGATGGCTCGCCACAGGTTGTTGTTTTTTATAATCTTCCAAGTGAAGAAACAATGATTGGAGCGACTCATATTCTTCCTCTGAGTTGAATAAATCAACAAATGAGCTTTTTTCCATTTCTGTCAATTCCGAAAAAGATTTCGAAACAAGAATTTCTGTTAATTTTTCTTCCATGTTTTTATTCTAATACAGGATTAAACTCTTTTAATTTCTCCGCAAGTTGTTTGGTTGCATAAAACAACCTTGACTTAACGGTTCCCTCGTTTGCCTGAACAATTTCAGCAATTTCTTTAATCGATAAACCATCCATATGCCTTAAGGTAAAAACCTCTCTATGTTCTGTTTTTAACTCGCTCAAGTTTTTTTCGTAGGCTATTCCAAATTGATTCATTTCCACTTCTTTTAAAACATTCGCATTCGCATCTGACAGTGAATAATGGTCCTCAATATCCAATGCTGTTCCCTTTCTAACCGCTTGTTTTTGGTATTCGTTTTTACACATATTACATGCAACCGAAAAAACCCACGTTTTAAATGATCGCGTTACATCAAAATAGGCTGGATTACGAATAATTTTAGCGAAAAGATCATGAACAAAATCTTCTGCTTTCAAATCATCTTGCCAAAGCATTCGTTTAAAATACCGCTTAAGTGAATCAGCATAGCGAATATATATTTCATCAAATGCATGCTTATCTCCTCGCGCCATTGCACTCATCAAATATTCATCTGATTCTGTTTTGTATGATACGCGAAACAATTTCATTAATTTTTTCCCTTTATACCTTGTATTAGATTTAATTTATTCGATTTTCGCGCTATTTCATCAATCATTGCATTCACTGCCTTCACTTTCTCCATATCACCATTGGCTTGATAATTTGACTCTAGTTGCAAAAGCATTGGAATATAATTTGAAGCAAGCTTATTAGAAATAATGGAATTTTGAAAAATCACTTTCTTCGCTAACTTTTCTTCAAATAAGGATTGATTTCTATCCATTAAATTAGTTAATGGGTTATATTCAAAAACTATTCCTTGAATAAATAAAAATGATTGTAACGGTAAGAAATAATCGGATGGCAACGTCATGGAAAGAGCAATTTGCTTCGCAGAATTTAAGGCACAAAAATGGGTTAAAAATTGAGTATTTACAACTGATTCCTCAGGAATGATATAATTCAACCGATGAAGATTTTTTCTGTATGCTACACTTTGGAGAAAATCTAGATTAATAACCGTTATGTCCGTATTCTTTTTAAATTTCAGCTGATTATATAAAGTTGCGTAGGTGTCCTCGAAAGAATGAGTGATTAGCGTACTATTTTCAGGTGCGGACAATAATAAATCCGAACCATATTCGATATACTCCGAACTTAGAACACCGCTTTCAACCTGATCTTCCAAATAACCTAGTAAATCCAATGAATCCGATTCGATGAGCGCAACGGCACTCAACTGCTTTAAAACGCGAGTATCATCCGGACTTATTTGTTTTGCTTTTTGTAAGTGATACTTTCGTTCCACATTGTAATTGCCTACAATAAACGTATTTAGATGATAATCAAAGGATGTAGAATCTTGATTTTCAAGCCCTTTCACTAACATATCTAGTTGCAATTGTTGCTGAGTCGTGGGGCTTCTTTGAGTTGACTGACTGCGACTGGCTAACTGTACTTGATTTAACTGAGCCACGGTTAATGAGGTGACTTCATCCTCTGAAAGCTCCGATTTCTTTCTCACAACATCTGGACTATTACTTTTCTTCTTCGATGCCTTATTTTTAATCGAAATAGTCTTAACTTCCTTCAATTCAACATCTTGATCCTCAACAATAGTCGATTGAACAGTATCCAAGTGATTGAATATTGGTTGATTAGAGATCGAATTAAAATTATTTCTTGTATTTATTTCAATTGATTCTGGAGCTGAATTATTCATAATCGTACTTCCTTTCTCACCTTGAGAAAAGCATACCCCACCGAAAAAAATACTAAAATAAAAGATGAAAAAATGTCTCATAACAATTGCTTTTGCCTACAGCATACAATCAACATCTCAAAACGTTCAAATCCGCATTGAAATTTAAAATTAAAGAAACTAAACTTCAATTTCTGGAGCAAAAAGAAATTTATTGGGAGAAACCAAATTGGTTTTAACGGCATACATAACGATCCCTGCAGTATTTCTAACCCCTAATTTGGCCATGATATTTTTTCGGTGCGTATTCACCGTATGATTACTCAGGAAAAGAAAATCGGCAATTTGAGTATTTGTATTTCCTTCAGCAATTAATTTTATTATTTCATTTTCTCGTTCAGATAGAATAACTGCCTCACAGGTAAACGAATCAAAATCTAAGTCATTTACATCAATAGCCGCCTTGCGAATGGTTTCTAAAATTTGCCCACAGAAAAATTTATTTCCACGATTAGTTTCTTCAACAGAATTGATTATTTCCGATAATTCACAATCCTTTTTTACATAAGAGGTAATTCCTGAACGGAGAGCATCAACCAACGTTTGAGCGGACTGATCAGGTGTTAGTGCAACAAATTTGACATTTTTATTACTATTTAACACCTTTGGAATAATACCAATATCAAAACCAGGCGCACTAAAATCAATTAAAACAATTGCCTCTCCAAAATTCAATATGATTTCTTGTAATTCCTTGTTATTTCTTGCTTCACCGATAACTTTCCAATCTGTTTTTGAACCAATAATTGCCCTCAACCCTATTCGGATTAACTCGTTACTATCAGCTAAAATTAAACGCATTACTGTATTGTGTGGTTTGAAGCAAAACAAAAGTAATGAATTGAAAAATCAGTAAGGAATCTGATTTATAATTTTATTAACAAACTGAAGAAATCCTTAAAGAAAATCGTTCAAAAGTTTAAACTTTAAACATGAATTTTTACTATGTTTTGATTAATTTTGAGAAAAATAAAGTTTATCATGAAAATTTTTACCGCCTTTTTATTTTTGATGGGTATCATTAATGCAAATTCTCAATTATTGATGCATGAGCCATTTTCTTACCTTCCAAGTAATACAAACGGATTAAATGTACAATCAAATTCAGTTTGGAAAAATGCTAACACTGGAGATTCAATTTTAGTTGTTTCGGGCAATTTATCATATCCGGGTTTAGCGGCATCTCAAGGAGAAAAAGTAACATTTGACGGTGCAGGTATTGATAATTATCGGGCTTTTACAACCCAAACAAGTGGTGAGGTTTATACGTCTTGCCTATTTAATGTAGCATCATTGGGATTAATGAATACCACAGGTACTTATGTGACTTCACTAACAGAAGCCAATTCCACCTCTGCTTTTGGTGCGTCTATTTGGTTAAGAAAAAGTACTAATACAGGAAAGTACAACATCGGAATTTCCAATCGTAGTAATTCACCGGTAAGTTATTTGACAAATGATTTAGATTCCCTAACATCTTATTTCTTAGTATTTTCCTACCAAATTGTTGGAGGTACAGGAAATGACGTGTCAACTCTCTGGCTCAATACGGCTCAATTTGGTGGAATGGAGCCTACAGCATCCATTACCGCTATTGGTGGAACCGACTTATCTGCAACTGGTATTGGAAGAATTATGCTTAGACAACCTGCTTCCACTGCTCCAGCGCCATTTATCCAGTTTGATGAAATTCGAGTTGGAACTACTTGGGAATCTGTTACTCCTTGTGCCTCTCCAGGAACTTATTATGCTGATTCAGATGGCGATACTTTTGGAGATTCAAATTCCTCAATTCAATCATGCGTTCCCGCTAGTGGTTATGTCACAAATAATACTGATTGTAATGATGCAAATGCCGCTATTAATCCAAACACTATTTGGTATGCAGATGCCGATGGTGACTTCTTTGGAAATGCATTAATTTCTCAAACATCGTGTACCCAACCAACAGGATATGTTCAAAATTCAACGGATTGTGATGATGCTAACACGAATGTAAATGCTTCTGGAACATTTTATCAAGACCTTGATCAAGATGGATTTGGGAACCTTTCAGTCTCTCAATCTAGTTGTGGTCAACCTTCAGGTTACGTTACAAACTCAACAGATTGCAACGATAATAATGCTTCTGCAAATGTTGTTACTACTTGGTATCAAGACAATGATGGAGATGGATATGGAAGTTCTGTAAGTACTCAAAATTGCGGTCAACCAAACGGATATGTCAGTCAATTAGGGGATTGTGATGACAATAGTAATTCCGTTAATCCAAATGCAATTGAAATTTTTGACGGTATCGATAATGATTGTGATGGTGCAATTGATGAAGGATTTACGGTTATAACTTATTACTTGGATAACGATGGAGATTCTTTTGGGGGAGATTCAACTTTATCAACTGTTAGTATTCCGCCAGCCAATTACGTTATATTAACTGGAGATTGTAATGATTCTGTGGCAACTATTAATCCAAATGCAACAGAAATTTGCGATGGAATTGACAATAATTGTGATGGACAAATTGATAATGGCCTTACATTCTTGACCTATTACGCCGACGCCGACGGAGATAATTATGGAAACATAAATGATTCATTAGTTGCTTGTTCTCAACCGAATGGATATGTATTAAACAATACTGATTGTAATGATGCAGCTGCCTCAATTAACCCAAATGCTGTTGAAATCTGTGACGGGATCGATAATAACTGCAATGGATCAACTGATGAAAATCTACCGCTTCTAACGTATTACGCAGATATGGACGGTGATAACTACGGAAACGATACAGATTCTCTTATCGCTTGTTCCCAACCCGTTGGATATGTAGTAACAAACACAGATTGTGATGATACTAATTCAGGAATTAATCCAGGCGCAACAGATATTCCAATGAATGGAATTGATGAAGATTGTTCTGGAAGTGATGCGCCATTGACACCGCTAAATCTTGGAATGTATCAATTTACGGGTACTACTGACTGTGCAACCCAAGACAACGCTGTCACAACTCAACCAACTGGAGCTGTTTTTTCATTATTTAGTGGGACAGGGACTGATTGCGCTGCTGGCGGAGGAGTTTTCAACCGATCGGGCTGGAATACATCAACCACAGTTGATGCAAACCAATACAACGAATTTTCAGTAAATGCAGCGAATTGTCAATCATTAAACTTGGATCGTGTTGCATATAAGTTTAGACCGAGTGCTTCTGCAGGATCTCCTGTATGGCATTTGCGTTCAAGTGTAGATAATTTTGCTGCTGATTTAGATTTTGGCACTGGAATTAATGTAGGGAATGTATACCTAGACGACACCGTATATCTAATAAATCACACTAATTTAAGCCAAGTAACATTTAGATTCTATGTGACAGAAATGCTAGGAACAACCACTACCTGGAGAATGGATGACATTTCATTGTTTGGAAATATTTTAACCCTAACTCCTCAAACATTTTATGCAGACATAGATAACGACGGATTTGGAGATTTAGCAAACGATACACTGACTTGTACAATGCCAGCTGGTTTTGTTACCGATAGTTCTGACTGCAACGATGCTAATGCACAAGTCAACCCTTTAACTACTTGGTATTTTGATAATGACGGTGATTTAATTGGTGATACAACAAACACATTTACAGGTTGTATCGCTCCAACAGGATATGTTTTAGCTGCAGGAGATTGTGATGATTTGAATAACACAATTACTGGTCCTGTAATGTACTATTCGGATTTAGATGGAGATACATACGGCGATTTTTCAACGGCACAAGCACTTTGTCAAAACCCGGGAGCTGGATTTGTAACCAACGGTTTAGATTGCAATGATCAAAACAATGCGATACACCCAGGTGCAGTAGAAATTTGTGATGGAGTGGATAACGATTGTGTTGGTGGAATTGATGACGGATTAACTTTTGTGACCTATTATACGGACCAAGACGGAGATGGTGTTGGAACTGGAAACGGTCAATCATTGTGTCAAAATCCAGGCGCAGGTTTTGTAACCCTTGGAGGAGATTGTAATGATAATGATGATCAAATTTATCCAGGCGCAATTGAAATTTGTGATGGTATTGACAATAATTGTATTGGTGGAATTGATGAAGGATTGATTTTCAATACTTATTTTGTGGATGCTGACAATGATAATTTCGGAACTGGAACTGGACAAAGTTTGTGCTCAGACCCAGGAGTGGGATACGCTACAATTGCTGGTGACTGTAATGATACTAACAACCAAATCTATCCAGGAGCTACAGAAATATTAGATAATTCAATCGATGAAAATTGTGACGGTGTAGATGGTTATTTAGGTATTAATGAGAATCAGCTTTTAAGCGTTGAACTGTTGCCAAATCCAACAACTGGATTATTTGAAATTAGATTCAGTGAGGCAAACGAAGGCGCAATAACTATTACTGATTTAAACGGTAAGATTATTAAGCAACTAGATTTTTCTGGTAGCAGCTTTATGGTTGATGTGAATGACTGTATTAATGGTACCTATTTTATTGTACTGAAAACAGAAAGTTCAACCCAAACAATTCGATTTGTAAAAATCTAGGAATTTAAT
The DNA here is from genome assembly GCA_044377675.1 of Crocinitomicaceae bacterium. Lineage (GTDB taxonomy): Bacteria > Bacteroidota > Bacteroidia > Flavobacteriales_D > Crocinitomicaceae > UBA952. The sequence goes on from JBILYP010000004.1 coordinate 40,784, forward strand.
TCTTCAATATTCATTCAAAACCCACTTTTATTCATTTAAAGGTGGGTTTTCTCTTTAAACGTTTATTTTTACTTCAAAGAAATTACATGACCTGTAACTTTCTGAAAGTTCAAATTGTTCTAACTGTACAAGCGAAAGAATTGGAGAAACTCGAATACAATGATGTAGTAAAAAACCACAGTAATTCCCTTTATGGATTTGCAGTGAGATTTCTTAGAAATAAGGATGATGCTAGAGATATTGTACAAGATTCCTTCGAGAAATTATGGTTAAACTGTGAAAAAGTGGAGGTAACAAAAGCAAAATCTTGGTTGTTTACATGCACCTACAATGCAATGATAAACTTCTCATACCGAAGACAACGCATGATTTCTGTTGCCAACAATGATCTTCCCGAAGAAGGAGTTCATTATAATCATCCATTTGAATCACAGCAGGTAATTGACCTAGCCGTAAGCATTCTTCCACCTATTCAAAAGAGCATCATCCTCCTACGCGATTTAGAAGGATATGCCTACGAAGAAATTGGAGAAATACTCAACATTTCACCTTCGCAAGTAAAAGTTTATTTGTTTCGTGCACGAAGCAAAGTAAAAAACCAGTTAAAACATTTGAACATCACACAATGAGTGAACCATCTTTTTACAATATCGATCGTTGGTTTTTTGAGTATGTTGAGGGAAATTTAAGCCCTTCGCAAGAAGCTCAATTGGAAGCTTTTATTCTTAATCACCCTGAACTTGAATTAGATCTAGATGCCTGGAAATCAGCTACAATTTCACCTGAGCCTCACCAATTCCCGAATCAAGATACGCTTCTTAAAACTCAAAAAAGGAAAAGAAGAATTATTCCACTTTTTTGGAGCACAGCGGCTATAGTAGCCGTTACCTTAATTTCAATTTTATTTTGGCAATCTGATAAACCTCAAAAAATCAGTTTAGTAACAAAAACTCAAGGTGTTCAAACACAAAACAAGAAACAACTAACTTCGAATATACCAACTCAGTCTCAAGTAATCAAACAAACTAACAATCAACTAAGTTTCTACAATCAATCCCCATTAAGAACAACCACTGCTGAACCGCTGAATCCTTTCTATTCAAAATCGATAGATAATCTGATTAGTGAAAACATAACGGTTAGTGAAGAACAAAAAAACAATCAACATACAGTTATAGAAACTAACAGTAGTAGTATTAATGATTCCGATATTGCTAATGCTGGACAATTAGACTCATTAACTATAGTAGTTCAAAATGAGACAATCGACCAAACAATGAACAAAAATTCTATGCCCAACAAACATGAAACTATTTCATCTAAAGAGGCTAAGAATAAATTGAAGGAAGTAACCATTTTTAAGCAATTGGAAACATCCATCACTAAAATGAATGATTTCATGGAAAAATCTATCGGCCTAAAAAATACGCGTGACCATCAAGTACATGTTCCTGGAATGTCCCAAATAGATGCCAATTTTTCATCTGCTGGAGATGTCTCCTCTACTCGCTTTCGATCGCTAACACGTGCACAATGGTTAGGTAAAGCCAATCAACAACTTTCCAATAATTTTTCGTTAGATTGGTATGCAAAATCAATTCGATCTGGCTTTGCTTTACAAGGAAAATATTCATATTACTCAAATGGAGTGATCCAAGATTGGAATACAGCATTAGTTTATTCACCCAAAATAGCGCTTTCAAGATCATTATTAATTGAACCAGCCGTTCGATTAAAAATGGGTAATAAAATACTAGATGAGAATAAAGTATCTGGAATAAATCAGGTGGAGATAGAACGTAATAATTCTCTTGATTTTTATCCTAACGGTAGTAGCCCAATTGGAAAAATATTGTGGTATAAAGATCTGGGAGCCTCTTTACTTATTCATTCTAAGTGGTTTTATACCGGTATTCAATTGGATAATTTATTGCATCACCAAGACAACATTTACTCTAGCAACATTCAAAATCCGCGGAGAGCAGGTACTCATCTAACTATTTATACAGGAACAGACTACGAATCTAAATCTGGTAATATTGCCTTCGCACCCTACATAATGTATGACCAATTTGAAAACAGAAAAGAAACATGGGGAGGATTTAATCTTCAGTTAAAAGCGTTAGCATTGGGTGGTGCGGTTTCTTCCAAAAACAATTTTGCCGTTTCTTTAGGGCTGAGGTTATCCAAATTTTCTTTGACCTATCAATTTGACAATACTTATTCACAAGTCTTGGGATACAAAGCAACTTCCCATCAACTAGGAATTACTGTTAATTCAAAGGTAAGTCGCTCACCTCGTCGTTATATTCTTTTAAAATAATCATTATGAAAACCATACTAGTTAGTACAATTTTAAGCGTATCATTTTTTCAATTATTCGCTCAAGATCCTACGTTTACCCAATTTTATTCAAATCCGGTTTACTTAAATCCTGCGCTTGCCGGATCACATGGTTGTCCTAGATTGGCATTGAATTACCGAAATGAATGGCCTCAGTTGACGGGTAATTACGTTACTTATGCTGCTGCTTATGATACGTATGCTAAGAATGTTAGTGGTGGAATTGGAGTATTAGCCATGCACGACCAACAAGGGCAAGGAACCATTCAGACATCTATGATAGGTTTGGTTTATTCGTATCACGTTAAATTAAGTAGAAAGGCATCTATGATGTTTGGTGCAAAAGCATCTTGGTATCAAAAGTTTTTGGATTGGGACAAACTAACTTTTGGTGATATGATTGATCCACGCAGAGGATTTATTTATCAAACGGGAGATGTGCCAAGGGGCGGAAACCGCGGATTTTTCGATGTTTCAGCTGGAATGGTAGTTTTTACTAAAAAATTCTTTGGAGGTTTAGCAATTAATCACTTAAACACACCAGATGAATCCATGATATTGGGACAGTCTAATTTACCCATGCGCTTCACAGCACACATGGGAGCGGATATTGCTTTAGGTTCCAAATCAAAATATTCAAATGTTACCTCAATTATGCCTAATATCATTTACCAATACCAAAATGGTTTTCAAGAATTAAATATTGGAACATATATTAAGTATGGTAATTTTAACGTTGGTGCGTGGTATAGAAACAGAGATGCATTTATTTTAACGTTTGGTGTTAACACCGGAAAACTCAAACTGGGATATAGCTACGATGTTACCGTATCCAAATTAGGAAACGGAATTACAGGTGGCTCACATGAGGTGTCAATGGGATTCAATTTAAAGTGTAAAAGAAAACCTAGAGCGTTTAGAACAATCTCTTGTCCTTCTTTTTAGTAACCGAACTCAGGTTAATATATCAGCACCATTTTTCTTGCTATCTTTGTCCGAGATATGAAGAAATTTTTGTTACCTACTTTACTATTCGTTTTAAGTGCTTGTACAACGGGTGTTAGTATGGTTGAAAATGATTTTTCTTCCATGTTGCACGATGGAAATAGTAAAGTTTGGATGATTCGTGACATTCTTAGTAACGGAACAAATTTTGCGAAAAAGGGAGAAATCAAAGACTTACTGATTTTTTATGAAAATGGAACATGCATTCTCCAATCTACATTTGAATTAGGTAATCAAACTGGTCAAAAAGGTCAGTATAAAGCAGATTTTGCTGCGAAAAAAATACTTATCCAATTTCCTAAAGAAAAGTGGGACTTTAATGTAGAAATAAAATCGGAAAATGAAATTTCATTTACTCCAGCCAAAAGCTCAAAAACAACTTTTTCTATTGTGCTAGTTCCATTGCCCGAGCTTGTTAAAAATTCACGATGAAAAAGCTAAAAGTCGGATTAACCGGTGGAATTGGTTCTGGAAAATCATTGGTTTGCAGTATGCTAGAAAAAATGGGGTTCGCCGTATTTAATTCCGACAAAACTGCCAAGAAACTCATTCATGAATCTACCGAATTAAAGAACAAGATTATTGAACTTATTGGTCCTCTTGCATATGATGAATTTGGCAAGTACAACACATCTTATGTTAGCCAAATTGTTTTTGAAAACTCCCACAAATTGGCAGCACTAAATGAGTTAATCCATCCATTTGTCCGCAGAGAATTTGACGTTTTTGTTGAAAATACTGATGCTCGCATTGTATTTAATGAGGCGGCTATTTTATATGAAACTGGAGCATACAAGTCTTTTGATCAAATGGTGTTGGTCACGGCTCCGCTTGAAACTCGCATAAAACGATGCATGTTGCGGGATAATCTCACAAAAGAAGCTATTGAACGAAAAATACAAAATCAATGGTCTGACGAAAAAAAATGTTCATTTCTACCATACGAAATAAAGAACGACGGTATTTTGCCCCTACTGATTCAAATCGAGGAATTAGTTTCATTTCTACAATCAAAAAAGTATACGTTAGAAACACGACAAGATATTGAGTTATTGGTAGAAACATTCTATTCAAAAGTCATGAAGGACGATGTTTTAGTGCCCTTTTTTAAGCACTTAGACTTTAGTGTTCATTTACCCAAAATGGTTGATTTTTGGTGTTTCGTTCTGATAGGAACAACCGGTTACACAACCAATGTTATTGAAAAACACCTGAATATGCCCCTCCAAAAAGTGCATTTCGACCATTGGATGAACTTATTTAATAAGACATTGGACGATTTGTTTGAAGGTGAGAATGTTGAACTAGCCAAACAACGCGCGTCAATTATTGCATGGACTACAAAAAGCAAGATGAATTTAAATTAAGTGGTTTTTTGGCATGGATTTTGTAAATAATCAGCGAATTCGTAAGGTGAAGAAGGGGGGAGTTTCAAGATTAGGGGTGTATTATTTTTCAAAAGTATTTATTCCTCCCTTTTACCTTCGATTTCAATTCTAAATCAACCCTTTTTATTTAATCGCTGAAACCTTTTCATTAGAAACTTGTGTTTTCACCAAGCTTCCTTTCGCTCCTACATTTTTCAATTGCAAGTAGTATATTATGTAAGGAAAAGGTAACCGCGCATCTTTGTGGCTATCAAATGGCAAATAAACACGATACGTGCCGCCTTGCTTCAATTTAGGAAAAGCAGTTGACCATCCTTCATACATTTGCTTCACATTAAAAATGGGTGCTTCTTGATTTGTTTTTTTGCGTAAAAAACTATTTTCCATAGTATCACCATAAGGTGTGCTTAAAATAAAATTTATGGCAACATCCGAGGAATCTGTAGGTGAAACACCCGTTCCCGCTTCTATTGTTTCAATAATAATTTCATTTTCAATTTTCTCTATGTTCTTCTTTACTAATACCGTATCAAGCATGCGTTTTGTTAATTCCTCCACCAAAACCTCATAATAGTTTTTTATTAGTAATGAACGATCTGATTTTGCAAGGGAAAGCGGTTTCTTTTTAACCACATCACTAAAACCTAATTTAACAAAAGATAAATCCAACTTTTCAATGGCACCTGGTTTGTTCCATATTTTCATGAAGTTGTGCGCATTGATTTTTCCCACACAATATGAACCTTCTTTGGCATATCGATCATTGATATCTTCTTGGCCATTACCTAAAAATAACTGAACTGTTTTCATGCAATTCGAATCAATGAGGTACTCTTTTTTCAATTCTTTAGAAAAACCATCAATCATTTTATTTTGATCAAAATCCTCAGGACTTAAATTTGATTTTGTAAAATATAGTTCTGCCTGATTTACTCCTAAAGCATAGGACAATTTCTCTTTCTCACTTTTAAATTTGATTTTATCTACCTTACCTTGATGATCTTCACCACAGGAATAAATAAACAAACTAAGTAAAACCAGCATTGAAAGTTGTTTCATTTTTTATTTTTTTATCTCCAATAATTCAACATCAAAAATCAACATGCTCCCTGGACCAATTGGACTACCCTGCTGAGAATGATCCCCGTAAGCCAATTCACTGGGAATGTAAAACTTAAACTTGGAACCAACCGACATTAATTGTAAACCCTCTGTCCATCCCGGAATTACTTCATTTAACATAAATTCGGCAGGCTGACCGCGATCTACAGAGCTGTCAAAGGTTTTTCCATCTATCAGTTTTCCAGTATAATGCACCTTAACTTTATCCGTAGATTTTGGTTTTTTACCCGTTGCTGCCTTAATCACTTCATACTGCAAGCCAGAACTTGTAACTTTCACACCTGGCTTCTGTTTGTTCTGTTCTAAAAACTTAATTCCTTTTGCCTTTTCACTTTCTTTGATTTCCAATAATTCAATTTCAAAAATCAAGGTACTTCCTGCTTTTATTTTTTCATTTGACTGCTGATCATAGGCCAATTCTGTTGGAATAAAAAATTTATATTTTGAACCAACTGACATTAATTGAACCCCTTCTGTCCATCCTTTTATGACTCCATTCAATGGGAATTCAGCTGGCTCACCTCTATCTACAGAACTATCGAAGGTTTTTCCATCCAATAATTTTCCCGTATAATGAACTTTAACTGCACTTTCAGCCGTTGGCTTTGGCCCCTTACCCTCCTTCAATACTTCATATTGCAAACCTGAAGAAGTGGTTCTCACTTCTTTACGCACTTTGTTTTTCGCTAAAAAAGCATCCCCTGCAGCTTTTTCTTTTAGATATTCCTTGGATTGATCTATTGAATCTGCAGCTCCAGGAGTTTGAAATTGTTGGACCTCCTCTGGCTCACCATTTGAGCATCCAGCAGCTATTAATAATAAAATAAATACATGAATAAATCTAGCAAAGGGTTTCATAATCATAATTTAATTACAAAGTTACTTATTTAATTTTTTGAAACTTCAACCAAAACCATAACAATTAACAAAAGGCAAAGGATAACTTATATATCACTTCTAAAAACAAGGATTGAGCATTCGTAAATTTGACATAAGAATAGACGAAAATGAAACTTCCACGAAAATATACTCTGGTAGAAATCTGTAAAATCATTCAGTGTGATTACATAGGTGAACCCGCTCATAGTATAACGGGGCTGAATGAAATTCACATGGTAGAGTCTGGTGACATCGTATTTGTTGATCATCCAAAATACTACGAAAAAGCACTAAAATCAGCGGCAACAACAATCATTATTGATAAAGAGGTTGAATGCCCAACTGGAAAAGCACTCATTCTTTCTAAATCCCCTTTTGACGATTTCAATCGATTGACGAGGCACTTTATGCCAGATACAAATCCACACCAGCCCAAAAATCAATCTATTCACCCATCTTCAATTATTTTTCCTCATGTTTTTATAGGTTCCAATGTCAAAATTGGAGAAAATTGCAAAATCATGTCTGGAGCATGTATTCAAGATAATTGTATTTTGGAAAACGATGTAATTATTGGACCCAATTCCGTAATTGGTCATTCTGCATTTTATTATAAAAAGAAAGTAGACGGGTATGATCGATTACATTCTTGCGGAGGCGTTCATATTGAGGCGAATGTTGAAGTTGGCGCGCTTTGTACAATAGATGCAGGGGTTTCTGGAATGACAAGAATAGGTAGAGGAACTAAAATCGATAATCAAGTTCATATAGGTCATGATACTCAAATTGGAGAACATTGCTTAATGGCATCTGGAGTTGGGATTGCAGGCTGTGTTACAATAAAAAATAACGTGACATTATGGGGTCAAGTTGGCTGTGCAAGTAATGTGGTCATTGAAAATAACGTGGTCGTTTATGCTCAATCTGGAATTGGAAAAAACCTAGAAGAAGGAAAAACCTATTTTGGAAGTCCTTGCGCCGAGGCAAAAGAGAAATTTAAAGAGCTCGTAGCACTGAAAAAATTACCGACTATTTTAGACAAACTCACCAATGATTGAGAAAAAAATTCAATTATTAGAAGCGCAAAATCAATTAAAAGAAATCCAACTAAATTCTTTACTGGAACTAACAACTGCAATAAATAGTAATGAATCAACGGATCATTTATTACGGATTTTTTCATTTATCTTAAAAGAACAATTAGGATTTCAAAAAACACTTTTTCTTCACCGACAAGATTCATGGAGTTGTATAATTAAGCTAGGATATAAAGGAAAAGTTAACTTGGAAGAAACAACCAAAGACTTATCCAGATTTCGAGATATTACCATGGTTGAGTCATCAAATTCTGAATTATTAAAGGAATTTCAAGCGATTATTCCGGTTATGCACCAGGAAAAACCACTCGCCTATGTATTAGTATCTAAAAATTCAGGGAGCAACCAATTTGACAATGAATCTTTGAATCTTTCTTTTGTTCAAACAATTAGCAATATTGTTGCGGTGGCTATTGAAAATAAAAACCTAGCGAAAAAAGGATTAGTTCAAGAACGCATAAATAAAGAATTGGAAGTTGCGCGAGAAATGCAAAAGCTTCTCTTTCCAGCAGAATTACCTACGAATAAAAAAATGGATATTTCTGCTCGCTACATTCCGCGCCATGCCATTGGTGGAGATTATTATGATTTTATACCCCTTGGTGATGAAGAATATATATTATGTATTGCAGATGTTTCGGGCAAAGGAATTTCAGCCGCTTTACTAATGGCTAATTTTCAAGCAACAATACGAACAGTTTTAAAGTATCAAAAATTCGAATTACCATTTCTGATGGAGGAATTAAACAAAAAGGTGGTCCACGCTACACAAGGTGAAAAATTTATTACCTTTTTCATAGCTCATTATAATGCATTTACTCATGAACTGAAATATGTAAATGCCGGACACAATCACCCAATTCTTTATCAAGACAAAGAAATTACCTTACTTGAAACTGGTTGTACAGGACTAGGAATGTTGGATGAATTACCATCAATTAAAGTTGGTAAATTAAGCTTAGCTCCTAATGCGACACTTGTATTATACACCGATGGAATTGTAGAACTTGAAAACGAAAACCAAGAACAATTTGAGGTAGAACAATTGATTCAATACATTGAGTCTTACTCACAATTAACCATGGAAGATATGAATAGTCTAATTTTCTCAAAATTGGAACAGTGGAAAGGGACACAGAAATACGACGACGACACGGCGATTTTTAGTTGTAAATTCTTCTGATTTATCGAATTAAATACATCTTACCGATTTCTTTATTGAAATATTGATCTGCTCCTGATTCAAGACGTTTAATATCTTGACCATTAATTTTCGCCTTAACACGATACAGATAAACTCCGTTTGCCAGCTGATCACCAAATTCATCTTTTCCATCCCAAGCAAAGGAAGAAATATTTTTTCCTATAGAAATCGGTCCAAATTCACTTTCTGATATTTCGCGAACAACTTTTCCAGTCACAGTCATAATTTGAATTTGAATATCGTCCGGAACCTCATCACCCGTTAATGTGAATACAAAGCGCGTGCTTGTGGAAAAAGGATTAGGATAATTCATTATTTGTGAAATCATGGATTCATGAATCACTTCAAAACTAATTTTATAATCTAAATCACCAGATAAATTTCCGGTTTTATCAGCTCCTTGAACCAGTAGAGAATACATCCCTGATTTCTCAAAATAACGTGGGTAGTTGATTTTAAAGCGTTTATTCTGCGTATTTGCCGGAATCCATTCCATAATCAGATTTCCAGAAACATCCATAAATGGGATACGTTTTTGAATTCCATCAGGATCAGTAAGGTAAATACCAAATAAAGATGTATCGGCATCTGAATCCATTATTAAATAGGGATTTTCATCCTTCAAAGAAATAACAATTTGTGTGGTTGGAGCAATGATGTCTTCATTCATAATATGTCGCCCGTTAAAGGTAACATCAAGTAAAGGATTGACATCCTCATCAACAACCGTAAATGGAATCTGTAAAATATTATTAATGTGAGTTAATTCGGGTTGATCTAAAATAGTTAATCCTAAATCTACATATGGATTTACTTCCATACAAAACCAATTGGAACCAACTAAACCAGCTGTATTAAACGTAATTGTATCCTTCAATATAGAACCTATAAGTAAGGAGTCTTGACGCGGATAAGACAATGGGTGTTTCACTTGATTTTGATCAATAATGTAATAATTCACCAATAGAGAATCCATGGAGGTATTACTGATATTTCTAACATCAATAGCAAATTTACCCACTTGACCTTCTTGTAATGTATCATTTTGAGTTTGCCAAACATATCCATTTGTTCCATCAATTGCTGCTTCTGGCATTGGAGCATAAACAACTTGCCAGTATTTTAATTGACTTGGCGTTAAACTTACGGTGTCACTATATTTTGCAGCTAGTTTTATAAAAGGATAATTTAATGCATCAATGACACCGCTCAAATTCAATAATGAATCGCCAGATGATAAAACAGTATCTATTGTAAATTGATAATTCCCAAATGGATTATACACTTGAATTTCAACAGATGTAGAATCCGCTGAAGGTTGTTCCATGGAATCATGCTTCCAAAAAAGGGCATCCCAATGCTGAGATGGGCCGATTAATGGTGTGGTTTCACGGCCAACTGACTCAATACCCGAAATAACTGTATCTAAATAAATATCCTCATTTCCTTGAGTGAAAATTTCAACCACAAAACTTGGATCACCTTTTCTAGTTAAAAATATCATCGGTTTATTTGGTCGGCCTGGCACAATTTGAGTAGATCCCAGATTCTGAAAAGTGGTATATAAAGTCGGGTCTATCACATTCCACCAATCATAACGAGTTGCGATAGGCGTATAGATCAAAATATAATCTCCATCAGGAACCACATTTTCAACAAAATTTTGGAAATTATTTATTTGCTGCAAAGAATTTTGCCCAAAAGTGAAATACTTCATTGGCCTAGCAAAACAATTACCATTATTATCATTGAGATTACCGAATCCATTAGTTGGATTAGCTATTGTTCCATTAGAATAGGTGTAACGAGTAGCCCATGGTTGTAGTGTCGATTTATCAATTACTGCAACCTGAAAATTTGGATTTATATAATCACAAAAGCTATAATCTTGTTGAACACCATTTAATGTCCATTCATTGTCATAATGCGCTGGGGCTTGATTAGTCGTTTTAGCTAAGCAGGTTATTTGAGATTCATTGGGTTGAAAATTTCGTAATTGAGTTTGATTGTTCAAATTAACCCCATTAAACGAATTATAAGTAAATTGATCATAATCTGCTTGTCCCCAACCCGATTTGTTTTTTATGTATTGAAACGATCGTTTTTTCCATTGGATCGTTGATTCAACAAGCGCTACTCTCCAATAATACACGGAGCTATCGTTTAGAACTAACGTTGAATTTTGATTAGAGGAAACTAACTTCCATTCTGATGGATTTACAAATTTCAATCCACCTAATCCACTTTTCTCGCTGTAGCGTCTGAATGGACTAGAAAATTCAGGAACTGTATCAATTTCAAAACGATACGTATTAAATTGAGCTACAGGATCAATTGTGGATGCATACAAAACCGTACTATCTGAAGGAACCACTCCAAAATCTATCGGAAGAATGGGTTCAATGCCATCCACGTTAATAAAAAAGTTTTTGATCAATTGATTATTAAATAATTCATCGTATTGCTCTGTCACAACATTTGGAATATCCACACGGATCATGAATTTATTTAATCCTATGCCAATTGCCGGTTGAAAGGGGATTTTAATAGAAATTTTTTTTTCGTAATCCAGCCCATATACAGAACTTACATAAACTGAGTCCAAAATAGCATTCGGAAAATCACGTACTATTTCGATTGTAAAGGTGTCCGTTATTGACTTGCCTAAATTACGTAACGTGATGTTTACTTCGATTGAGTCCGTTGCATAAGTAATTAAAGAAGGTCCAAAGCTTACCCGCGAATCAGTTAATTCAATTTCGGGTTTGTTGTGATAATTCAGTCTTAACATCGGATCGCCATTCAATGTCATTTGACAAAATGTTGCTTCAGTAACAAGAGCCGAAGATGATGTTAAAGTGGAATCAATCGTGTTTTTTATATGTTCCGCAATGGTTCCTCCATAATTATGTAAGCTAAATTGTTTGTAAAAATTAGAAGAATAAATATTCAGTGAATTAGTAAATCCATAATTAATTGTCCCAATATATGCTATCACGCCTGCATTTGGCGTTAGTACAAAATTTTGTGAATTTGAGGATGCATTATGAAAGATATTCCCGTTGTAACAAGAGTTTGCCAATAAAATTGGGTATTTCCCTTGATTGTCCCAAAATTGAGGTTCATCGATATTTACATCAAAACCAGAACCTGAAGTTGTGAAGTGGCCAAAGAAATTCATTAAAGTCACCCCATCTGAAATACGTTCTTTCACAATCTCTAATTCAGTAGGTGAAATAGGATTGTTATTATCCTTAGCGACCAAGGTTGTATTTCCAGCAAAATAGTCCCCAGAAGCAGTGTTAGCCATTGCATTCAGATAATTCTGAAATTGATTTTGTTCAGATGTTGTAGTACCACCAGCGAAATGTAAAATTTGTTTTTGCCAATCTTTTGTTTCTGTTGAATAGACAGATTGTTGATTTTGCTGAACTTCATATTCAATAACTTTATTTAAATATAACTCCAACTCATCTTCGGTTTGAACAGAAATTCTTCCCGTTGGAATAAGTGGTGCATATTTATCCATCCCTTCAAAATTGGAGGTGATGCACTGATCACAACTAGGCTGGCCAAAAGACGGAATTAAATTATTGGAATAGGCAGCTGAATTTGTTCGTGAACCCGGCCCAATGCTTGTTAAAGAAGTAATATTTGCTTCGCGAATACCTTTTCCGACTAAGAACAAACCAACTGGCTTCTGAACGGAGTTGGAATAAATCAAATGCGAAAACCTTCTAATTCCATTAATGTGCTTCGGTATTCCGCCACCAAATTGCTGATAAAGCTCGTCAATACCTGCTAAAATTACATTATATCCTCCACCACTTACTGAACTTCGATAGTTGGCATATTCAAACGTTTTGTTGCGTAATTTACTTGAATAGATAACTAACAATGCCTTTTCAATATTTGGTAGAGCTGAATAATTTGTAAAGCTTCCCGTATTATTTACTGGTTTTAATGATAGTACCGAAAAAATGGAGTTTACATCTTGAATTACTACCGTTTGCTCACCATTATTTAAATCATTGGGTATTAGAAACTGCCACTGCCCCCCTGACTGAATAGCAGGGATTTTATTTATGGTTGATCCAATAGATAAAACGATTGGAGAAGTTACGTTAATATTGGATAGATTTAATCGAACTTTTGAAGCTGATGTCGAATTTCGAATAGTAAAAGTGGCATTATTTGCATTCGAAAAATTAGGAATGCGCGGATAATTGAAAGACCAGAAGTTTATTGATTGAAAATCTGTTGCTACCCCTAAATCATTCAGAATTGCCACCTTATAATTTGAATTGCCAGAAGATGGTAGAACAGAAACTGGAAAAGTTTTATTGACATAAATACTTTTATACCCAGCAAAAATAGTGTCAAATAACACAAAATTACTTGAGCCAATAGTCTGTCGCGTGTGATGATTCCCGGGTCCAGTTCCGTAAAATGCATTAGATGAACCTACTATCACTGCTTTATATTGAATCGGGATTGCACCAACGCCTTGATATATATTATCTAATTGCATGGTGGAAAAATCCCATTGTTGGGGAGTTGGGTTAACACCATTTAATGCTGTCTTCCCCCATCCTTCTCCTTGCACAAAAAAGGAACTCGATGCATCAGAAGATTTTTCTCCTTCATTATACTTCTCATTAAACCAAGCAGATTTCTCAAACAACACAAAATCAGCTGGTGAATAAGCTGTAACATTTACATCTGATTGAACTTGGATACGCTTATTAGTAGTGAGGTTATTCCATGTGAAAAAATACTGAATCGTATCATTGTAAAGGCTATACTTAGGATTGCCCAACCAAGAAGGATTATCATAAAGCGTGGAATCTAGCCATCCATCATTACGTGTTGCATAGAATAAAATATAATCTCCCGGATTGATTGAATTGTCTCCTCCATCCTCCACATGAATAGGTAATTCTTTTTCACGACCAAACAATTGAATATTTGCTGATTGAAAATCAGTCGTAACAATACCTGCTGCTTGAAGTGTAGAATAATCTATCTTGTAAATACCCGATTGAACTACTGGAAACGCATAATATTTCTGATTATAATTAATCCATTCATTACCATAGCTTTGGGCAATTGAAATCCCATTTATGATTAAAAATAAAATGAATAAGATGTTTCTCATTTCATCGCGTTCTTTGGTTTATCTAATTTTAGTCTAAGGGAAATAATATGGGAATATAATGCAACTGAAGCATCACCAATATCTGTAAATGCATAATCCAAATGAAACCCTTTAATAGCAACACCTAATCCAATATTAGGTTGTAGATTAAATTTCTTAGTTTCATCGAGTTCTGTGGTATACTGCATATTTGATATCCCTGCACGAATTTTTACAAATTCTTTGAACCCAATTTGAATTCCCGCATGTGGGTCGATAGAAAATGGTTTGGCACTTATTACCGTATTACGACGTCCATCTGTAGTGATATCAAAATCAATTTCTCCACTTAAATTAAACCCTCCCTTACCAATTGGTAGATTTCCCGCAACACCAAGTATCATTTTAGGCAACGTGATTTCTAAACCATTTTGAGGAATTTCATTTCCGGTGTTTAAAAATACATTTTTCGTTTCTTCGTCTAACGTAAAGGTCCATGCATTAAAAGTGGATGTTGCATCGCGCAGCATGGCACCAAATTTCAATCGTGGGTTAACCTGATATTGCCACCCAGCGTCTAAGCCAAAGCCCCAAGACCGAGCAAAATCACCCACCTTTCTATAGATCACTTTTGTTGATCCGCCAAGTGACATTCCTTGAATTGGCAATTTACGTGCGTATGAAAAAATAAACGCATAATCCCCTGCCGAAAAAGAAGATACATTGTCATAATTAATATTACCGTTATTATCAATTAGTTGGGTTGTGTTTGGAATATCGTCAACACCAAATCGAATTGCTGTAAAAGCCATAGCACTCTTCTCATTGATAGTATGTGCTAAGCTAAGTTGATCATATTTGGCAATTCCAGCAAAGTATTCAGCATGCATAAAATTAACTTCCAACCACTTATTGACTCCTAAAAGTCCTGCTGGGTTCCAATAGGAAGAACTAGCTCCGGAAGTCTGTGCAACAAATGCATTCCCCATTCCCAAAGCATCAGCGCCAACTCCAATTGCCAAAAATTCATTCGAATATTTAGGTGCAATTGTATTATTTTGAGCTACAGATAAACTGGCTACTGAAAGTAAAAGGATAATTAGGGCTCTAGTCTTCATTCAAGAAAGTTTTACAAGTAATAACACACCAATTTCTAAAAAATTGTGTACTTTTCCCAACAAATGTAAATTTAAATTAAATTACTGAATTACCGCGTTCCCATGAATATTTTACGACACCCAATATTCAATATTCCAAATTTACTAACGGCATCTAATTTTCTGTGTGGAATAGCTAGTATCACTTCCTGTTTTGCCGGAAGAATGGACTATTCTATTATTTTTATCGGAATTGCCTTGATATGTGACTTTCTGGACGGGTTCGCAGCGCGTTTACTACATATTTCAAGTGAATTAGGTAAGCAATTGGATTCTCTCGCTGATGTTGTTTCGTTTGGCGTAGCTCCTGGAATAATTATGATGAGTATGATCGCCGTATTTACGCAGAGTTTTCAAGCTACTACTTTGGCATCCGATTTAACAGCTAATTCATTTATTCATTACCAAACACAAAGCTGGCTGAATGCAATCTTTCACGATATTCCTAATGATTTTGATGCCTCAATCAAATACTTGCCTTTGGTTTCATTACTTATCCCAACTTTGTCTTTATTTCGATTAGCCAAATTTAACATTGATACGCGTCAATCAGATAAATTTATTGGAGTTCCCACACCTTTATGCACAATATTCTTTTTATTTTTTCCCTTGTATTTCTTAACTAATTATTCAGACTGGAGACCGGTAATAAATAGTTGGTTTGGTTTCATTTTTAATCCCTATGTTGTTGCTTCAGTTTGTTTATTATTTCCTATTCTACTTATCGCAGAAATACCATTAATGGCAATTAAGTTCAAACACTTCAACTGGAGGGGAAATGAGCATAAATATATATTGTTAATAAGTTCGGGAATAGTTATTCCTATTTTTCTTGTTTGGTCTATTCCAATCATATTACTTTTGTTTATCAGTTTGTCAATTATTGAGAATGCTGTTTTTAAAAAATCAAACACATGAAGTTTAAAGCCGAAATTGATGTAATGCCACTAGATGCATTATTAGATCCACAAGGAAAAGCTGTTACTAATTCAATATCCAATATTGGTCTTTCTGAAATTGAAGGTGTCCGAATCGGTAAACACATAAGACTTTTTGTAGAGGCTGAAAATCAAGCCAATGCAGAACAAAAAGTTGATGAAGCTTGCAAGAAATTGTTAGCAAACCAAATTATGGAAAGCTATTCTTTCGTAGTCGTTTCAGCGTAATTCCCTTAAATGTTCGGTAATCAAATTGCTGGAAAAAACTCATGCAAAGGAAATAGATTATTTTCTTCGTTTAATCCGCGACTGAATTCAATAAATATAGAAAAATTCCCGGTTGCCACTTTTGAAGAAATTCAAGAAGCTATCGAGGTTGCAGACGAATCATTTTTTTCATTTGCGAAGTCGACCTCTCAAGAGCGTTCTGAACTTTTGGTGAAAATTGCCACTGAATTTACGAAGGCTAAAAATAAAATCCAAGGTGCCTATTGCAAAGAAAGCGGACTGTCATCCGAACGGTTTGACATTGAATTTAGCCGAACATACAATCAGATTTTACTTTTCGCCCATTTTTTAGAAAAATCAAATTGGAATTTTATTTCAGAAAACCAGGCTGATTCATCGAAAAACCTACCAAAACTCACAAAAAAAAGAATACCGCTGGGACCGGTTGTGGTTTTTGGAGCAAGTAATTTTCCGCTGGCGTATTCAACACTTGGTGGCGACACCGTTTCAGCTTTAGCCGCGGGATGTCCCGTTATTGTAAAAGCTCACCCCTATCATCCTAAAACGAGTTTTTTAATTGGAGAAGTTATTCAAAATGCAATTGCAGAAACGACTTTTTCACCTGGAATTTTTTCTCAACTTTTTGATGATAGATATGACGTTGCAGAAATACTCGTTCAAGATAAACGAATCAAAGCAGGAGGATTTACAGGAAGTTATCGAGGTGGAAAAGCACTTTACGATTTGGCTCAAAAACGCGAAAATCCGATTCCTTTTTTTGCCGAAATGGGCAGTTCCAATCCTGTATTTGTATTTCCGGAATTATTGGTTGAGAAAAAAGAAGAATGGACTAGCCTTTTTGCTAAATCTATTACAAATGATGCAGGGCAATTTTGTACGAAACCAGGAATCTTTTTCGTTCCTAACACTTCATTTGGCAACGAATTCATTCAATCATTGATTGAAAAAGTGTTTGTAGAACCTTCTTTTTTCATGCTTCATCCAACAATTTATTCTTCATTTGAAAGAAATAAAATTGCGCGGTTAAACAAATCGAAAGGAGAGCTTTTTGAAAAACAAGGTGAATTAAAACCAAATCAAGGTAGACAAGCGGTTTTAGTTACTTCCGTTGAAGATTTATTCGAAAATCCATCGCTTCAAGAAGAAGTTTTTGGACCGTTTGTAATAGTCTTTACATACAATTCGAATGATGAATTAAAAAATGCCATCGAATTATTGTATGGACAATTAACGGCAACTATTTTGGCATCGGAAGAAGAAATAGAAACGCATGAGCCATTTATTTTTTTACTTAAGCAACGAGCGGGAAGATTGATTTTTAATGGTGTTCCAACAGGAGTTCGTGTTTGCCAAAGCATGCATCATGGAGGTCCTTTCCCTGCTTCATCTGATTCTAGATTTACCGCAGTTGGAACGGACAGCATTTCACGTTTTACGCGTCCGATAGTCTATCAAGGTAATTCTTGAATTTCAGCAGAAATAACCTTCCAAACTTCTTCAGCCGTTTGATCCCAGGAAAATAGCTTGGATCGATTTAATCCGTTTTCACTAAGACGAGCACGTAAATCACTATCAAGAAACAAATTCTTCATCCCATCAGTAATTTGATCTTCATCAAAAGGATCACAATAAATTGCTGCGTCTCCAGCTATTTCCGGCAAACTGGTTCTATCCCCAGATAGAATTGGAACCCCGCAACGCATTGCTTCTACCAAAGGAATTCCAAACCCTTCAAAATAAGGAACATAGGTCATGGCAAAGGCAGAAGAAACATATTTACCTAGTTCCTCTTGGGATAAATGACCGGTAAAGCGAATTTTGGAATTCATTGATTCCTGAATTTCAATTCGTTGACCTTTCCACATGGGCTGTCCCACAATAACTAAATCTATATGGGGGAAATTATTCTCTTTTTGAAATTTGGTAAATGCATTTATTAAGCGTTGTACATTTTTTCGAGGATGAATGGATCCAACAAATACAAAATAATCACCTAATCCATTTTGGGATAAAAATTGGTCCTTATCCAGTTTGGAAATAGGAAAGAAACATTCTGATGCGCCGTTCCAAGCTACAGCAATTTTAGATTCATCCACCCCATATGTTTCAGAAATATCACCCTTGGAGGAGAAAGAAACAGTAATTATTTTAATGGATTTCGCCGCGAACTTGGGAAAAAATGTCCGATAATACCAGCGAAATAACGAAGGTAAATCAGCCGGGAAATGTTCAAAATTTAAATCGTGAATTACATGAATCTGAGGTATGTTAGAAAATAAAGATAAAGAGCCATCCGGTGAAAAAAGTAAATCAATCTTGTGTTTTTTCATTGCTTTTCGCAAACTAAACTCAAACCAAATTAAATAAAGAAAAGGGTGTCTTGCGGGAGGACCAATAACAACTTCAGTGGCATTTTCACCAAAATGGAATTTAGGATCTACTGGTCTATCAAAAAAAAGTACAAATGAATGCTCGGGATGATTTTGAACGATTCGTTTAACCACTTCATAAGTATACCAACCAAAACCCTCCATTTTATTGGAAAGTAAAAATCGGGTATTAATTCCTATTTTCAATGATTATTTGCGGGTAATTTCGTTTGAATAGCATGTAAAACTCCATCCCACAAATGAATGCGCATTTTTAATGCTTCAACCGAAACAAGTGTTGCTTCTTTCCATTTTTGTTCATCTGTTCCACATAATTCTTCCATCATATTCAAAGCCATTGGACCATGTTCACCCCCATCTACTTCAATATGTCTTTCTAGGTAATACCTTAATTTAGAAAACGAATTTCCTGTCTCCTTTTCAATTGATTTAACGATTTCAATGAACATACTAGGGATTAAGTCTTCACGACCAAAGGTAAACAAGGCGGCTAATTTATGTAATTCGTTTTGACGAATAGCACCAAAAGTGAATTGTACAAAATCCTTTGTATTTTCTTGAATCGATACGGCTTGTAATTCTATATTCAAATTAGAACTGACACAAGAATCCATAAAATTTAAAATGGGTTGAGTATTTGCACCTATTTGAGACATCGCTTCAATATAAAGTTCAAAATGACTTGCTGCTTTACCTTCGGCATCAACATCACTTTCTTCACCCAACACTATTTCATTAATTAACCTTCTTGTAGCTGGATTTCCTTTTGGGATCCAGGGAAGTTCGACACATGTTAACCCACGCTGAAGCGATTTTAACAAACTCATAAAATCCCATACTGCAAAAACATGCTCCTGCATAAAAATTCTCAAAGCCTCTACGGAATTAAGCCTTGAATACAAGGGATGCTTGATTAATTGAGTGCGATACCCTTCAATTTCAGATTCCAATTTTTGTAATTCCGGACTCATCTAACTTAATTTGATTCCTAGTTCTTTCATTTGAGTATCATAAATCATAGAAGGAGCGTCAATCATTGTATCTCGACCACTATTATTTTTAGGAAATGCAATATAATCTCGAATTGATTCAGAACCACCCATAGTTGCCACCAATCTATCCAAACCAAAAGCTAATCCACCGTGAGGAGGGGCTCCAAATTCAAATGCATTCATTAAAAAACCAAATTGTTCTTGAGCTTGTTCAGGCGTAAAACCTAATAAATCAAACATTTTGGCCTGTAAGTCCTTATTGTGAATTCGAATAGAGCCTCCACCAAGTTCAACGCCGTTCATTGCTAAATCATATGCGTTTGCTCTTACTTTACCTGGATCGGTAGCAAGCATTTCAAAATCTTCAGGCTTTGGAGAAGTAAAAGGATGGTGCATTGCATGCCATCTATTCGAATTATCGTCCCATTCTAACAAAGGAAAATCAACTACCCATAACGGTTTAAATTCGGTTGGTTTTCTTAAACCCAATAAATTACCTAAATGCAAACGTAATTCATTTAACTGCTTCCGAGTTTTATCTAAATCCCCACACAAAAGCAAGAGTAAATCACCTGGTTTCATTCCGGTTTGAACCGCCCATTTTTCTAATTCCGAAGAATCATAAAATTTATCGACGGAAGATTTTAACGTACCATCAGAATTATACCGAAGGTAAACCAATCCTTTTGCGCCTATCTGCGGACGTTTCACCCATTCCGTTAATTCATCTAATTGTTTACGCGTAAAATCGGCTGCATTTTCAACGTTAATTGCCAATATACTTGGTGCGCTATCAAATACTACAAACCCTTTTCCCTGAGTCAGAGAGGTTAAATCTTGAAATTCCATTCCGAAACGAATATCTGGTTTATCAGATCCATATTTCTCCATGGCCTCTGCGTATGTCATTCGTGGAAAAGCACCTTCAAAGTCAACATCTAATACGGATTTAAAAACATGTTTGATTAACCCTTCAAATGTTTGCAGTATATCCTCCTGTTCCACAAAAGACATTTCACAATCAATTTGCGTAAACTCTGGCTGTCTATCTGCGCGTAAATCTTCGTCTCTAAAGCATTTAACAATTTGATAGTAACGATCAATCCCAGAAACCATCAATAATTGCTTAAACGTTTGCGGAGATTGCGGAAGCGCATAGAATTGACCCTGATTCATCCTACTTGGCACAACAAAATCTCTAGCACCTTCTGGAGTTGATTTAATCAATACAGGAGTTTCAACGTCCATAAAGTTTTGGGAATCCAAATATTTGCGCGTTTCAAGGGCAACTTTATTCCTTAAAAACAATTTTTGTTGAACAGGATTTCTTCGTAAATCTAAATAACGATATTGCATCCTTAACTCATCGCCTCCATCAGTTTCATCTTCAATCGTGAATGGTGGAGTTTTAGCTGCATTTAATACGCGAAGCTCCTGAACCATGATTTCTATTTCTCCAGTTGGAATGTTTAAATTCTTACTAGAACGTTCGATAACGATTCCTTTTGCTTGAATAACAAACTCTCGACCCAATTTTCGTGCGCTCTCACAAAGTGAGGAATCTGCATCCAAATTAAAGACTAATTGAACAATGCCGTATCTATCGCGCAAATCGATAAATGTCATTCCCCCCAGGTCTCGGGACTTTTGAACCCAACCTGAAACCGTTATTTCTTTGGTGACATCAGTCAATCGAATTTCTCCACACGTATGCGTTCTGTACATAATCTAAATTTGAACTACAAAAATAGAAAAACAAAGCCGTTAGGAAAACCTTTAGGAGAAAGAAGATAAAAATTATTAAAGAATAAGAGAGTTATTTTTCCTTTTCTTTTAAAATTTGCTTACGCAAAGCCTCCATAACCTCATCAACTGATTCTTCGAATGTCTTGCATTGTTTCTTTGCAAAAAGTTCTTTACCCGGAATCAGTACTTTTATTTCAGCGATTTTATTTTCCTTTTCTTTATTTTTATCAAGGCGTAAAAACACTTCCGATGAAATTGCCTTATGGTTAAAAAGTTCTAGTTTTTGAACTCGTTCTTGAATGAAATCCAATAATTTTTGGTCTGCTTTAAAATGAATTGAATGAACTTTTGTTTCCATCTTGTTTAATTTTTATCACCCCGCGGGTGGGCTTGTGAATATATACTTGTCAATTGTGCAAACGAATTATGGGTATATACTTGAGTGGCGGATAAATTCGCATGTCCAAGTAAATCTTTCAGTGTTTCTAATCCAGTTCCTCTATTGAGCATATGCGTTGCAAAAGTATGTCTTAGAACATGAGGACTTTTTTTATCCAAATTTGTTGCTATACTAAGGTATTGATTTATTCTACGGTATACAAGCATAGGATACATTTTTTTACCGAATTTCAATGAAAACACATAAGGGCTTTCACCGTACAAATTATTTTTTTGAGTCAAATATGTTTGCATAAGATTAGATAAATTAGTAGAAATTGGAATTATTCTTTCTTTATTTCTTTTACCAATTACCTTAATGGAATCACTTGTAGTATTGGAAACGTATAATTCAATCAATTCATTTAAACGAATTCCTGTTTGATACAATATTTCAAACATCAATCTATCCCTCAACCCTTCTATTGAATCATTAAATAATAACCCCAGTTTCTCAGGATGCAACTCGGATTCTTTTGCAAAAGCGGGTAATCGTTTTTCGTTTTTTGGACCTTGAATCTTACTCATTGGATTAGTTGTAACTAACCCTTCTTTTCTTAACCATTTATAAAAGGTTCTTAATGAAGCCAATTTCCGGTTAATAGACTTTGCCTTCATGTTACCTTCAAAAAGCTGTACGATCCAGCCTCGGATAAAAGAGGAGCTAAACCCACCAAAATCATCTAAACTCTTTATGGATGCGTACTCAAAAAACTGAGCTAAATCTTGCTCATACGCAAGGATTGTATGAGGAGAATATCGTTTTTCAACCGTTAAATATCCAATGAAATTATTGAGCATAAAAAAAGGAGCCTAAAGCTCCTTATAATACGTATAATAATAACAAATGTTACTGTTCAGCTGAAATTAAATGCTGTTTGTAAGCAGCACGAATATTTTGTTGTCTTTTAGTCACTGAAGGTTTAAGAAATTCTTTTCGAGCACGAAGTTGTTTCATAACATTCGTTTTTTCGAATTTCTTTTTATACTTTTTCAACGCTTTTTCAATGTTTTCGCCTTCTTTTATTGGAATAATCAACATACAAATTCTTTTTTATAATTGTTTAAGGGCTGCAAATATAAGATAATACTCTTTGAAATACAAATTATTTTAATATTTCTCGAGAAATAACTATTTTTTGAATTTCGGAAGTTCCTTCACCAATTGTCATGAGCTTAGAATCACGTAAAAATTTCTCGGCAGGATATTCTTTTGTGTACCCATAGCCACCCATTATTTGAACAGCTTCATTACCACATTTTACCGCAACCTCAGACGCAAAATACTTGGCAAATGCTCCTTGTTTCGTTAATGGTTGTTTTTTATTTTTTAAATCTGCCGCTTGAAAAGTTAATAATTCTGCTGCTTTCACTTCGGTTGCCATATCAGCAAGTTTAAATGAAATAGCCTGAAAATATGCTATTGGCTGACCAAATTGCTCGCGTTCTTTAGCGTATTTCACTGAAGCCTCAAATGCTCCTCTTGCAATTCCACAACTTAGTGCTGCAATTGAAATTCTACCACCGTCTAATATTTGCATGGCTTGCTTAAATCCCATTCCTTCTTCACCAATTACATTTTCTTGAGGAACCCGAACATTATCAAAAATAAGCTCTGCCGTTTCACTTGCTCTAACGCCTAATTTATCTTTTATTTTTACTGCTGAAAATCCAGGTGTATCTTTTTCTATAATAAATGCAGTGATTCCATTACTATCTAATAGATTACCTGTCCGAATCAAAACTACAGCCACATCTCCTGATAAGCCGTGTGTTATCCAGTTTTTTGAACCATTGATAACCCATTCATTCCCTTCCTTAACCGCAGTACATTGCATACGCATAGCGTCAGATCCTGTATTTGCCTCAGTTAATCCCCAAGCACCAATCCATTCACCAGAAGCTAATTTTGGCAAATACTTTCTCTTTTGAGCTTCGTTTCCATGATAATAAATATGTCCTGTACAAAGTGAATTGTGAGCAGCAACGCTTAAACCAATTCCACCGCATACTTTTCCTAATTCCATAAGAGCCGTAGCGTACTCAAAATACCCGAAACCAGAACCGCCATATTCTTCAGGAATAAAAATTCCTAAAAGACCTAATTCACCCATTTTTTTCATTACATCTACCGGGAAATATTCTTCATCATCCCATTTTTTGTAATATGGTGTGATTTCTTTTTCCGCAAAATCACGTACCATTTGGGCAATCATTTCCTGATTCTCATTGTATTCAAATTCCATTTTATTTATTTGATATGTTGATTAATAACTTACTAAGCTGTGAACATCATCTGAATAGACAGCTAATTTTTGACTTCCATTTAAGAAGGATAGATTTATTAAGAAACTAAATCCAGCGATGCGACCACCGCATTTATGAATAAGAGCAGCCGAAGCAGAGGCCGAGCCACCTGTGGCTAATAAATCATCGTGAATTAATACATTTTGTCCATGACTAATTGCATCGGTATGCATTTCAATGACTGCGCTACCATATTCTAAATCGTAGGAATGACTTATTTTATCGTAGGGTAGTTTTCCTTGCTTACGAATTAAAATAAAGGGAACGCCAAGCCGGATAGCTAGTGGATAACCAAAAAGGAATCCCCTACTCTCCACACCTGCAATTGCCTCAATTCCTTTTCCCGTATAATAATCCACCAAAAAATCTAATACTTCAGAGGATAATTTTGGATCCAACATAATTGGAGAAATATCTTTAAATACTATCCCTTCTTTTGGGAAATCAGGAACATCTCTTATGGTTAATTTTAATTTTTCTTCCAGTGTCATGCTACAAAGATAGATAGGGTTTTAGATTTTCAAAGCATTCTTCATCAATTAATACAGATTCTTTTATTTCTAAAATTGATTTATACCCTCCTTTCTTGTCACGAATCTTTATTATTGAATTTGCTTTATTCCAATTTAAATAAGGATGACTCTTTAATTCTTCAGCTGAAACACTATTTAAT
Source organism: Crocinitomicaceae bacterium (assembly GCA_044377675.1). Lineage (GTDB taxonomy): Bacteria > Bacteroidota > Bacteroidia > Flavobacteriales_D > Crocinitomicaceae > UBA952. The sequence goes on from JBILYP010000004.1 coordinate 65,849, forward strand.
TTGATTGGTTTAATCAATGATGGATCAACATTGATAAATGTTTCGATCAATGCATATTTTTCCACATCTACTTTCCACACCTCCATTAATTGTTCCTTTCGGTTAAAACCACCTAATTTTGTTCGATAATCAATTATCCATTTGGCAAATGCAGGACCAATTCCATTTACTTTCATTAACTCGTCCGCCGATGCTGCATTAATTTCTACAGATAAAATCTTCTTCGATTGTTCCTTTTTAGGGGTTTCTATTTTCCGATCAAAACTGGGTTTTACTGAATAAAAAGTTGAATCTTTGATTAATTCAAACAATTCATCTGGAATTACAAATACTTGCTGTAACTCTTCATTCGTATAGATTCCACGTGCCGTAAACTTCAGGACTACATTTGCCTGTTTTTCCGACAACCCGAGGTTCATCCAATCTGTTTTTAAATAATTATTCGGGTTGAATTTTACTGGAGGAAGAGAATACCTGCTTTTTTTCTCAAAAAAAGATTTACTATATTTTTTTTTACTGCTCTTGTATTTCGTTATCCTCGATTTTATCTCCGAGATTTCAGCATCTGAAACTAACACTTCGGATTTATCAGAATCCAATAATCCAATTATACGAGGCACATAAGCAATTCCAATCGTTAAAAGTATCACATACACTAAGGCGATACGATTTCGTTTGGAAATGTAATTCATTGAATCGGCAACTTATCTTGGCTCGTTGTCATTTTCAGAAAATGAATCTGGTTCTTCATTTGGTTTTGAAAACAATACTTTAAAGAAAAAATAAGCTGTAATAACAGTAACCGCGGTCATTGTGCCAAACATCATAAAAAAAGAAGAATTACTCATAATTAGGCTGTTTTACGTTTTTTGTATGCAATATAGACACCATAGGCTATTACTAACCATAATAGAAGAAGCATTACCCTACTAATGTTTTTGTACATTACTGACTTGTGCTCATGATCTAATTTTTCCAATCGGTACGTTTCATCCTTTTTCAATTTTCTATTTTCAATAAAGGATTTAATTGAGTCTTTTTGTTCCGTTTTTAGCGTCGTAATTTCGTAGAGATGTACTTTGTTAGAATCCAATTTTTGGATCACGCTACCATATTTATTCATCATAACACCTTCTTGTTCATGATGCAATCGCGTAATCAAACTTTTATCTTGATAGTACGCTATTTTCTCCTTAGATTTCGTATTGGATAAATTCTCCCAAATATCAGGTAAACTATTGATTAAAATAGCTCCTAAAATCAATGGAGTTACGTATTTAATTATAAACTTATACGCTTTTGGAACTTTGATTTCGGCACCCATATTGATTTCAGCCCAGCCTTTGTCCATTCCAAAAATCCATGCAAATAAAATAATTTCTGCAAATGCAAATACAACTAAAGAAACCGTACCCGCCCAATAATCAAATTCATCAAAAACACCATAATTAAAAAACAATACTGTTGGCAAACCTAAAATTAAAACAAGGCCTCCAAACATCCATGCGGCATTGCTTTCCTTCCAATTAAACTCATCGCGCAAAAATGCCATAACAGGAGTACCCATAGCTAAAGACGAAGTGATCCCTGCAAAAAACAATAAGCCAAACCATGCAACACCTGCCACTACGGACATTAGCCCTCCCCATTGCTCAAACAAATAAGGTAGGGTTTGAAAGCCTAATCCAAATCCACCACCCTCTTTCACCAATTCTTGTACACCTTCTATTCCTAGGTAACCAATTGATATTGGAATAAGTATTGCAGAACCTAGAACTATTTCAACAAATCCATTCATCCAGCCTGCGCTCATCGCATTCAACGCAATATCATCTTTTTTTCTAACGTAGGAGGCATAACATTGAATTGATCCCATCCCGATAGAAAGGGTAAAAAAGATTTGACCTGCTGCAGCTAGCCAAACTTTCGTATTCCAAATAGAATCAAACTTGGGCTCCCATAAAAACTCTAATCCTTTAAATCCATCTTCAATAGCACCTAATTGCCCTTTTTCAATAGTAATTGCTTTGTATGCTAAAAAAGCTCCAAACAATAATAAAATGGGCATTCCAATTTTCGATGCTTTTTCAACTCCTCCACTCAAACCTCTGGATAGAATCCAAGTATTCATGAGTAAACATAAGACCCAAAAAACAATTGGCATTATGGAATTCAATGAGGTATATTCACCGAAGAATCCAGCTACTTGGTCTTGTGTCTGACCATCAAATGTTCCTACAATACTCTGCCAAACATATGACAATGTCCACGACTCTAAGTAACAATAATATGCAGCAACAACGAGATTGGTAAATATTCCAAAGACACCAATATATTTCCAAAGTGCCCTTTTATCCATTTCGTGTAAAATGAAAGGTGTTGAATGATTACCTTTAGTACCACCAAATCGTCCAATTGACCACTCGACGAATAGCAAAGGAATTCCCATCAGAAGAAAACATACTAAATATGGAATAATAAAAGCTCCCCCACCATTTTGAATAGCTTGTATGGGAAAACGGATAAAATTACCTAAACCAACAGCATTTCCCGCCATTGCTAATACCAAACCTACTCTAGATCCCCAACCACTTGCATCTTGTCCTGACATAGTTTAATTTATTTGAGAATCACGAAGATACAATTTTACTTCAAAAATACTAATGTTTCTTCCAGTGTTTTTGGGTTGTATCCTAATTCAATTTTGGCTTTTGTTAGATCAAATCCAGTTTTTGGAGGTCTTTTCGCTGGCTGATTCAAGGTTGAACTATCTGTTTTATTTAATGAATCCGTATTGAAATCATAAAACCGCGCAACACGACTTACAATTTCAAATATTGACATGGTTTCTGGTCCTGCAATATGATAAATACCTTTCTTTTGAAGTGCACAAATACGAATACAAGCCCAAGCAAGATCATCAGCCCATGTTGGTGCGCGAAATTGATCATCAATAATGTTCATTACCTGATTTTTCTCTAGAGCTTCTTTTGCCCAGCAAACAATGTTGTTTCTTGAAAGATTTTCACCCTGTCCATAAACAATTATAGTGCGGACAATGGACCAGTTTTCATTATCGTCTTTTAATAATACGTTTTCAGCATCCACTTTTGATTTGGCATAGACACTTAAGGGGCTTGGTAAGTCAACTTCGGAATAATTCCCTTTTTTGCCATCAAAGATAAAATCGGTTGACAGCAATTGAAAATGAATGTTATTCTTTTTACACGAGTCCCATAAAAAACTGGTGGCTAACACATTTAACTCATAACAACCAACAGAATCCAATTCACATTGATCTACGTTTGTCATGGCGGCAGTATGGATAACATGCGTAGGCTTAGCTTCTTGTATACATCGTTCTACTTGAGATTTATCTCTAATATCTAAAGCAGCATATAAAGACTGAGGGCAGGATGAGTTTCGATTTTCACCTAATGATGTCGCAATAAACTCAATATTTTTATTCAGGCATTGATTGACGATTTTTTGCCCTAACAAGCCGTTACTTCCAGTTATTAATATTTTCATGAATTAAAAAATATGCGTAAAGTCTATAATTCCCAAATAGTATTTTTCTTTTTTCGTTCGAGTTTAAAATAATGACTATGCTCCAATATCCAATGCATAGCAAAATATAATATCAATGGTGATCCTAACGTAAAAAAAGAGGTGTAAATAAATCCTAACCTTACTTTTGAGGAGTCTAACCCCAGTTTTCTTGCCCACCACTTGCAAACACCAAATGATTTAAACTCAAAAAACAGTAATATTTTCTGAATATTCCTTTCTATCATTGCTGTAAAATTTTAAATCCAACAGAGCATTGCATACACTTCTTATTGGAACAAAATTCGTTATAAATTTCCAATATTGCCTGAGAATCAAAAGAATTGTTCACTTTGAAACCTATTGATCTCATTTTTGCAACACAATTATTTTTTTCGGGAGGAAGTAATTGTAAAATATCCATTGCTTTTTGCTGAAGATAATCGAACGCTGCAAATTTCCCTTGAATAAATAGAAAAGGCACCACTGCGTTAATAAGCAATAGATTTTGAGTGTCATAAGATATTGAATTATCTAATTTTTGTACTTCTTTCCGAAAATGGAATACGAGTTCTTCGGGAGGTAATTCTATCATGGCACAAAACACGGGAATTAATGGGATTAGATTCCCTAGTTGCTTCAATCTTTTTTCAGGGAAACTAGATGGCCTCATCCCTTTTCGCTTGAATTTTACCTGTACCCCTGAATCTTGATGTCCTCCACTTAAATTCAAACCATTGTGGGAAGCAATGGTAAGTTTTCGTTGGGGATAACTCAAGTGTTCAAGAAAAGAAAAAGGTAGATTTTGAGCTAGATATTCAAAGGAAAATTGATTTACCTTTCCGCCAATGGCTTTAGCAAAAAGCAGGTAGGCAAGTTGTTTTATCTCCATATCAGAAATGAAAGATGTTTTTCTTTCTAATCGGAGGAACAATGATGAATCCATCATTTGGCGTAAATAAATTGGCTCGATTGACCCTATCAATTGTTGGCATGGAAAATTAGCAACAGATTTCTGAAACTGGGTTAAATTCAGTAACAGTTTGGGATCAACCCGATCATTTAGTATCAATACTGGGATTTCCCAACCATTTATCTCAACAGGAAAATCATTCTCCCACACAACGTGCAGAATAACATTATTATAGGCTGAATCTACTTGATGATTATGTTTATACCAATCAGATGATTTTATATGAATTTCAATATTGCCAGACCACCATAAACCATCAATTGCTATTCGAGCATTAAAAAAGTCGGGGCCGCTCTCGTGAGAATTAAATGTTCCATAGTTCTTTAAGAGGAGTGATTTACCATTTGATAGTTTTAGATTCGAATGGTTAAATAACTTTTGCTTCCAAATAAGTTGGAGAAATTGTTCTTTCATAATATAAAAAGTGTATTATGAATATACAAAAAATCCCGCTAAAATTAGCGGGATTTGGTTTTAATATTTAAGGTAATTCTTATAATTATTCTTCTTTTTTGCTTCCTCTTTAGTCAAAACTTCAGAATCAGGATTAAAGTCCTGCCTTAACACATCTGCAGTTGTCCTACGATTCAACTGATGAAGAAATTCAAATTTCTTTGGCTCAGTAGTTTTAAATTGATTAATATACTCTTCAGTTAAATCTACATCAACACCATTTTCATCTTTCCATTTTCTTGGTTCTTTCTCACCCCGTCCTTGAGGAATAATTCTTCTAGGATCAATCCCTAAATCTACCAATTCAGAATACAAAGCCCTTGCTCTATTCTCTGATAAGGTTTGGTTACGATCGTCAGCATCACGTGCATCTGTGTGAGAGAACAAATTAATAACAATATTAGGGAATTTATCTAGCTCCTCCTTGATGTCCCTAATGGAATCGTTCGAACAAACACATTCGGGGCAAATTTCTCCACATTTAATATTAACAAATGTCCACTCACTGCGTTTATAAAGAACCTCTTTCAATACTATATTTTTTAACGGCAACAATGAAATCTCTACTAAGAAACTTTTACTACTTGTCAAACCAACAGTTGTAATTGTAGTCCCTTTTACATCATTTACGTAGCCATCTTTAGAAGCTGTAATTTTGTATGTCTTATTTCCAATAATTATTCTCGTATCACCCGTTTTCTCCCAGCCAGTCTTTCCTTTAGCATTCGTGTTTTTAGTATCATTAAATTCACCACCGACTTCCGTTAAAACTACAGAAGCATCTTCGATTCTATTTTTTGTTCCACGCTCATAAACAATCACATTCAGATCATACATGATTTCAGGCATTTTATAACTGTAGATGTCAGGAGAGTATTCACCATTTGGACCTTTACGTTCTGACGTGAAATAACCAGTTGTACGATTCATATCATAAATAGCATAATCATTACTTAGGCCATTTATTGGCGACCCAACATTCTCAGGCACTCCTGTCCAAGAATTGGTAACACCGTCTCGTGCCACTACAAAAATATCTAGTCCACCAAAACCAGGATGACCATCAGATGCGAAAAACAATTCACCGTTTGAGCCTAAAGTAGGAAATAATTCATTTGCTGGCGTATTGATTTTTGGACCTAGATTTCTTATTGAATCTACCTCAAACTTCTTTGTCTTTTTATTAACACTTAATACAACAGACCATAAATCTCTACCTCCATAACTTTTAATACCTCCAATCTCCTGCGCATCAGAAGCAAAAATCAATAATTTTTCATCGCTAGTAACGCTAGGGTGCCCCAAAGAAATTGAATCATTTAACCTATACTTTTGCTTAATTGGTAATGTATCAATTTGCTTCCACTTACCGCCAGCTTTATCATATTTCAAGCCTGACATTTCAGCAACCATAATTTGACATCCTAAATTTTGTTTTTTAACATTTGGACATCTTGTTATAAATGCTGATTTAAATTGACCATCAAAACAAATGGTGCCTTCATTATCTCCTGTATTTATTTTCAAAGCTTTATCTAACAATACCGGTTCTTGCCAGTTACCTTTTTTATCTTTTGCTGACATCCATAAATCCATGTAAGATTCTCCAGTTCTTGGGTCTGGTTTTTCTCCAACACTTCCTTTCCGAGAGGAACCAAAAATAACTAATGACCTTGCTGCATCGGCAAACATTGGAGCCATATCCATTTCTTTTCTGCTTAATCCTGGCTCATGCGATACAATATGCTTTGTTTTAACTAATTTGAATTTTTCATTCTGCTCACAAATTTCAATAGCTGTTGTTGTACGTAAATCATTAGGGTTTATTTTTTTATATTGTTTATAGCTTTTAATAGCCTTATCATTTTCATTCAACATGCGAAGCATTTCACCGTTGTAAAACAAAATCTCTGGCACGTTATCAAAATATTTTAATTCTATCGCTTTTTCATACCATGTATGAGCATCCGCAATACGTTCAGTTAATCTAAAACTTTCAGCAGCTTTATAGGCCATCTCACCTTTAGTTTTGATATCTCCTTTCACACCAAGCTTCGCAAAAGCATCAGTACATTTAGTTGAAGACTCAAAATATTTTTCGGTATTGAAAGACTTATAAGCATCTTTCACGTATTTAGGCTGTGCTATAGCATTTGAAGTTAAAACAACTGTAGCGACAATAAGGAGCAAGATAATTCTTTTCATAAAAATGTCCTGATTATTTTAGAAATTAGTTTTAGTACACAAAAATATAAAAAAATTTGAATATTCAAACTTTTATTCACCGCGCTTCCGTATAAGTCTTCCACTTGTTAATAATAGTCTGAAAACCAAGAGGTAACTCTACTTCGAATTCCATCCATTTTTTTGTCTGAGGATGAGTAAAACCAAGGCTTTTAGCGTGTAACGCCTGACCTGGAATTAGCGCAAAACAATTTTCAATAAATTTATTATAAGAAGCACTAGTTGTTCCCTTCAATATCGAATTTCCACCATATTCGGAATCGTTGAACAAAGGATGTCCAATTGATTTCATATGGATTCGGATTTGATGCGTTCTTCCTGTTTCTAATTTACATTCAATCAAGGTCACATATCCAAATCTTTGAAGTACTTTATAATGCGTAATGGCATGTTTCCCTTCACTCTCATCCTGAAAAACTGTCATCACTTTTCTGTTTTTTAGAGATCGTCCGACGTTTGCACTTATTGTTCCATCTTCAGTTACATCCCCCCAAACAAGAGCAATATATTTTCTGTCCGTAGAACGATCATAAAACTGCTTGGCAAGATTTGCTAACGCATCGTCATTCTTTGCAATAACTAAAGTTCCTGTGGTATGCTTATCAATTCGATGGACTAATCCCGGACGCATTTTAGCTAAATTTGAAGCAATTGGCAACTGATCAATATGGTAAATCAACGCATTTACTAATGTGCCGCGATAATTACCATAACCTGGGTGTACAACCATATTTGCAGGTTTGTTTACAACAATTAAATTATCATCTTCATAAACTATATCCAGCGGAATGTTTTCTGCAATCAGTTCTAACTCCCTAACTGGATAAGGTAAAACTATTGATATTTCATCCGATGGTTTTGCCTTGTAATTTTGTTTGACTTTTAGACCATTAACAACAATATTTCCGTTTTTTGCCGCCGACTGAATTTTACTTCTGGAAGTATTTGGCATACGGTCCAAGAGATATTTATCTATACGAACCATCTCTTGGCCTTTATCAACAATGAATTTATAGTGTTCGAATAACTCTTCCTCTTGATCCTGCTCTAAAGGAAATTCTTCATTGATCATTGCTTACTGATTTTATAAACTTTTGTTGAAACTTGTGGTAATGTTAGGTAATAGATACCCGATAAGTAATCGATCAAATCAACTGAACTGTTTAATCCTGATTGAAGAATTTGACCCACAGCATTCATTAACTGAAACTCACCATAATACGCTGTTCCATTCAACTTAAAATTCAATGTTCCGTTGGTAGGATTGGGGTAAATAAGCATTTCTTCCGCTTCCTGAATTTCATTTATACCTAGTATTGGGTCCAAAGCGGTTGAAAAAATAGGTCGAATCATTGCTGAACCGGGAAAGGGGGATAAAAGCCAGGTGAAACCCCCATCAACACTATACCTAATTTTATTGGACTGATCAATATTCCTATCAAGACCTGCATTTAATCTATCCGGATCTAGTTGTCTCCACCCAATGTGGAACTTGTTACCTACAGCGATTTTTGCAGTATCCACAAAATAATAGGTGTGAAATAGATTTACTGCATTTCCATAAGTCGGATTTCTAGGAAAAAAAACATCATCCTCATATAATACATTTCCGGGTACGCCGCCATTATCCTCCCAAACGGTAATCAAGAAAAGTTTATCGGACGCATCATTAACTGACGGGACGAAATGAATATTAACTCCAATTAGTGAATCCGGTTGATAGGTATTATATTCAATAGCCAATCGAGCTTGCGAACCCGTTGGACCAAAAGCGGCTTCAGCAGATCCATCATCATAACTGTAATAATTATAAAAGTTTTGATTAAAAACCGTTGAATCGTTAATGGTTAAATTTGGAAACTGTGCAGACGCACTTGCTTTAACTTCAAAACTTTGTTGATTACCTGTTTTTGACCTATCGAATTCATAACCCGAAGAACAATCGTTTAATGAAAAATGCGTTGTTCGGGGTTGATAATTGATATTTGATTCTGCTAAAATAAATCCAGGTAAGACAAAAGTTCCTTCTTGAATAGAATTGTATAAAATAGAAATATCCCCATTTTGATAATTCTCAGGATTGGGGCTACCGTTATGTAATTTTATCACTAACGAATCTGCCATTTTATTATCCGAACTTGCCTTGTAGTGATCCCACGGAACAGCGGTAAAAGTCTTTAACATAGAATTCAATGGGTAAACGAAAGCAAAATCTTTAAAAAGAGTGTCATCCAATGCTGATAAGCTTCTTAAATGAACATAATCAATATGGAAATGATCCAAACTACCCGCTAATGACCCATAATTACGGAATCTAAATTGGAATCCATTTCTAAAATAACTTGTGTCTTCTAAGCAAATATGAGCAGCACGAAAAGGGTGTACAGTATCTCCGACAACAGACCAAACTTGTTTCCAATTACTTTGTAATGGTTGATAGAATTCTACAATCAAAGAATCTCCTGATTCAGGGATATCCCCCAATCCTTCCGGCTGATATAAAAAAGAAAAATATATAGAATCAGCAGCCGAATTGGAACTTAAATCCAAGGGTTTAGAAGTTAATTCATCAGCAAAATTAGTTGCTGTGGATCCTATTTCATAAGGGAATCCGTTCTCATCTAATCCATCAAAAGTAACAACACCGAGCGATCGAGGATCTAATGCAAGTCTATAATTATGATATGCGTATGTATCTAACCAATGTTTTGAAGGTTCGGAAATTGGTTGAAAAAAGATTCGAGCAGAGTCTTGAAAATAAGGGGGGTTAACCACCCAAACTGTGTCAATTAGATTCGAAGGACCACCAATTGAGTCAAAAAGATAGAAAGGAGGGTATAAATTGATTAACTCATTTTGAACTGGGAATATGGATAAATCAGACACACGAACTTGGGTTGGCAAAAAAAGGGAATCTTCGTATGTGTTAGACACGAAATCATAGACTCGCTTAAATGTTACCTGATTGGTAAAAAAACCATTGTCCGGTAAGGGCAAATTAGAAATAGGATCAGTTAATCGAAAATAAAGTTCAGAAGTTATCCCAGCAGCATTAATATCCCCTTGATAAGTTTGGAATTTATTGGTAGAAAAATCATCAAAAAAAGGCAGTTGAAGGGTATCAGAAATAAATACAAACGAACTATCAAAAGTTGTTTCATTCGTTTTTAACGAGTAGAATTGATGATTTAATTGCGTGTTTTTCATCATTGGACCCATTTCTAGTCCTTGAGAAATACCATTAAAAAACCCTAAAACAACAAAAAGTGCTAGGAGTGCTGAATTGATTAACTTCATTTGTTCAAAACGCAATTTCAATCGAAAAATTATACCATTCAAAAAACTAATCTTCATTCTTTGCTGGATCTTTTTTAGATTTCTTTTCTAATTCCTCGCGTTCTTTATTTAAAAATTCTTGATTAGATTTTGAACGATTTAGTTTTTCTTCATCAACTTCAGGACTCATAGAACCCGTAAACGTAATGGCCTTAGATTTTGACAATTCCTTTCCACGAGAATATTCAGGACTTTGGGTAATAACAATTGCCGCCATGGTATCAGCCTTAGTTTTACAATCAGTACACCCATATTCGTATCTGAATCCTATTCCTTCTAAGACCGAAATAGCCTCAGAAACTGACATTCCGTATAAATCCGGAATTTTTTCTGCATCTTCTTCCACATATTCTCCAACATAAATTGTAATCGTAGAACCAACCGGTAATAAAGTCCCAAAAACAACTTTTTTCCCTCTAAACAATTGATCCACAACAGTTCCATTTGCATCTTCGGCAACAGGTCTGTATCGAATAATGTATTTCAGTCCTCTATTCTGAAGTATACTCGACGCAAATCGTTGAGATTTATTAATCAAATTAGGGACTTCAACTAATTTTTGTTTTTTAGAAACTCTTAATCCAATAATTCTACCTGGCTTTACAAAAACGGTTGTGATTTTAGTTGGTCCAGGTGTTTGCTCCAAAATAGTTCCGTTAGGTTTTTTAGGGTCATAGATGGAGTCAATGATTTGATATTTCAAGCCACTTTCTTCGAGAATTGTTTTAGCATCATTGGAATTCTTCCCAACGATATTAGGAACTTCAATTTTCTCACCATGATTTGTTGACCAATCCAAGATAAACATTGTTCCAAAAACAACTACTAAATAGAATAAAATTACTAATCCCAAATGCTTCAGAAATCTACGCGATTTCATAAAGTTCCAAAATGAAATTAAAAATGATGATTTCCCCATAGTGAACAAAAGTAATGAAAAGATTAAAACAGTGAAACTTGAATGTTGATTTTAGAAATTTGGTGAAAGCATATGTGTTTTATAAAAATCTTCAATATACTTAACCGCCTCTTCAGCAGTATCAGCGATATAAAACATCTTCATGTCATCTGGAGCAATATTTTGCTCTGTATTCAACATTACTTCTTCAACCCATAATAATAAACCAGACCAGTATTCTTTTCCAATAAAAACAACAGGTCTTTTAGCAATTTTCTTTGTCTGAATGAGCGTAAGTGCCTCAAAACCCTCATCAAGTGTACCAAAGCCTCCGGGCAGAATAACAAATCCTTGAGAGTACTTTACAAAAATGACTTTACGAACGAAAAAATAATCAAATTCCAAATTATGCTCTTGGTCGATATACGGATTATGGTTTTGTTCAAAAGGCAAATCAATATTTAAACCTACAGATCTACCCCCTCCCTCTTGAGCTCCTTTGTTGGCCGCCTCCATAATTCCTGGTCCGCCACCTGAAATAATACCATAACCTGCTTCTGCTAATTTTTTGGAAACATCTGTAGCCAATTGATAATATGGATTATCCTTTTTTGTTCGTGCTGAGCCAAAAACTGAAATACAAGGTCCAATTTTAGCCATTCGATCATAGGCCTCGACAAATTCTGACATAATTTTAAAGATCGACCAACTGTCATTGCTTTTTATGTCATTCCAATCCTTTCTATTTTTATTCATTCAATTTTTATTAATTCCATATAAAATTAAGTTATTTTTGACTGTGAAACGTGCCCATTTTCAATTTCTTACACTTTTTTATCTACTAATGAGTATTGAAATCTTATTTTCAACTACTGCATTTTCACAAACTACCTTTTTTCAATCAGCGACAGAACAAAACAAAAAGCGAATTTGGTTGGTTTCTGGAATTCAAGCCTATACAGAAATTGGAACATTTGCTGCATTATATCCGGTTTGGTATGCACAAAATACGACTTCGCAATTTCATTATTTCAATGACTTCGGGAACTGGGGAAATGTTGATAAATACGGACATTCATATTCTGCTTATCAACTTTCAAAATTAAGTTCGGATTTTTATAGCTGGGCTGGTGTACCGAAAAAAAAGTCTGCTATTATTGGAAGTGTAATTGGACTTAGTTTTCAATCAACCTTGGAAATATTTGATGGATTTAGCAATGGGTATGGTTTCTCATGGGGAGATATGTTATTCAATGCTTTAGGAAGTGGATTATACGTATCACAAGAATTGGTTTGGGCCGATCAAAAATTGATTCCGAAATTCTCATATCACCCCACAAAATATGCCACACTTCGACCAGAAATACTGGGTTCAAATCAGGCTGAACGCTTTTTAAAGGATTACAATGGTCAAACGTACTGGTTAAGTTTTTCACCTAAACACCTAGCAAAAAACAGTATGTTTCCAAAATGGCTTTGTATTTCAATTGGATATGGAATAGATGGTCGGATTGTGGGAGATCAAACATCTTATACTTCAGTAGATGGGATAACCTATCATTCTATACAACAATATTATCTGAGTGTTGATCTTGATTTAAAAAATCTACCGATAAAAAATAAAACCTTTAAAAAAATAGTATGTGCTTTTAACTATTTGAAAATCCCTGCTCCAACTGTTTCATTTCAAAAAAATAAAATTCAGTTTTTGCCGATCTATTTTTAGTCATTAACGAAATATTTTACTCCCGTATCACGGTTATTCACACAATTTCATCTCCTGAAACTTCTTAAATCATGACGAGCTCATTTGGGACATCAGTGCCTTTTCGCCCTGCAATGAATTCATGGTCAATAACTTTATTTCCTATCAGGGTTCGATATTAAATGGTTAAATGTGATTTTGGTGAAGTATCAAACAATCCTTTGTACAAAATTCTTATTGCCTCTTTTCCTTTGGCAACGGGTTCTTTTTTTTTCAAATGTATACAAGGCGATACTATCTGTTAATGAGGACATGAATGCATCCAAATTTCGTTGGTTGTAGAAGTAAGATTTTATTAAACAATTTCTTCGGCGTACTAGCTTGTTGTGCTTTCAGTGTCGTGTAAATCAGCGTTAATGCGTAAAAATAACCAAATTTTAATCATTAGAGATCTCCATATCCGACAAAGAACATCCATAAGTCATGCTCAGCCATTAAGCATTCGATATCTGTGATAAATTGATTTTTTTCAATTTGGTTTTGAATTCTTGGTGTATCCATTATTTTATAGACGATTCCAGAGAATTCTCTATCGAGTATCACATCATCGAAATGATATTGATTATTTCCTTGATTTATTTTTATATCTTTAAAATACTTCCTCATGTAGGGATAATAAAACCAGCACAATTCTTTTAGTTCGCCACTCAAATCATCCTTATACACAGGAGCAAAACCAAGTGTTCTATATTCGGAAATCATCTGATTCTTGTCAAAAAAGAAGTCTTCTTTAATGCGATAGGCAACAATTGCTCCGGGTAAGTTCTCGAATGGATTTTTATTTAACACCTCTGAAAACTGCTCATTCGCATATTTCCAAAATCCAATTTCCGAACATTTGTCTTTCAACATGGTATTAATTTGATCAAAAGGAATTTGAGGATTTTCGGAAATAGTTAGTTCACGAAAGATGCGCTTGCCATAGATATAGTCATTAGATGAAACATAAACATATGAGCGACAACCTGTAGAGTCAAATTCAGGAGTTAGGTTTAAATTATCGGAAATAAATGAGACGAGCTCGCTTCTCTGTTGGTTTGGAACTAGTTGTTTAAATCTATTTGAACCGTTGTAAGATCTTTGAATTAGAACTTTGTTAGGATTGAGGGTGTCATAAATTGTCCAAACTCCCGTTCGTTGACCATTTAATAACGTGCCTTCAATAAATAGTTGGTTATTTCCAATAGCATATGCTTTAAAATTTCCATTAAGTCTCGCTTTTGAAGTTTCAAATTCAATATTGAATCCATTGATTTTTTGTTTCGTTAAATCTTGTGCAAATAATTGATTTACAAACACTAGAAAACAAAATAGTTTATTTAAGCTTGATATCATCTTGAAATGGATAAACGTATTTATAAAAAGGATCATTTGCATCAGTTTCGATGATTCGAAATCCAACATCGGGATAGCCTTCATTGGCGTAATACCCAAATGTTTCCGAAATTTTCGTGGGATTATCCGCTTTAAATTTATACGAGTATCCAATGACACTCTTCAATTTCATTGAAGGGGGAGAGTTTTTTTTGTAATTATTAAAAAAGTAATAAGGAAAATCATCAGGTTTTCCAAATGCGAACACACTTACATCATAAGCATTAATAGTCCAATCAAAAAACAAAGAACTTTCAAGTATGTCTTTTTTAACATGATAAAATGAAATCCACTCATGAACGGCGGGTAATCGATACATTTTACTTTTTTCTCCATTCTTTTCACCATACCATCTCGCATAATTACAGGCATTTTCTTGTGAAATTCCGATAACGGGATCATCATCAAATTCGTTGCTCGATCTATACTTTTCGTTGAGAATATCTTGGCGTTCTATTTTCGGGAGTTGACTTTGATAGAATAAATTTGATGAATCTTTTTTAATATCGGAAAGATACTTTTTATATTGCCTGAAAGTAATTTGATTGGAAATCCGAAATGCAAGTAATTTCTCCACTTTATTAGACTTTCTTCCTACGAGAGAATTCAAATTAATGTCTTGTTCTGGAACTAAAATAAACTTTACTTTTTGCGAAAAAACTCCAGTAATAATTATGTTTCCAAGTAATAATAGAAGAATGTATTTTTTAAATAATTTCGTTGGAATCATATTGACGCATTTAAAGTAATAATGCATGAATGTTAATTGGTTACTTATCACCTTCATTATATCTTGAGATTCCTCTGTTAAAATAGACTTTTGGATTATTTGGATTTAATCTTTTTGTCTAATATATTCATCTATCGGTTAAGGTAATGGAAATCTCATTAAAATTGAAACTTTTATTCAATCAATGCAGTCCACAAGGATAATTTTCCACTATCCATTCTTGGCCAAATTGGTCTTATTTTACCATTGTGCGCAGCAATATTTAGATAATCACCAATAAATACTGATTGAGTCGGTGTAAATGGCTTTTCTGAAATACACGTTTCAACAAATGACATTCCACCATCGGTTGATTTACACCACACCACATCAGTCTGGTTGTTATTATAATTTCTTCTGTCGAAATAAACAAAATGTAAACTACCCGTGATTTGATCTATCGTCATCCAAGTAAAAAATTGATGTTTCCCCGGTTTATCTTGGTTTACACGAATAGGAGCTGACCATGTTTCTCCTTGATCAGTAGATTTCATCAACCAAACATCCGTGTCGTTAGCTCCATTTCGCTGATCTGCCCAATTAATATAAAGCGTTCCCCTATTAGGCCCATTACTTTGATCGCAGACCAAAATAGGTAATCCATTGCATCGATTGATTCCGGGAACGTTAATGGTCCATCCACCGGGATGCTCAGTAATTATTTTCTCCTTTGTAAGCCATGTTTTCCCTTCATCCATTGATTTTTGAAACACCAATCCCTTTGGACCGGTCCATGCAACATATAATTCACCGTTTGGACCAAAAGCAGGTACCGCTCCTTCAACAGTTTCATCATCGTCTAGGCAATCTCCCGCATACCAATTAATCCGTTTTGGATCGCTCCAACTTATTCCTTGATCTTTTGATAAAGAAAAATGTATGTTGGAAGAATCTTTTGGTTCGTTAGAATCATACCTGTCAAATTGGGTCCAAGTTAAAGCTAAGGTATTGGAGGAAGGATGTAGCGCTACCCAATGTTTATCTTGAGCTTTTTCACCATTTGGTTTGGGAAAAGTGCCTTCAGAAAAAGGTTGATCAATAGTTGGCGCCACTTGACATACAATGCGATCAATCCAAGACGTTTTTTTATAATCTGCCAAGTGAAAGTAATAGACTTTTCCTGATCGGTCAAAGGTTAATACTGGATCTCCCCAAACACCAAATGGACTAGTGAGAGACCTATTGGTCCATGTTTTGCCCCCATCTTTTGAAAAATGATAATTATTCAATATTGATCCAGCTGCAATTTCATTCGTATTTAACGGATTAATTGCAATTGATGGCTCACATACTCGAAATGAAGATTTTGAGTTCCAATCCTTCGTTATTTCAATATTTTGATATAACTGTCCTTGACAGGAAGTGGTGACACTAAGAATAATTGAAATACTAACGAAGCCAATAATTACGCAATGCTTTTTTATCTTCATTTTTCGTTGTTGTAAAAGTAAAATACGGTTTTTCAAAAGCAGCGATTTTCACATTTACAGAGAATAATACATCGTCTCTACTCAATAATAATTCTACTTGTTCATTTTCTTTTAGAGCGTTCATTGTACTTTCTAATGAGCCTTGATTAACTCGAAACCCATTACATGCAATAATCTCATCATTTACACTAATTCCAGCCATTTCAGCAGATGAACCCGATCGGACAGTTTTCACTACTACATTTCCACCTTCTTGTTTTACCGAAGCGCCAAATGAAGGTTTTTTACTTCCGGAATAAATCACATCAATACCTACCTTTGAAAAATATTCAGCGTAAGGAATAATCTCAGTTCCATCAATGTATTTGGCATAAAATATAGCTAAATCTATTTCCAAAAATTTTTCTAATTCTTGTTTAAACTCTTGATCTGTAATTCCTCGTTTCAATTCTTTGGCATATTTTACATAAACATAACGCATAAAATCGTCCAAACATTTCTTTCCTTTGTATTTATCAATTATCATTAAATCAAATACAGCTGCAATGATCTGACCTCTTGAATAATAAGTCATTGTTGTATTTGATGAATTTTCATTCGGGCGATAGGCTTTAATCCATGCATCAAAACTGGAATGAGCAACAGATTGAACTCTTGAACCAACTGATCCTTCCACATAATTAATTGTATTTTGCATTTTAGAAACGAATTCCTCCTGAGACATAAATCCAGCCCGACGCATGATTAATTCGTCATAATACGAGGTAAATCCTTCCATTACCCATAGTAAACTTGTGTAATTTTCTTTATCGTAATCAAATGGACCTAATTCAATAGGACGGAATCGTTTAACATTCCATAAATGAAAATATTCATGAGCCACCAAGTTTAAAAAACCCAGATATTCAGCACCTGAATACGACCATCGGTTTACACTTAGAGTGGTGGAATTCAAATGCTCCAGTCCTCCTTGACCATCTACAACGTTGTGAACGATAAATAAATAATCTTTATTGGGATTCTCACCAAAAACTTGGGTTTCTGCCTCAATAACTTTTGGCATATCCACTTTTAATTTATCAACATCAAAATTCCCGTCGCCATACATAGCAACAGTATGTTTAACTCCAGAAGCCATAAATTGAAATTCAACTTGATTACCAATCTCAATCGGACAATCAACCAAATGGTCATAATTTAAAAAATCAAATACTTTTGATCCATCACTAGAGATTGAAATAGTTGACAATGGTAATGCTGTTGATATTACCTTAAACTCGTAATAAGGAATTATTTCTAATTGACCCGATAGTTGCTGATGTGAATTTACGTACATAAAAACTCCTGAACCACTTACAAAACCATGTGTTAAATCCAAGAAACTTGTTCTAACACTCAATTCAAAGGCATACACCTCGTATTTAATTATTATTTTTTTTCCTTTTGATGCATTCTGAAGTTGCCAAGTATTTTTTGCGGTTTTTATTGTTTTAATTGCTGTTTTGTTCTCATCAAAAGCGAGTACCTGATTAACATTCTTGGAGAATTCCCTAACTAAGTAAGATCCGGGTGCCCAAACAGGCATTTTTATTTCAAGTTGCTTCTCTTTGAATCCTTCCAAAATCATTTCAACCTCAAAATAATGGCTTTGAGGGTTAGGCATTTTTAATTTATAATTAATCTTTTGACCAATCAGTAAGACTGAATTAATCAGTAAAACTAGTGTAAATAGAAATTTTTTCATTGTTATAAATGGGGTAATAATTTTTCTAGTGCAATTCCGCGAGAGCCTTTCAATAAAATAAAATGATCTTCTAAATTAGATTGTTCAAAATACGAAATACAATCATTAACATTCAAAAATTTTTGGGGTGCTTGATTATTTTTCAATTCATAAAATAAAGGCCCAACTGTAAAATACAATGCGTTTTCTTCGTTTAGGTAATTCAATATTTCAGTGTGCTTTTCATTAGACACAATGCCTAATTCGAGCATATCACCTAAAATTAGCACCTTATTGAATGCTTCCATCTGAATAAAACTTGTTATTGCAGACTGCATACTGGATGGATTTGCATTATAGCAATCTACTAATACTTTATTATTGGCCGTAACAGTAATTTGAGATCTATTGTTTGATGGAACGTACGACTCCAAAGAGGAATTAATCTTATTATTTGGAACATTAAATAATTTACCAAATCTAATGGCTGCAAGAAAATTATACAAATTGTATCCTCCAAACAAATGCGTTTTTAAAACATGTCTCGTTTCTGAATCATCCCACCAAACAAAATTTAAATAGGGATTTAATTGAATAATTTCTCCCTGAACCTCTCTCTTTGCTTTAACTGAATAGAATAATTTCGTGAGCTTTGTTGGAGAATTTGATATTAAAATATCATCATCTGCATTTACAACAATAACACCACTACTATTTTGAACGGATTCGAACAATTCTAACTTTGTGTGTAACACACCCTCAAAACTTCCAAATCCCTCTAAATGGGCTGCCCCAATATTTGTAATTATTCCATGAGTAGGTTCAGTAATTTCGCATAATTCATGAATATCGTGGGGTTTGTTAGCTCCCATTTCAATGATTGCGATTTCATGTGAAGTATTTACTGATAAAAGCGTCAAAGGAACACCAATGTGATTATTTAAATTTCCTTGTGTCGCCAGAACAGAATAATGGCTGCTAAGAACTTGATAAATTAATTCCTTTGTTGTTGTTTTTCCATTTGAACCAGTGATCCCGATAAAAGGTATATCGAATTTTTTCCTGTGATAATTCGCTAATTTTTGAAGAAAAATCAAAGTATCCTCGACGTAATAAACGGATTTATCATCGGCATAAGTTGGGTCATCAACTATAGCATATTTAGCACCGGCCTTTATTGTTTCCTCGGCAAATAAATTGCCATTAAAATTATTTCCTTTTAGTGCGATAAACATACCGTTTTCTCGAACATTACGGCTATCCGTAAATACTCCAGATGTTTTATAAAAAAGTTGAAATAATTCGTGCATAAATAAAAAAGGCCTGTTAAACAGGCCTTAAAAATACTAATTATGATTTTCTTTTTTTCTTTTTACCGTAATTTTTTCCGGTTGGACTTCCGACCCTATCCATCGCACATCTAAATCCAATGTTACGAGTTGATTGAGTTTCATCCAAGAATCTTCTTGTACCACAACCTAACCAATACGCATTATCTTCCCAAGACCCACCTTTATACACTCGTGATCTATCAGAAACCAGTGTTGTTGGTGTCCCTTGGTTCCATGTCATCTTATCATTGATAGCTGATCCATCTAAATTATATCTTTCATGGTCGTTTTGATACATTACTAATTTTGGGTCTCTTTTCCCTAGATTAATATCTTTTTTACGCGCATCATTTTGATAGAAGATAGAAGACTCAATATCACCATCCATGTAGTCAATATAATCATCTTTTCTATAGTTCAATCTACCTAAGTTTTCTTCCTCAGTAACACGACGATAACGCATATTACCTTCCGTTTCTATGATATATTCCGTTAATCCATCTCTTAAAATACTAATCATGGTTGTAAGAGCTGGATCATCCAAATAATTAGGGAATAATTTTATAATGTAATTCTCATCAAAAACTTTTCCCCATAAACTCCTATTAATCAATCGACTTGCCTCAGTGGTTCTTAAATTATTTGTTAAATTAATCGCTGAATCCAAACATTTACTCACCGAATCTAAAAACTGTAATTCATTTTTATATTGAGAACCTTTAATGTTAAATACAACTTTCGGATCTTGAGAATTTGTTCCATTGGCATATAGGGATCCAGAGGAAACAAATAGTGGATCTGGAGCAGTCCCACGACGGGCATTTGCTGGATTCGCAGATTTACTTTTCATATTCACACCATCAGCATTCATTATTTTTTTGTCCAAAATATTGAAAATCACCGTTTTATCATAGTTCGTTTTTAATTTTTTATCTTCCAAATTAACTTTAATCTCATATTTTCCTGGAAGGGTTCTAATTCCTAACTTAGATTGAATTAAGCCTGTTGTATCATTGATTACAAAATTGTCTTGGACAGGTTTTGAGGATTTCGTAATTGAAAAAGCAATATTACCTTTGAGTTTTCCCTTAAATTTATCTAACACATCACCCATAGCTACTTCTGAACGAAAAGTATCTGAAGTATTAAACTTGGAGTTATTATATACATCATTTGAATAATAAAATTCAAAATCTGTTTCTAACTTTCCATTACCCTGTGATTTTCCTGGATCCCATTCTCTTGATTCCCCATCACTTCCTGCTATACGCTGATAACGTACACGTTCGAAATCCAACACATATTGTTTCATACCGTGAACATCATAACGAATTCGGTCATTCTTCATAGCATCATGAACTCCAATAGTTGTTGTCAACTTAGTTGTATAAACATTTCCTCTAAAAGGACTAAAACCATCCACATCGTCTAATGAATTTGGTCTATACACATCTTGTACCCACTCGGAAACATTTCCTGCCATGTGGAATAATCCAAAATCATTTGGCCAGTAAGATTCAACCGGAGCAGTTGGAGCAGCGCCATCATTTAGATTACCTGCAATACCCATATAATCTCCTGAACTTCTCATGAAATTAGCTTGTATAGAACCTTGGAATTGCTCCTCTTCACGGCGCACCCAATGTCCATTCCATGGATAGGTTCTTCTGTCTGTATAATTTTCAGAATTTTCCTGAAGGTTACCAATTAAACCTGTTGCAGCATATTCCCACTCTGCCTCGGTTGGAAGCCTATAGTTTGGCAATAATATTCCGTCTTCCATACGAACGATTCGAGCACCGTATCCATCACCACCTTTTGCATAAGATCTTGAGCTTGGGTTGTAATTCCTAAGACGGCGTCCATTATCTTTTTCTGATGGCTGTGTGTATTCTCCATCTCCTAATATATCAGTATTTGCAACAATTGATGTTTGCGCTGAATCAGCAATTCCTGTCTGGTCAGTATACAGTCTTGATCTCTCTCGAGGTTGAGGTTGTAAACCAAAATATTGACCACTTAAATAAGCCTCCGTTGAGAACATTTGGAAAGGATTTAGTTCTTTATTTCCCATTTCCCAATCCAAGATCCCCTCACGTGCCAAAATATATTCATTTACTCTGTCAGTTCTCCATTTACAATATTCATTTGCTTGAATCCACGATACACCAACCACAGGATAATCACGATAGGCAGGGTGACGCAAATAATAATTCACAAAATGTTCCATGGAGGATAATGGACTTCTCCAGCACAAGGTATCTGGCAGAGCCTTTCTAAAAACTTCTTGATAATTTGAGGTAAAAGATTCTGAGTAATTGATAATATACTTATTAAAAGCATTTGTACCCTTGAGTTTCTCCAATAAACTATCAGTTTTCGCGGTAGATTGATCAAAATTAAGATCTTTTTTGTAAGATTCAACTAATGGATCAAAGGAGTCTTCTGCACCGTCAGGTGTGTATGCCTGACCAGAATATGGATCAACACTACCATAAACTCTACCCAACCAAAATAAATATTCCAAATAATCGAAATTGGAAACTTCTGTTTGGTCTATGTAAAAAGAAGGTACTGTTACTTTCCTGGGATTATTATTCCAATCACGCATCACGTCTTGCTCCGTCATACCCATTGTGAATGTTCCACCCTCAACCAATGTCAAACCAGGGCCTGTCTCTTGATCCATTGCTGGAAATTTCTCAAAGCCACTTCCAAAATTTTCCGGGCTATTGTGATGCCATCCTGTAGATTTAGACCTTTCCGGCTGACAAGAAACTAGAAAAATAACACCACATAAAACTGCAGTGCTTTTAATAAAAAAATAACTCATTGCTTTCGATTTCATACTTTATTGAGTTTACTAAGAATCTTATTAACGTCTATAATTAAAAAAGGTTACTAAAAAGATGGACAAGAAATTGTTCTAAACGCTCTTGGTTTTCTTTTACACTTTAAATTGAATCCCATTGACACCTCATGTGAACCACCTGTAATTCCGTTTCCTAATTTGGATACGGTAACATCGTAGCTATATCCCAGTTTGAGTTTTCCGGTATTTACACCAAACGTTAAAATAAATGCATCTCTATTTCTATACCACGCACCAACGTTAAAATTACCATACTTAATGTAGGTTCCAATATTTAACTCTTGAAAACCATTTTGGTATTGGTAAATGATATTCGGCATGATGGAAGTAACATTTGAATATTTTGATTTAGAACCTAAAGCAACATCAGCACCCATGTGAGCTGTAAAGCGCATGGGTAAATTAGACTCTCCCAATATCATGGATTCATCCGGAGTATTTAGGTGATTTATAGCTAGCCCTCCAAAGAATTTTTTAGTAAAAACAACAGCTCCTGCCGATACGTCAAAAAATCCACGATTACCTCCTCTGGCAACATCACCCGTTTGGTAAATAAATCCGCGACGTGGATCAATCATATCACCAAAAGTTAGTTTATCCCAATCCAAAAATTTCTGATACCAAGATGCTTTAGCACCAAACATCATAGATGCTTTCCTGCTCAATTTGACGTGATACGAGTAAATTAAGCCAAGCATGGATGTTTGAATAGTACCCTGGCCTTGTTGGTCGTGCATGGCTAATACTCCAATTCCACCACTCACATTCTTAGCATAGGTATCATAAGCAGCAGCATAAGTGACGTAATTACCCGTCAATTGAGGCCATTCATTTCGGTAGTTCAACGCTAATCGAGGACAACCATGTGACCCTGCCAAAGCCGGATTTAAGTATACCGGATTCGAATAAAATTGAGTAAACGAAGGATCCTGTCCAAATAGTTTGAAACTTACGGAGCACAACAAAACTGTCGTAACAAACAGTATATCAGTAACTTTTATTTTCACGTAATAAGGTTTAGACGCGATTAATTTAAACGTTCAAGTTAATACAAGGTTACAAAAATAGACTATTTTGTGAAATAAACAACTTTTTTTTTCGTTGTGGCTTTTAAAAACTTATTTTTGAAATATGAAAAGATACTCATATCCATTTTACCTCATTTTCTATCATGTCCTAATCAGTGTAACAACCCCATCTCTTTTATTCTCGCAAAACATCATTGAACTTGAAATACCTTGGATAGCACCTAAGTCAATTACATACAACCAACAAGAAATCAAAATACCCGCAATAACAGATCAAGCATTGGATGGTTTAAAGCCAAGCTATTTTTGGAAACAAAAGGTTTCTGAAGGAAAAGGAATCGAGTTACTTTCTTATGAATCAGCCTCTGCTTTGCCGGAAGAAATTCAGTATTTAACTACTTACCTACCTGAAATTCAAACCAACCCGGAAATCAATTTTCAAATAACAAAAGCAGGCAATGAGTTCTTTGCTGTCTTAAACTCTATGCCCTTTTTCAAGGATAAAAATGGGATTAAAAAAATTACCTCTTTCAAAATTCAACTTACTGATTCTCAACAAGAACCAAACACGAAAGATTTTGTAACATCCTCTGTTTTAAAGGATGGAACAGGTTTTTGGTATAAAATTGCTGTTAATAAAGATGGCATTTACAAAATAGACAAGGCATTTTTGGAGGCCTGTGGAATAAACACTAGTACACTAAATCCGAATCATATCAATGTTTTCGGAAATGGAGAGGGATTACTTCCTGAAAAAAATTCAACTCCCAGAATCGATGATTTGGCTAAAAATGGAATATACGTTCAAGGTGGTGCTGATGGCGTTTTTAACGACGCAGATTACATACTTTTTTATGGCTGGGGACCTCATCGTTGGCAACCGAACAATGCCAATAACTTTTCCCGCGTTCAACATGTATATTCAGACAATTCTTATTATTTTATAAATATCGATCCTTCCAATACTCCCTCCAGAATAACTTCTCTTCCTGTAATTTCAGAACCTGCCCTAAAAACAATTGATAATTATGATTATCGTGATATTTATGAAAATGAGGTTACAAACCTCGTTAGCGGCGGTCAGCGTTGGTATGGTGATTTATTTGATGTCGATTTAGAAAAAACGTTCAACTTCTCCATTCCAAATTTGGATACTTTTGCGATTAAAATATCTACTGCCTTGGCTACTAGCGGACAAGGAACAACTCAAAAGTTTAGTTTAAATGGCGCAACTTTATTTTCCTCAAGTATGAATTATTTTGGAGATTATACACGCACCGAATCAAGTTTTTCATTTTACACCAATCAAACCAATATTCCACTAAAAATTGGAATAACTCGTTCAAATGCATCCATTCTTACTTATTTAGATCATCTCACTATTAATACTCGAAGAAAATTAAGCTTTTATGGAACTCAAATGAATTTTAGAAATCTTACGGGAATCCAACCTGGCACTGTAAGTGAATACAAAATTCAATCGCTACCATTGACTGGATTTGTTTGGGATTTAGTTGAAAAAAACAACCCGAAACTTATCAATGGAAATTTCTTAAACGGTACATTTTATTTTAAAACAGAGGATAGTTATCGAGAATTCGTTGCTTCTAATGGCACTTCATTTTTCACACCAGAACGCATTGGCAATGTAGCATATCAAAACTTACATGGATTAGAACAAGCAGATTATTTAATTGTAACACATCCAGATTTCATAGGTCAAGCAACTCGGTTAGCTGATTTACATCGTCAAAAAGGCACAACCACTCACGTGGTAACAACCAATCAAATTTACAATGAATTTAGTTCTGGTGGTCAGGATGCCACTGCAATTCGGATGTTTGCCAAAATGTTTTACGACAGATCCATCTTAAATCCAGGAACGCAACCGAAATATTTATTGTTATTTGGAGATGGCACCTACGACCCTAAAAACCGGGTGGCTAACAATAATAATATGGTTGTGACCTACCAAGCTTTGAACAGTGAAAATTATATCTCATGCTACGTTTCAGATGATTATTTTGGGCTATTAAATAACAACGAATCCTTTTCGAGTGCTGATCTTTTGGACATAGGAATCGGGAGACTTTTGATATCTGATGTAACACAAGCCAAACAGCAAGTTGACAAGATAGAACATTACATGAAAAACGGATCTTCCCTTTTTACCAATTCGGGGAGTTCATGTTGTTTGGATAACAATAATGCATTAACTTTTGGGGATTGGCGTTTAAAATATGTTCAAATTGCCGATGATGAGGATATGGGTTACTTTATAAATTCTGACACAGAACCACAATATAATTCTATCCAGAATAATCACTTTGAAATGAATTGTGACAAATTATACATGGATGCATACCCACAACAAACTACTGCTGGGGGTCAACGTTACCCGGATGTCTATAACGCGATAACCGACCGAGTTCAGCGGGGAGCTTTGATTGTTAATTATGTTGGTCATGGTGGCGAAGTTGGTTTGGCTGAGGAAAGGGTTGTTACCATTCCACAAATAACTAGCTGGACAAATATCAATACACTTCATCTTTTCGTTTCAGCCACATGCGAATTCACAAAATATGACGACCCTAAAAGAGTATCTGCAGGGGAATGGGTTTCATTAAATCCGAATGGAGGCGCAATTGCATTGATGACAACAACACGTGCGGTTTATTTTGGGGTAAATTCATCTACGGGACAAGCATTCTACAACCATGTTTTTGATCGAAATACGGATGGGAGTCCGCAAACTTTTGGGGAAATCATGATGAAAACAAAGAATGATGTTGGACAAAACGAAAACAAACGAAGTTTTACACTCATAGGTGATCCCGCATTAAAAATAGCGTTGCCTCAATTGAAAGTAGTTACAGACAGTATCAATGGTGAAAATCCCTTACTAAAAATTGACACACTGAATGCACTTAGTACTGTTCGAATCAAAGGACATATTGAAGATAATTCAGGGAATTTAATTCCCACATTCAATGGACAACTAATTCCAACTGTTTTTGACAAAATGAAAACGCAAAAAACACTTGGCCAAGATCCAGATTCACCCGAAATAGAATACACTCAGCAACGCAGTGTGGTTTACAAAGGAAAAAACTCCATTACCAATGGCTATTTTGATTTTACTTTTGTTGTGCCAAAAGATATTGCATTAAGTATTGGAAGAGGGAAAATTAGTTATTATGCATTTAATGATTTAATAGATGCTTCTGGCTTTGATACCAACTTCAGAATTGGAGGAATTAATCCTAATGGAATAAATGACACGGAAGGCCCTCAACTAAGTTTGTTTTTGAACGACGAAAATTTCATCTCCGGAAGTATTACAGACCAATCGCCAGTTATGATTTTACAAGCTTTTGATGAAAATGGAATCAATACGGTTGGTAATGGTATTGGGCATGATTTAGTAGCTATTCTTGACGGAAAATCAGCAGAGCAAATACTCCTAAACGATTATTATTCGGCTGCGTTGGACTCCTATCAATCAGGTGAAATTAGGTATCAATTCACTGACCTAGAGCAAGGAAAACACATGCTTGAAGTAAAAGTTTGGGACGTAAACAATAATTCATCGGTTGTAAAAACTGAATTCATTGTCCAAAATAAAGCAAATACAATGTTGGAGCGTGTTTACAACTATCCAAACCCTTTCACGACGAAAACATCCTTTCAATTTGAACACAATCAATCTTGTAGTAATTTGGACGTACAAATTCAAATCTTTACAATATCAGGAAAACTAGTTAAGTCAATAAATAAAACTGTAAATACCATAGGATTTAGAACCGATGGAATTGAATGGGATGCAAAAGATGATTTTGGAGATGCCTTAGCAAAAGGAGTTTATGTTTATCGATTATCAGTAAAAAACAACACTGGTGACCAAGCAGAAAAAATAGAAAAACTCGTATTGTTGAAATAATTTACAATAAAAGTTTCGGAATTACGTATATTTACCGAGTCAATTTTCTTAACTAAAAGTTGACTGTTTGCGAAATTTGAACAAAATAAAACATGAACAAACTTTTCTTTTTCTTTAGTAGTATAGCTACTGCGTACGTTTGCCATGCTCAACCAACTGGTGGTTCGGCCTCTGATAATGACTTGCAATTAAATACAATTACTACAGCCTTACCTTTTATGGCTATTACACCGGACTCGCGTGCTGGAGGTATGGGAGATGCAGGTACTGCCTTGAGCCCGTCATCAACTTCTGTATACTGGAATACCTCGATGATTTCATTTGCCAAAGAAAAATCTGAAATTAGTTTATCTTATACACCATGGTTGAGACAATTGACAAATGATATTCATTTATCTTATTTAGCATTCTACTACAAAATAAATCGTTTACACTCTGTTGGAGGTGCTTTACGTTATTTTAGCTTGGGAGAAATCACGTTTACCGATGCTTCTGGAAATGTAATTCGTGATGATAAACCAAGTGAATTTGAATTAACTGGAGCTTATGCATTTCGTTTATCTGATAAATTTAGTATTGGTTTAAATGGAAAATTTGCTTATTCTAATTTAACCGGTGGTCTTACTGTAGGGGGAGTAAATACCAAAGCAGGGATTGTTGGAGGAACGGATATCTCATTTACTTATCACAACGAAGATGCACCAATTGGTAAAACAAAAGGTGCTTATACCTTTGCAACAACCATTAATAATATTGGTAATAAAGTAGCTTATTCTGAATTGTCTCAACGTGATTTTATTCCGATGAATTTAAAAATTGGAAATGCTTACAAGGCCAATTTCGATAAGTATAACTCGGTAACTTTCGCCATAGATTTACAAAAACTATTAGTACCTACTCCTGCTTATTATGACGTGATTGATGGAACGTACACCCTGATTTCTGGGCGATCGAATGATGTCGGCGTAGTTTCCGGGATGATTCAATCTTTTTATGACGCACCAGGAGCTCCATTAACAGATGCAGATGGAAAATACATACAAAACAGCGATGGATCATATCAAGTAAAAAAAGGATCAAAACTAGTAGAAGAACTAACCGAAATTAATATTGCAGGAGGATTGGAGTGGTGGTACAACAATGTTCTTGCCGTTAGAGGAGGTGTTTTTTATGAAAACAAAAACAAAGGAAACAGACAATACATAAATATTGGCGCAAGCTTTAAATATAACATGTTTGGAATTGATTTTTCATACCTAGCGTCAATTAGCGGTAGACAAAGTCCATTAGCAAATACTTTGCGATTTACGCTTAGATTGAATTTAGATGGTGCTTCGGCATCCGCAAACAAAGGCGAATAATTCATGAAAATCAGGGTTGGTTTTGGCGTTGATGTTCATAGACTTTCAAAGGGATATGAGCTTTTCATAGGGGGCGTCAAGCTTGATTCAGAATTAGGTGCAGTTGGTCACTCAGATGCCGATGTTTTACTACATGCTATTTGTGACGCAATTTTGGGTGCTGCCAACTTAAGAGATATTGGCTTTCATTTTTCAGATACAGATCCTAAATACAAAGGAATAGACTCCACTATATTGTTGACGGAAGTATACAAAAAAATCGTGGACAAAGGATTTAAGGTTGAAAATTTGGACTGTACAGTGGTTTTAGAAAAACCGAAGGTAAATCCCCACATTCCATTCATGCAAGAAATCATTTCTCGGATATTAGAAATCGATAAGGATGCCGTTTCAATAAAAGCAACAACACACGAACAAGTTGATTCTTTTGGTGAAAGCAAAGCTATTAAGGCTTACGCTACATGCCTATTAATGGGCTGAACAGATTTTATTCTTGATCCAAAATTTTCAAATTCGCAAATTGTAAGAGTAGATTCTTTATTCCATGATGTGGAAAAAAAATAGTTGCTTTTTGGTTGGAATCTACACCCTCTATTTTTGTTATTTTCCCTTTCCCAAAACGACTATGCTCCACATTTTGACCAACCATGAATTTTTGAAAAGTATCACCCCCTCGTTGTTCTTTTAGTTCATTAATTGACTTTAAATTACCTGACGTACCCATTGGTTTATTCAATCCACCTGAGAAAGGACGTTCTTGCCTTGATAAACCCATGCCCAATGACCGACCTTGACCTCTTTGGGGGGTGTCAAAATGAAGAAACTGCGCATCAATTTCATCGATAAAACGACTCGGTTCTGAGGTGATTAATTGACCCCAAGTAAATCTTGAAGCCGCATAGGAAAGCGTACATGAATCCTTTGCACGAGTGACAGCAACATAAAACAAACGACGCTCTTCTTCCAGATCCGTTCTTGAATGCAAGGCCATTTGAGAAGGAAATAAATTCTCTTCTAATCCAACCACAAAAACATGAGGAAACTCTAAACCTTTACTGGAATGAATAGTCATCATTGTCACATGATTTCTTTCTTCATTTTTATCTGTATCTGCATCCGTTAGGAGCGCGACATCTAATAAAAAATCAGCAAGTGTTTTCATTTCTTCCTCCTCGTTGGTGTTTACAAACTCCTGAATACCAGCAAGTAATTCTTCAATATTTTGGTAACGCTCCACTTCTTCAGGACCTTTATCTTTCTCACTTAAAAGCTCTTTCACAATTCCCGAAGACTTTGCTATTGTTTCAGCTAACTGAAAAGCATTTACCTGATTTATTTGTGCCTGAAAACTTTGAATCATTGTGGTAAATTCATTGAGTTTATCGCGTGTTCCTTTATTAAAATCAGTAGGGTAATCAACTGGATTAGTCAATACATCCCAAATACTTACGGCATAGTTATTTGCTGCAATCACCAATTTTTCCTCAGTTGTTTTACCTAAAGCACGCTTTGGATAATTCAATACTCTTTTCAATGCCTCCTCATCATGAGGATTGGTTGACAACCTAAAATAAGCTAATAAATCTTTGATTTCCTTTCGCTGATAAAAGGAAAGTCCACCATAAATCTTGTAAGGAATATTAAACTTCCGCAACGCTTCCTCAAAAGCACGCGATTGGCGATTTGTTCTGTATAGAATAGCCAGGTCATTGAATGAAATCGGGTTTGATTGTTTAAGATCAAAGATTTTTCCAGCTATAATTTTTCCCTCCTCATTATCCGTTAAGGTTCGAATGACTGCAATTTTATTCCCTTGTTGATTATCTGTCCAGACTGTTTTCTGAATTTGATCTTTATTTTTAGAAATAATAGAGTTGGCAGCTTCAACAATATTTTTTGAACTCCTGTAATTTTGCTCCAGTTTAAAGAGTTTAAAATCAGGATAATCCACTTTGTAATTAAGAATATTCTGAATATTCGCACCCCGGAAGGAATAGATACTTTGAGCATCATCTCCAACAACGCAAATATTTTCATAAAGCGCCGCCAATTTTTTTACTATCAGGTACTGAGCGTAGTTGGTATCTTGGTATTCATCAACCAGAATGTATTTAAATTTTTGCTGATAATAATGTAAGACATCCGGAAAATCCCTCAATAGAACGTGGGTTTGAAACAATAGATCATCAAAATCCATTGCCCCCGCTTTTCTACAGCGATTTTCATAGCGAATATAAATATTAGTGATTTCTGAGCGTTTAGCCTGCTTGTCCTCAAAGAGAATTTCTTCATTTTGAGCATACATTTCAGCTGAAATTAAATTATTTTTCGCAGAAGAAATACGTCCCAATACCGAATTGGCCTTGTATGCTTTATCATCTAAATTCAATTCTTTAATGATGTCTTTTAGAAGACTTTTTGAATCTTGAGTGTCGTAAATAGTAAAATTTGCAGGATAGCCCAAGCGGTCAGCATTAAAACGAAGAATACGAGAGAACACAGAATGAAATGTTCCCATGGTGCTATTTTTCGCCTCTGAAGGACCAATAATTTTTCCAATCCGTTCGGTCATTTCTCGAGCTGCTTTATTCGTAAAGGTTAAAGCGAGAATATTGAAAGGATCCACAGAGTTTTCAACCAAATAGGCAATACGATATGTTAAAACGCGAGTTTTACCTGAACCGGCGCCCGCAATTACCATTATGGGACCTTCAATTTGTTCAACGGCAGCACGTTGACTTGCATTTAACTCATCTAAATAACTCATGAAAAAAGAATGTTTAACAAAGATACAAAATCAACACCTTGCCGAGTTTAATGTTTATAAAAAATACTTAAAACTAAAAAACGCCCTATCTTTGTTAAAAATGATTTCTATGAAACATGTACTGTTCATTTTATTGCTTTTGATTTCAATGAATTCGAAATCCCAGTCCATCCAAGGAATGGAAGTTGGTTTTGATGGTTTTTTTGGTGCTTCAAACCTAGGCTCAAGCTTTGGAATCGGTCCAAAATTGGGTATTTTATTGAGTGAAAATTTAGTGGTTGGCCCTTCGTTTCGCATACAGCAAACAAACTCTAATTTTTTAGGAATAAACACTACGCAACGTATCTATGGAGGCGGAGCTTTTGTGCACGGTAGAGTTGTTGGCTCTGGTAAAACGCATGTTTATGGGGGTGCAGAATTTGAAATGTTAAAAAGTCCATATAATTACATTACCTATCAACAATTAACCACTAACACCTGGGCACCCACTTTATTTTTGTGCGGAGGCGTTAAATTAGACCTTGGAAAATCAGTTGCTCTAACGGCAGGACTTTATTACGATGTTATTAACGCTGACAATAGCCCTTTTCGGAGCGCATATGCAATAAAACTCAAAAATGACCAAGGACAAGTGGTGAGAATATTACCTATTATTTATCGGTTATCTTTGATTATCAAACTGTTCGAATCTGAATCAGGAATTGAATTAGATGAGTGATAAACATTCTTTCTGAAAGTTTTGTTTAATAAGTAAATTATGAAAATAGGGATGGTATTATATCCCACTTTCGGCGGAAGTGGTGTGGTTGGGACAGAATTAGGCAAGGCTCTGGCAAAAAAAGGACATCAAGTTCACTTTATTACTTATTCTCAACCCGTTCGTCTTGGTAGTTTTCATGAGAATATTTTTTATCACGAAGTCTCTGTAAGCAATTATCCGCTGTTTGATTATCAACCCTATGAAACTGAATTGGCCAGTAAACTTGTGGACGTGGTGAAATATGAGAACTTGGATCTACTTCATGTTCATTATGCTATACCTCACGCCTCAGCAGCATTTATGGCTCAGCAAATATTGAGAACACAAGGTATAGAAATCCCTTTCATAACAACACTTCACGGCACTGATATTACATTGGTTGGAAAAGATCCATCATTTGAACCTGTAATTCGTTTTTGCATCAATGCTTCTAATGCAGTTACTACAGTTTCTGAAAGTTTAAAACAAGATACGATTAAGCATTTTGCCATTGAACGTCCAATACATGTAATTCCTAATTTTATTCAAATAGAAGAAACTGAATCAGATGCATCTGTTAAAGATTTGCGAACCAAATACGCAAGAGAAAATCAAAAACTCATTTGTCATATTTCAAATTTTCGACCCGTAAAGCGTATTGAAGATGTAATTTTAATTTTCAATGAAATCCAAAAGACTGTTGATTCAAAGTTGATTTTAGTTGGTGATGGACCAGACAGGCATGTGGCTGAAAAAATGAGTAGAGAATTAGGATTAATAAATAAGGTGATTTTCTTCGGAAAAGTAAGAGACACGAATCATATTTTAGAATTTTCTGATTTATTTTTGCTCCCCTCTGAAACAGAGAGTTTTGGGTTAGCCGCGCTTGAAGCTATGGCCGCAGGTGTACCTGTTATTTCTTCCAATACAGGTGGTATTCCAGAGGTAAACCTTCATGGATTTTCTGGTTACTTATCTGATGTTGGAAACGTCAAATCGATGGCTGCATATGCGATTGATTTATTGTCTAACGATGAAAAACTATCCTTATTTAAACTACAAGCCAAGAAACGAGCAGCTTTATTTTCATTGGATTTGATTTTACCCCAATATGAGAATTTGTATCACGAAGTGATTAAAAAAAATCATTGATTTCTTTTCCTTTTTTCGATTTCTCAATCTTCAATCTTTTTTTATTTCTTTTAATGCTTAATTTATACTGATTGGATTGATTTTTCCAATGTCGCTTCTTCGCTTTTTGAGATTCTCTTTCTTTTAATTTGGCTTCCTTTCTTTGAGATTTACTTATTGACTTGTTGACTTGCCTATTTTGCTTTTCAGAAGCTGTTAATTTTGAGGAAATACATGCTGAAGAAAGCAGCAGTACAAATAAAAAATAAATCCATGCGTTTCGTTTAAAAAGCATTTTGTAATTTTAAACAATGAAGTTCGTAATTTTTTTCCTAGGTATCTTACTTTTAATCAGTTCATCTTGCAATAAAAATGGCGCCAACCCGGTTCCAAACATTCCATTTGATATAACCATTGACATAAACTTACCAAGTTATTCAAATTTATTTGGCGTTGGTGGTTGGGCATATGTAAATGGTGGTTCGCGCGGAATCATAGTTTACCGGCGAGCAATTGATGAATTTGTAGCATTTGACAGACATTCACCTACTGACCCAGAGGGCACTTGTTTTTTGCCACTTTTTCCAGATTCAGAAAATTTTCTTCAATTAAATGATACGTGTAGCGCAGCAACCTTTTCTTTATACGACGGATCGCCAATTTCAAATAGTCAATTTGGCCTTCGACAATACAGAACTGTTTTTAACGGAACAAATTTATTGAGGATTTACAATTAAACACTGAAAAAAGCAAAGCAAATTGCACATGTCAGAAACAAAAGGAATAGTTATTTTAGGCTCAACAGGTTCTATTGGAACACAAGCACTCGAGGTAATTTCATGTTATCCAACATATTTCCGTTTGGAAGTGCTCACAGCAGGAAAAAATGTTAATTTACTAATAGAACAAGCTCTTAAATATCAGCCAAATTCAGTTGTAATTGGAGATGAATCATTGTATCTGCAACTCAAAGAAGCCTTAGCTTCTGAGGATATTCATGTGTATGCGGGAGAAGAGGCAATTTGTCAAGTTGTTGAATCATCAGCAGTTGATACCGTTCTCACAGCAATGGTTGGTTATGCAGGATTAAAGCCAACTTTACGCGCAATTGAGGCTGGCAAAAATATTGCGCTCGCCAATAAAGAAACATTGGTGGTTGCAGGAGAACTAGTAACAAAACTAGCGAAAGAAAAGGCTGTAAACATTTATCCTGTGGATTCAGAGCATTCTGCGATTTTTCAATGTATAGTCGGTGAGTTTCATAATCCGATTGAAAAAATATATCTTACTGCATCTGGAGGTCCATTTCGTGGATTCACTGCAGAAAAATTGGAACAAGTCACGAAACAACAAGCGCTCAAGCATCCCAACTGGTCAATGGGTGCAAAAATCACCATTGATTCCGCTTCAATGATGAATAAAGGGTTAGAGGTAATTGAGGCAAAATGGCTATTTAATCTCAAACCAGAGCAAATTGATGTTATTGTTCATCCTCAATCTATTGTTCATTCGTTGGTTCAATTTAAAGATGGAAGTATGAAAGCGCAAATGGGATTGCCGGATATGAAATTACCAATTCAGTTCGCACTTACCTACCCCAATCGATTTCCAACAGAATTTCCACGATTCAATTTCATGGATTATCCAAATCTAACATTTGAAAAAGTAGATAATCAAGTTTTCCAAAATCTCGATCTCGCTTATGAAGCTATGAAAGCAGAAGGCGTGGCAGCATGCTTTTTAAATGCGGCAAATGAAATTGCGGTGGAGGCTTTTTTAGATGATCGAATATCATTTGTTGATATTTTTAAAATTAATTCAACCGTTCTTGCTAAAGCACCTCGCATACTATCACCCACTTATGATGACTACGTTTTTTCAGATTTAGAAGCTCGAAGACTTGCAACTGAAATATGTTCTCCTAGAAATTAAGTCTGATTCCACTCAAAATAGTACTTTTGCAACCTATGTACAAACAAATAATCCTTCGAAAAAACAAGGAAGAATCTCTTTTAAGAAAACATCCCTGGGTGTTTTCAGGTGCAATTGACCTCATTGATGATGAAATATCTGATGGTGATATTGTTTCCGTTTTTGATTCAAAAAATAGATTTCTTGCTTCTGGACATTTTCAAAATGCAACAATTGCGGTTCGTATATTAACATTTGAAGAGATTGAGTTAAATCAGATTTTTTATAATAATGTACTCTCTGAAGCAATAGAATTGAGGAAAACACTCGGTTTGTTTTCAAAAGAAAATACTATTTGCCGAATTCTACATGGAGAAGGAGATGGATTACCTGGGTTAATAATTGACTATTATAATGGTGTGGCTGTTATTCAATGTCATAGTATTGGAATGTACCAATCAATTGAGTTTATATCCATTGCTTTACAAACTGTTTTCGGGAAATCGTTAAAAGCGATCTATTCAAAATCCAGTGAAACGTTACACAACAAATCTGATATTGTTGACGGATATATTTATGGAACATGTAAAACCCCACACAAAGGGAAAGAAAATGGAATTACTTTTTCTATCGATTGGATTACAGGTCAAAAAACAGGTTTTTTTATCGATCAACGAGAAAACAGAAAATTACTTAGTAAGTATGCTCAAAATAAAAAAATCCTCAACACGTTTTGTTACAGTGGAGGGTTTAGTCTTTTTGCGCTAAAGGCAGGAGCCAAAGAAGTTCATTCATTAGACAGTTCAAAAAAAGCGATTGAATTAACCGAGCAAAATGTTACATTAAATAAACTTGAAGATAATCACGTATCAATCGTTGCCGATGCAATGGAATTCATGAAAACAGTTGACAACTCATTTGACGTTATCATCTTGGATCCTCCGGCATTTGCAAAGCACAGAGATAAGAGACATCAAGCAATTCAAGGTTACAAGAGACTGAATGAAATGGCTATTCGTTCCATTCGACCTGGTGGAATAATCTTCACGTTTTCTTGTTCACAGGTAGTCGATAAAAATTTATTCACCCATACAGTAATTGCCGCAGCAATCAGTTCTGGACGAAAAATCCGGATTTTAGAACAACTTCATCAACCGGCAGACCATCCAATAAATGCATTTCATCCAGAAGGAGAATACTTAAAAGGATTAGTAATTCAAGTAAGTTAATGTTAGATATTCGTTACCGCACCATTCTAAGTGTGGCATTACCTTTAATGATCTCTACCTTCATACAATCTATTGTATTGATTACGGACGCGTCATTTATTAGTAGGTATAATACACATGCTTTTGATGCTGTTGGTAACGGTGGACTTTTATACATAACCATGTATATGGCGCTTGTAGGCATGAGTGATGGAGCCCAAATAATCATTGCTCGTAGAATTGGACAATACAAATACAAATCAATCAGTAAGATTTTTGGGACGACACTTTTAATACTCAGTATTATCGCTTCTTTCTTGTTTGTCATTTTGTACTATTTCATGCCTGATTGGGTATTGTCTTATTCCAAGAACATTGAAATTGCATTATACCAAGGGCAATATATTCAAATCAGGAGTTTTGCATTATTTAGCGCCATCATTACGTTAAGTATTCAGGCTTTTTTTATGGCAATTGGAAAGACTTGGGTGGTATTGCTCGCCTCACTAATCACAGCAATTAGCAATATCATTTTAGATTACCTACTTATTTTTGGTAATTTTTCTTTTCCAGAAATGGGATTAGAAGGTGCAGCTTGGGCTTCAACAATTGCAGATGGCTTAGGTATGGTTTTCCTACTATTATTTACTTTATTGACTCGTTATAAGAACGAATATCACCTATTTCACTCGTTGAAAATCAGTAAATACTCTTTTAAAGAAATGTTTGTAATTGGAACGCCATTAATGCTGCAAGGATTAACCGCTTTAGCAACTTGGACGGTGTTTTTTACTTGGCTCGAACAACTCGGTGCGTTTGAATTAACGGTTTCTCAAAATATAAGAACCCTATACATGTTCGCATTTGTGCCTATTTGGGGATTTGCAGGAACAACCAAAACATATGTTTCTCAATATATGGGTCGTAAAGAGTTTCATTTGATTCCAGTAATTCAAAAACGCATACAAATTATCACTGTATTGTTACTATTAGTGACTTTTCATGGTTCCATTTTATACCCGGAAACACTAATTAGATTTGTGAATCCAAATGAATTATATGTTGCAAAAAGTGCAGAGATACTGCGTTTTGTATCTATCTCCATTTTCCTGTATGGCTTTGTTAGTGTTTATTTTCAAACAATCAATGGCAGTGGTAACACCATGATTTCTATGAGTATTGAAATGGGATCTGTATTGATTTATATTTTCACAGCATTTTTATTTATTAAAGTTTTCAAATGGGATATTTATTGGATTTGGTCCGTTGAATATGTTTATTTTGGTGTCATTGGTTTACTATCTTATTTGTATTTAAAATTCTTTAATTGGCAAAAGAAAAGAGTATAACTTAACTCACTTTTATTATGATTCCTTCGTTACGAATTGTATTTATGGGAACCCCCGAGTTTGCTGTTTCAATCTTGGATAATTTGTATCATTCTCATCATCAAATTGTTGGAGTGGTTACGGCAACAGATAAACCTGCCGGTAGAGGACAGAAAGTAAAATCTAGTGCCGTAAAGGAATTTGCCGTTGAAAATAATTTACACTTACTTCAACCAGAGAGTTTAAAGGATGAATCTTTCATCGCACAACTAAAAGCATTGAATGCTGATTTATTCGTTGTTGTGGCTTTTCGTATGTTGCCCGAGTTGGTTTGGACAATTCCACCAAAAGGAACGATCAATCTTCACGCATCCTTGTTACCACAATACCGTGGTGCCGCCCCCATCAATTGGGCAATTATAAATGGTGAAGTTAAAACAGGGGTTACCACGTTTTTCATAAATCAAAATATAGACACGGGTAAAATCATTGATAGCAGAGAAACTCAGATTACAGAGAATATGTCCGTTGGAGAATTATACCAACAACTGATGGAATTAGGCTCAGAATTAACACTTGAAACAGTTAATGCCATTTCAACAGATGATGTTCAGCCAAAAAGTCAAGCCGAATTGATAGATGCAGACCTAAAACATGCCCCAAAAATATACAGAGAAACGGGCAAAATAAACTGGGATAATTCCGCAAATACCAATCATAATTTAATTAGAGGACTTTCCCCATATCCAGGAGCATGGGCAATG
This sequence comes from Crocinitomicaceae bacterium, assembly GCA_044377675.1. GTDB lineage: Bacteria > Bacteroidota > Bacteroidia > Flavobacteriales_D > Crocinitomicaceae > UBA952. The sequence goes on from JBILYP010000004.1 coordinate 104,743, forward strand.
TTGTATAATACCAAGAAACAAGAACTTGTCCAATTTAAACTATTGGATAGTAAAAAATCGGAGATTAAGGTTAATAATTCGAAAAACCTACTGCTTCACGAAAACGGAATACTTTTCCCTTGCTCTGATGAATACCTGATTGTAAACAAGTTACAACCAGAAGGCAAACGTTCGATGCATTTTAAGGAATTTATTGCCGGTCATAATTTAGCAGATTGGTTGATAGAAAGTGAGGTAAAATAGTTACATTTGGTGCTTAAAATTTCAGCACATGTTAGGAGACTTATTAAAACGTCTATTAGGGGATAAAAACACAAAAGACAGAAGAGAATATCAACCATTTATAGATAAGGCAAATCAAGCATACGAAAAGATAAAATCTATTTCTGATGATGGTTTACGTCAACAAACTATTGAGTTAAAAAAATATATTCGAGAAGAAATTGCTTCTTTAGAAAGTGAGCTCAGTATTTTGAAAAGCAAAGCTGATAGTGTTGATTTAGCTATACAAGAAAAAGAAGAGATCTTCGAAGAAATCGATAAATTAACAGTTAAAATCGATGAGAAAATTGAAGAAGCTCTTTTAGTAATTCTTCCTCAGGCATTTGCCCTCGTTAAAGAGACATCCTACCGCTGGACAATGAATGGTAAACTGGAGGTTACCGCAATGGATTTTGATAGAGAATTAGCCTCTAAAAAAGATGGTATAACGATTTCTGGAGACCGAGCAATTTGGCATAACGAATGGACAGCTGCTGGAGCGAAAGTAAAGTGGGAAATGATTCACTATGACGTACAGTTGATGGGCGGCGCTGTTTTACACAAGGGTAATATTGCGGAAATGCAAACTGGTGAAGGAAAAACGTTGGTGGCCACGTTACCCGTTTTCTTGAATGCCCTTGCTGACAAAGGGGTTCACGTAGTTACTGTAAATGATTATTTAGCTAAACGTGACTCCGAATGGATGGGTCCTTTATATCAATTTCATGGGCTATCAGTTGACTGTATCGATAAACACCAACCTAATTCTCCCGAAAGAAGAAAAGCGTATCAAGCAGATATCACATTTGGAACAAACAATGAGTTTGGCTTTGATTATTTGAGAGATAATATGGCGGGAAGCACCGAGGATTTAGTACAACGTAAACACCATTTCGCAATTGTGGATGAGGTCGATTCTGTATTAATTGATGATGCAAGAACTCCATTAATTATATCCGGACCAACTCCTCGAGGGGAAGAGCATGAATATTATGAATTGAAACCACGCATAGAGCGTGTTGTAAATGCTCAAAAGCAGTACGTTCAGCAATGTTTAACTGAAGCAAGAAAATTATTAACTGTAATTACTGGAGAGGTAAGTGATTCAACGCTTGATCCCAAGAAAGCATTAGAAGAAGGAGGAATTGCTTTGTTGCGCGCGCACCGTGGTCTTCCTAAGAATAAAGCTTTGATTAAATTTCTGTCAGAACCGGGAATTCGTGTTCATTTACAGAAAACAGAAAACTTCTATATGCAGGAACAAAGTAAGCATATGAAGAAAATAGACAATGAACTTTTCTTTGTTATTGATGAGAAAAATAATACGATTGAATTAACATCACAAGGTATTGATTTAATTTCTGGAACGGATGAAAGGGACTTTTTTATATTACCAGATATTGGATCGGAAATTGCTCGTTTACAGAAGGAAAATCACGACAAAGATCAGTATTTAGAGAAAAAAGATTCCCTTGTACGAGATTACTCCATAAAATCAGAACGAATCCATTCAATTAACCAATTACTTAAGGCATATACCTTATTTGAAAAAGAAGTGGAGTATGTTATTTTGGATGGAAAGGTAAAAATCGTTGATGAGCAAACTGGCCGTATATTAGATGGTCGTAGGTACTCAGATGGTCTGCATCAAGCAATTGAAGCAAAAGAAAATGTAACTGTTGAAGCAGCTACTCAAACGTATGCAACTGTAACACTGCAAAATTATTTCAGAATGTATCATAAGTTGTCTGGTATGACTGGTACAGCAGAAACAGAGGCAAAAGAATTTTGGGATATTTATAAATTAGATGTTGTAGTAATACCTTCTCACCGTCCTATTATACGTAAGGATCAAAATGATTTTGTTTTACGCACAGCAAGAGAAAAATATTCTTCAATCATTGATGAAATAGAAAAACTCGTTGCTGCTGGAAGACCCGTTTTAGTTGGTACAACAACAGTTGAAATCTCCGAATTATTGAGTCGCATGCTTAAAATGAAAAAAATTGAGCATCAAGTTCTTAATGCCAAGTACCACCAAAAAGAAGCAGAAATTGTTGCAAATGCAGGTTTTGCAGGTACAGTTACAATTGCAACCAATATGGCTGGTCGTGGTACTGATATTAAACTAGGACCAGGTGTAAAAGAAGCGGGAGGATTGGCAATTATCGGAACAGAAAGACACGATTCAAGAAGGGTTGACAGACAGTTACGAGGTAGATCTGGTCGACAAGGAGATCCAGGTTCTACTCAATTTTTTGTTTCTTTAGAGGATGATTTGATGCGTAAGTTTGGTTCCGAAAGAATTGCCAAATTAATGGATAGAATGGGACTTAAAGAAGGTGAAGTTATAACGCACAGCATGGTAACAAAATCGATTGAACGTGCTCAGAAAAAAGTGGAGGAAAATAACTTCGGTATGCGGAAGCGTTTACTTGAGTATGATGATGTAATGAATTCCCAGCGAAAAGCAATATATAAAAAACGTAGAAATGCTTTATTTGGGGACAGATTAGATATTGATGTTGATAATATGTTCTATGAATTATGTGAGTCAACCGTTACTAAAATGAAAAATTCATCCTTTTTAGAATTTGAATTAGAATTACTTCGTGTTATTGGTATTGAATCTCCTATTGAGGAAAGTTTATTCCAATCAACAGATGAGCAAACACTAACAGAAATGGTTTATAATGCAATAAGGGAGCAGTATAAACGTAAATCTGAAAAAATTTCTCACAAAGCTTTCCCTCAAATCAAACACGTACATGAAACAATGTCTGATAGATATAAGAACATTGTTTTTCCTTTATCAGAAGGAAGAAGAGAAATGCAGCTAATCGTTAATTTAGAAGATGCATACAAATCTGAAGGAAAAGAAATTTCAAAATCTTTAGAACGAAACGTTATACTTTCTACAATTGACAATGAATGGAAAGAACATTTGCGTGAAATGGACGATTTGCGTTCTGCCGTTCATAATGCGAGTTATGAGCAAAAAGATCCTTTATTAGTATACAAGCTTGAATCATTTGGATTATTCAAAAGCATGATCAATCGATTGAATACAGAATCCGTTGAGTTGTTGATGAAACTAGATATACCAGTTGAGCAAGAACTACAAAGCACTAATAAAGAGGAACGTCAGAATAATTATGCTAAAGCAAGTTCTAATTCCAACACAAGTAGTACTAAAGCTCCTCAATTCAGCGGGTCGGATGCATACAAAAAAGCAATTGAATCTAGTTTGCCTCCTATAGAAAAAAAGGAACCTGTCATTGCAGAACCAAAAGCAGGAAGAAACGATCCTTGTCCTTGCGGAAGCGGAAAGAAATATAAACAATGTCACGGTAAATAAACCATGAAACAATTTCCAACAATTTCAATAATTGGAACAGGAAATGTTGCTGAACTTTTAGGACAGAAATTTTTGAATGCCGGTTGCACGATTGCTTCTGTTATTGGCAGAGATTCAATACGCACAAACCTCTTAAGCAATAATTGGAATTGTGCGATTGAAAGTGTAATTGAAATAAGTGGTGATATTGTACTTGTTGCCGTATCGGATGATGCAACCAAAGAAATTGTGGAATCCATACACCCTAGCAAAACAGTCTTTTACACTGCCGGAACCATTCATATCTCTTTAGTTGATCATCCCTTAGTAGGAGTATTTTATCCTTTACAAACAATTAGTAAAAATCGGATTCAAAAAATAGAAAAATTTCCGGTGTTAATTGAATCTAATTATCCCGAAGTGGAATACAGACTAACTTTTTTAGCGAATCTCATTAGTGATCAAGTAATTCAATGTAATTCTGAAGAGCGAAATAAGATTCATTGCATTGCCGTTTTTTTTAACAATTTTAGCAATCACGTGATTCACCTTGGACAAAAAATAGCAACCGCACAACACATTGACCCTAATTTATTCTCGAGTTTACTGAAAGAAACATACGAAAAACTCACCGAAATGAATGCAAAGGAAGCTCAAACAGGTCCGGCAAGACGCAATGATTTAGAAACAATCTCCAATCATTTAAATGTGCTGAAAGAACCAGAAAGGAGTATTTATAAAGACCTAACAAATAGCATATTAAGCACTTACAATCATGAACAGCTATAAAGAAAAACTAAATCATATTACCACATTTATTTTTGATGTTGATGGGGTTTTTACCGACGGAAGTGTTCAACTATATAATAATGAAGTAATTCGAACATTTCATTCAAGAGATAGTTACGTTATCCAATATGCATCTAAACTAGGATATTCTTTTTTTGCCATAACGGGCGGACATTCCTTAGAAGTACAAAACAGGTTATTAGGACTGGGTATGAAAGAAGTGCATCTGCGTTCATCACGGAAACTAGACATCTACAATGATATTAAAATCCGGTTTAATCTTACTGATGCAGAGATTGTTTACATGGGGGACGATATTCCAGACTTACCTGTTTTAGAACATGCAGGTATATCTTGCTGCCCACAAGATGCATCATCCGATATTAAACGAATGGTTGATTACCAATCACCAATACCTGGAGGAAAAGGGTGTGTAAGAGATATTGTAGAGCAAACTCTAAGAGCACAAGGTAACTGGATGAAACCGGAAGCCTTTGAATGGTAAGCTACATTTTCTTGAAAATCTTACAAGAAATGGCTCTATGATCACTGAGCGCTTTTTGTTGAATCTTAAATTGAGTCGAATTTAAGTCATCTGTATGGAAAATGTAATCAATTCTACCAGCAGGAATCCTACCTACATACGTTGAACCTATTCCATTACCACAATTTCGAAAGGCATCTGTTAAAATTGAATTAAACTGTTGGTAGGTATAAGAAAGAGGAGTATCATTAAAATCTCCACAAACAATAGTTGGGTACGGCGAATTTTGAACGTGCTTCGAAACTGTTAATGCTTGCTCGGCACGTTTGGGATAAGCTATTTTCAATTTTTCAATTATCAATCCAATTGTCGACTTAGATGACATATTTTGTAATGGATCTTTTTTAGTGTAATAATCCCCTTGCAACTTGATTGACTGAAGATGAACATTATAAACCCTGAAAGTGTCTTGCATCTTTACAATATCCACATATACACAATAATTAAAATCCTTTTCACTTTGGGTATCAAAAATCACATCACCCTTAGCGATAATCGGATATTTTGAAAATAGATAAATACCAAAATTTTGACGAGAGTACTTCTTATGAGCGCTTCTTTCGTGATAATCCAAAAACTTCATAAACCGTAAAATCGTATCACGCGTTTTAAAATCAGTTGGGCGATCTTTTTGGTAAAATTCTTGAAAACAAATAACATCTGGATTCTCTTCTTTCATAAATGAAAAAATTTGATTCCTCGTTTTAATTGCATTCTCCAATTTCGGATTATATACATCAAACAAACGGACATTGTAAGACATTATGTGTAATGCATTTCTTGGCGGAGGGTCGTCGTTTGAAAATAAAGCTATCATTCGAAAATGGAGATTACCCCCAAGGACCAAAAAACCTATAATAATCAAAGACCATTTAGATCTTAGCACAGTCCAGAATATCAAGAATATAATAGTAATTGCTAAAAATATCGGATAAGCCAAACCAAAAAATGGAATAAAAAATTGACTTTTTGGATGAATAAATGGAGACAAATAAGATAAACCAAGAGCAAATAACGAAAGTATCGTGAAAAATTTCAACCAAAATTTAATATTCCACAAGAAACTTATTATACTAATCATTTTTACTTTGATTAAATAAAAAATCTTTTTCTTGCCTTGTCAGTGATTCATAACCTGATTTAGAGATTTTATCCAAAATAACATCTATTTTTTGTTGTTTGTTCTTCGCCTCCATATTATATTCCTCATCTGTCTTTATGCGTGAATTGGATCTTGTTTGGGTTGATTTTTTATTTGGAAATAGTGTTTGTATTTTCCGTTGCAATGATTCAAACGAATTCTGAAAACTAAACCGACCTGTATTTCGGATGGATAATGCACCAAAAACAGCCCCTCCAATATGAGCAAAATGGGCTACACCGTCATTGGTTCCAAGTGAAATTAAATCCGAAATCAAAAAGAAACCTGCAAGGAAAATCAATCGAATTGGGAAAATACCAAAGAGGGAAACTGTTAAATTTGGTCTATAGAACGCCAATCCCATAAATATGGCCATAACCGAACCTGAAGCACCTACAATTACCGTATTTGAACCCTGAAAAGCAGGAAATATGGCGTGTGCAATAATCTCAAGAACGCCCCCCGAAATACCTCCAAATAGGTAGGTGTACCATAATCTTTTAGAATCAAACAATTGTTCAAACATTTTGCCTGAAAAATATAGAAAGAGCATATTAAGGAGCAAATGCCAAAGAGAAAAATGAGAAAAAATACTAGTGACTATTCCCCAAGGCATCCAAATAAACTCCGAAAACTTTGTGGTTAATGTAAAAACAGCGCTCAATAATTTGGAAAAAAAACTATCATTCGTTAGCATTAACCTACTAAACACTTCAATAATCTGAATCAATAAAAAGATTGCAACATTAATAAAAATGAGTCGAATAGTCATTCCACCATAGCGATAGGAATTTTTTAAAGACTCAAATAGATTTTGATCAGATTGCATATTACCAAAAATTTGAACGATCTTGTCTTCTCCAAATCAAAACTAAAACTGCACCTACTACTGCACCACCAATATGTGCTAAATGAGCAACTGGGTCATTTGCTTGATTTTCAAAAGCCAAATAAACCTCCAATAAAAAATAGGCGCCAACTAAGTACTTCGCTTTGACAGGAATTGCAAAATAAAGCATAAACTCTGTATTCGGAAAAAGGATAGCGAAAGCCGACATCACACCAAAGATAGCACCTGAAGCACCAACCATCGGGGTTATAGAAAGAGTAACATACTCCTTAATAGATTCAAAATTTACAGTGGGGTATTTAACTAGGAAACTCTGCAAATTAGAATTTAAATCATCCAAGTTTTCGCTTGATGCTATAATTGAATCCAGATCATCTATATTTAATGAATTGGATAATTGAGCTGAAAGTTCCATCATTTGATATACTCCTATTCCATTATATAATGCAAACGCCCCCATTGCCGAGGAGATGTAAAAAATGAAAAAACGTTTAGCACCCCATAATCTTTCTAGAAAGCCCCCCAACATAACAAAAAGCCACATATTAAAAAAAATATGGAAGAAATCACCATGCATAAAGAAATGAGTAACAATCTGAAAAGGAGCAAATAGAGCAGATGTAATGTAATGTGCACCAAGAATCCCTCTTAAATTAATCCCTTGAAGTAATAGTAATTCAGTCACTATATAAAACATAACATTCAGTAAAAGAATGTTTTTTGTCACTTGAGGAATTGATTGTAAAAATGAAAACATTATAATTTGGATTTTAATTCTTCTAGCGTTAATGTATTTAAAATTCTTTTACCACTTGGTGAGTACTGATGGTCTTGACATTGAAATAAACGCTCAATAAGGTATGAAGGTTCAATTTTATTTTTTAATGCTATCAATGAAACAGATTTCGCAATAGAAAGAACAACAAAATGAGCAATTTCGCCTTTATCAACTTCTTTAAAACCAATAGTTTCATTAATTGAATCTATACAAAGGTGAATGGATTCATCTTGAACACATGACGGAACACCGTTTAATATCAACTGATTCGACTGGATTTCATAATGAAAACCAAAGCGCTCTAATAAATTTCGATTAGATTCCCAAACAATTTTTTCATTTTTTGAAAGCTCAATATCAAATGGAAAAAGCAATTGCTGAGAATGAATTGGAGAATTCACAAATTGCGCCATCAGTTCTTCGTAGGTAATTCTTTCCTGTGCCCGTTTACGATCGATAAGCATAAAACCAGATTTACTCGGCGTAAGAATAAGTCTATCCTTTACTAAAAATTCTTTTACGGTATCGATTGATGAAGATTCAATTAGTTGATTTTGAGTCAATTCTTCTTCTTGCTCATCTACTTTATAAAAGTTTTGCCAATCTGTTGATGAAGGATTCGTTTGACCAAATCCTTGTGCTTTAATTGCAGGGCTTAATCCGGAAGAAACTGTTTTATTAGCGTTGCTTGTTGTTGTATTTTGAAATGGATTGAAGTCAGGATTTACTTTAATTACCGGTTCAACAGCTGGTTGATTTCGCCACGCCATTGGAACATCAAAAGCAGTTTCCCGCTCAAAATCAAGCGTTGGTGAAATATTGTATTTACCCAAGGCCTGGCGAATACTACTTAAGAGAATTGAGTAAATAAATTTATCCTCTTCGAATTTGATTTCTGTTTTTGTTGGATGAATATTCACATCCAATTTTGCAGGGTTTACCTCAAAGAAAACAAAATAACCCGGAAAATATTTTGGCTGAATTAAACCATCAAAGGATTTGTTAACCGCATGATTAAAGTAATTGTCTTTAAAAAATCGATTGTTAACAAAAAAAAATTGCTCTCCTCTTGTCTTACGTGCAAACTCGGGCTTTAAAACATATCCATGAATTGAAACGATATCTGTCTTTTCCTCAATGGGAACAAGTTTATCATTTGCTGATTTACCTAGAACATCTACAATTCTTTTTCTCAAATTGCCTGTCTGTAGATTGTAAACCTCTTGATTATTATGATGTAATGTAAATGCACACTCGGGATGAGCTAAAGCAATACGCTCAAATTCTTCCTCAATGTGTCTAAATTCCATCGCGTCTGACTTTAAAAAATTGCGGCGAGCAGGAATATTAAAAAACAAGTTTTTAACTTCAAAAGAAGTTCCAACGGGAGAAACACAATCCGTATTAGTAGTAATTTTTGATCCTTCAACATGAATTTCAATACCTGTTTCTTGAGAGAGCTGCTTAGTTTTTAAAACTACTTGAGCGATTGATGCAATTGACGCTAAAGCCTCTCCCCTAAAGCCTTTTGTAACCAAAGAAAACAAATCATCAGCGGAAGTTAACTTACTTGTAGCATGTCGTTCGAAGCAAGTAACGGCATCTGTAGCAGACATTCCTTCTCCATTATCAATGACTTGAATAAGTGTTTTACCTGCATCTTTTATTATTACTTGAATTTTCGATGATCCTGCATCAATAGCATTTTCAACTAATTCTTTAACAACAGAACATGGTCTTTGAATAACCTCACCAGCAGCGATCTGGTTAGCGATATGATCAGGTAGTATTTTAATCCGACTAGACATGAATTAAACCACGGATTTAATGACTTGGTCAACATCATCCAATCCATTGAATACAAAATACCCCAATACTAAAATCAGTACAATTAAGATAACAATTCTCAAATTAGCAGATTGCTTCTGTTTTGATACATGTTTACTTCTATTCCAAGATTGATGTATAGCGTCTCTGAGTAATTCTTTACGCTGACCATCCGTAGATTTCTCCTCCTCCAAAAAAGCTTTTTTCTTCAATTCGAGACGTTCTTTTCGCTCATCGTAATAACGAGGGGCGTAATTGAATCGCTTATTCTTTGCTGATTTTGATGTAAAGCTAAATGCCATATATAAACTATAGTAACAAATATACAGAAATAAAATTCTACCTCATCGAAAATTAACCAATTTTAAACGAAGGTATCCTTTAATTTATTTACTCACATTGATTAACCAATTAACAGTGGTATTTGAAAAAGCAAGGACACTTTTAATACTCTAATTTAGGACGAAATAAACACGAGATGAAACCAATGAAAAGAATTACAAGTAAATGTAAAACAGATTGGACTATTAAGAAATTAATCACCATTGGCAGTATTACAGATTTTCAAAATAAAAAACTAACTAAAAGACCACTGATTTGATGGACAATTATTCGTTAAAGAATATTGATTGATCTCTATTTTGGAGAGAATACAACAGATAAATAGCTAAGAATAGGCATTTAACTACTTATTTTTATGTTGCAACAGTTAAAATTACACTTTAACTAACTGTCTTAAAAATGGGGGTAATTATAGTAATAAATATTTCCTGAGTACAAGTAATCTAGTTCATACAAGCTGTTCTCTAAATCGGTTGTATAAAATCACTTTTTAGTCCTAAATTTTTGAATATATTCAGTAATTAATTTTTTACGGCAACATTTTCCCAGTACCATTTTACCGTTTCTTTAAGTCCGGTTTTCAACGAAAATTCAGGATTGTATCCTAATAGAGATTTCGCTTTATTAATAGAAGCAAGGGAATGAGGAATATCTCCTTTTCTAAAAGGGCCATATACAGGCTCTAGATCACTCACAGAAGAATCAAATTCTATCAAATTATGACGAATTTCATAAAATAACTCATTCAACGTAGAACTTTGACCATAAGCAACGTTATATACTTGATTTAAAGCATCCCGATTTTCTGTAAACAAGGCCAATTTATTCATTTGAATAACATTATCGATATAGGTGAAATCTCTTGAAAAACTTCCATCTCCATTGATTACAGGGCTTTCATGATTCAGTAATTGAGCACAAAACTTTGGGATAACCGCAGCATAAGCCCCATCCGGATCTTGTTTTCTCCCAAACACATTAAAGTACCTTAGTCCTACACAATCAATGCCGTACGTTTTGGCAAAGACATCGGCGTATAATTCACCGACATATTTTGTGATTGCATATGGTGATAATGGCTTTCCGATAATATGTTCAACCTTTGGTAAGGATTCAGAATCTCCATATGTAGAGGAGCTTGCAGCATAAACAAATCGTTTAATTCCAGCATCTCTGGCAGCAACAATCATATTTAAAAACCCATTGATATTAATTTCATTTGTCGTAATTGGATCTGCTATTGAACGAGGCACTGAACCCAAGGCAGCCAAATGAAGCACTAAATCAGCACCTTCAACTGCTTTTTTACAATCATCCATATTCCGAATGTCGCCAATTAACAAAGAAAAATTAGGGTTAGAAAGCAATTGTTGAATGTTTTCTCTTTTTCCTGTTAAAAAATTATCCAAACAAATCACCTCCAATCCATCATTAATTAATGATTCGCATGTATTTGAACCAATAAATCCAGCTCCTCCGGTTACAACAATTCTCATAATAGTAGTAGTTTTTAGGTATGGCTTCGCCATCCATGAGTCACAAACAAAAGCATTGAAACTCCTTTTATCTTATTTATTTTCAACTTGTTAAGCATTTATTTTCTTAACAAATGACTTTGGAACATGTACTACAAACCGTTGGTCTAAACTTTCGATCTGAACAATAATCTTATGTGTACGGTTTACCTCAATAGATGTTGCAATTAATCCTTGAAAAGGACCTCGAATCACCTCAACCTTATCACCGGGAACAACATCTAATGAATCTTCACTGTCAAATTCAACATTTTCTTTAAGTAAAATGCGTAAATTTCGTATTTCGAAATCGCGAACTATTGCTGGTTTTCCTAAAAAATTTAATAAATAGTGAAATCCCAATACGTTGAATAATTTCTTTAATTCTGTTTCTTCACACTGAACAAATAAAGTAGATGAAATCAAAGGAACCTCAATCTTCTTTTTTCGATCACTCCATTGCTTAATCGTTGTTACCAGCGGTAGATACACAGTAAAACCAAGTAATTCTAGTCGTTCATGTACTTTTTTTTCAGCACGCGAATTCGTTTTAACAACATACCATTTTGGCTCTTCGGCTTTCTCTTTCACTAATTCCAGAAATTTTGACTAACAATCTCAACAAAGATATTAATTTAGCGAGGTTTAAAAGCCATTATATGAGAAAATTAACACCTGAAATTCAAAGTATTATTTTGCTTCTCCTTCTTTCAACTATTTTTAGTTCTTGTTACAGGGGTTTGGAAGCTGATCTGGTAATCCACAATGCAAAAATTCATACCATGAATGATGCTGAATTAGTCAGCGAAGCAATTGCCATAAAGGATGGAAGGATAATAGAAGTAGGCCCAAACCAGCAAATTTTAAATAAATACAGTTCAAAAAAAGTAATTGATGCTGGTGGTCGCGAACTATACCCCGGACTAACAGACGCACATGCACATATACTTTCATATATGAACCAAAAATTAAGTGTTGATTTGGTGGGTGTGAAATCGTACCAGGAAATGTTAAATCGGATTTCAGTTTACCAAAGCAAAAAGAATAAAAAAATAGTAATCGGTCGTGGCTGGGATCAAGCAACATGGGGAGAAAAGAATCTTCCAACAAATGAACAACTCAACAAGGCCTACCCCACGGTCCCTGTTTGTTTATATCGAATAGACGGGCACGCTGCACTTGTAAATGAGGCCATGATAAAATTAGCTGGAATAAATCCTGACTCTATTATAGCAGGTGGATCTATTGAAATGAAAAATGGTAAAACGACCGGTATTTTAATAGATAATGCCATGAATTTAGTACAAAAACACCTTCCTGATTTTTCAGAAAAAGAAAAAATTCAAACAGTTGAAGACATTCAAGAGGAGCTTTTTCAATATGGTATCACGGGAGTCCATGAAGCAGGAATAGCATTTAAAGATATTCAATTTTTCCGAACGATGATTGACAAGGGTTTGCTTTCACTAAATCTATATGCTATGCTTTTACCCAGTAAAGAAAACACTGCATTTGCAGAAAAAAATGGGATTTACAGGTATAAGAACTTATCGATTCGTTCGTTTAAAGTATTTGGCGATGGTGCTTTAGGTTCGAGAGGCGCCTATCTTAAAAAACCTTATTCAGATGACCACTCGAATCACGGTTTACTAACAACTTCGATTGGAGAAATGCAAAATATTGCAACCCTTTGCGAACGTTTAGGATATCAAATGAACACGCATGCAATTGGAGATTCCACGAATTCAATTGTATTGGAAATGTATCAAAAAGTGTTTGAAAAAAACAAAGATCACCGTTGGAGAATTGAACACGCTCAAGTTGTTGATCCTTCCGAAATAGCGTTGTTTGGGAAATTTGGCATCTTCCCTTCTGTTCAGCCAACACATGCTGTGAGTGATCAACGATGGGCCAAAGATAGATTGGGTGAAAACCGAATGAAAGGAGCTTATGCGTATAAAACCTTGTTAAAGAGTTATGGTATGGTCGCTATCGGAACCGATTTTCCAGTTGAGTTAACAAACCCATTTGCAACTATCAAAGCCGCTGTGGAAAGAAAAGACCAATCAGATTTTCCCGCACAAGGATTCTATCCCAATGAATCATTGACTCTTATTGAATGTATAAAGGGAATGACTCTGTGGGCAGCATTTTCTTCATTTGATGAAACTAGATTGGGAAGTTTAGAAGTCGGCAAAGATGCCACATTTGTTATTTTTGAAAAGCCTCTTTCATCCATGAAAACTGATAATTTCGCATGGATGACCTTTATTCTAGGTAAAAGTGTATTTTCGGCTGATTCTTTTTAATCAACTTAATTGATCGCACAATAATCTAATTTCCATTGCAGGAGAAGATTTCATGTAAAGTATGTTATTCACAGCTTGTAAAATAGGCATTTCCACCATAAACTTTTTGTTCACCTCAATCAAACTTTTAGTAGCAAAATATCCCTCTGCCACCATATTCATTTCTAATTGAGCAGATTTAACTGAATATCCTTTACCAATCATAAATCCAAAGGTTCTATTTCGAGAAAAGTTCGAATAAGCGGTTACCAATAAATCCCCCAAATAAGCACTTGTTTTTGTGTCTCGATGTACTTCATGTACGGCATCAATAAATCGTTCAATTTCTTGAATGGCATTGGATATCAACACAGCCTGAAAATTATCCCCATATCCTAATCCTGAACATATTCCAGCAGCTAAGGCGTATACATTTTTTAGAATTGCAGAAATTTCAGTGCCAAATAAATCATCTGAAATAGTCGTTTTTAAATACCTACAATTCAAAAAAGCAGCCATTTGATTAGCGTATTGCTCTTCACTACAAGCAATTGTGAGATAAGATAAACGCTCCAAGGCAACTTCTTCAGCATGGCAGGGTCCACAGATAATTCCAATATTTGAATATGGCGTACCAAAAGTCTTGTGAATGTACCGAGCTGGAATAGCGTGAAACTCAGGAATTATTCCTTTTACAGCAGAAAAAACGATTTTATTTTCCAGTAATTCTGGTGACATAGAGGATAGACTTTGGTGTAAAAAAGCCGCTGGTGTTGCAATGATAACAATATTGCTTGATTGTATAATTGACTGTAAATCTGTACTTAAGTGCACCTTATCCAAATCAATTTCAACTGATTGTAAATAACGCGGATTGTGTCTAAATCGTAATACGTGACTTACGGCCTCCTCGCTACGCATCCACCAATGAATTGAACTCACATTATTCGAAAGTAATTTCACGAGAGCAGTAGCCCAACTTCCGCCACCGATTACTGCAATAATGTCATTTTTTATTTTACCGACTTCCATTTTTATACTCGTGGATTTGCAAACAAATTAACATCAGTAGCAGTAATAGTCTGCCCACACAAGATTACCAGTCGCTCAACAATATTTCTTAGCTCTCGTATGTTTCCTGTCCAATTAATTTCTTGAAGAGCGGTTAGAGCATCTGAATCGAATTGCTTTTTTGGAATTCCTTGATCCGTGCAAATATGTGTGATAAAATGTTCTGCAATTAATGGAATGTCTTCCTTTCGATCATTTAGCGTTGGAACATGAATTAGAATTACAGCTAATCGATGGTATAAATCTTCTCGAAAACGACCTTCAGCAATTTCCTTACGCAAATCTTTGTTTGTTGCCGCAACCACCCGACAATCTACCTTTATCTCTCGTTCACTACCAACGCGTTGTATTACATTTTCCTGTAGCGCGCGTAGCACTTTAGCTTGTGCACTTGCTGACATATCCCCTATTTCATCTAAAAACAAAGTTCCACCAGATGCTATTTCAAACTTTCCTTTTTTATCCTTAACGGCAGATGTAAAAGCTCCTTTTTCATGACCAAACAATTCACTTTCAATAAGTTCTGAAGGAATCGCAGCACAATTCACCTCAATGAATGGCATTTTATTCCGATTTGAATTATCGTGAAGAGCGCGAGCCACTAATTCTTTTCCTGTACCATTTGCACCGGTAATCAAAACGCGAGCATCAGATGGAGCTACCTTCTGAATCATCTCTTTTATTTTTTGAATCCCCTCAGTTTCACCAATTATTGAACTACCTTTTAAGCGTTTTACAGTGGTTTTTAACACCTTGGTTTCTTCCACAAAACGTGTTTTATCTTTGGCATTTCGAATAGTTACGAGTATCCGGTTCAAATCCAATGGTTTTTCAATAAAATCAAATGCACCTTTTTTAATGGCTTGAACAGCTGTATCGATATTTCCGTGGCCACTTATCATTATCACGGGTGATTCATTTTTAGCCTTCACCAAAGCATCAAGTACCTCCATTCCATCCATTCCGGGCATTTTGATATCACAAAAAATAATGTCGTATGCCTTTGCAAGGGCTTTGCTAAGACCATCATTGCCATTTTCAGCTTCATCCACCTCAAATTCCTCGAATTCTAAAATTTCCTTTAATGTCCTGCGAATTGCGCGTTCATCATCTATAATTAAAATTCTGCTCATTACACTTGATTTATGAAACAAAGATAATGGAAAATTAAAACAATAGTCTGTGTAACACAGGATACAAAAGCATATTTGAGATTGACCTATCTTTGTACCATCATTCTCCGTAAAATGAAAGAAAAAAAAGAAATTCTCTGGACAATAATTGGTGCAAGTATCGGCACAGTTGGTGGTTACCTTTATTACCATTACGTAGGATGTGAGAATGGATGCCCGATTAAATCAAACCCATGGTCAATGACTGGCTACGGAGGTTTAATGGGAGGGCTGGGTGCCTCATTGATTTATTCGCTAATTAACAAATCAAAAAATAAAATACAGTAAAAATGGAAGGAACAATTATCGATGTTAGAACACCTGCAGAATTTATGGGTGGTCATGTGGTGGGATCAATTAATATACCCCTACAAGTGATTCTTGAGCATGTAGAAGATATCAAAAAAATGGAACAACCCCTTGTTTTTTGTTGCGCAAGTGGAAATCGTAGTGGCCAAGCTGCTGCCTATTTCAAATCATTGGGCGTTGCATGCGAAAATGGAGGTTCTTGGATGGAAGTACAATGTAATTTATAAATTATGGGATTATTAGGGAAATTATTTGGAATCAAACAAGTTGACTTCAAACAATTAGTTAAAGATGGTGCTTTGATTATTGATGTTAGAACGGTTGGTGAATACAAGACGGGGCACATAAAAAACTCCGTTAATATTCCACTTTCAGATATTCAACGATCGTTGAACAAGATACCAAAAAACAAAACAATTATTACTTGCTGTGCATCTGGTATGCGCAGTGGATCAGCCAAACAAATACTAAAATCAAATGGCTATGATGTCCAAAATGGAGGAGGCTGGAGCAGTTTGAGTGGAAAAATATAAGTCAAAAAAATAATCCAACTTGAATATTCATAGTTGGATTATTTTTCTAAAGATATGCCTGAAGAAATTTGCTCAGATTTACTTTTTTTAAGGAATATACACTTTGGCTGATAATGGAGTATTACCTATAAAAAAGGTTGCCATATACATTCCACTGTTTAATCCATTTGGTAATTTTATTGATTGTTGATTAACGCCAATTTGAGAAAATCCTAAAGCAGAATTATAAATTGATTTACCCGAAAGGTCTGTCAAATTAAAGGACATTTTTGAGACATTTAACGATGAAAAATCAGCGGTAACTTGATTTAATTCACTGTTGAATCTTACTGTAAATTTTGTTGTATTTTGTTCCTGAAGTGAGGAAGAACTTTGAGCACTAAGGGTATGTTGAGAAAGATATATTACATCCCCATTATCGCTACTATTGTTGTTTGTTTTATTAGATGCAACATAAAAAGTAACATCTCCAACATTTGTTGCGGGAGCTGTCCATGACCATGACCAGATTGGCGCTGAAGCAGTTGTATTACTTGCAGATGTATGATTTGCATATTTACGTGTTGTTCCATTAATTGAAGTGTTTCCGGCTTGAGCGGCAAAACTTCCAGCCATTACATTTGTACTACTTAATGCAGTTGCTTGGAATCCTTTTTTAACGGGATTTGAATTCATTGCAAGATTAACGGTATATTGCTGACCTGGAATATAGGTGGTTACTGGGGTTGACCCATCTAAAATTGTTAGATTATTTTCATTAGAACCATCTTGTGCAGTTCCCGAATGGCATCCAGTACAATTCTGCTCTCCTGGCGCACCTGTTTTTCCTGCACCAGCACCACCACCGTTTTGAGGTTTAAAGTGAAACGCCTCGATGGTTTGATTCTTATCGTATTGCATGGCAACAAGCAACGCAGTTAACGAAAGCATGCTAAGTGGTAAAATTATTTTTTTCATGTTTTTTTTAGTTTAATTAAATTATTTTTTAAAAACTCGTACAATTAATTATTTTGCTTGCCCTGATTTACCCAACATTCGATGCGTTTAATTATACTGTCATGCAAAGCTGGACCTCCTTGTGGCATCAATTGATACCCACTATTACGCATTGAACCAATAATTGCAGCGGAATTTGATGAAATATTGGCATGATTAGTCAATGAATACCCATTTTGATTATTATGACATCCCGTGCAATTGTCTTGAATTATTGGTAAAATCTCATTATTAAATGAAACCGTATCAGCACAGGTTGCATTTGAGTAATTTTCTACTTTATCCTTTTTACAAGAAGTCAAAGAAACAAATACAAGAGCAATAAAAGCTATTTTTTTCATGCTTTATTTTTTAGAAAATAGGAAGATAATGCAAACCAAATCATAGGAACCATAAAATGCAATGGAATAACAAAGGCAGGATAAAATTCCGGCATTTCTATCGTTTCTGGAAATACAGGAGGATACATCGTTGGAATAATTACGCTTCCAATTGTACCAAATGCAAGCAAAACATTGAAGATAAGTAATCCAATAGATTTCAAAAATTTGTTTATTACAAAAGAAAGACCAGCAATCAATAATGACCCAGAGGTAAACAACCAAGCTATTTTAGTGAACGGTAATACCGCTGAAAAGTCAAATAATTTATAATAATTAAGACTATATGCAATTCCTGTAGCGCTAGATAGAATAGCCACCACAAAGCCTAAAATGATATATCTCACTAACATATTCTTTACTTTTTTATTCCTGGAACAGTAACGGTAATGCTCAAGTTATCTGGCACATTTTCACTTTTCTTTCCAACTCCATATGTAATTCGATTTACTGTAAACGATCCTGTGAACGTGATTTTTGTTCCGGCCAATGCCATAGTTACGGGAATTGTAATCGTTTTTGCAACTCCTTTCATGTTCAGTGTTCCTGTAATATTAAATTTAGCACCTGATTTTGCAACACTCGAAGAAACAAAAGAAATATTTGGGTGTTTTTTTCCATCAAACCACTCGGCAGTTTGTGCTTTCTTGTCCATAATTGCGTTTCCAGTAGAGATGGTTGAAACAGGAATCTTTAATGTAAATTTACATTTACTCATATCGGATTGATCGAAATCCATACTTCCATTAATGGATTTAAAAACTCCCTTCACATGTGCGTTTTGGAAATTGATTTTGTGCCCTGTTGTTACCTCAAAATGGTCTTGTGGAGCCAGTGATATAGCTGTACTAACTACTAATAAGATTAGATAAGTCCCAATAATTACAATTTTTTTCATCTTAATTTTTTTATTCGTTTACAATGAACTTCCGTCCTACACAAAAACCAAACCTAAATTGTCCTTTCATTAAATTTTCGTAAGTATATGGAATAAACTGAGTTTCACCCAACCCTCCGGAATTCGTAATATTGATGGTGAAGTTATGACCAAATGTTTGCCATTCTAATGCTAAGGCAATGCTTTGTTTAAAAACATCTGAGGGCCTAGTGTTTTCGCCATGAAAAGCATGGTAATATTCTCCTATAATTGCGAATTTTTGGTTCAGTTTCAACCGAAAAGCACCGCCTAAGGAGACTAATGAATTTATATCATTTGCGGCAACGTAATTCCGATGCACAAATGTTGGCATAACAGCAACAGATAACCAATCACTAAATCTACGTGCCACATTTAGTTGTGCAAAATAAGCCAATCTATGACTTGCTTTTGGAAAATGATTTACTTGTGATTCATCTGAAGATGCTTTCATGTAAGTAAACGTTGAACCACCAATTAAAGCCAATGATATAGGCTGTTTTTCTCCTTGTCTCATCGCGCGATATTTTACGAATCCATCCAATAAAGAGCGATAAGGGGCTCCTGTTCCTTTTGAACGCCCAAATCCAACCATTAAATCCTTAGTAACGCCATATTCTAAAGCAATTCGCATGTCTGAAAGATTATCAAATCCAAACATATTTTGAGCTCCCCCATTGGTTCCTGCCATATCCCCGAATCTATGCTCAATGCGCATTTCCATATATCCTTTGGAAATAGTTTCAACCGAATGTCCATTTATAATTCGGGTTGAAAAAAATGTTTTTTCTTCAGATTGATATCCGTATTCCTCAGAGACTATTGGATCCTCAAAAATAATTGAATCCTGTGCTACCAATTGCAAAGAACCAAAGAGTGTAAAAAAGATAAAAATGGATAATTGGCTTTTTAGTATCATATGGAATTGTAAGAGATAAAGTTGACGAATTTATTTTTAATTTAGTTGTAGACAAATGTTATAAAAAAATAATGAAATATACTTACACGTTGTTATTTATAATCACATTAAATAATTATTTTGGTCAAACAGTAGAAGGCAAGGGGGGAAAAATAAAGCCAAGCCATGAAACTAGTGTAAAAAAACTTTCCGAAGACTCATTACATAGTACTTTTCTAATCGAAATCTACAACAAAGTTCCGTTACATTATCATCAATGGCACACAGAGAACATTGTTGTTATTCAAGGAAAAGCGATTATGAAACTAGGATCAGACACTTTGAAAATAAAAAAAGGAGATCAGGTAACTATTCTCAAAGGTACGCCACATGAAGTGATCAGGGTGCTTTCTAGAAAATCGCTCAAAGTTTACTCCATTCAATCACCCAAATTTGATACATCCGATCGATATTTTGTGCAACCTAGATGATTTCTTCATCTCCCCCATTCATGCGCTGCAAATTGACTAAATGCGCATAAAACCCTTGTTCACCAATTAAGGAATCATGTGTGCCTTGTTCAACAATTTCGCCTTCTTTTAGCACCAAAATTTTATCTGCTAATTTGATTGTTGATAAGCGATGAGCAATAACGACAGACGTTCTTCCATTCATCAGGTTGTTTAAGGCATCTTGCACCAAACGTTCTGACTCCGAATCAAGCGATGAAGTAGCTTCATCCAATATTAGAATTGCAGGATCTTTTAAAATAGCACGTGCAATGGCAATGCGTTGTTTTTGTCCACCTGACAATTGTATTCCGCGATCGCCCACTTGTGTTTCCATTCCATTGGGAAATCCTTGAATAAACTCCCAAGCATTGGCTTTTTTGGCCGCCTCAATAATCATTTCTTCACTAGAATCAGTTCGAGCAAAAGCAATATTCTCCCGAATTGTACCCGCAAAAAGCATCACTTCTTGTGGAACAATTGCCATGTTTTTACGGAGGTATTCAAGATCTATGGATGCTACTGCGTGACCGTTTACATTAATTTCACCCGTAAAATTGGTATAATAATTCAATAACAAATTTGAAATCGTTGTTTTCCCTGAACCTGATGAACCCACCAAGGCGAGTGTTTGGTTGGCATGCACGTCAAACGAAATTCCTTTGAGCACCTCAACATCACTGCGTTGTGGATAAGCGAAACGAACATTTTTAAATGCAATCTCACCATTAATTACTGGTTTTTCAGTACCCGTAGACTGCATTCGTTCTGTTTTCTCACTCAACAATTCCATAAGATTTTCGGTTGCACCTGCCGCTTTTTGAATTCCGGCATAGAGTTCAGGCAATGATCCAACGGAAGCCCCCATCATGATTGTAAACAAGACAAATTGATAAAACCCTTCGGAAGTTAATTCAGGATTTACTCCTTGGGTCATGAGTAGACCGCGCCAAATAATAAATACAATGGCACCAAACAAGCAGAATATAATGAATGAAACAAACAATCCTCTCCACAATCCACTTTTGACATTGAGCGCACGAATTTGCTCTGATGATTTGTTGTATTTCTGTAAGGTAAACCATTCTTGCGTAAAGGCTTTTACGTTAGCTATTCCAGTCAATGCTTCTTCAACAATTGAATTAGAAGTTGCCGTAAAATCTTGTGCTTGTTTACTAAGCTTTCTAATAAAACGTCCAAAAATAACGGCGATAATTGCCATAATGGGAACGGTAACAAACATGATAATGGCCAATTTCCAGGAAATAAAGAACAAAAACGTTGTGCCACCTACCACGATCACAATTTGTCGAAAAAACTCAGCAACCGTAGTGCGCATCGTTTCTTGAATTTGAGAAATATCATTAGAAAGTCTGCTGGTTAATTCTCCCACCTTGTTGCGGTTAAAAAAGTCCATTGGCATGAAAACCAAACGTTCAAATGCTTGATTTCTTATATCCCGAAGGGCATTCTCGGTTACGTTTGTAAAGGTTATCACACGGATAAAAGAAAAAATCGCTTGTAAACCAAAAATCGCAAACAGGGACAGCGCAACGGTGTTAATGTTGTCCAAGCTCAACATTTTAATAGAATCTGCCGTTGAGGCTGAACCATTGCCGGTTGAACCCAATAATTTCCCCAATAAATAAGGAAACATCAATCCAATTCCACTAGAAAGCACAAGAAAAATCCAACCGATGGAATACTGCATCCAATATGGTTTCAAGTATGCATATATTCCGAAAAAAGAAGATAATTTCCCTTTTCTTCCTTCGTCTTCAGTAGTTGTTTTTCTGCGTTTCGCCACGGGCAATTTATTTTTACAAAAGTACGATTTGTAGCTGAATTAATACTTCTTTACCTGAATTAGTTGGTTTCGAAGGAATGTACTAGGTTCGGATAATAAATTAACACCACCCCCCGAACACAATATACAAATCGAAATATGTCAAATGTATAAAAATCCCTGGAGTATCCAAAAAACAAATACCCATCAATTTTATTCGTTTATCCCGTATCAAAAAATCAAAAATAAACCACAGAACATTTTCAAAGGCCAAGACAATGTATTTTCAAAATTAATAGTAGTGCATTTTCAAAGTAATTAGTAGTGTATTTTCAAAATTAAAGGTATATTTACATCTTAAAAAGGATTGTTAATGGATGCAAAAAGGATAATTAAAAAGGAAATGGATATTTATCTCAATAAATATCCTATTTTGGTGTTAACCGGTCCACGGCAATCTGGAAAAACTACCTTTTTAAAAAGCCAATTCCCATCGTATACGTATGTGAATTTGGAAAATTTAGACAACAGAAATTATGCGATTCAAGATCCAAACGGATTTTTAGCTCAGTATAACGGCTATGTTATATTGGATGAAGTTCAGCGTGTTCCCGAATTGTTTTCGTATTTACAAACCAAAGTAGATGAAGACAAAATAATGGGGCAATATATTTTATCAGGTTCGCAGAATTTTCATTTGATGCGAAATATAACCCAAAGTTTAGCGGGTCGAGTTGCCTTGTTCAAACTTCTACCTTTTGATAACGGTGAAATGCAGCAAGCCGGTTGGCTTCACGACGACTATGCAGTTAATTTGCAAAAAGGATTTTATCCTGCTATTTATGACAGAGATATACCTTCAAAAGTGTTTTATTCCAACTATATGCAAACCTATATTGAACGCGATTTATCGGAGCTAATTCATGTAAAAGACTTGAAGCAGTTTAGAAATTTCATATCGCTATGCGCTGCTCGAGTTGGGCAATTGCTTAATCTTAATTCGCTTGCCAACGAATGCGGAATTTCACAACCTACTGCAAAATCATGGATTTCGGTTTTAGAAACCAGTTATATTGTCTATCAATTACAACCTTATCATTCCAATTTTAACAAGCGAATTACAAAGAGTTCGAAACTCTATTTTTACGACACCGGATTAGTCTGTTTTTTACTCAAAATCAAGGATGCTTCAAGCTTGAAAATCAGTTCATACAAAGGAAGTTTATTTGAAAACTTTGTTGTTAATGAATATTTGAAACAGAACTATCACCAAAATTTGATGCTTGACTTTTGGTTTTGGCGAGATGCAGTTGGTCATGAAGTTGATTTGATCTGGCAGAATTCCGAAAAACTCAATTTAGTCGAAATAAAAGCCAGTGAAACGATTATGCCGGCCATGTTTAAGGGATTAAGCTATTTTGAAAAGTTTGTCCCCGAGTTAATCGAAACGAAAACGCTTGTCCATACGGGTTTGTTTAACCAGAACCGAACCGCCGGAAAGGTGTTAAGCTGGAAGCATCTTTTGAAATCAGAATAATTCGATTGCTTCACTTCCACCAAACCAAAAAATTCTCGTGTGAGGGGATTAGAATCATCGATAAACATTCTTGAAAATCAATTTCAAAAAAATTGAAATAACGATTTTGTAATTTCATTAATCATCCCATAGGTGCGATATTCCACCTACACATTCGTTTCAGTCGTTAAATAATCCCGACCCCAGGAGTGTACCCAACCCATATTATCCAAACAATTTCAATGGTTTTAAACATTACGACAAAACCAACGCAAAATTACCCTACAAATGAAATCGTTGAAACAATTTTGAAATTCCCATAATCCATCCCATAGGTGCGGGATTATTCCGATGGCTATCGGAACCACACCGTTGGGATAAACCATACACAAAACAAAACCATTACAATGGTTTACAAACCCCACCAAAAAACATCAAATTCAATGTTGTGAAAATTATCGATTCCCTTGAATCAAAAACCAATCCACCCAGGCATCCATTTGTTTTACGGAATTTGGACGAAGGAGAATTTCTCGTTTGTTATCCAACAAAAACATGGTGGGAGTTCCAAACACATAATAAGATTCAACAATTGGACTTTTCCATTTTTTGAAGTCACAAGTGCTGACGAATGGAAATGAACTTATAAAATTCTGAAAATCATTCCCGTCTTCATCTAGCGAAACGAAGACAACTTCAACTCCTTGTGCTTTCCATTTGGTATAAAGTGATGAGATTTGAGGGATTTCCTCTGAACATTTTGGACAAGCACTCGCTCCAAAAACAATGAGTGAGTAAGGCGTTTTAAAATCAGATAACTTTTTTGGTCTTTGATTTTGCAAATCTACTGGATATATTGTGTTTTCTGGAAACGTTACATCGGGAGCTATATTTCCTTTTTTCATTGCGCGGTAAGTTTCCAGTTGTTTCGCTAAATCATTGTTGATGGTGCAACTTTCTTCGTTTAATACTTTCAATGCTAAGTATTCTGAAGCTTGAAACAAACTGTGTCTCTCCAACAAATCAAACAAATAGTCAGTAACCTCATTAAGTTTTTTCTCGTTTTTCACCAACTTGGTCATCATGGAATCAATTGAAACTTTCATTTCGATAAAGACAGAATCCAAAGATTTTCCACAATTTTCTAAAAGCCAAAAATGACTTTCAATGGCATCCTTGAACAAACCACTTCTATACAAACGATCGCCTGTATAATCCAACTTTCTATATGCTCGTATAGTTGCCGGAATTTCTTCCGTTCGGTATTGTGCAATAATGGAAACATCACTTACCAAACGCCGAGTTGGTAAATACCAACCAACATAACTCTTGGGATCCAATCGATTTAAAAAAACTTGATCCTCTTTTTTAATTTTTGCATATTGTTTTGATATAAATTTCTTGGATTTTTTATCCTTCATAAATAAAGAATCCAAGGTGTAAATACGATCCAAATAACGCCATGCGCTCAAGGTTTGTTCTCTTTTAGGATGCTCTGTTGCGTATTGAGAAAATACTTGATTTTGTTTACCCGAAAGTATTTTGATAGTTTCAGGCATCGAAAAATACTCTCCTTTTAAAGAAATTTGCTCTCCTTTATCCAAAATCAAGAAATAAGGTTTGTTTTCTTCATTAACTAAATAACCAATCGCTCGCTTTTCAAAAGGAAACTGAAACGAAAAATTCCCTTGAGCATCTACAATTGCACTATCCAAGATTTTTGAATTCATGCCCTCAAAAGTTCCAAATTTTACTTTAGTTCCTTGTAATGAAGGGAAATAGCATTGGATTATTTGAGACTGTAAAAAATGACTCAACGAAATAAAAAATAAATTCAAAAAGAATTTCATTTTACTATCTGATGTTTTAATCTACGTTTAGAATATTCTTCACAATATTGCTTTATTTCTCCAGTATGTATTTTTTTAAGTTATCAAAAAAAACTACCAACTTATTAAAATCAGAAGGATATGAAGTCGAAACATCAATTAACTTTATTTCAAAATTTAATTTTACCGAAATTAATTTATCTTCCATTAGCACTAGTTTTTAATGCAACGGACAGATCTTCCATTTGCTGCCGGAACCATTGAATTTACCACAGCTGGAGTACTTGAAGAAGCATAAACATAAAATACCATCATACGAGCTTGACTATTAGTCCAAATTTGTTTGTTCCAATAAGAACCCCATGAATTTGCAGAGCCATTACCAATAGCGCCTGTCGTTGCATTTCTCCCTACGGCCAGCGTAAATTTAAGAGGTGAGTTAAAGGCTCCGTCTGCATATGGTGAAGACCAGGAAGTAAACTCAGCTGTATATTCAGATTCCGTTGGAATCCTATAGCCAATTGGACAAGGGTTATTAACCGCGCTAACGCCATTCCAAAGTGTATTATCTACATAGGTTAACCAATTATTTGGACTATTCGGAGCTAAAATAAAAAGTGAATTAGCAGGTTGTGCAGAGGAACTTAAAGTTGTAGTTGTATTAGAATTTCGACATTGATGTCCATCTGCTCTTCTTCCCCATTGGTAAAGATCACCGTATGCACTGTTGTCAGTGCTACTTGTAGCTACTTGCGAAGCGCCTAAATTTCGATCCATCCAAGTTTTTCCTGTGGTTGGGTTTGTTACATCAACAATCGCAGTTGGGCCAGCAGCACAAAAAACTGATCCTGCTGGGTATTGTGAAACCAAATCAGGAGAAACAGTTATGGTTAAAGTACAAGATTGCCCTCCAATATTTAATGCAAAACTTGCAGCTCCAGAAGTTGCCGGTGTACCTGTAATTGTATAAAATATTGTTCCTGCTCCGTTTGCGAACGTTCCAGCAGCTAATGTCGCCGTAAGACCTGTAATTCCTGTTGAGCTTACCGCTTGTCCATTATATGTTCCTCCATTTCCACCTGTGTAAGGAACAGAACTACTAACTCCACTAGTAGCTGTTCCAGAGGTTAAAGTTCCTGTATTGGTTGACGTATTACAACTCAATGCTGAAATGGTTCCAATTGGTAAACTTACAGTAAATGTCAATGAACATGTTTGTCCTCCTATACTCAAAGCAAAACTTGCTATGCCCGATGAATTCGGAGTACCTGAAATGATGTAAGTTAAAGTACCCGCTCCATTTGCAAAAGTTCCTGCAGCTGTAGTTGCTGTTAATCCAATAACTCCTGTTGATGCAACAGTTTGACCGTTATGTGTGCCTCCATTCCCCCCTGTATAAGGTACTGCACTACTAACACTACTCGCAACTGTTCCAGGCATTAATGCTCCTGAATTAGATGCTGTTCCACAACTTAATGTTGTAATTGTTCCGTTTGGTAGATTAACTGTTCTTGTTAAGGTACAAATTTGTCCTCCAATATTAAGAGCAAAACTTGCAGTGCCTGATGATGTTGGTGTTCCAGTAATTGAATAAACTAATATTCCTGTTCCATTTGCAAAATTACCAGGAGCAAGTGTTGCTGTTAAGCCAATTACTCCAGTAGAAGAAACTGATTGACCGTTATGAGATCCACCATTTCCCCCCGTATATGGCACAGAACTGCTAACTCCACTTGCTGAAAAACCGGATTGTAATGTTCCTGAATTTGTCGAACCGCCGCAATTTAAAGTCGTGATTGACCCAGTTCCAGGACAAACACCTCCTGTTGTCCATGTTGGAACACCATTACAAATAGTTAATATTTGTGCTGTTGAGCCAGGATTGAGAAGTATCCATTGTGAGCCATCCCAATACATAACTTGTCCTAATGTTGTACCATTTTGAAATCCATTTCCAGAGGATCCTGCTGGTCCTTGAAGTCCTTGAGGTCCCTGTGGCCCTTGGCTTCCGTTAGTGCCCACTAAGCTATTTAAAAAATCTCCTACCGTTCCTGTATTTCCTTGAGCTATCCAGAGATCATAAGCACTTTGCCCGTTTGTCCCATTTAGACCAGTTGGTCCTTGAGATCCCAGCAAACTAGAAAAAAAATCTTGTTGAGTACCTGTATTTCCTTCTGCTAACCAAATTTCGTAAGCACTTTGCCCGTTTGATCCATTTAGACCAGTTGGTCCTTGTTGCCCCATTAATCCACTTAAAATTCCTGTAGTATAGGTACTTCCATCAAAATAAGTAAAAGTCAATGTGCCATCTCCGTTGTCAGTTACACCTATGATTCCATTGCCGGCAACATCGGCATAATCAGATGAATCTGCATTTCCACTATTTGTTGCATAATCTGCTGTATTAGCAGAATTAGCTTGATCAGCATACAATGCGTAAGGGACACTCCATAGTTTTTGATAAGAACTAACAGTAGAATTATATTGTGTTAAAGTAATACTAACACGCAAATACGGATCTCCTTGACTCCAGTCAATTTGGTTAAATAAACCAGGACTGTTTGATGTTGGAGTTCCTGTGCCAATTACTGCATTTAATAAACCATATTGATCAGTCGTATCTGTCATTGTTTCTTCATAAATCACCGGACCATTGTTTCCTTCTTCCAAGGTGAATTTTACCACAACTTCTTTCGTGTTTGCCGGGATTTGACCTGCACTGTTTACACCCACTTGTTGGTTACCATAAGGAACATAAACCATTGCCTGGTAATTAATACCTTGTGGTGGTGCTTGTTGAGCCAAAAGTGTGATGGCGAATACAAGCGAAAAAAGAGTAAGAGCTATTTTTTTCATGATTATTTAGTTAAAGTTTTTATTAAAGGTTAAAAGACAAACCGATTAGGGTTCTGTGTCCAATGTTTTTTGATTTTTCTCCTTGGTCTTGCTTTTCAATTTGATTCAAGCCCATGTTGAAACGGTATTCAAAGTTTAAGAAAAGTGATTCTGTTACTTTGAAACGGCTATTTAGCAAAAGTCCCGCGTTCAAATCCCAAGCTTTTAAGGCATCGTTTTCAGTAAGATTGTAGCGTGTACTTCCAATTGTTTGTTCACCTTTCAATAAATAATCGTATCCAATTATCGCTCCCGGAGAAAGTGAAATGGTTTCTTTATCTATGACTTTGAATAAATAACTTGCTCCAACTCCCAAGTAATTGAGCTTCCAATCTACCGGAGCATCTAAAAAAGATGATTTTGCTCCTAGTTCACTATATTGAATCTCAGGTCTTAATATGTGTTTTGAACCAAGGCCCAAACCAATACTTAAACTATAGGTGTTTCCAGAGCGGTAAGAAAGATTTTCATCCTTATTTCCATCTGCATTTTTGTACAAAAAGCTTGAAAACGTTCGACCAGCATTGAAATTGACTTGATGGATTAATTTACCATCTTGTGCTTTTAAACCAAAACAAGCGGCAAAAAGTGTTATTGAAAGAACTAGTTTTCTCATTTTTTATTGAATTACATTTATTTTAAAAGATGAAGATTTATCCCCACTAATAATTTGTAAGTGATACATACCAGTAGCGGGTTGTTCGATGTTTACTTCGATTAAGTGATTTCCACTACCCGAGTTCTTAAGTACCGATCTTCCTTGTTGATCTATGAGTTGGTAATCAAACCCAACATTTTCATCAACTGCCACTTGAAATGAAAACTGACCATTATTCGGATTGGGGTAAATGGTTGCATTCAAGTCATTTCGCTCAATTTCGTAATAATACGGTTGATGAAATCCTTGTCGAAGCGCAGAACCATCTTCGTTTTTCACAAAGGTTGTGGCACTTGGTTGTCCGGCTGTTTGTTGCACAGTAACGGCTCCATTGCCCATGGATGAACCGATTGAACCAATGGTGGAACGTATGATTTCCTGAGAGTAAAAACCTTTTATTGAAACAATAAAAAATAGTAGAAAAAATAAAATTTTAGTCATGCTTTTAACTTATACACAACAAATATATAAATATTTTATACTATTTCTTAAATATATAAAGTTTTAGTTAATATATTCTCTATTTGCTCATAGTAATTTTATTTCGTGAAAGAAACAGTTGCAGAAAAAATTCGTTTGGAGCGTTTGCGCTTAAATTTAAGTCAACAGAATATTGCGGATGAATTGGGTCTTACAGTAGCGGCATATTCCAATTTAGAACGAGGTGTTTCTGAAATTTCAGTTAACAGATTGAGAATAATTGCCGGGATTTTAAAGCGCAGTCCGCAATGGTTTTTTGATTCAGAATTAAACATTCAATCTGCCTCAGAACCTACAGGTAACTACCAAGTTAATCAAGGCCTTTCAATCCAAGTATATCAATTAATACAAGAAGTTCATGAGCTTCGCAAACGGTTAGATGCTTTGGAAGTTAAGATAGAAAACTAGTTGGAATACACTTTGGTTTTAACCTTCGATTTAATTGAATTTTAAGATTATTCTATCTCAACAAATTAACATGCCCAACTTTGTCATACACCCTGCGATCGTACCAAGTAAATTGCATTTTCCAGGTGTATGTACCATCTTGACAATTATTCCCCTTGTAGTTTCCGTCCCATCCTTTTGAGGGGTCTGTAGTTTCAAATACGAGTTCACCCCAACGATTAAATACCTGTACATTGTATTTTTTAACGTTATCTAAATTTGAAAAAATAGGCAGCCAAACATCATTTCGGTTGTCTCCATCGGGAATAAACGTATTTGGTATGTAATAGAATGGATCGTTGTTAAAGAGGATTTGCTGATACGCTGTATCGGCGCAACCTTCTGTGGTTACTGTGTACATGGTAATTAAAAAAGTATCAGTAATATTTGCTGGAAATTGATAATCACCTGGTTCAAAATACATTTCGTCGGGATCTCCTACACCCATGTTCCAAATGTAGAAATCTCCTCCAATAGATGTGTTCAAAATGGTTGTGTATGGACTTTCTGGGAAAAGAATGCTTGGATCAGCCGTGAAACTAGCGGTTGGAGTTTGATTTACTGTTATGTAATTACTATAAGTCACATCGTTAAAACATCCATTGGCATCGTATGCAATTAGATTCACATCGTACACTCCTCCTGTATCAAAAGTAATGACAACATCCTCACATCCAGTATAACTTAATGAATCACCAAAAGTCCATTCGCAATTAAAATCAGCATCTGAAGTATTGAAAAACTCTACCACCAATGGACTACATCCAACAAGGATATCCGAATCAAATGAAGGTTGAATTTGTGCTGGTTGGTCAAGAAAACAAGCTAAATCAAAGACGCATCCGTTTGTATCTGTGATTTGAACCGAATAATTTCCCGTAGCTAAAGAATCCACAACTGATGTTGAATCACCCGTTGACCAATTGTATTGATAGCCGGGTGTTCCTCCAGTTGTAGAAACAATTAATTGTCCGTCAGAATAACCAAAGCATTGTGGTTCGATTGTAGTATAAGTAGCGTTTAATGGCGCTGCTGGCTGGAAGATAATGGCAGTTTCAATGTAAGTGCAACTATCTGAATCAATGACCTGTATGGCGTAGACTCCGATAGGAAGTGAATCGATAAATAGCGTAGAATCTGTCGTTGACCAAGAAAACTGATAAGGCGCTGTTCCTCCGATAATACTTGCTTCAATGCTGCCGGTACTATCTCCAAAACATGCCACATTTTCAATGTCGAATAACACATCTATAGGTGCTTGCGGTTGACTTAAACTCACAACCAAGGTATCGTCGCATCCTAATAAATCAGTTACAACCACTTGGTAATTCCCGGCTACAAGGGTTGAAATATCCTCAGTTTGTTGGTTGTTTGACCAATTGTAATTGTAAATAGGCGTTCCACCACTTACCGATAAATCAATCGATCCGGTAGCTGCTCCGAAGCATAAAATATCTTGATGAGTTTCTGTTAATTGAATGGGTTCTGCGGGCTGTGTAATGAGTGTAGAAATAGAGTCTTGACAATTGTTTATATCCGTTACAATGACTTGATAAATACCAGTATCGAGCGAGAAAACATCTTGATTGATTTGACCGTTACTCCAAGAATAGGAATAAGTTGGTGTGCCACCTGTAACCGTTAAATTAATTGAGGCCGTAGATTCACCAAAACAGGCAACATTGTTTTGGGTTAACGAAAGCGTTATGGGTTGTGCTGGTTGTGAAACGGCATAGGTGAAATTTCGAATACAGCCATTAGCATCTGTTATCTGAACTGAATAACTTCCCGTAGAAAGTGAGTCAATGTTTTGGGTTGTTTGACCATTAGACCAAAGATACATGTATGGAGCAATTCCTCCTGAAACAGTAATATTTAAAAACCCATCGCTGCCACCGAAACAATTCACAGGACTCATTAATGCAGTGGATTGAATTTGAGTTGGTTGATAAATAGTTGTGTCTACTGTGAGTTGACAGCCATTAGCATCACTAATAACAACTTGGTAATTTCCAGCTGTTAAATTGGCAAGATCAGGTGTGTTTTGTGTGTTTGACCATGAATAATTGTACGGGTTAGTCCCTCCGAAAACGCTTAAATCGATAGTCCCTAATGCAGCACCGAAACACA
>JBILYP010000023.1:0-53290 GCA_044377675.1 Crocinitomicaceae bacterium
GCCCAACTGATATGAATGCGAAAACACTTATCATTCCACTTGCAAAAATTCCAATAACTAAGGCAATAATTGCAAAAAAGGAATAGAGAATTAATTGTTTAACTGGATTTCCTTGACTTATTTTATCGGCGATAATCAACAAAATAACTATTCCAAGGTAGGGGTAAAAAACGGCCAAATCGTTTCCTGCAATCCAATTAACGAGTAGGAAAATTCCAAATGCTACGAATGGCAATACAATCCCTAGTATTGATTTTAAGTTTTTACTTAAATTAAATACTCCTGCTGCACTCGTCCACCTTCCAATCATTAAACTTGCCCAAAACAAGGAAACATAGGGCGCAACTTGATTTTCACCGGTACCTAATTTTTGTTTCATAAATTCTGGTAAATTACTAGCAGTTGCTACTTCTACACCAACATATAGAAAAATGGCAATCATTCCTAAATAAACTTGTGGGTATTTCAAAGACGCCAGAATATTTCCCGTGCCGCTACCTGAGCTTGATTCTAATTTATCTGGAACATTTGATAATTTGAAAACAATCGCTGCAAGGATAAACGCCGCTCCTAGAATTAAATAAGGGGTTTGTACCGCTTCTAAATTTAACGTTGTATCACTTGAGCCTAATCCTCCAAAAATGGCAAAAGAAACAATAACTGGTCCAATTGTGGTTCCAACATTGTTAATTCCACCTGCTAAACTCAGTCGTGCATTTCCTTTGGCTGGATCTCCCATTTGAATTGCCAAGGGGTTTGCTGCTATTTGCTGTAATGAAAACCCAAGACCTACTGTAAATAAACCTGAAATTAGTAAGGGAAAAGATGCTTGATTAGACGCCGGAATGAATAATAATGTGCCCAATGCAGAAATTATTAATCCAAGGGCCAGTCCATTTCTGTATCCAATTTTATTTAAAATGTCTTGTTTTAAAATGGCAGAAATGAGGAAGTATAAAATGGAACCTACTGTGTATGCAACATAGAAAGCAAAAGAGATTAACTGAGATTGAAGCTGGGTTAAGTTGAGCGCTTTTTTAAAAACAGGTATTAAAATATCATTGCTGGCGGCAACGAATCCCCAGAAAAAAAAGATTAAAACAAGCGTTCCAAATGCACCGTAGTTTGTATTTTTCACAGTTAGAAATTTAAATTATTGTCCAAATTACAATAATTTAAAAATTTAGCTCACTTTCTCGGTATGTTTTTTTTCAAAAGAAGTAATAGACAGCATTTTTTTCACGTTGAAAATAATGGCGTTTTTATCAAATCCGCAGTCTTCCCAAAGCTCTTCTTGTGTTCCGTGATGAATATATTCGTCAGCAATACCAAGTCTAAGAACCTCTGCAGAATACTTTTGATCGACCATAAATTCAATTACGGCAGAACCAAAACCTCCCATTAAACAACCATCTTCAACGGTGATTACCTTTTTGAATTTTGAAAACACTTCATGAAGCATTACTTCGTCAATTGGCTTAACAAAGCGCATGTCATAATGTGCAACTGAAACACCTAATTGATTTAATTCACTAATTGCTTCTTGGGCAAAATTTCCTGGATGGCCAATGGTTAAAATAGCAAGATCATTTCCAGTGGTCACTTTTCTACCGGTTCCAACTGTTATTTCCCTCAATGGCTTTTTCCAATCAGTCATCACACCATTTCCTCTCGGGTATCGAATTGAAAAAGGACCTTTATCGGGGAGTTGAGCCGTGAACATTAAATTACGTAATTCTTCCTCGTCCATGGGTGCTGAAACAACCATATTCGGAATCATACGCATGTATGCCAAGTCGTATGCTCCATGATGCGTTGCACCATCTGCCCCAACCAATCCACCTCTATCCAAACAAAAAACAACATTCAAGTTTTGTAATGCTACATCATGCAATACTTGATCGTAAGCGCGTTGCATGAAAGTGGAGTAAATATTACAAAATGGAACTAATCCTTGGGTAGCCAATCCAGCACTGAATGTAACCGCATGTTGTTCGGCAATACCCACATCAAAAGCCCGGTCAGGCATAGCTTTCATCATAATGTTTAATGAACAACCGCTTGGCATTGCCGGGGTTACGCCCATTATTTTATCATTTTTTTCTGCTAATTCTACGATAGTATATCCAAATACGTCTTGATATTTTGGCGGCTGAGGAGATTTTGGAACCACCTTAACAATCTCTCCAGTTTCTTTATTAAAAACACCAGGAGCGTGCCATTTTGTTGGATCTCCTTCCTCAGAAAATTTGTAACCGCCCCCTTTTTTTGTTAAGCAATGTAAAATTTTTGGGCCCGGAATATCTTTTAAATCTTCTAATACTTTAGCTAAGCCAATGGCATCGTGTCCATCAACTGGACCGAAATAGCGAAAATTAAGCGATTCAAATAAATTACTTTGTTTGAGAATACTTCCTTTAAGTGCATGAGTTACCTTGGAAGCAATTGTTTGAGCATCTGGACCAAACTTGGATATTTTACCGAGTAATTTCCATACTTCATCTTTCACTTTATTGTAGGTGTGAGATGTAGTAATATCCGTTAGATATTCTTTTAATGCCCCAACATTGGGATCAATTGACATGCAATTATCATTCAATACAACCAATAGATTGGCGTCTTTTTCAAAGCCGGCATGATTCATTCCTTCGAAAGCTAAACCAGCTGTCATGGCACCATCACCAATTACTGCAATATGTTGTTTGTTTTTTTCGCCTTTGTATCTATTAGCTACAGCCATTCCAAGTGCCGCGGAGATTGAAGTTGAAGAATGTCCAACACCAAATGTGTCATAAACACTTTCAGATCTTTTTGGGAATCCTGAAATCCCACCCTTTAATCGATTTGTATGAAAAACGTCTCGTCGACCTGTCAATATTTTATGACCATATGCTTGATGTCCAACATCCCAAACCAATTGATCTTCGGGAGTATTGAAAACATAATGCAAGGCTACTGTTAATTCTACTACTCCTAGGCTAGCTCCAAAGTGGCTATTTCCAATTTCAGAAATAACATCTACAATGTATTGACGTACTTCGTCTGAAATTTGAGGCAAGTCATCAATTGAAAACTTTTCTCGCAAGTCAGAGGGTATAGTAATCTGATTTAGTTTAGGACCGGCTTGGTATTCTTTCATAGGTTAGTCTCTTGCAAATTAACTAATTTCATTCCATATAACAACAATTTACAAGCATTGTTCACTGTTAATTTTCATAAAAAAGGGCCAACCGAAGTTGACCCTTACCAAAAATAACGTGTAAAAATTATTTTTTAACTACGTTGAATTGAGCAGATTTTCCATTGTCAAGAACTACGTTGAATACGTATATTCCTGCTTCAAGACCTGCGATATTCACATCTGATTTTCCGTTTACTAAATTCATTGAACTCACCATTGCTACTTTTCCTGCAACATCAGTGATTGTTAAGCTAGCAACTCCTTCTCCTTGAATAGATACAGTAACTTTATCAAGAGCAGGATTTGGATAAGCAACACCTTCAATTACATTTGCCTCTGCTAAACCGATACTATTTTTATCAATTAGCCCAATTCCAAGCGCAGTTGGTAAATCACTACCAAATCCTACAGCAAAATATTGACCACCAGCTGAAATATCACTTTCGTTAGGGAACATTGGTTGTAAGTAATAATCTGTATTCCACGTGTAGTTTTGGTCATCATACCCTAAATATAAATCTAAGTTTGATGTTTGAGCACAAGCTAAATAACGTTCATTATCCGTTAAAATTACTGGAGCGCTAAATGCACCATAAACTATTTCGCCTTGAAGATCTCCAGGGTAATAATAAGCTCCCGATGCAACCTGAGTAAGTGTATTAAATGAAAAGTTAGGATCATTTAAATCAGTAAAAACATCTTCCCACTTGTACAAATCCAAAACAATCTCTTCTCCATCAAGAGGATCGGTTCCTGTTGCTTTTGTTGCTGCAAAGTAAACTCCCGTTACTGCGACTCTACTTGCATTCGCATCGTTTATGACCGTACAAATTGAAAAAGTACTCGTATTATCATTTGGTCTGTAGAAGTTAGCTGCATTCAATGAATTTGTTACTGCATCTCTTTTCGCATAAGAGAAAACAGAATCATTAACAGTGAATGTATATGTTACTGTATTATCTCCATCGTATTCGTCTGTACCACCTAAATAGGCAGTATAAGTTACCGTGTATGTTCCTGCAGTATATGAACTTAAAGAGAAATTAGGCAAAAAAGAACCAATTCCTGGATAAACATCAGTACTATCACCTGAAACGATAGACAAACCTGAAACTGTGTTATCATAAACTACTGCTCCTGATGGGTTTGTGATTGTAGCATTTAAAGAAACAGTTGCTTGCGCCGCACTTCCCGGGTTATAGATACGAGCACCCAAGTCAAAATTAAACTCAGTTCCATTTTGAGCAAGTAATGAATGTACGTGACCAGCTTTTGGAGCTAAAGCAGCACCTGGGCTAATTGCGATATCATTTGCGAATAAACCTGTTTTGTTACCCATAAAAACTACAACAGAACCGTTAGCCATTTCATTCACTAATGTAGCACCATCCGCTAAAGAAATCATTACCACTGGAATTGTTACGTTTGCACCTTGTGCACCACCTCCCATTGCAATAATGTCGGCATCGCGATTGATGATAATAACACCTACAGCTCCAGCTTCTTGCGCATTAAATGCTTTTGAACCAAATTCACAAGCTCCATTTAAAGGAATACTACTTCCACCGTCACCTCTGTAAACAACCGCTATTTTACCTGCAAGGCTATTTGGTGTTAGTGGATTACAACCTGAAGCGGAAAGAGGATTACCTTGAGCATTTAACCCTGTAGTTCCATCATTAGCCATTGCAAGCGTATCTTGAACAAAAGTACCTGGGATGTTAAAATCTGGGGTTCCCCAAGCACCTGGCTCAGCCCATGTAAACGTGTAATTAGCTATAATTGAATTTGGTGATACACCAGCAACAATTACCTGTGCATCGGCCCAAGTGGCAGATAAAATCACAGAAACTGCGAGTAAAAGTTTTTTCATAATTGATGATTTATTTTAGTTTATGCTAATTTAACAAAATAATAACAAATAAAAATATTTTTCAAAAAAAAAGCAGTCAAAGAGACTGCTTTCTAGACAAGTAGCATTTAAAACTATTCGCTTTTCGCTGCGGCAAAAAGAAATTCTCTATTCATTCGCGCAATATTTTCTAAAGAAATACCTTTTGGACATTCTATTTCACAAGCTCCAGTATTGGTGCAATTTCCAAACCCTTCTTCGTCCATTTGACGAACCATGTTCACCACGCGTTCTTGCGCTTCTACTTTTCCTTGGGGAAGTAAGGCATATTGAGAAACTTTAGCTCCTACAAACAGCATTGCTGAGCCATTTTTACAGGTTGCCACGCATGCTCCACAACCGATGCAGGCAGCGGCCTCGAAAGCTTTATCTGCATCTGCTTTTGGAATCGGAATTGCATTTGCATCCATTGTTCTTCCTGATGTGTTTACTGAAACAAATCCACCTGCTTGTTGAATTCTGTCAAATGCACTTCTGTCAACAACCAAATCTTTTATAATTGGAAAAGCACGAGATCTCCATGGTTCTACATAAATTGTGTCACCATCGTTGAACTTACGCATGTGTAATTGACAAGTAGTTGTACCCGTATCTGGTCCATGCGCTCTACCGTTAATGTAAAGAGAACACATTCCACAAATACCTTCCCTACAGTCATGATCAAAGGCAATGGATTCTTTTTGCTCATTGATTAGTTGTTCGTTAAGTTGATCCAACATTTCTAAAAAAGAACTATCGGTGGAAACTTTATCCAATTTATAGGACTCTAATGAACCTTTTGCATTAGCGTTTTTTTGTCTCCAAATTTTAAGGTTGATGTTGATAAATTTTGTTGCCATTTTATCTTTTTATTTCTAAATTCTATATTTCCATTATCTGATTATCCAATTCCAACATTTTCTGTGTAGGAAAGGTATTGAAACCCCCATCAAAGGCACTAATATACCCGTGAAAATCAATGTTCTGAGTAAAGGATGAAATTCCTGAATTATTGGAAAAAGTACCATGAACAGTATATTAACCACTGGATAAACAAATAGCCAGCTAATCAATAACATTTTCCAAACCTTAGGTTTTCCTTCCATTATTTATAATTACGCTCAGCGATTTTAATAAATTCATAATTCAGCTCTTCTTTATGCATTACTGAATTTTTTATGTCCATGCCTTTATATTCCCAAGCGGCGACATGTTTAAATTTTTCATCGTCACGTAAAGTTTCACCTTCTGAGTCTTGAAATTCCTCGCGGAAATGCCCACCACAAGATTCATCTCTATTCAATGCATCAATTGCCATTAGTTGTCCCAATTCAATTAAATCTGCAACACGCATGGCTTTTTCCAGTTCAGGATTCATTTCATTTGAATCACCTGGAACAAATACATCACGATAAAATTCATCGCGCAATGTTCCAATTTCTTCAATCGCTTCTTTTAACCCTTGTTCGTTTCTTCCCATTCCAACCTTGTTCCACATGATTAAACCTAATCTTTTGTGGAAGAAATCAACTGACTTTGTTCCTTTATTTGACAAGAATTTTTCGATGGAATTTTTCACATCATTTTCGGCAGCTTCAAACTCAGGGGAATCGGTAGAGATTTTTCCTGTTCTAATTTCATCTGCTAGATAATCTGACACTGTATATGGAAGTACAAAATATCCGTCAGCTAAACCTTGCATCAACGCTGAGGCGCCCAAACGATTTGCACCATGGTCTGAAAAATTAGCTTCTCCAGCCACAAAACAACCTTTAATAGTACTTTGTAAGTTGTAGTCTACCCATACTCCCCCCATTGTATAATGTACGGCTGGATAAATTTTCATAGGTGTTTCGTACGGATTGTCGTCTGTAATTTTTTGATACATCTGAAACAAATTACCGTACTTTTCTTCAATCCATTTTTTACCTAATTCTATTGTTTTTTCTTCGGTAGGATTATGGTCACCAAGTGCATATGCAGCTTGTTTTCCTTTGGATTTTATTTCTGTTGAGAAATCTAGATATACTCCTTCGTTGGTGTCGTTTGCCTCAATACCAAAGCCAGCGTCGCATCTTTCTTTTGCAGCGCGAGAAGCAACATCACGTGGCACCAAATTTCCAAAAGCAGGGTAACGTCTTTCTAAGAAATAATCTCTGTCTTCTTCTGCGATTTGTGTGGGTTTTAGTCTGCCTTCTCGAATAGCTTCAGCGTCTTCTTTCTTCATAGGAACCCAAATTCTTCCTGAATTTCTTAAGGACTCTGACATTAAAGTCAATTTGGCTTGATTCGTTCCATGTACAGGGATACAGGTTGGATGGATTTGCACAAAGCAAGGATTTGCAAACAAAGCTCCTTTTTTATGTACTTTCCATGCTGCGGATACGTTGCTACCCATAGCATTTGTAGATAAGAAATAAACATTTCCGTAACCTCCAGAAGCAATAATAACTGCATGTGCAGCGTGTCTTTCTAATTCGCCTGTTACTAAGTTACGAGCAATAATTCCTCGCGCTTTTCCATCTACAGTTACTAGGTCTAACATTTCATGGCGGTGATACATTTTCACTCTTCCCAATCCAATTTGACGGGATAAAGAGGAATATGCACCTAATAGCAATTGCTGACCGGTTTGACCTGCAGCATAAAATGTTCTCTGAACTTGCGTTCCTCCGAATGATCTATTGTCTAATAACCCACCATATTCACGTGCAAAAGGAACACCTTGCGCAACGCATTGGTCAATAATATTTCCAGAAACTTCCGCTAAACGATGAACGTTTGCTTCTCTTGCTCGGTAATCTCCTCCTTTGATCGTGTCGTAAAATAATCGGTAAACAGAATCACCATCATTTTGATAATTTTTGGCTGCATTGATTCCTCCTTGAGCAGCGATGGAATGAGCCCGTCTTGGTGAATCTTGAAAACAAAACGCCTTTACGTTATACCCCATTTCACCCAATGATGCCGCAGCAGAAGCACCGGCAAGTCCAGTTCCAACAACAATAACATCAATTTTTGGTCGGTTATTGGGAGCCACTAACTTTAAGTGATTTTTATGATCGGTCCATTTTTCTGAAATATGACCAGCGGGGATTTTAGAGTCTAAAATTGACATATCAATTCGAATTTTAATCTATTTAGTAATGAAAATAACAATCGGAATAAGTGCAAAAAGACCTGGAACCAAAATGGCAAAACCGTACCCTATTTTTTTAATCCATGGAGTGTAAGCAGCGTGATTAACACCCAACGACTGGAAAGCCGAAGAGAAGCCGTGCCACAAATGAAAGCCTAAAACTAACATACTAATGACATAGAAAATTAAACCAGCCAAAGCCATATCATTTTTAGGAAAACCTTGTTTTGATTTATCATGTCCGAAGAATGCAAAAACGAGCGAATGCAAATCTTTATATCCTTCACCCAACTCAGGATTTTTGTTCATTTGACTCATATCAGGTAATTGTTGCCCTGGATTCATTTGTTTCATCACAGCTATTTGTTGCTCAAACATTTTGGAATCAATGAACAATTTAGTTCCTTCTTTCACAATAACTCCTTCTTTAGGAATAGCATCTCCTTTTACGGTATAATACATTTCAGTTGGACGCTCTGCCATTGGAGGATAAACAGTATATGAATGCAAAGGAAATTTTTCACTCGATACTTTCGCTTTCCACCAGAAATTAGCCATGTGTGTTGCTAAAAACACCAAAATCAATGTACCTAATACCGCCATATTTCTGGAAGCCATAGAGCTGTTTGCACCTGGCTTATTGTATGCATAACCAACTGGTCTTGCTTTTTTATTTTGGATCGTTAACATGAATCCATCAACGATGTGAAATAGGATCGAAATATAGGTTACGTATGATAAAAGCTTGATGGCTGGGTTGTGCGACATGAAATACGCATACTCATTAAATGCTCTTTTACCTTCTTCACCCGTGCTAAAAACAAGTTGTAAATTACCTGCTAAGTGACCTACCAAGAAGGTACACAAAAATAATCCGGTTAATGCCATCCAATATTTTTTGGCGATGGATGATTTTAATAAAACTGATTTACTCATATTCCTACTATAAATTCAACGTTTGATGTTCGAGCTGCAAAGTTAAATCATAGAACAATGCAGATTTAATTTGGTTCTTATTTAGAATGAATCTAATTAGTTGTCATCGCTCTTAAAAGAGAAAAGCCAATTATAAAATTCATCAGACCGAAATATCTTTTCTAAGGCGCCATGATTTGCTCCTTGATCGATAATAAATTTGAGGTTTTTACCGCCATTACATCCCTTGATGGCATTTGCCACCTTGATCG
Source organism: Crocinitomicaceae bacterium (assembly GCA_044377675.1). GTDB lineage: Bacteria > Bacteroidota > Bacteroidia > Flavobacteriales_D > Crocinitomicaceae > UBA952. Next base: position 9,399 of record JBILYP010000023.1, read on the forward strand.
ATTCGTTCACCGGCACAGATTCATCCTGATCTCCGTGTTCTATCCATAACGGAACTTCTGCCAACCGACATCCATCGCGCACATCGCCACCACCGCACAAGGCAACTGCTGCAGCAACCCTTTTTGGGTATTTTCCAGCAAAATGTAAGGTTCCATACCCTCCCAAACTCATGCCTGCAATGTAAATACGGGAAGAATCTATGTTGTAGTTTCGGATCATGTATTCAACTAATTGTAATATTTTATCCGGATTCCAGCTTTCTCCTTTTTTTACTTGAGGACCAATGACATAACCAGGTACAAAACGTCCCTTCTTTTCCATTTCATGCAGCACTCCATATTTTTTTACCATTGTCAAATCGGAACCTGATAAGCTTCGCCCGTGCAAAAAAACGAGTAGTGGTGAAGGGCCTTGACTGTCAACAGAATCTGGAGGAATAGACAATAAAAAAGGATACTGATTTTCTTTATGGACTTCCGAAAAAATAGTTTGTGCTTGAATTGTAGCCAATAACACATAAAATAAGACCGTAAGAAGAACTTTTTGCTTCATCGAAACAAAAATAGGAATTTAGATGAAAAACAATTAATTTTTAATAAGTGATTTTCGTTCCTTAAATCCTTTTTCTGTCTCAATTGTTAAGTAGTAAATTCCATCTTCCATTTTGGAAATAGAAATAGTGGTTTCTATTCCTTGTGGCGTGAAGGATTGTAGTAATCTACCAAATTGATCATACAACTGGAGTTTGTTTGGTTTTTCGTTCCCTTTTAGTATAAAGATGTCTTTACTTGGATTAGGATAAAGCGTAAAAGGAGATTCCTCTTGAGTAATTACTCCTGCCTCATTTGTATGGAAAAGTACATTGTCTATATAAACCACTCCTTCACCAATTGGAGTAGATGCAAAAATCAATTGTGCTATGTGCTGATTGGAGTTCAACGTTGTAAAATTTGACAAAGGAATATCATAGGTATTCCAGTTTTCCAAAACAGGCGTAAACGTCAACTCATGTTCACTGTCATCGCCTCCGGCATACATTAAATCAGGACCGAAATCTACCAATTTGACTTTTAAACTTGTTATGTTTGCTGTCCAAGCATTGAGATATAGATGGGTCATTCCTGAAACATCAAGAATATTGTTACCTGTGGTTTCGATTCCAACAAAATTTAAGTTGTTATACAATTTAGTATCATTTCCATTGATTTGCATATCAGTTAATGTGCCTTGTGACCAAGGTGTTTGCCACGTATCAACCGCTACGTTCGTGTACGGATTACTAAACATAGAAATTACATGTTGTGCTGAAAACGTTGGGTCAGGTGCTGCCGTTAGAGGTTCGGCCAATGGTGGGCCTTGAGGTTGAAACTTGATATTATCGAAATAACAAATATGATCTGCGTTTCGCGCAGCAAAATCAGGAAAAATAATGAGTTGATCCACATTTGTTGTAGCAGGCAAGCCAACTACATTTGAAAAATCAAAGGTTAATTCTTCCCACTGATTAATAAGCGTGTTTGCCACTAAAATCTCTCCGGTTGAAGCCCCACTGGCTGTAGCATATTTTATCCCTACATTGCTGATCACTGGTTTATATACCATGATTTTAACAACACAATTCGTTGCGTTTAGAGTAAATGTTCCAATATCACTACCATGTTGCGTTTCACATCCAGCCCACGGCATTCCGTTTTGCATGGCCGTAAATTTAGCTACTGTGTTTGATGAATTTAATCCTGTTGGATTAGGATTTGTTACTATCTCAAGCGGTGGTTGAATATCATTCTCAAAAACGGTCCAAGTCCATAAACTACCAAGTCCACCGTCTTCAAATGTGACAGGACTATTTTGAGCAATCATCGAAAAAGCCTGAATTACGAGTAGCGTGGAATAAAGAATATTTTTCATAAAGAATTAGTTTTTGTTAAAAGTACAATATTTATTTTGTTTCCAACTAAACGCCCAATTTGGAGTCGAAAAAAATCAGATATCAAGAAGTATATTTTTTAAAACGCAAATTGTTATCCTTTTTTTCTTGAATTCAATAAGACATTAGTAAACTCCTTGTATCTTTACAAAAGTGAAATTGCATACACACGAAATATCAAAATCCTATCGCGGTCGACAAGTGGTGAAAACCGTTAGTATAGAAGTGAATCAAGGCGAAATTGTTGGTTTACTTGGTCCAAACGGCGCGGGCAAAACTACGTCTTTCTATATGATTGTTGGGTTAGTGTCACCTGAAGTAGGGAAGGTTTTTTTGGATGATATTGATATTACAAAAATGCCTATGTACAAGCGAGCACAGTTGGGTATTGGATATTTACCTCAAGAAGTGAGCGTTTTCAGGAAATTATCTGTGGAAGACAACATAATGGCAATTTTGGAGATGACTGACTTGAACAAGTCTCAACGAAAAGAAAAATTGGAAAAGTTATTGGAGGAATTCAGTCTAACGCATGTGCGGAAAAATTTAGGGAATAGACTTTCGGGAGGAGAGAAAAGAAGAACTGAAATAGCAAGGGCATTGGCCACTGATCCAAAATTTGTTTTGTTAGACGAGCCATTTGCCGGGGTGGATCCAATTGCTGTGGAGGATATTCAGAGTATTGTTGCCGAATTAAGAAATAGAAATATTGGCATTTTAATAACGGATCACAACGTGCAAGAAACATTATCCATTACAGATCGAGCATATTTACTTTTTGAAGGCAGTATATTAAAAGCAGGTACAGCAGAGGAATTAGCGAGTGACGAACAAGTGCGTAAAGTGTATCTGGGTCAAAATTTTGAACTTAGAAGAAAAGTTTGATTATGAAAAATAAGGTGATAGTGTGTTTTTCTATCTTATTGTCTTTTTTAATCGGATGCAAAGGCGAAGCTCCATCAAAACAAAGCAAAGCGAATAACATTGATTATTATCAGTTTTTTAAGTTTGATCTTTCTCCTTATGATATTGCTGCCACAATAATGTTGCCTGATGAAACGGTTGGAATTGGCACCAGTTTTTTACCTGAGATGAAACACAAGGAGGCGGATTTTTTATGGGAATTGAACATAGGGCCTAATTTTTCGTTTTTAATTGAGGATTTTGGCGATGTGAAAGAATTAGTAAAAACGCATAAAGCTAAAATTTTAGATAAGCACCAGTCAATTTATCAGGTGAAACTGATTGTCGATGAACCGGAATTATTGGTCTACGAACGAAAACTGAAAACGGCAACCAACGAACCAACCGGCGTGACTTATCATGCTTATGCTCAAAAGAAAATTAATGGGGTTTATTACGAATTTAAAAGTCCAGAAGTAGGTTACTCGAGAAAAGTAATCGAAATAATGGAAAAAACTTTTCGATCAATAAAAGCAATCAAATAATATGGAATTGACACGCGAAAACATACTTGAAATATTAGGAAACATTACAGAACCGGATCTAAAAAAAGACCTCGTTTCCTCGAATTTAATTGAATCCTTGGATTTTACCCCAAATGAAATTAATCTTATAGTATTGGTTTCTAATCCAGCGTTGCATGCACGTAAACGCATGCAAGAAGCGGTGGAATTTAATCTCAACCGATTTTTTGGTGAGTCAGTAAAAATTAATTGTACGGTGAAAGGAATTCCGGCTGATGCAAAGGCAGCGCGTAGAAAAGTTTTGCCCGACGTGAAAAATATTATTGCAGTTGCTTCCGGAAAAGGGGGAGTAGGAAAATCTACGCTGACGGCCAATTTAGCAGGTGGATTACTAAAAGCTGGGTACTCGGTTGGAATCATTGACGCTGATATATACGGACCATCTATGCCTACTATGTTTGATGTGGTGGGTGAAAGGCCCACAATGATTGATATTGACGGAGAATCAAAAATTAATCCTGTTGAAACCCAAGGAATAAAATTACTTTCCATCGGGTTTTTTACGGATCAAGATAATGCGGTTGTTTGGCGCGGACCGATGGCTGCAAAGGCGTTGACGCAAATGATCACGGATGCTCATTGGGGAGAATTAGACTTTTTATTGATCGATTTACCTCCAGGAACTGGTGATATTCATTTATCTCTGGTGCAAACCGTGCCTTTGGATGGTGCAGTTATTATAAGTACCCCACAAGAGGTTGCACTTGCAGATGCGCGTAGGGGCGTGAACATGTTTAAGTTGGATACACTAAAAGTTCCGGTGATCGGTATTGTAGAAAATATGGCGTGGTTTACACCGGCTGAACTGCCAGAAAATAAATATTACATCTTTGGACGTGACGGTGCAAAAAATTTGGCTGAAGGAATGAATGTTCCATTCTTAGGAGCTATTCCACTTGTACAAAGTGTGCGAGAGGCAGGAGACGCAGGTAGACCAGCTGTTTTTCAGGAAAATACGCCCACCTCTCTGGCTTTTGATGAATTAGTTCGTAACTTCGTAAAAGAATTGAAGGAAATTAAATCCAATAAAAACTGAACCCAACGCGATATGAGTATCTCTGCTGAATCATTGTTGATTGATAAAGTAAATCTCGCTATTGAACAATTGCGTCCTTTTTTGCACGCGGATGGAGGAGATATGGAATTGGTTGATATTACAGAAGATTACGTTGTTCGAGTGCGTTTGGTGGGTGCTTGTAAAGATTGTTCGATGAGTTCAATGACGCTCAAAGCGGGATTGGAAGATGCCATTCGCGCAGCTGCACCTGAAGTAAAAGCGGTTGTTGCCGTTGAAGAACATGAAATTTTGTAACATCATTTTTCATTCAAACTAACCATTCTTTAAACATACGCAGTAATTTTGTTGTTACTGAAAATAAAACACTATGGTACGAATAGGAATAAACGGGTTTGGGCGCATTGGCCGATACGTTACGCGCATGGCGTTGGAGCGGAATGACATCGATGTGGTTGCTGTTAATGATTTAGCCGATATCCATACCTTAGCTCATTTGTTCAAATACGACAGTATCCACCGTGGATTGAAACATACATTTACTGTTGAAGGAAATTCGTTCGTTTTTGAGAATGGTAAAAAAATTGAATTTTATTCCGCGGCTTCTCCTGAGCAAATTGCATGGACCTACAATCAAGTAGATTATGTAATCGAAAGCACGGGAAGGTTTTTAACTACGGAAGATGCTTCGCGGCATTTGACTGGGGGAGCAAGAAAAGTTATTATTTCAGCACCTGCAAACTCTGCAGAAATCCCAACCGTTGTGATGGGGGTAAACGACAATTTACTCATCGGAGACGAGAAAATTATTTCCAATGCATCGTGCACAACTAACAATGCTGCACCTATGCTGCAAGTGATGAAGGAATTGTGTACAATTGAAGGGTGTTATATTTCTACGGTACATAGTTACACATCCGATCAGCGTTTGCATGATGCGCCACATAAAGATTTACGCCGAGCGCGTGCTGCTGCCCAGTCCATCGTTCCAACTTCAACCGGTGCGGCAAAAGCAATTACGAAAATATTCCCCGAACTTCATGGAATCACGGGAGGAGGAAGTGTGCGTGTACCTGTTGCAGATGGTTCATTGACAGAAATTACCTTGGTTTCACCTGAAAAAATCACCATCGAGCAAATAAATGCGGCAATGAAACTGGCAGCAGAAACTAGTTTGAAAGGAATTTTAGCATACACCGAAGATCCAATTGTTTCAGTTGATATCATTGGACACCCAGCTAGTTGTTTGTTTGATGCCGGGCTAACAAGTGTTGTTGGTAGTATGATAAAAATTGTGGGCTGGTACGACAACGAAGCGGGCTACTCCAATCGCTTGTTGGATTTAGCGGTGCGTTTGGGACAGTTGGAGAAATAGGAGGTTCTTGGTTAGCTGAAAATGTATATAGAAAGCGATTTTCAGCTTTTTTCAATCATACTCGTTTTGGGCTGAGTTAATTAAGGATAGGACAATACCATCAAAAATAACTGATTAAAAATATCTATTACTCGCGGAATCTTATTATATTTGAAAGATTCCGCGAGTAATAATTAGAAATAATGAGTAAAATAATCATTGGTAGGGAGGCCGAAAAAACAATTCTAAACGAACGTTACAATTCCCAAAGATCAGAATTTATTGCGATTACAGGGAGAAGAAGGGTTGGTAAAACCTATCTTGTAAATGCTCATTTTGAAAAAGAAACCAACTTTCATTTCAGTGGTGTTTTAAATGCTACTATGAAGCAACAATTACAAGGGTTTCACTTTCAATATTGTCAATTTTTTAAATCGAAAAATTCTGAAAACATCCCATCCAATTGGATGGAGGCATTTATTCGGTTAAGTCAGCAATTAGACAGAAGTCGCAAAAAGAGTAAAAGAGTGATTTTTATTGATGAATTACCGTGGTTAGATACCCATAAATCAAATTTTCTGGGCGCATTAGAATGGTTTTGGAATAGTTGGGCGATTGACAACAATGTTCTTTTAATTGTTTGTGGATCTGCAACTTCTTGGATGATTAATAAAATCGTAAACAATAAAGGTGGGCTGCACAATAGATTGACGAAACGTATTCACTTGTTACCATTTACATTAAAAGAAACGACAGAATTTCTACAATACAAAAAAATCAATCTTTCAATCTATCAAATTACGCAACTATACATGGCAATGGGCGGCATTCCACATTATTTAAATGAAATAAAGCCAGGAGAAAGTGCTATGCAAACTATTGACCGAGTTTGTTTCCAAAAAGATGGCTTGTTATTCAATGAGTTCGATAATTTATACCGAGCTCTATTCAAGAATGCAGATAAACACTTAAAAATTGTGCTTGCCTTGTCAAAAAAACTAAAAGGTTTATCGCGTAAGGAGCTCATTGAAGCTAGTAAATTAAAAGATGGCGGTGCCTTCAGCGAGATTTTAGAAGAATTGACTTGGTGCAATTTTATCACGGTAACCACTAGTTTTGGAAAAACAAAAAAGGATAGTATTTATCGTCTTACTGATGAATTTTCGTTGTTTTATTTGAAATTCATGCACAAGAAAAACAATGTCAATTGGTTACAATTAGCATCTACTTCGCAGTGGAAGTCATGGTCTGGATATGCTTTTGAAAATGTGTGTTTTAAACATTTGATGCAAATTAAAAAAAGCTTGGGAATTGAAGGCGTATTTACGGAATTCTACGCTTTTCAATCGGTTGGAAATAAGACAATTTCTGGTGCACAAATCGATTTGCTTATTGATCGAAATGATGGAATAATCAATCTGTGTGAAATTAAATTTTGCGATAAAAAATTCGTGTTAACCAAAACTGAAATGCTAAAAATTCAGCATCGAATTGATGTTTTTACTCAGATAACCAAAACACAAAAAACAATCTTTCCAACTTTAATTACTGCTTTCGGGGCGATTAGTAATGAACACTTTACGGGATTCATCCAACAAGAACTCTCACTGGAAAACCTGATAAATTAAATTCTAATACTCGCGGAAAGTGGGTTTTTTTGATGGATTCCGCGAGAGATATGTGATTTTCTGAATCAGGATAACAGCCAAAAATCCTAATTATTTACACGCATTAATTTCCAAAAGCAAAAATTTCTGAAAAGACGAGTGCAATGTATAATCCTATTAAAACCACAAGAACACTCAATGCGATAAGGGCTTGTTTCCATAAGGGCATTTTGGCAGGCGTAATTTTTTGTTGTTGAATTGATTTTGGAGTAGATCTTTGTATAAATTCAGTTTTTTCCAGTTTAAAATCATCGGTCACCCGAGCTCTTTTTGTAGAGCCGAACTGACTAATATCGTTTATTCTGCGGGCCTGATTATCGAGAGCTATCGCTGAATGGAGGCTAATAACGGCATTTCCATTGGTTTCTGGTAATTCAGGTTGATATTCTGAAGATACACTTGTAGTTATGACGTTTCTTGACTCTTGATTTATTGTTTTTGAATAAACAAGTTCCGTTTTAACCGAAGCTTTTTCCACAAAATTTAGCGTAGTATTCTCCTTTTTGGCAGAAGTTTTAACCTTTTTACTGGCTCCTAATTTGCTAATTTGAAATCCTTTCAAATGATAGCGCTTTTGAATAATACAACTATTCAAGGTTAAAAAACACAAGAAACTCAACACAACAATTTTTTTCATAAAACAAAATTTTAAGAATTCAAATGTACATAAATATTGGAATTTTATGGAATTCAATTCCAAAAAAGACATGTTTTTAATTGTCGTTTAAATGCTGATTTCGACAGGCTAAATCAGCACGACATGATTCGACAAGCTCATCATGTATACGACAAGCTCATCATGTAAAGGTCTTGCTCAATCAGCCATACGAGCTTGCTGAGTCTTACATACCGAGTTAATCGAGGTATATCGAAGTAAGCTCAATCAGCACAACAGCTTATCGAGGTATATCGAAGTAAGATCAATCAGCACAACAGCTTATCGAGCCTGTCGAGATAAGCGTTGTGTTTATCGAAACAATCCCCCTCAAACTAACCACCAAATCTTTCTGATTTCAACAGCGGTTTGGTTTGTTGTTTTATTTGAGTATAATTTTTATTTTAATATTTCAAATGAAATTCCTTCGATTAAAATATTACCAAAATTAGCTTCTTGCTTGTTTTTATAAGGAATCCCTTTAATTTTAACAGCTAAATCCTCATTATTTGTTAACTCATCGAATAATTTTTTGGAATTCAATTTATTCATATAAATATGAACAGTTTCATAATTTTCATCTTTCAATTTGAAAGAATAATGCGTTAAATCTGAATTACGATAACCCCAATTATAATAACTATCCAAATTAATATAACCAAATACTACAATTTCTTTATCATAATACTCAACTTTAGCCGCATTTAGTGTTTTTAACTTTAAAGACGGGTTTGAAATTAATTCCTTAACTTTTAAATAGCTTTCATATTTTTTTATTTCATTTGATAAATTCGGATCCTCCATGGATAAACGAATAATATTTCCAGCCTGATTATTTTCTATAATCCAATTATCGAATTCTATAGAATTTACGTGTCCAATTAAGCGATTATCTATAATAGTTTTATTAAGACTTTTTTGCTGTTTAGTTAGGCAATCGAAGTATTTAATCCAAATAACTTTTTTATGCCATTTACCATCAATCAATTGATCATACAGTTTCATTCCATTTTCGCTTTTTTTATAAATAATCGCTTCCTTTGAGATATTATCGCCTTCTTGGTTTATTCTTACAGCAAAATAATCAGGTAAATCATTTTTATTCCAAAAATTGTCTTCAATTTTCATAAGTACTCTCATCATGACATATTCTTTTCTTTTCCTATTATCCAAAATATCTAGAGAAACATCAGAATGATAAACACTAGCCTCCCAATCTATTAATGATTTGCCGTTAATGTTTTTAACGTAATATTCGGTAACATTAGATTTGGATTTAGCTGCTCCATAGTAAACAGTTATTTTTTTCTTGTAATAGTTAGGCAAGCCCTTAATTTTCAACCAAGGATCAGAATTTAATTGAAATGTTAATCGCACGTTGTAAATGTAACTTGTTGAATCTTTTAATTCCTTTTCAAAATTTATTTCATCATATCTTTCTTCCATATGTTCTAGAGTATTGGGAAGTTGAATTACATATTTAGACCTTTCTAACCAAGTTTTACTTGACAAGTAATTGTTTATCGTTTCGGTCGCTGTCTCATTTACTAAATCCAAATTTTCTTGACCGATACAATATGCAGAGATCACAAAAATTGCAAAAAACATCACTTTTTTCATATTAAACTATTTTAATTATTATTCTTGACAGGCTCGGAAACACTTTAGTGAACAAAAAGGATATTCCTGCTTTCTCATGTAATCATAAACATCCTTGAAACCAAATGCTTTAAATGAACTTTCTAAACTATAATATGCCTTAGCATTAAAATCAAACATCAATTGAGAAAAATCATTTCCGTTATTATCAACTCCTTCTTCAAGTCCATTTATTGTTGCTTTGCAACATTTGCATTTGTATGGTTTATTCATTTCCGTTTTTGAGTAAGATCCATTGGTTTCGGATTTGTTTGAATTAGATTCTGTTTTATCTTCAACCCTACCGTCCTTGTGCGCATATCCATGTAATTTAATTGAGCCATCCTCGTTATATGAAAAAAAGTCACCTATAGTGTTTCCTTCAGCCAAAGACGTTGTATCATAAGTTACTTTAAAATTAATTTTTCCATTTTCAAAATAACTAATCGTTAAACCATGTGGTTTTCCATTCTGAGTTTCAGATTCAATCTGAATTTTTCCAGATTCATAATAAGTTTTAGTTTTTCCATGATTTTTTCCCATTTTATAGTTTCTTTCCGCTTTCAATGTACCATTACTGTAATATTCTTTTTCTATTCCATTTTTGATGTCGTTCTTTAAATCATATTCTTGTATTTTATTGCCTGTTTCATCAAACAAGATTTCTTTTCCATTTTTTACTCCATCTATATAATTACTTTCATTTATTTTTTTTCCTTCTTCATTATAAACAATTTCCAGCCCCATTTTTTTTCCTTCCTTATAATCAACTTCATTCCAAACAGAACCATTTTCATGATAGAAAACAAAATGACCAGAAGCTTTCCCGTTCACATATGTCCCATTCTCTTTTAGTTTTCCATTACTGAAGTATATTTTTCTTTGGCCTTCCAAAATACCATCTTTATAATTTCCCTCTGATTCTTTATTTCCATTTTCAAAATAAAAAATCCACAATCCATCTCGTCCATCCTTTGGCACTCCACTTTTACCAATATCTATTCCATCCCCATTAATGAATTTCCCTTTTCCCTTTAACGTTCCCCTCCCCTGATAATAAACCCATTCGCCGTCTTGTTTGCCATTATTATAATTCCCTTCTCCAAATTTATTCCCTAGCGAGTCATATATAATTGCTGCTCCTTCTTTAGTAGAATTAACTATTGTATATTCTTTTGATTTTGTGGGAATGTATTCATTTTTGCTTGATTCTGTTTTTAGGTTTTGATTAATGCTTTGAAGGTCATTTTGAGAATTGTTCAATTTCCGAATACGCTGTTCTCTTGCTTGAACTATACCCTCGTATTTGTCAAATTGTTCTTTTTTCTTTTGGTTCAGCTTACCTTCATCATTTTTCTCTTTTAATTTGACCAATTTATCAACCCCACCGATTTCATAGTTTAGAAAGTCTTTAACTTCTTTTGATGCTTTTAAGGTGTCTTGAATATTTGATTCAATCTCTGCCTTTTTTTCAGACATTAGTTTATGAGATTTCCTAATCTCAACAGAGTCTTTGAAGTTCATTTTCTGAAAACTTTTGTCATATAAAAATTCTATAGTTTTTCCGTTTGGTAAACCATCTTTAATTTCTACAATTGACTTTTGTTGACCGGTTTCAAAAAGATAAATAACTTGTCCCGAAAAAAGTTGATCTCTTTGATAGAATTTGTTTTCCTTCAAAGTTAATTGGGATTCTAAAGCAATATTCTGCTGTGAGAAAAAAGAAAAAATTATTAGAACGCTAGTAAAACTTAAAATATATCTCATATTCATTTAATAAATGGCATCGAATAAAATATCTACTGATCCTTCTTCATTATCCCAACTGTTTTTTCAGTTTTGAATTCTTGAGAATCAATTAAAATACCATTAGCGTATTTTTCTCGTTTATATACTTTATTGATTCTAATGAGTTTTTTATCGATTGATGGATCGTTAGAAATTGTAGCTACTGGAAGACCCGTTTTTGTTTTGAAATAGAAATTCTCGTTTTTATCAATGAATAGTGGTTTTGTGTTACTCGTGGAGTAAGTAGAAGAAACTAAAATTGAGTCTTTTAAAACTATACTGATCTCTGTTTCCGATTTCAACTTTACTGTAAAGGAAGCAATTACTTTTTTGGGTACATTAGACCATGAAGGGAAGCTAACATTGGAAGAAATTCCATTCTTGTCAAAATATATTTTATAGTTACCCGGATTAATCGAATTTAATTTTGACTTATTAGCTTTGATATAATCATCTACGTTATAGGTGTTAAGTTCATCTAGTTCCTGACCAAATTTATCTTCCAATTTCTGTTGTAGTATCCCTTTCATTTCTGAGTTTACAAAATTTAACTTACTGTATTCTTTTGCAGCATCTTCCAATGAATTTTTGGAAATTAAATCATTGATTTTTAAAAGAGTAGTTTTATCCGCATCCTTCTTTTGATTTTCTAGTTTGATGCGCTCTTCTTCTAATCTCTTTTTCTCAGCTTCTTCTTTTTGCTTTTTCTCGATTTCAATGGCGCATTCACCAGGAAATTTGCCCATTGCTGTTGCCCATTCAATAACTTGATCTGCTACTTTATCATTATTCGGAAACATGAAGTAAACGCCTGAGCTTGATTCAATATGCATTGGCTTTCCTCCATAGAAATAAACAATATAATTATCCCTAGCATAACCACCAAACCCATTTTGAGCACTAATATCATATTTAACCCAGGTGAAACACTCTTTTTCAAATTTTTTGGTTGATGCTGTATGGCTATTGTACTTTACACTTGAGGGGTTCTTAAACCCGGCATTATCCCTCAAATAGTAAAAACCATTAGTTAGTTCTGCCTCAGTTAAATTATATTGCGATAGAGAACAAAATGAAATTGCAATAAAAAATAAATACAAATAAATTTTTTTCATAATTAAATTATTTTTTGCAACTACCCGTTGCATGTAGGTTTATAAAATTCTCGTAATTGATTTGTAACTTCTTTCAGTTCCACTCTTGTTCTATTTAGATTTTTTTCTTCTTTAAACCAGTAAAAAGTGAAATCGCATAGAAAATCATTGGCTTGAAATGAATTCCAATTTTTATCTGCAAACTCAACGCGCTTAACGGATGTTTGAAAGCCATTATCACTAATTTCTCCTTGAAAAACAGGATAATTCACACAATTTTGGTGATCAGTGAATGCACTTTGGGTAAAGCCGATATGCTTTCCCCGCATGGTTATTGATGCCAATTCCTTAATCCACCTTTGAGTGCGAACATCATTGCTTAGCTTGCTTGAGTGAAAATATCCGATATATACCAATTCTTCTTTGTAATACAAAAAGTAAATGCCTGGTCCGGAAAAATCGATGGGTTTTTTGTCCTTTAAAACAAACTCCAAATTCAAGGGAAATACCGCATTTGTATCTACAATAAGATCAAAAAGTTGATTCCCACTAAATTGGTGTCCCATATATTTTACTGATACTATGCAAATATATATATTAAATCAAAAATAAATACATATAAAAATATAATAATTTGTATGAACTAAAATTTATGGTTGTTTAAGGGCTTTGGTGAAGTAGTCTTCGGCAGGCTCAGACTACAATCGGTAAGCTCAGACTACATCGGCAGGCTTATCTCGACAGGCTCGATAAGCACGACGGGCTCGATAAGCTTGATGAGCTTGTCGAATCAAGCGTTGTTTATTAAACTTTTTTCCCTAACTTCGTTTTAATGAAAATAAATCTCGCAGATAGCTCCAAGGATCCTTCTCTAAAGAGTCTTCATCAAATTATGCTTGAAGTGGCTGAAGATGCTCGCGAGGAACAAAAACAAATTGTTTTGTGTATCGAAAAAGCTATTCAAATGCAATTGGCGAAAATGCAAAAAGAGTACAGGTTCAAAAAGTGAAAAAACCAACACTTATTGTTGTTTGTGGTCCAAATGGATCAGGTAAAACATCAATTACACGAAAAATTTTAAAACATGAGTGGCTGGATTCCGCTACTTATATTAATCCTGATGATATTGCTAATAACATGTTTGGAGACTGGAATTCTCCTGTAGCTATTGGTAAAGCCGCAAAATATGCCACAGATCAGCGTTATAATTTACTGGAAGAGCGAAAGAGTATAATATTTGAAACGGTCTTATCAAGTTCGGAGAAAATAGATTTTATTTATAAAGCAAAAGAATTAGGGTATTTTATTCGAATCTTCTTTGTTTGCACTGACTCTCCAATAATAAATGCTTCAAGAATTGCCCGAAGAGTTATTCAAGGTGGTCATGATGTACCGATCCCAAAAATTATTTCTAGATATAGTAAATCAATTGTTAATTGTGCTTTAATCTCAAATTTTGTAGACCGATTATACGTGTATGACAACTCACGGGAAAATAAAGAGCCTTTATTACTTTTCCGATCAAGAAATGGCCAATTGAAAAAGACTTATCGTATTGTTCATCCTTGGGCTATAGAAATACACAAACAGGTGATGTGATTAAATCAATAAGCTTATCTCCACCGGCTCGATATGCTTGATGAGCTCGATATGCTTGCTAAGCTTGATGAGCCTGTCGAATCAGGCTTTGTTTTATCAATTATTTTTCGTAATTTAAAGTATGTCAGAACCAACCATGTATATATTAAAATGTGCAAATGATATCTTTTATACTGGAAGCACAAAAAATTTGGATCGTAGATTGAAACAACATCAATGTGGTGAAGGAGCTAATTTCACGAAAAAGCATTTACCCGTAGAACTTGTTTATTTTGAGACTTTTCCAAGGATAGATTGGGCATTCAATCGGGAAAAACAAATTCAAGGGTGGAGTCATGGGAAAAAGGAAGCTTTGATCAATGGAGATTTTGAAAAACTTAAAGAGTTGTCGAAGAGTAAGAATGGTTGATTTCGACAAGCACGACAATAGCTTATCTCGACAGGCTCGACAAGCTAATGGGTGATTCAAAAAGTTGATTGAGCTTGTCGAAATCAGCTTTTTGTGTTTATCGAAACAAGCGCCCATAAATCGATTCAAACAAATGAACTTAAAGTATTTATTTTTTTCTTCCTGCCACAGCCTCATACAATACGCGTTGAATATCGGTACGAATGTGCATGTCAATGATTTTGCGGTTTTCTTGATCTGGACAAACACGGTTGGAAAGGAAAACAAAATTTAGTTGATTGTCCGGATCTGCCCACGCAAGGGTTCCGGTGAAGCCACTGTGACCAAAACTGCGTTTGGAGGCCAATTTGGTGCACGTTCCGCCGCCTTCTAATTTTGGTTTATCAAATCCTATGCCCCGGTGGTTATAGGAAAATGGATTTGTAGTGTACAAGTCAACAACTTCTGGTTTTAAATAATGAATGTTTCCCATGAATCCTTTATTTAAAAAAAGCTGCATTAACGAAGCTAAATCGGTAGCGTTGGCAAATAGACCGGCATGACCGCATACACCTCCCAACATGGCAGCACCTGGATCATGCACGTAACCTTGTACCAATTGTTTTCTGAATTTGGTATCATTCTCTGTTGGTACAATCGTTGATGCATTATCGCAACTCAAAGGATTGTAGCCCATGGAACGTAACCCGATGGGCTCATACAGTTGTGTCCGAAGAAAATGATCCAGGTCGTGTTTGCTTTGTTTTTCAATTAATTTCATGATGAAATAATAGCCTAAATCGGAATATTTGTATTCTTTAGGTCCAAGTGGTTGTGCCGCAATCTGTTTATACATCGAGTCAACATAATCTTCATTCATCCAAAGATTTTCAGCCACTTTACGGTTAAACTTCCCTGTTTCTGTTTTGCTAAAAAGTGTAGGATTGGGTTGGTTGTCTTTTAATACTTGCAAGTAAAAGGGAATCCACGCTTTTAAACCCGCCTGGTGTGTCAACATGTCTTTCAATTGTAGGCGTTCCATATTTGTTCCCGCTACATATTCAGGTATATAATCTGCTAATTTCTTATTGACATCAAATTTCCCATGCGATTGCAAAAACATCAATCCAGTGGTTGATGCACCAATCTTCGTTATGGAAGCAAGGTCGTAAATATCATCTATTTTCACTTTGGTTGTATCAGTGTATGAGTGTCTTCCAAAGCTCTTTCGATAGAAGATTTTTCCATCCACTGCCGCAACGATTTCACAGCCGGGATAAGCTCCTTGAGCAATTCCATTGAGTGCAATTTTATCTATTTCAGCTAATTTTGCAGGATCGATTCCAACTTCTTCCGGATCAGTAAATTTCAACCGACCTCCCCATTTTAGTTCAATTCCTGAATCTTTTGGGTGGAAAGCAGAAAAGTCCTCCGGTAGTTTACCACTTGCTGGTAGTGCACCGAAAAGCAATTGAGCAGTTCGATTTTGAATGTATGGATGATTTTCATACGCTAGAACTAATCCATCGTTGTGTGGCAACTTTGCGGTTTTTGCAAATTCAAATGGAGTAAAGAAAACTACCGTTTTTTTTCCGTGACAACGCAAGTTATGAAATTCATTAAGAGCTTGTTCTGTTAAGACGTGATTTTCATCAACGTGAATAGATAAAATAAACTGATCAGCATGTTCAATGATATTTTTCTGTGATTCGGTTAGTTTACTTGAAAAATT
This sequence comes from Crocinitomicaceae bacterium, assembly GCA_044377675.1. Classification (GTDB taxonomy): domain Bacteria; phylum Bacteroidota; class Bacteroidia; order Flavobacteriales_D; family Crocinitomicaceae; genus UBA952. The sequence goes on from JBILYP010000023.1 coordinate 25,744, forward strand.
CACATGAAATTCTGTGATATTGGAGAAAAGTTTAATGGTTTTGGTAAACTCTGCGTGTCCTTCTCCAATGGTCAAGAGCACAAATTTGGAATCTAATTTTGAAAAGGGTAGGTTATTGTGCTGATTTTTTATCACGGTGATTAATTTCTCCGCCTCCTTCTTTTGTTGGTATACTGGTAAGCTATTTAAGTGCGTATATCTACTTGACAGCCAGGGAATATCATTTTTTGTCTGCGCATTAGAACTCACCTGAATGATTAAAATCAGTGCGAGTAATACAAAGGGAAAAATAGCGGTTAATCGTTTCATGCGTTTAAAAAGTAGCTTGTTGAATAAAAATAGCCATTTTCTCTAGGAGCACCAAGGTTTTTTCTACTTGTTTTGCACACCTAGAAGTGAACATGTACTATAGCAAATTCATGCCAAAAGCTAAGGTGCATCCAATAAGTATGCTAACTAGTTTAAATATGTTGAATTTATGATTTTCGCTCGTTTCAAAAATGATCGTAGTAGAAATGTGCAAGAAAATCCCGACAACAACAGCGAGAATAATGTCTTCATTTAACCCTAGTTGTTCAGCATCAACGGTCATTCCAACAATCACACCAATTGGAGTCATTAAACCAAAAAGCAACAAGATAATCCATGCTTTTAATCGAGAAGAATCTGTTTTCAGTAGTAACGTCATTAAGGCAATGGCAACGGGTATTTGATGAAATAATATACCAAAAAACAAAGAATTGATGTCATGTCCGTGTCCGTGGTCAACGATGTGTCCAACACCGTTCAATGTATTTCCAACAGGAATTCCTTCAATAATTGAATGAACCGATAACGAGATAAATAAGGCCCAAGGCATTTTCTCTCCTTTATGAATGTGCACGTGTCCATGTTCAATTCCACCGGAGAAAAACTCCAATATAAGCTGAATTAAAAAGCCCAACAAGATATAATACCCAATTGTGTTTGCTTGGTGAGAATAGAGCTCTGGAATAAAATGGGTAAAAGCAATGGATAACATAAATCCTCCGCTAAACGCCAATAATAACTTAATGAGTTGCGTTTTATTGGTTGCTTGAAGATAGCTAACCGTGAATCCGCCTAATACAACAGCCCCTAAAAACCCCGAAATAACAGTGAATGAATTAAGCATTTTTTTCAGCAATTAAAATTAACCTATCTGAGGTATCTGGGTTGAATGGGTTTAAATCAAAGTCGCCAAAGGTATGCAAAAGGGTAAATTCGGGTTGTAACAAGCGTTCAAAATCGGATAATTTGAGGGATTGAACTCGTTCCATATATTTACTGATTTTGGTTCCGTCTGTTACCACTATTTTTTTGTAAATGTGATCACCTTCCACCAATCGTTTTATCTCAAATTGAAGTCCGTCGATCGTTTTTTCCTCCTCAGCTACTAGGTTGGCAATTACCTTTTGCGCATTCATGAAGTCAATAACAAATAATCCCTTGGCGCATAACATATTTCCAACAGCCTGAATTACGAGTTTATTGTCCCAGGTAGAATCAAAGTATCCGAAACTCGTAAATAAATTAAAGATGGCATCGAACGAAACGCTTGGAATGAGTTTTCGCATATCATGCACCTCAAAATGCAATCCTCTGCGCTCTATCAACCTAGCTTGTTGGATACTGTTTTCAGATAGATCCACTCCCAACACTTTGTGGCCTAATTCGTTTAGTGTAACGCTGTGTCTACCTTTGCCACACGCAAGATCTAATACCGAAGAATTGGGCCTAAGCTTCAAAAAAGTAGTTAAGTTCTGAATGAATTTCTTTGCTTCATCCTCGTCTCTATTTTTATATAAAATATGGTAATATTGGGTGTCAAACCAATCGGCAAACCATTCTTTTTGTGCTTCCATTGTTTATTTAACAGTAAATTCAAATAGTTTGTTCTCTTCAACAAATCCTTCAAGCTTATCTCCTATTTGAATGGGTCCAACCCCGGCTGGAGTACCTGTAAAAATAAGGTCTCCCGTTTTTAGGGTTATAAATTTCGAAACGTAACTGATAACCGTATCAATAGAAAATATCATATCCTTCGTAAATCCATGTTGTTTCAGTTCTCCATTTTGAAAGAATTGAAAACTCAGATCAGGAAGAGAAACGTCAGCAACGTTAATCCATTTATTGGAAATTGGTGCAGAGTTATCAAACGCTTTGGCAATTTCCCACGGTAATCCTTTTTCTTTGCACTTAGTTTGCAAGTCACGCGCTGTAAGGTCTAGTCCAAGCGTGATTTCTGAATAATAATTCTGAGCAAATTCGACATCGATGTTTTTACCAGCTTTATTTATTTTAACCACCAACTCACATTCGAAATGAATTTCTGAGTTTAAATCGGGTAAATAGAATTCATCAGCATCTTTGAGTAATGCGGTATCTGGCTTAAGGAAAAAGATGGGTTCTGAAGGAAGTTCAGATTTCATTTCTTTTGCGTGGTCGGCATAGTTTCTACCGATACAAATTAGTTTCATTTTCCTCCGAATTTATTTTTTAACTGATTTATTTTATCGGAAAAATCGCCTTCTTTTTCTTGTTGATTTTCAGCTTTGATTTTTTCCATTTCTTTTTTCAAGCATTGCTTCGTGTAGAGGGGAAAATCTGCTTCCAGCATCCAACCGTAGTAACCAGGTTCTTCTTTCATCACTTGTCGAATAGTTTTCCCCTTATGCTTTCCAAAATTATAGACACTATTTCCTTTGGAATCAATAGCAAGTCTTCCGGCAAAATCGAGCAATTTAAAATCTCCTAAACGAGTAAATTCTGCAAGTTCTGCAACTTCAGATGCTAACGAAGGATATTTTTCCATTTGTGCCTTAAATACTTCCCAAGTAACCTTTGTGTCATATAAAGCATCATGCGCATTGTCCATGGTTTGATTGCAGTAAAATTGATAGGCTGCGGCCAACGTGCGTTGTTCCATTTTGTGGAAGATGTTTTGAACATCAATAAAATGGCGATTGGATAAGTCCATATCAAATCCACAGCGCAATAATTCTTCCGCTAACATGGGGATATCAAATTTATTGGAATTGTATCCTGCTAAATCTGCATCACCTATAAAATCTGCAATTTCTTGTGCGATTTCTTTAATTGTTGGCTCGTTTTTAACGCGATCATTTGAAATTCCATGTATCGCAACAATTTCATCTGGGATTGGCATTTCTGGATTCACTAAACGATTAAAATGTTCTTCTTTTCCGTCAATATTAACGCGTACAATTGCAATTTGAACAATTCGGTCCTTTGTAATTTGAGTTCCGGTTGTTTCCAAATCGAAAACGCAAAGTGGTCTTGATAAGTTTAATTTCATGGAGTTAATTGAGATAAAAAAAGCCCAATTTACATCGGGCTTTAATTGGTGTTTTGTAAAAATTATTTTTGAATAATAAATTCAGTTCTTCTGTTCATTTGGTGTTGTTCCTCCGTACAATTAACTTTATCGTTACAACCATTTGTGGTTTTGGATTCACCATATCCTTTATAAGAAATACGTTTTGGATTCTCTACGCGCTTTTTCAAATATTTTGCACTGGAAATTGCTCGTTTTTCAGAAAGTGATTGGTTATAACTTGCTGGACCTCTAGAGTCGGTATGAGAACCTAATTCGATTTTAACTTCTGGATACTTTTTCAAGAATTCAACCACTTTGTCTAACTCAATAGCAGCATCAGGACGAATATTTGATTTATCAAAATCAAAATAAATTGGATTTAATGCAAGAAGCTCACCAATGTTTTTATTGGTTGAAATTTCAAATGCCAAGTGTAAAATAGAATCTGTTTTCAATGTAAGTTGAATATCAAATGTATCAGTAGTATGGTTTTCCGCAGAAACCACCGCGTAATAATCTAATTTATCTTTGAATTTTAATCCTGCCGTTAATTTACTAATAAACTGACCTGATTCATCCGTTTTCAAAGTTTCTACTTTGTTTCCTTTGCGGTTGTATATTTCAACCGTTGCGTTTTCAAGTGATTTTGTACTATTGTCAGCTAAATTATTAGAAGTAACTTTCCCGTCTAAGTCATAGTCAAACATACGAGTAATGCGTTCTTTTTCTTCAATTAGAAGAACTGTTTTATTCACTTCTTGATACGCCAAGTCACAATCTGTTTTGAACGTTTCTTTATACGGACTTGGTGAATTTTCTTTGTAGTAATACGTTAAAACATATTCTTTACATTTCTCCAATTTACTAAAGAAACCACCGTCTTCAATACGCGGAAGAATTGTTTCTTCATCACTATTGTCACAGTTTTTACAAGTTAAGGTGATGAAAGATGATTCAGGTATTTTTTTACCGTTTGCATGAATTATTTTACCATTTAAGAATGCCACATTTTTGGTAGTTGCTTGAGGGAACATCACTTCATAAACATCTTTTTCGCCTAATCCACCTTTACGTAGAGAAGAAACATAGGATTGTTTACCATCGGCAGTTGTTGTGAAGAAAATATCATCACCCGGAGAATTGATAGGGTAACCTAGGTTTACGGGAGGAGACCAATTTCCTTGTGCATCTCGAACTACCATAAATACATCAAATCCACCCATACTATTTTCATGGTTACTTGAATAGTATAATACATTGTTATCTAAGCCAACAAAAGGAGAATCTTCATCATTTTCCGTGTTAATTGCACTGAAATTAATTGGAGTAGACCATGCACCGCCTTTCTTTTCCATGTAATAGATATCTCTTTTTCCTTTACCTCCCGGACGATCAGAAACGAAATACATTATTTTTCCATCTGGAGAAACCATTAAATGTGGTTCCCAAGCCCCAGAATTAACACCTTTAACAGTTAATGGTTTTTCACTATTAAATTCGTTACTTGAATATTCAGTAATAAAAATGTCTCCTAGACCAGAGCTGTCTTTGTACAAGTATATTTTTCGTTCATCAAGACTGATCGAAACACTTGCTTCGTTTAGTTGGGGTTTTGATAAATCAAGTTTTTTAGGATTACTCCATTGCTGAGAGTCATCAAGTTTCATTATATAAATATCTTCCGTGTAATTGTTAAACATTGGGTCTCTGAACGGCTCAGATTCCCCATTCTCCCATTTTCTTCTCGAAGTTAAGTGTAGAGACTTACCATCTAATGAAATTTGAGATGAATAGTCACCATAACGCGTGTTTACTTTATCTCCTAGGTTTTTAACTTTGATATTACCTGGCGAAGCCACTAACGTTTTAGCTACATTACATTGTTTAATGCGCAAAGCTGCTTCTGAAATCAACTCAGATTGCTTGGCTGTTTTTTCCATGAACAAAGAATATTGTTCAATTGCTTTGTCATATTCTTCGTTCAAATGATAAGCACGACCTAAATGATAGTACGCGTCTATTGGAGCTGCTTTTTCGCCCGCTGAATACATATCATAATTTTTGATTGTCGTCCCTGTAGCTTTCGTTAAGTAATTAATTGCACGTTCAAACTCTGTGTGCATTTCCAACAAAATAAACCCTTTGCGATAGTTGTAATTTGCACTTTCAGGATTGATTTCCAAAAGTCTGTTTGTCACGACATCCGCGTAATAAAAGAAGTTTTCTTGAAGCATCCGTGAGCAATGCACCACCAGCTTTTGTTCATTGGATTCTAGAATTGCTTCATTCAATTCTTCAGTGGTCATTTGCGCTTTAACTGTTGAAAAGCTAATGGCAAAACCTAGTAATAGTAATAAACGATTGATTTTCATGGTCTAAAGATAAGTTAGATTTCTTTATTAATATCAAATTGCTCCAAATAATCTGCAACACGACGTACAAATTGACCTCCTAATGCACCATCAACAACTCGATGATCGTAGGAATGCGACAAAAACATTTTCTGACGAATACCTATAAAATCTCCTTCTGGTGTTTCAATAACGGCGGGTACTTTTCGAATAGCACCTAAAGCTAGAATAGCAACTTGGGGTTGATTAATAATTGGAGTTCCCATAACATTTCCAAAGGTTCCAACATTAGTTACTGTATAGGTCCCTCCTTGAATATCTTCTGGTTTTAACTTGTTGTCACGGGCATTATTGGCTAATAGGTTCACTTGTTTTGTAATTCCCACAAGATTCAATTGATCCGCATTTTTTATGACAGGAACAATTAAATTTCCGCTAGGAAGAGCTGTCGCCATTCCAATATTGATATCTTTTCGTTTGATAATAGTTGTTCCACTTACAGAAACATTAATCATTGGAAAATCTTTGATTGCTTTTACAATAGCTTCAATGAAAATAGGAGTAAAAGTCAAATTATGACCTTCTCGTTTTTTGAAAGAGTCCTTTACTTTGTTTCTCCAATTAACGATATTAGTAACGTCTGCTTCTACATAAGAAGTAACATGAGGAGAAACATGCATGGACATAACCATATGATCAGCAATCAGCTTGCGCATACGATCCATTTCAATAATTTCATCTCCCGGATTCGGTATAACAATCGGCTCTTTGATGTTTGATAAGAAACCAGAACCATTGTTAGCTGTAGGTGTTGAAATTGCTGCTGGAGTATTTGTTACAACTGATTTTGGGCTTTCTGCAGCAACATTACCACGAACTGAAAGGTATGAAATGATATCATTTTTGGTTACTCTACCATCCTTACCTGTTCCGGTTAATGCATCGAGCTCTGCTAGTCCAATATTTTCTTTTGCTGCAATACTTTTAACAAGTGGTGAGTAAAATTTATCGGAATCGTTAGAAACACTATTTTCTGTTCCATTTGTAGTTACTGGAGCAGCCACAGGTGTTTCCACCTTCGCTTCTGTTTTTTGCGTTGTATCTACTGATGTGGTTGATCCACCTTCCGTAGAAATGATGGCGATAACATCTCCAACTTGGGCAACTTGATCTTTTTCAAAGAATCGTTTAACCAATATTCCTGCCGCTTCAGAAGGTAATTCATTGTCCACTTTATCTGTTGCAACTTCAACCAATGGCTCATCCATAGCGACAGAATCACCAATGTTTTTTATCCAATTTGTTATCGTTGCTTCAGTTACGCTTTCTCCCATTTTAGGAAGACGTATTTCGATTTCTGCCATATTGCTTTATCTACGTTAGTAATTAACGCGCCAAATATAATGAATTATAGTGATTCAAGAAAAAGAAACCAAGAAATAAGTTACTATAAATCTAACTTAAATAGATTTTGAAAAATAATTTTTAAATCTATCAGTGGAGAATAATCTCTGGCATATAAGACATTGAGTTTGTCTGAGGGGAACGATTTATGACTAGCCAACCAATTTTGAACGGGTAAAACACCTTTTTTGAGGTTAGGTAAAACAAATTGTGCCGTTTCATCTGCTTGATCTAACTGGTAACCCACAAATGATTTTTTTGAAAGCAATACAGCAAGTAAGTTTTGAATAAATTTAGTTTTATGACTGTAGAACCAAACGAATAATGGACTAAGAAATAATAAAATAGTTGAGAAAAGTACATCTACAATTCGTTTCAGTCGTTTGTTTTCTGATTTGGAAATGGAATTTAAATTGAGCACATACAAATCACCAGCACTTTCAATGGAGTTGCTTCCAATTAGAAAAGTAGTATCTGGCTGCGCAATTTTGAATTCAAATTTGTCTGAATTTAATTGCGACATCCAATAGATTATTTTATTTGCTGTTGTATTTTTCGCGCAAAAAATAAACTCATCAATTTTTACAATATGAGCAATTTGATCTAATTGGTCCAATGTTCCGATGGTGTTTTCTTCCCGCATTTGAGTGGGGCTTATGCGGTGGACTTTTACTTTATCGAAGCCGCTGAGGTTTAAAATTTCTTTCACCCGCTCAAATTCAGTACTGTCTCCAATTATTGCAAAAGTTTTATCTCTTTTTATCAAACCTAGCTTACCAAAAAGTGCCAGGGAAATAAACATGCGGGAAACAACAAGATATAGAAAAGTCCAACAAGCACCAACTAAAATATACAAGCGCGAAAATTGCCAATCTTTGGGTAGCAGCGCATAAATAACTAAAATAAGTAGCGTTCCAAAAAGGATTGATTTTGCTAAACCGATTAATCTTCTGTCTTTGTCGTAGAGACCAAAAATCCAAGAAAAAAACAACCAGCTCAACGCATATAAGGGTAGAGAGGTCCAAATAACTTCTTTCGGAAAATGAACATCAGCTATTTTCCATTGATGAGTCAGTAAAAAAAGGCCACCTAAAATCAGCAAAAAATCAACCACCGGCTGAAAAATGGAAGTTACTATTCGTTTAAAAATAGATAATCCAGCACGGAAATAAATGGCTAAATTGATTAAAAAAGAAAAGGACTTAGCATTTGTTTTGGAAAAATGTTTTTCGGCAAAAATGACCATTGCCCGGTAAAAAACAAAAACATAATTGACAGAACTTTTTTTAGTGCTTTCACCTTTATAGTGAATAATGGTGGTGTCTGAACAATAGTAGTTTTTCCATCCACCCAGCTGAATGCGATAGGAAAGATCTATGTCTTCCCCGTACATAAAAAATGTTTCATCCAACATTCCCACCTGCTCAATTGCTTGTGCCCGCATCAACATAAAAGCCCCACTCAAAATGGCTATTTCATGATTTTTAAATTCGTCCAAATATCCAAGGTGGTATTGATTAAATTTTGGAGATCTTTTAAAGATTCGAGACAAGCCAAAAATTTTATAAAAAGCAACAGTTGGAGTAGGTAATCCACGTTTTGATTCAGGTAAAAAGCGCCCTTTTCCATCCACCATTCGCACACCTAAACCTCCTGCATCCGAATGATTTTCCATGAAATCAATTACTTTTGAGAATGTTCCCTCCTCCACAACGGTGTCTGGATTTAATAACAACAGATACTTTGAATCGGAAAGTGAAATTGCCTGATTATTTGCTTTCGAAAACCCAACATTTTTTTTATTTGCGATACATTTCACCTGTGGAAATTTCTCCTGAACCATTTCAATTGAATTATCCAACGAATTATTATCAACCACAAAAACCTCTGCTTCAATTCCATTTAATGCTTTGTAAACAGAATTTAAACATTGCTCCAAGAAAAATTCAACATTGTAGTTGACAATGATAACGGAGAGTGTATGTTTATAGGTGTCTTTCACTAGTCGGCAACGGCAATACAAGAAATTTCTATGGGTACGTCAAGTGGTAACTTTGAAACTTGAACGGTTTCTCGTGCCGGTGGGTTTTCTGAAAAATAGGAAGCATATATCCCATTTACTGCTGAAAAATCGTCCATGTTTTTTAAGAAAATACTGCACTTTACAATGTGATTCATTGTTAATCCTGCCTCCTCAACTAATGATTTAATATTGGTTAAAACACGGTGTGTGGCATTTTCAATTGTATCAACAACTAACGCTCCATTCATTGGGTTCAGTGGTATCTGTCCACTCACATATAGCGTATCCTTACTTAAAATTGCTTGACTATATGGGCCAATTGGTGCAGGTGCACCGGGTATTTGTATGATTTTTTTCATTCTGTCCTCGTTAACGTTATTTGCAACATTAAATTGCTGTATTTTTGTACAAAGTAACACATTTCCTATTAACTGTGAAGATTTTACTGGTTGATTTTTATGATTCATTCACCTATAATTTGGCGCATTACTTGGCGCCAATATGTCAAACGGTGGATGTGGTTAGGGATAATTTGGTGGATCTTGAAAATATTACTAACTACGATAAAATTGTTCTTTCTCCAGGTCCAGGATTACCTGAGGAAACAAGGCATATGCATGCCATTTTAAATCGGTTTACAGGTGAAATACCAATTTTGGGAATTTGCTTAGGAATGCAAGGAATTGCCCAACATATAGGAGGTAAATTGAGTCCAAAAAAAACAATATTACACGGTAAACCAGTTGAATTGACGGTAAAAAATCATAGTTTATTGTTTCATCAAATTCCTTCAAATTTTTCAGCAGGTCTTTACCACAGCTGGGAGGTCAAGCTAGAAAATGAAAACAGTAAATTGATTACTTCTGTAGATGAATATAATGTAATAATGTCTATTGAAATACCGGATAAAAAACTCTATGGTGTTCAGTTTCATCCAGAGTCAATTTTAACAGAAAATGGTAAGCGGATACTACAGAATTTTATAGAACTAAGTTAATAAACAAAAGGAGCTTTACTAATTTGATTATTGTGTTTTATTTGAATGACATAATTCCCTCGTTTGAGCGAGCTAAAGTCTATTGTTTCGGCGTCCGTTTTGATTGTTTTTGAAAGCAATACCAAACCTTTTTGATCTAAAATCTCTATTGACACATCACCTAATCGATTTCCGTTTTTTGTTAATTGAATGGATTTATTTTTTGTTGGCATGACTGTAACAAATCCGGCTTCTTTCTTTAAGCTTTTGCGCTGGAACATATGATTTTTTCTGTTTTTTACCTCCGTTTTTTTGATTGGATTAAAGACTCTGATTTCATCTGTGCCAAAATAAACATTCGGTTTACTTTTTAGTGAAAGACTGTCGGTAGGGTTTTTCCAAACACGAATGTAATCCACCTCAAATGAATTTGGCAGAATAGTTTTTTTATTAATACCCGGTTTAAACGGCCCATTATCAATTCCAAAGGAAAGGTTGGTTATTAAATGCATGGAGGTTTTAAAATCGCCCAAGTATTCTGCCACTGCATCTCCATTGACATAAAAAGTAACGCGGCCAGGCTCCCATAATCCGGAATAAATCACCCATTCGTCAACGAGTTTTTTATTGAATTTTAGCCACGCTCCCCAGCTTTTATTAATAGGAAGGCCTTTCATTTTTATTTTATCGCATTTGTTTGGACAATGTATATCTACATGGACTTGATTGTGTCTTTCCCCTTTCATTTCCATAAAGTCGATTTCTTCATTTGGTTCGCCCCCATAGAGCCAGAAAGCAGGCCATAAACCTTGTCCGGAAGGCGCTTTGGCTTTACATTCGAAGTAACCATATTTGAACTTTTCTTTGCTAAAAATCACCGATGTAAGGTAATTCAACTGCATTTTATTGTCCTTGATTTCCACATTGTTTTTTCTTATTTCTGCAGAATCTAATATCCAATCTGGAAAGGAATACCATTTGGTGGTAGTATCAGCTCCGAGCGTTAATATTCCGTTTGAAATATAGGTCATTTCAGGTGCAGAAAACATACGTGTTTTAAAATCTAATCCGCCCCATTGGTATATGTCTAACCATTTATCTTTGTTCAATTTATCAACCTGAAATTCATCGTTGAAATAAGGTTTTAGAACTGAAATTGAATCATCACTAATTTTCCAGGTAATTGTTGGGCCTTGAGCCAAGGAAAAAAAGGATAGGAAAACAACGAGGTAAAAAAAGATTGATTTCATAAGGAAGTAATTGATAGACAAAGCTAAACAAAAGTTTTTCAGAACTTATTTTATTTTTTTACGTAAACGAGACTTGATTTGAATAAACTAAAGATATTTCGTTACTTAAGTCTTTTCTTCATGCTGATTTTATTAGCATGTTCGGATCAATCTTTGACTGTAAAAAAAGCAGTTTCGATTGATTTAATCCAACTTAAAAAGAAAGGTTTTTTAACTATGCTTACGGAAAACAGCTCCACTTCCTATTTTATTTATCGTGAAAAGGAGTTGGGTTTTGAATATGAACTGTTGGCTGATTTTGCCAAACACATTGGTTTAAAGTTACAGGTGAAAGTAGTTTCCGATGCGAAAAAATTTCATGCGTTTTTGCAAGAGGGTGAAGGGGATATCATTGCTTGTAATTATGCCATTACGAGAGAGAGACAACGTATCCATTCTTTTTCTAACCCTTATTTAAAAACACATCAAGTGTTGATTCAGCAAAAGCCTAATGGCTGGGAACAAATGACGAAAGAAGAAATTCAAAAACAGCTCATTAGCGATCCTGTTCAATTAAAAAATAGGACTGTTTACGTGCGTCTTCATTCTGCTTATTACAAAAGGTTAGTCAATCTTCAAGAAGAAATTGGAGATACTATTTATTGTAAGGAATTATCGGGTGATCCGGTGACAGAAGACTACATAAATGCTGTGTCCTCTGGAGTAATTCCACTAACGATTGCTGAAGAGAACATTGCCAGAATATCCGCTAAGGAAAACCCTCAAATTGATGTGTCAACAGCTATTTCTTTTACTCAATCAATCGCTTTTGGGATCCGTAAAACGAGTCCACAATTAAAACGTGTATTAGATGCTTGGTTGGCAAATTATATCAAGTCGACTCGATTTAAGGAATTAGTTTCCCGCTATTTTGGCTCGGAAGTTTTTAAAGTTGAACCTGAACCTTCAAACGACATGACGGAACCCGCTGCGGGAGTTCTTTCACCATACGATTCCTATTTTAAAGCAAGTGCAAAAAAACACGGAGAAGATTGGTTATTATTGGCAGCAATAGCGCACAAAGAAAGTAGGTTTAATCCCAATGCTGTTGGTCTTGGCGGGGCATACGGGATGATGCAGTTTATGCCAATATCAGGCCCACAATATAAAGTATTTCCTAATTCTAGTGCAGAAGAGCAAATCGAAGGCGGAATGAAAATGATGAAAGAATTATTACAGAAATATGCTAAAGTTCCCAAACGAGAAGATCAAATAAAATTTGCTTTGGCCTCCTATAACGCAGGATATTGTCATATTGAAGATGCCATGAAATTGGCGGGAAAAAATGAACTCAACCCTTATGTTTGGTCGGGAAATGTGGAGGTAATGTTGCGCAATTTATCCAAACCCGCATATTACAGAGATGCGGCTGCTCAATGTGGTGCTTATCGCGGACATGCAGCCGATTATGCCAATACCGTTTACGCCCAATACATGAAATGGAAAGAACAATTGAATAAATGACACATCCCCAAATCATTGTTATTCAAGGTCCAACAGCCAGTGGAAAAACAGCCTTAGCTGTAGCGCTTGCTCAGGAAATAAATGCGGTGATAATTTCAGCTGATTCTCGCCAATTTTATCGGGAGCTTTCTATTGGAACTGCCAAACCAAGCCTTGAAGAAATGCAAGGTGTGAAACATTATTTTATTGATTCTCATGAATTGCAGGAGGAAGTGTCTGCTGCTGAATTCGCTAGGGAAGCCACCCAAATTATTGAGGATGAATTAGCGAATCAAAAAAATATTGTGATTGTGGGTGGATCCGGATTGTTTATTCAAGCCTTGTGCGAGGGACTACATGATATTCCGCATGATTCTGTTTTGCAGCAAACTTTAACCAAACAAGTTGAAGTTGAAGGACTAGATTTGCTATTAGAGGAATTAAAGAACAGAGACAGTGATTATTTTCTTCAAATGGACATCAACAACCCACTCCGAGTAATTAGAGCTATTGAAGCGATGCGATTGTCCGGTAAAACGATGACAGAACTGAGAATGGAAAATGTCCAGCCTCGGTTTGAAAACACGTGCTATTTTACAATTGATTTGCCTCGGGAGGAATTGTATGCTAGAATTAATTCGCGGGTGGATTTAATGATGCTTGCTGGATTGGAGAAAGAAGCACGAAGCGTCCAACATTTGCGCCATTTAAAATCCCTACAAACCGTCGGTTACAGAGAATTATTTGATTTTTTTGATGCTAAAATTTCCCGAGAAGAGGCTGTAGAATTAATCAAGCAACATTCAAGAAATTACGCAAAACGTCAAATTACTTGGTTTAAGAGTCACCACCCTGGTCTATACCTGAAAGGAAGCTTATCTTCCAATTTAATCGAAATAAAATCCAACCTTACAATTGAAAAATGAATGATTACACTGAGTATATTGGTTACCTAGCATCGCTATTTGTGCTTGTTTCCTTTCTGATGAAAAACATGACTTATTTACGCTTGGTCAACACACTAGGCTGTCTTGTTTTCATATCCTATGGGGTCTTGCTTCAATCAATTCCCATAATAATCACCAATGCAGCTATCGTACTAATCAATTCTTTTTACTTGTTAAAGGTTCGGAAAAAAACTAATTCCATTTAAATTTTCTTGCCACACTGAACAATTGTACCAAGTACCACAGGTACCTTAACAAAATTAATTATTTGTCAACGGTACTATCAAAGTTTGTAAAATTCCTATTTATGAATAATGCATCTTCTTTACTCACACAAACAGTCAATAAGTTTAGTGTTAAAGATTTTCCAAGGTTCGTAATTTACTCCGTTATAATAAGAACTTAACGTAATTCTACCATACGCACATTTGCCATTATTTTTTGAAGCGTAGAATCCCACATCAACTGTTTTGTAATCTGGAAAGCCATTATCTTTTTTAATACTACTGATATTGTTATTGTAATAACTCAGCATTTCCATTTTATAATCTGTATTATTGAATACCAAAGCTTTGTTTTTATCTGAATTTTAGATGTTGACATGCAGTGGGTGATTGTTTTGTGTTTTTTGTCCTTAAATTCAAGTAATTCCTTAATTACTTTATCACCTGAAACTGAAGTATGGTTTGTTCTGTTGAAGTTTCATGAACTGTTAGAAAATACATCCCACCTTCCAGTTTTAACAAATCAAATGTATTTGCGGCACTCGTTACTTCTCCAATAGCTACAATTCGACCTAGTTCATCCATTATAGATATAGAAGCAACAGATTTTCCTTTTGGCACGTATAATTTAAGAAAATCATTTGCTGGATTTGGATAGACAAAATAGGCTTCATTTCCATTGATTTGGGATGTTGACACAGTACTAAAAGTGAAGCAATCAGACATCCAAGTGCACTCATTATTGGTAACCTCAACGGCATAATTTCCATCATTTATTGGAGTATATTCGTTCGTAACAGCACCATTAATTGCTGAGTTATTATTACAATCAATCCATTGGAAGTTATCTCCCAAAGCTGAAGTAGAGAGAACACCATCAGTTTCTGTAATAATTGGGTTCAAAGCATTTTCTATCGTTAATTGAATTGTATGTGTGCTATCACAACCATTTTGCGCTTGAAAAAGATATTCATAGTCAGCTTCAATAATTAGCGTATCGCCATTATAAACTAAATAATTGCCCTCACAAATTGTTTGTTGTTCTGAAGTTACCAAAGGGCCTAATATCGTCAACTGCGTGTTAATTGTACTATCGCAACCAGCTTGTGATGTTAAAATTGTTTGGTAGTTTCCGGATTGAGAATAAGTGGAATTGCCAATTTGTAAACTTTCACCGGCACACAATGAAATGGCTTGATTCAAGGAATAAGTTGGTAAAATAGTTAAGGAAAGATTGACCAAGCTATCGCAACCGTCTGAATTACTAAAAACCTCACTGTATGAACCGGCAGCGTTTAGGGTCTGACTTCCAAAACTATAGGTTTGTCCTTGACAAATTGCGTTGGTAGCTTGTGCAGTTTCACTTGTACAGAATTTTTTTACATTCAATTTGTATCCATTGTAAACGTTATTATAGGCGGCAAAAACAGTGTTGTCATTTCGAATAGCTAGCGCGTGAGAATTACCTAAACCAAGAATGTTTCCATAGGTAGACCAAAGACCATTCTCGAATCGCATCACTTGCGAACTACCATTTTGAAAAATTACCGTTGGTATACCGTTAGCGATCGTTAAATCAGAAAAACCTATTGGAGTAACGGAAAATCCTTGATTACCAACCAACTCCCAGTCAAGACCATTCCATTTACGAACAGTTGTTGCAAAGTTAACAGCATTATCTCCGTAGAATATATATGGAACATTGAGTTG
The DNA here is from genome assembly GCA_044377675.1 of Crocinitomicaceae bacterium. Taxonomy (GTDB): domain Bacteria; phylum Bacteroidota; class Bacteroidia; order Flavobacteriales_D; family Crocinitomicaceae; genus UBA952. Next base: position 41,469 of record JBILYP010000023.1, read on the forward strand.
GTCAGTTGTGATTTTCGGGAAATTTGCTACACCATTAGCAATATTCGCCGTTGGACCAACCAAACTCCAAGCTGTTGCATCAGATTTATAGACAGATACAACCCCTCCATTTGAATTTTTAGCAATTATGTATGCTGTATTATCAGGGGCTATGTTGAAGTCCAATTGATCTGCTTGAAAATTCGTTACAAATGTTGAAATATAATAAGTCCAAACACCACCCGTTAGATTCATAACAGAACACTTACCACCAAATACAGAATAGTTACTAAAAGCCACAAAGGGTTGATTCAAGCTATTAAATTTCAAAATGGCATTGTTTCCTTTATTAACATAGCCCGATGCATTTCCAAAATTTTCCCAGGAAGCACCATTCCATTTTTTAATAATAATGCTATCGTTTATGTTTCTATAAATCACATGAGGAATGTCATTTTGATCCAAGGTTATTTTAGGTTGGTATGCAGCAGTGGACGTAACTGCAGAAGCTAGTTGAATCCAATTATTAGTAACACATTCCATGACATAAGTCGAATCTGTACCGTTGCTTCTATATGCAACTACAGGATTGCCATTTTGCTTCAATACGAGCGATATTTCAGCTGCATCTGTGTTCGTAAAATCGGGAGCTCCAACTGAGGTCCATTGAGCGAAATTTATCGATACGAGTAAAGAAAATAGGGTTGATAGGATTAAATTAACTTTTTTCATGGTGCGTTTTTCTTACAAGTTTACGCACGGCAAATGAAGTCAGAAAAAAAAATGGGCGAACTAGAAAACTTAATGGGTGAAATTAGAATTTATTGGGGTGAAATGTTAAGCGTTTTAAGGAGTTGCTCTTTATAGCTTTCACTTATTGGGATAACTTCTTGACCAATTTTTAATTCATTACTTTGAATTTGATCAATCTTCAAAATGTTAATAACAAACGATCTGTGCACACGAAATACGTTTGGGTTTGAAAATTTTAAGATAAATTCCTTCAGCGGAAGCATGATAAGCCGTTTTTCCTTGGTTGTCTTAATGGTAATGTAGTTGTCTTCAGCCTTGGCCCAGAGGAAATCGTCAATCGTTACTTTAAAAAAAGCATGACCATCTTTTAAGAATAACTCGTTGATGTTGGGATTTTTGTTTATAATAGGCAAACGGGCTAAACAAATTTTAATATCCTCATTTCGAAAGGGTTTAGCTAAAAAATCTGCTATATTTAATTGCTTACTTTTGGATATTACACGATCATCCACATTAGACGTCAAGAATACCAAATTCATCTTGTGCCGATTTTGAAGCAGTTCGGCGACATCTGTTCCGTCATACGAGCTCGCTAATTGAATGTCAATAAAAGCTAAATCTACGGGTTCAAATTCTTCTAAATGACTTTTAACCTCCTCATAACGATCATATTCTCCAACGACCTCGTGACCTAATTCTAGTAACAATAACCTCAATTCAATTTGAATTAAAGGATCATCTTCAATGAGAATAATTTTCATTTGAATAAAATTGGATGGTTAGTTGTGAGGTTAAATTGAATCCATTTTGACCGGTGATTTTTGTATTACTTCCAATTTTCTTGAGAAGTGCAGACAATAATTCAGAACCAAAGGAGCTATTTTCGGTGGAAGCATCAAATCCAATTCCATTGTCCAAGTAAGTTAATTCTAATTTACCTTCAATTTCTTTTAACATGATCGTTATTTCAGGGTTGTCAATCTGAAAAAAAGCATGTTTCATAGAGTTTGTGATGAGCTCATTAATTACAATTCCCAACGAAATTCCCGCATTAATGTCTAAGAGTTTATCTTCATAATCCAAATTGATTTTTAGATTAGGAAGCAAGTTTGTAGATTGATTTTTTAGTTCGTTTAAAATTTCTGAAAGTTTAATTTTTTCCCATTTTTTTGATTCAAATAGTTTTTCATGTAGCCGACCAATAACTTGGAGCGAATCCTTGACTTTCAATAACTTAGCTTTGTCGTTCCCAACCAAATGGTGTAATTCGATTGTTAGTAAACTTGAAACGAGCTGTAAATTATTTTTAATGCGATGATGCAATTCTCTAGAGAGTAAATCTGTTTCATTTAGCTTACGCATAGCAATTTCATGATTTCGTCTTTTTAATCGAAAGGCAAGAAATAAAATAATTGAAAGTGCTATTAGAATCAAAATAATGATTACACCAATTTGTATTTTGTTTTGCTGTTCAGCACTTCGATTTTTTGCTTGCAGTAATTGTATGTTCTGCTGTTTAATGGATTGTTCCTTTTCAGCAAGTTTGAACTTATTTTCATATTTTGCCATGAAATCATTCCTTTCGGTGTTGTACATGAAGTCGCGCAAAGAATCGTATTTTTTGTACCATTCGATGGACTCTTTGAATAGATTTTGTCTTTCTTTTAATTCAGCCAATGATTTGTAGAAGTATTGAATCCTTTCATTGTTTGAGGATTTAACAGCGAGCTCTAATCCTACTTTATACGCTTTTTCAGCTTCAAGAAATTGGCCCATTCCCTTATAAATCTCACCCCTTGAAAACCAAATTGTTATTCGGGTGTAATTGTCATTTTTAGGAACAAACAATTCACTTCTTACATTGTAAGTCAACGCTGAATCAAGTTCTTTTAATTCGATAAAAAGCCCAGAAACACTTGCGTTTGCAATGGAAATCATCAGTGAATCATTGTGTTTTATTCCGAGTGCTAACGATTGTTTATAGGTTGATTTAGCTTGATCAAGTTTTCCGAGATTTTTATAACAAATCCCAATATTGTTCAGGGCCTTTGAAATACCTTCCCGTTTATTCGCCCGAGTGAAATATTGAATGGCATCACGATGTGCCGAAATAGCTTTATTATATTCAAATTGATAGTAATAATGCGCCCCAAGATTATTGTAAGCATCACCTAAATCACTATAAGCAGTTGTTTTTTTTAGTTTTTCAATACCATTAAACAGAAATATTCGTGCTGAATCACTTTTCATTTTTATATCGTAATAGATTCCTATTCGATACAGTGCTCCGCCTTCTCCTGCGATATAATTGATTTTTTTTGATTCTTTCAGGGCACGTTTAGCCAACAGAAGAGCTTTGTCTAAATCTTGATCATAGGTTTCATAAAAAGTAGCATTCCAAGTATCAATTTGACTTTTGTTAATTTGACAATTAACGGCAAACATGAATGAAACAAAAAGTCCTAAAAAGAATTTTTTCATTTGAAAAGTTGGAATACCAAGATACTAAATGTTTTCTTCAAAAACATTTATAGAACAATTTATTTTTAGGTAATTGATTAACCCCAGGTTGTTCCTTCTTTTCCATCTTTCACCACGATACCTGCTGCAGCCAAACCATCGCGAATTTTATCGGAGGTTGTCCAGTCTTTGTCAGATCGTGCTTGTTGACGCAGGTCTAACACTAAATCCATTATAGGATTCAGTTTTGAATCGTTATTGGTCGTGGCAATTTCTAGCCCTAACACATTGAAAAGAAATTTTTTCATTTCGCTTTCTAACAAATCTTTATCAGACTGAGAGATTGAGGCATTTCCATCGTTGATGAGGTTTATTTGCTTTACCGCGTCAAAAAGATTTGCTATCAAAATCGGTGCATTGAAATCATCATTCATCGCTGAATAAAAACTATCAGCTATTGCTTGAACATTAAATGAAGATGTTTCGGAAACGGTTAATTTTTCAATTAAACTCAATCCGTCTGATAGACGAGAGAACCCTTTTTCGGCAGCATCTAAAGCAGTTTCAGTGAAATCCAAAGTACTTCTGTAATGTGCTTGCATCATAAAAAAGCGCAATACATTGGCGGGATATGCCTTTTTAAATAAGGTGGTTGTACCCTCAATGATTTCTTTGGGCAAAAAGTAATTTCCAAAGGATTTACTCATTTTTTGTCCGTTTACATTGAGCATGTTTGCGTGCATCCAATATTTAGCCGGATTACAACCAAAAGAACCGCAACTTTGAGCGATTTCATCTTCGTGATGGGGAAATTTCAAATCCATTCCACCCCCATGAATATCAAAGTGTTTACCTAAATATTTGGTGCTCATTGCAGTACATTCGATGTGCCAACCTGGGTTGCCATTTCCCCAAGGGGAGCGCCAAATTTGCATATCATCTGCATTGGCTTTTTTCCAAAGCGCAAAATCCGCAAAAAATCGCTTTTCATCTTGTGCATTCAATGTGCGCGTTTCATTTTCTAGTTCATCTACTTTTCGACCACTCAAAATTCCATAATTGAAATCCTTCATGTATCTTTTTGTATCAAAATAAACAGAACCATTCACTACATAGCCGTATCCATTTTCCAGAATTTGTTCAATGATTTCAATTTGCTCTTGAATGTGTCCTGTTGCCGTTGGTTCAATGCTTGGCGGCAATAAATTGTAAATGCGTTGAAGTTCCTGAAATTTTACATTGTATTTGTAAACAATCTCCAAGGATTGCAATTGTTCCATCCGAGCTGCTTTACCAATACTATCCTCTTCATTTCCTGCACTATTCGTAATGTGCCCCGCATCTGTAATGTTTCTGACATATTTTACCTTAAATCCGAGGTTTAGGAGATATCGATAAATAAGATCGAAATTAATGAATGTGCGCATGTTCCCCATGTGCGGTTCCGAGTATAAGGTCGGACCACAAACGTACATCCCTACATGGTTTTCATGCAAGGGTTCAAAAATTTCTTTCTTTCCTGAAAGGCTATTGTAAATCTGAAGATTTTTTTGATTTTCCATACAACAATTGAGTTGCAAAGGTAATTTTTTATTTTGAGGTTACCTCACCACCTAATAATGATTAGCGATAGTTTAATTGGTAGATAATTCCTAAACAAAATCCTCCCGCAAATAACAAGGATTTTTCCTTGTTAGGTAGATTTACAACTAAACTACCCGTTGGAGTTACACCTTCAATTGTTGTTAAACCATAATGAACACGCAAACCAAATGACAAAGATAATGGACTTCTTTTACCAAGTTCATGCAATGACCCAACCCCAAGAACACCTGACCAACTTGTTTTTTTATAGGCATCCATAACTTGATCATCCATAAAAATGGAAGAGTTACTTGAATAATTAGCACTGGTTATGACATTCAATTGAGGACCAATTTCCAAATACCCCTCCTCGCTATCCAGTCGAAATAAAATAGGGATTTGAACGGTGGTTAACTTCACTTTGGAAGTATAGGAGCTTTCGATTGGACCAACATTGTATTTACCCGTATAATTGGCTGTATGCGTTCCGAAAAGGATATCCACCGATGCTCCTACTGTATTGTCATAGATGATAGAGGCGCCAATTCCGCCATTCCCTCCAAGTGCAAATGCATTGGATTGATTTTTATCAGATATTACAGCGTTATTTACAATAAAGGTAGAATTCACTATTCCCTTTGCCTGGATGAAATAAAGCCAATCTTGACAAAAAGAAAACGCACCAATAAATAGTGTGAAGTATACGAAGAGTAGATTTTTCATTTTTTTACCTTAGAATATTAACATGACCTCTTTCATTAACAATATCAGATGAATTTTTTAAACGAGCTCTAAGCGTCCAAGTATATGTTCCGTCTTGAGGACTTTGATCAAGCTTGTTTGGTGGTGATTGTGTTCCTTCCATAAAAGGCCAAGGTCTTCCTGCAATTCCATCCCATCCTTGTTCGGAGTTATCTGTGCTAAAAATAACTTCCCCCCATCGGTCATAAATCTCGAAAGAATAATAAGCCAATTCATCATAATGAGTTATGACAGGAATAAATATGTCGTTGATTCCATCACCATTTGGTGTAAATGTATTTGGAACATAAACGATCAACACATCCTGAATGGCAATCTGTTGCCATGCCGTATCCGGACAAATACCTTGGTTATACGCAATGAGTTGAACGGTATAAATTCCTGGTTCACATCCATAGGTGTAATCAATAATATCTTCTGATGTTGGATTATAGTAGGATGTTGGTATTTGATAGAGCGAGCTATTTGGTAGTTGTGGTGCACATTCATCTAAATCCCACCAATAATTTGTGGCGTTTTCACTTTGATTCAGAAAAGAGAAAGTTGGATCTAAGAAACTCTGTTCCAATGAATCAGGAAGTACATCGAAGTTAGCAACCGCCCAATCCAACGCTTCAATAATTACCAAATCACTCGTGTCAAGGTCACAGCCCAATCCGGTCATTTCTAGTGATACATAATAGAAATTATAGTAGGATTCATAAATCGTTTGAACGATAGTGTTGTCCGATGGTCCATCAGTTGGAATAGGTGTTCCACCAACAGTAAGTAAACTGTCGACTTGGTACCAATCAAAATAAGCGATGCCTGTTCCACCTGTTATATTTGCAATTAATTCGGTCGGGGTATTAACACAAACTAAGGGCTCGAAGTCAACTGTTACAATTGGATCTGGTACCACATGTATGTAATGTGTATCTATTGCATTACAACCGTTTCCTTCTTGGGTTATCTGCACTTGATAGGTAATATCATCGAAAAGTGGAACAGTTGTATTTCCTGCGCTATTCCATCCAGGTATTGGATTAAATGGACTACCAACCGGTTGAGACTGAAACCATGCGTAACTAGATATGTTTCCAATTCCACCAGTAACTGTTGTTGTGAGCGGAACTTCGGCGCCATCACATACCTCGATTTCACCACTAATTGTGATTATTGGATCCGGAATAATATTGATAACAACTACATTGGATGGAAGTGAGGCGCATGCAATACCTGATTGACTTACCGTTACACTATAATTAAATGTTCCTGAACTATCCGAAGGTGGGCAGAATGTAGACGTTGATGCCCCACCTGGGTTCCATAAATAATAGGTTGTACCAATTCCACCAGATACGCTGGCATCTAAACAAGTTGTAGTTCCACCAACGCACAAGGTTTGGCTGGTGTTTGGTAAAATGGAAACAATTGGATCTGCAATAACGTGTATATTTGCTACCGCCGTAGTCAAAGACCCACAACCATTTGGTCCATAGGTGATCACACAATAATACGTGTAAGTTCCTGGAGTATTGAAAATCTGAGGCGAAAATAAAACTGAATATCCTGATGTATTGGTTACTACGGTCCCAGAAGCGCCTGGAACCATAACACCCCCAACGTTTGAACCATTATTGGAAATGTACCACTGATAATTCGCAGTCCCTGCTCCAAATTGTAGGTTTACGCTCAATGGATAAGTTCCTCCCACACAAATGGTTGTATCAGCGTTTGGTTGCACGGTAATCACTGGATCATAATTCACGTTCACGGTTGTCGAAGCACTGTTACCGAAGCATCCCGCTAAATATGCTGTCGCGGTGTAGGATATCGTATCTGTTGGACACACCACAATTGAGAATGGACTTGTATAATCAAGCTCTCCCGTACTCCATTCAACATACTCTGGAACAATATTTTGATTTTGAATATTGGCCGTTAAAACCGTACATCCACCTTCGCAAATGGTTTGTTCCAGCGCAGAAATAGTACCAACATTTGGTGGATTTACCACATTGATTGAAACGGATGCTGTTGCTGAACACCCATCTAAATTATACGTAACATTATAGGTTGTATTGCCAGCGGGACAAGCCGTAACAACCGCTGTATTTGGTGGAGTAGGTGTTAATGTTGCAGCCGGAGACCACGAATAAGTTCCTTGGTTTCCATTACAATCAAGAGGATGAGATGGTGTTGCCGTTAACTGAATACACGTATTTGGACAAATTAAAGTACTTGGAGTTTGTACAGTTACCGTTGGAACGGGTTTAACACTAACGGCCAGAACAAAAGGATTCCCCACACAAACCAATCCTGGTGCAGTTCCAACCGAAGGAGTTACCGTGTAGAACATGGTATCACAAATAATTGAATTGATATTCGCAAGCGTTTGACTGATACTTGGCTGATTGCTTCCTGCACTTTCCCCTGAAATTGAACCCAATGGATTGTCAATTGGTGTTGGCCACGTATACGTAGTTCCTACAGGAACAATTACTGAAGGAGCAGCATTGGATGGATTCATTGTAAATGATTGACCACTGCAAATTGAAACTAATTGATTTGGAATTTGAGGACGAGGATTAACCGGAACTGTAACCGTATAAGTAACACCGTTACAACCAGATAGCGTATCTAATGGCGATAGTGTATAAATGACATTTTGCACCACGTTCGACAAGTTGGTAAGTGTTTGACTTAACGTTGAAATGGGTGTTCCAAGATTATCGGATTGCCCAGAGACGTTAACATTTGTTGCTACCGTCCAGGTGAAGGCTCCGTTATTAGGCCAAATAGTTGTGGGACTTGCATCGGTAGGGCTGTACGAAAAGCTCGTTCCACTGCAAATAGGAGATAACGTAACATTCTGCAATACCGGAGTTGGTTTGACAATAACATATAAATCAAAAGATTGTCCAACGCATGGCGGGTTTAATGCTGAAGCAATAGGTGTAACCACATAGTGTACCGTTTGATCTACATTCGTTGTATTATGTAGTATCGCATTGATGAATGTTGCTGTTGGAATCGCATTACTTTGTTCACCCGTTACAACATTATTTGGTACAACAACCCATGTATATTGAGTTCCGGTTGGAATTATATCACCAGGTGTTCCGAAAGTATAGTTTGTAATGTTATCATCACTACAAATTGTTATGTTATTATCTGCTAGAATAGGTGCAGGCAACACAGTAACTTGAAATTGAAAAGTTGAACCAGCGCAAGGTCCTGAACTTGGCGTTACCAAATAGGTTAATGTCTGTGCTTGAGCCAATGGGTCATTGTTCAAGAGAATTTGGTTTGAAAAATCCCCTACAAACGTTGTTTGATTGAATTGACCCGAAATCAACGGATTGTCAAATAATATTTCCCAAGAATATTGCGTTCCAGGTGGAACAACATCTGTTGGAATAAAACTTACTACTGGAAACGATCCACTACAAATAGCATCTATTTTATTGGCAATTGTTGGCGTTGCGGTAATGGTCACATTGAGATTAAAAGGTGTGCCAACACAATTTCCAGCGGTTCCAGATGTTGGAGTTACGGTGTAGTTTACTGCAGTTGAAACATTCACATTACTCGTCAACGGTCCTCCAGAAATTGTTGTACTTGAAATTGAATTATTTGCCTCATTTAAAATATCCGGATTATTAGCATAAGTCCAGGTGTACGTTGTGCCCGCCGGAATAATATTACCGAGAGCTGCTGGATTAGGAATCGTGTCAAATGAACCACCGCTACAAATAATCTCATTAATTGGTTGAATTAAAGGAGTTGGGTTTACGGTGACATTTGCAGGTACGGATAAACTAGTACAACCTAAATCGGTATAAGCAACGTTATAAACAAAGTTTTGACTTAAGACAGGATCCGCTAATGCAGGAGAAACAGTAATTGACTGAGTTGTAAGAGGCGAGCCTGTAATTGTAGGCCCAGTCCAAACAAAAGTACCACCTGTTGAAGATGGATTTGCTGTAAGTGTTGCAGAATTTCCAGCGCAAATTGCAGCGTCATTTACAGTAATTGTAGGTATTGGATTGACGGTAACATGAGAAACCACCGTATCACTGCTACAACCATTTAAGATATACCAAGCATCGTAATAATAATTAGTTATTTGATCAATTGGATTTGCCGGTGGGGATACAATTAATAGTGTATCAGTATTTCCTGTCAATCCCGTTGACCAATAATATGTTCCACCAAGAATATTTGGATTTGCCTCAATTGTATCAGAAATTCCGCTACAAATAATTAAATCATTAACAGAAATAACAGGTTTAGGTTTTACCTCAACCTCTACCGTATCTTTAACTCCGGTACAACCATTTATTGAGTAAGTTAAAATGTATTGAAAAGTCTCCGTTGCAGTGGGATTAACTAAAACGGGATTTACAGAAATGGTAGCTGTTGATTGACCATTCACCGTACTTCCTTGCCATTGATAAGTTCCTCCACCCGGATTTACGGTAGAACTAATTGTTGCTATTTCTCCATTACAAATACTTTGTGTTTCTGGTGCAGCATCAACAGTTGGTATAGGGTTTACGGTAACTAGAGCTGTAGTTGAAGATGTGGCACAACCGCCTATTTGTGTTGTAACGGTATACGTTGTTGTTGAGCTAGGATTTACTTGAATTTGTTGCAGATTAGTTGGTCCTATAATGTTATTCCCTGTCCATGAATAGCTAGCACCATTTGGCCCAGCAACAAGTACAACTGTATCTCCAAAACAAATAGTTTGAGGACTTACAGAAGCTGCTGGATTTTGAATGACATTAATTGTAACAGACTGATTTGTCGAACAACCGTTCAACGTATAATTTAATGAATAAGATGAATTATTAGTTGGACTTACAGTAATTGAATTACTGGTTAAATTATTAACAAGCGGACCTGTCCATAAATATTGTCCACCAATGGGGGTGACGTTGGGATTTATTGTAATTGGATTACCACCACAAATTGTTTGATCTGGCATTACAATAGTTGGATTTTCAAAAACAGTTATTGTTGCTGTGTTATTTGTATTAATTGGGTTTGAACAGTTTCCAACTGTTACTGAAATTAAATTAAATGTATAAATTCCTGGATTAGACGTAGGCACAGGAATCGTAACAGTAGAACTTAGATTCGAAGAGGTTATTGTTTGATTTGCCCCACCATTAATGTTATATGTAAATGAGTAAGGTGGTGCTGAATTTGATCCCGTAAATGTAATAGAAGGGGGTGTTGAATTTTGACATAATGAAGTTGAACCCCCGATTGTCGCCATTGGAAGTATTGTCACTGCTATCGACATATTTGCAATTGTAGCGCACGTTGCTGGCGCAGCAGATGTCGGTGTAAAGGTGTATGGTGTTGAACCTGGTGAAGCGGTACTAATCGTTGTTGGTGACCAAGAACCAGCTATTCCATTATTGGAAGTAGTAGGAAAAGCATCAGGAGTTGATCCTTGACAATATGGTCCAAGTTGCGTAAATAATGGAGTAGTGTTTGGATTTACAACGATAGGCATATTTGCCGTTGTGGCACATATTCCAGGTCCAGAAGTTGGAGTAAAGGTATAATTTGTTGTTACCGCACTAGAAATAGCAATATTATTTAAAGCTGTAGGGGCCCAAGTTCCAGATATACTATTTGTTGAAGTGTTAGGTAGAGCTGGAATACTTTGTCCATTACAATAAGGACCAACTTGATTGAATGTTGGAGTTATGTTCGGACTAACTGTTATGGTTGCTGCATTATTGTTTGAAATTGGATTTGAACAACTACCTACTGCTACACTCGTTAGCGTATAGGTAAAGGCACCTGTTGTTGACGTCGGTGCAGGTAATGTAACAGTAGAACTAGTTCCTGAGGTAGTAATTGTTTGGTTTACACCACCATTAATATTGTACGTAAAAGTATATGGCGGAGTTGAGTTTGAACCAGTGAATGTAACGTTTGGTTGTCCTCCATTCTCACAAACCGTTACTCCTCCACCTGCAATAGTTGCCAAAGGAAGTGTGGTAACACTTATCGACATATTTGCAATTGTAGCGCAAGTTGCTGGCGCAGCAGATGTCGGTGTAAAGGTGTATGGTGTTGAACCTGGTGAAGCGGTACTAATCGTTGTTGGTGACCAAGAACCAGCTATTCCATTATTGGAAGTAGTAGGAAAAGCATCAGGAGTTGATCCTTGACAATATGGTCCAAGTTGCGTAAATAATGGAGTAGTGTTTGGATTTACAACGATAGGCATATTTGCCGTTGTGGCACATATTCCTGCTCCTTGTGTTGGAGTAAAG
>JBILYP010000047.1:0-17289 GCA_044377675.1 Crocinitomicaceae bacterium
ACTACGTCTTGAAACTGAACATTATCATCTACCATTCCATGAAGAATCAGCAAAGGATCTTGTAAGTTACCAGCAAAATAAATAGGCGAACTTCGGTGATAAGCTTGTGGATCCGTTTCTGGATAATTTAAAATATTACTGGTGTATTCATGGTTGTAATGTGCCCAATCCGTCACGGAACGCAAGGCTGCGCCACACGCAAATTCTCCAGGCTTGGTTAACAAACCCATTAATGTGATAAATCCACCGTACGAGCCTCCATAAATGCCAATACGCGCTGAATCAATTTGTTTTTGTTCTACCAACCATTTTTTTGCATCGATAAAATCTTCCAAATCACGCCCTCCCATGTGCCGGTAAATCGCAGTTCTATAATCGCGGCCATATCCCTCGCTGGCACGATAATCCACATCGATTACGGTATACCCCAAATCAACTAAAAGGTTGTGAAACATGTATTCACGGAAGTAGTTACTCCAATAATAGTGAGCATTTTGCAAATAGCCTGCACCATGAACAAACATAACCGCTGCACCATTTTTCACTTCTTTTCGAGGTTCATAGTATCGGGCATAAAAACTTTTATTATCCGATCCTTTCAATTCGATTACCTCAGGATTTTTCCATTGATATTGCTTAAATTTTTCAGTCGTTGAATACGTTAATTGGGTTTTAATTGGAACATTCATCAATGTTGGCGCAAGATATAATTCCCAAGGACTTGTAGAAGATGAATAACGAATTGCCATTTGTTTTTCATCCGGAGAGAGAGCCGCATCATGATATCCAACATCTGTCAATAATGGAATCCACGATTTTGTAGCAATTTCATACTTGAAATAATCTCGATTTCCTGGGCGCGTTTTGTTTGCTGATAGGTAAAAATGCTGTTGGTCTTTGGCTAATAGTACACCATGTATTTCGAAAATTCCACTGGTCAACGCTTCTTTTTTATTGGCTTCCAAATCATACACATACAAATGAGAAAATCCAGATTCCTCTGATTGAAAGTAACAGGTTTTTCCATCCTCTAACCAATCCAAAACCCCTTCTTCCATATTCCAAGAAGAAATACCAGGTCCCCCGATCCATGCAGTATCTTGTTGATGATCAATTAATTTTAGTGATAGCGTAAATAAATCAAGAAGACCAATCCAACGGTCTTTGTTGTCGGAGCTCCTGACATCTAATAATGCTTGTGAGGAATTTTCGGAAAATCGCAAAGAATGAATAAAAATGTCGCGCATTTTCCCTGCTTTATTTATTGTGGGAAATGATTCCAAATTTACCCATTGAACAGTATCCTTTACCCGATTCATGATTGCTAATTTCATCGTTGGCTCTTCATTTGAAACCTTAGCTCGAGCTTGAATAGACTTAGAATAGCCACTCGATGTTACGTAATCCTCTACTTGTGTTCCCTTTGTTTCGGGCTCAATTGAGATTCGAACAGCAATGTATTGATTGCTTGGGTTTGATTGAATATCAACTAGGCTCCCTTCTCCGAAATACCATTTTTTGGGAAAAGAAAATAACGGTTGATTTTTTTTCTCGCGCCAATCTTTTCTGTTCTTTTGATCTCTTACACATTGAAAAAGTTCATCTTGTTGGTTCGTTAAAAAGGAGGTGTCGATTGATTTTGGCTTCTCTTTTCCTGAGTGTATATTCGTTAACTGCCTTATAGATCCCTCATTGGAATTGAATAAAAATAAATTGTTTCCTTGTCTAAAAGAAACTAAATTCGGGTCAGTTAATCGTTCAACACCGGAAATATATTCTTCTGATTGATAAATAATTCGCAATGCTTTTGTTTTCGTATTATACGAATAAAGGGTTCCTCCTAGCGCATGATAAACAGTAACAAACAACTGCTGATTCCGATCAAAAGGAATTTGAATAGGAACATTTTTTGGATCGACTTTTTCCGTTTTCTTATCCTTTATCGAATAAGCAAACAAAGAATTTCCTGGCTCAGCTGTTGGATTCCAGTCAAATAATATATGAGTTCCATCCACATTCCAATAGTGGTTTTCTGGTAAATACCCTACAAATTCGTGTCCTTTCATTATTTCCTTTAAATCAAGCTGAGCCTGAAGCTCAACGAAACGAAAGAGAAATATGAGCAACAAAAGTTTTTTCATTTATTCGTATTTAATGAATACATTTTTAGCTTCTGTAAAGAAACGCAAAGCTTCCCAGCCACCTTCTCTGCCAACTCCTGAAGCTTTAACCCCTCCAAATGGCGTTCGTAAGTCACGAACCAACCATGAGTTGACCCAAACAATTCCGGATTGCAAATTATCTGCGACGCGATGCGCTCGTTTCAAATCGTTGGTCCAAATCGTACCAGCCAATCCATATTTGGTCGAATTAGCCATCATCAAAACTTCTTCTTCTGTATCAAAAGGGGTTATGGTAACAACTGGACCAAAAATCTCTTCTTGATTGGTGCGACAATCATAGGATAAACCTTCAATTACAGTTGGCCGAAGGTAATATCCATTTTCGTACGGAGCCTCCATCTTAACTTGTGTCCCACCAGTGAGAACCGTTCCACCTTCCGTTTTTGCCAATTCAATATAGGAAAGCACCTTTTCCATGTGCGATTTGGAAACTACAGCTCCCAAATGAGTTTTAGGATTGGTTGGGTAAGAAACTAAACTATTGGAAACCTTTTCAACGAATGCTGTTTTAAATTTTTCATACAGCGGACGTTCAACAAATATTCTTGACCCGCACAAACAAATTTGACCTTGATTTGCGAAAGAAGATCGAACTGTTGTACTTACCATCGTGTCAAAATCACAATCTGCAAAGATGATATTTGGATTCTTACCTCCTAATTCTAAGGACAGTTTCTTGAACATTGGAGCAGCGGTTCGGGCAATGTATTCGCCAGTCGCAGTGCCACCTGTAAATGAAATCGCTTTAATTTTTGGATGTTTCACAATTGCATCACCAACCGTTGAACCCAAGCCGTGTAAGATATTTAATACTCCCGGAGGCATTCCAGCTTCTGTACAAACTTCTCCAAGCAAATAAGCGGTATAGGGAGTGATTTCGGACGGTTTTGCTATCACGCAATTTCCAGCTGCCAAAGCCGGAGCAATCTTCCACGAAAAAAGGTAAAGTGGCAAATTCCATGGAGAAATACAACCTACTATTCCAATTGGCTTTCGGGTGGTATAATTTACGCCAACGCCTTCCATGTAATGAGATTCAGATGAAAAATGTAGAATGGCCGTAGCAAAAAAGTGAAAATTGGATACCGCACGCGGAATATCGACAGATCTGGCCAACGAAATTGGTTTGCCGTTATCTTTTGATTCAGCGGACACAAATTCATCCATTCTTCGTTCAATTCCTTCGGAAACTTTGACTAAAATAGCACTTCGTTCCTCCAGAGACATCCCTGACCAAATTGGGAAAGCTAAGTCAGCTGCTTCAACGGCTAATTGTACATCCTCTTCGTTCGAATTTGGAATCAATGAGTAAACTTTACCTGTTGCGGGCTCAAAGTTGTCAATGTATTGATTTGAAAGTGGTTCAATGTATTTTCCATTGACATAATTTCGTAATTTTTCCATGCGGGATATTAAATTTATCTTATCCTACAAATTTTGAAAAAAGAAATGAGTGTCACTAGTAAAAGAAGCAATTATTTAATTTCAAAGGAAGAAATTTGATTGCCACATGCTATTTTAAATGTACCAGGCTCAACGACCCATTCATCATTTTTGCCATAAAATCTCAAATCTTTATTGTTAAACTTAAAAATAACTTTTGTTGATTCACCTAGTTCTAAGTTAATTTTCTCAAATCCTTTCAGTCTTTTATTTGCGGGAGCAACGCTTGCAAAATCATCTGTTAGATACCATTGTACGACCTCTTTTCCTGTTTTTTGTCCCACGTTTTTTACAATCACAGTTGCTTCAAACTCATTCCCCTTATCGCTTGGAATAGATTTTACAGTTAAATCAGAATAGGAAAAATTCGTGTAGCTCAACCCATGACCAAAGGTCCACTGTGGATGTATGGGTAATCCATCTGTTTTGTTTGTCTTAGTCTCGGAATTCACATAATCGTAGTACTCAATTACCCCGTCGTATCGAGGATACGTAAAAGGTAGTTTTCCACTTGGATTGACCTCACCAAGCAATATTTCAGTAAGTGCTTCGCTGCCATAATCTCCCGGTAAATAAGCATGTAAAATGGCCGCACTTTTTGGTTCTAGCTCCCGAACAATATGTGGTTTACCAAACATAAAAACTAAAATCACTGGTTTTCCTGTTTCTTGAAGCATTTTTACTAAGGCTTGTTGCTCTTCACACAAATTGAGTGACTGGATATCACCCGGTTTTTCTGTTCCAGGCATTTCTCCCAAGCAAACAATAATTTTATCTGCGCTTTTACTTGCCGAAAGCACCTGATCTTTGTTTATCAATTCACAAGTTTCCCAACCCTCTTTTAGTGACAGATCATAGCCATCCATGAATGTAAGGTTAGCTCCAAGTTTGGTTTTTAATGCTTGGTGCAAATTCAAAGCTCCTTTAGTATTAAAGCTCGTATCAATTCCCTGCCAAGTATGTGTCCAAGCGCCATTTTGGAAAATTAAATTATTTGCTGCTTTCCCAACTAATAAAATCTTTTCATTTTTAGTTAATGGTAACGTATTGTTTTCGTTTTTAAGAAGTGTAATTGATTCAGCTGCAGCATTTTTAGCCGCATTTTTAAATTCAGCTGAAGCAAATTTTGTAAATGACTGCCAAGGCTCAAATTGTTTTTCGTAAAGGCCTAATTTGAGTTTAACGTAAATGATTCTAGTTGCAGCATCATCTAATCTTTTCATTGAAATTTTCTTTTCATCCACCGCTTCTTTAAAAAGTTTCAGATATTCTTCATGCGGACCATTGTATGGAACCATGCTCATGTCTAGTCCGGCATTAATTGCCATGATAATTGCTTCTTTTTGACTACTTGCTACCTTATGAACACTATGTAGCATGCGGATATCTTCCCAATCAGAAACGGCAAAGCCTTTAAATTCCCAGTTTTCTTTCAGTGTTTTAGTTATTAATTTTTTATTCGTGTGTCCTGGAATACCATTAACGTCGCCCGAATTGATCATAACGGTTAAGGCTCCTGCATCAACCGCAGCTTTGAAAGAAGGCAAATACAATTCCTTCATTTGTCTTTCAGGGATCCAAGCTGGAGTTCGATCGCGTCCCGATCGCGGTAAACTATACCCAACAAAGTGTTTCATACATGCCGCTACTCGCGTAGATTCTGCGGGATTGTTTCCCTGATATCCTCGAACCATTTCTGCGCCCATTTGGGATGCCAAAACAGGATCTTCCCCAAGTGTTTCAAAAAACCGAGACCACAATGGTTGTCTTCCTAAATCAAGAACCGGTGAAAAATTCCAAGGAACACCTGAAGCACGCGTTTCATATGCGGTAATTTCACCCATTTTATTGGCCAAAGAAGGATTCCAAGTTGCCGCTAAACCAATTTCCTGTGGGAAAAGAGTGCCACCAACTACGTAATTTGCTCCATGTATGGCATCAACTCCATAAATAACAGGTGTTTTTGTTTTTCCTTGTCGAAATGGAGCATGAATTTGAGTGAGAATTTTGTTCCATGTTTCCCGATCCAAGGTATGTGAACTAACATTTAAGATAGACCCAATAGCTTGTTTTTCAATCGATAAATTAAGTTTTTTTTCATCAATTTCGATGGGTAAAACAATAGCTCCTTTAGCATCCGTTTTTAAAATTGCATCTAGGGTGACTTGGCATGTTTGTGCAATCTTTTCTTCAATTGTAAGTTTCAAAGAAAGTTGTTTTGCTTTTTTAAGCAGTGCTTTATCATTTTGACTAAAAACATTAATACAAAATGAAAGTATCCCTAGGGTAAAAATGAAAGACCTCATATAATTTGAATGAATTTGGTATAAAAAAGAAAAGGAAGATCACTCTTCCTTTTCTTCTATCGTAATAGTAGGTTATTCTATTATCAATTTGTAAATGCCTGAGTTGTTTTCAGCATTTACTTTAATGAAATACGTTCCGCTTTTTAAATTGCTCACGTTAATTTCAGCGTTAGTTGATTGAACCAGTTGTTTTGAAATAAGCTGACCTGCCATAGAATTAATTTCAATTGATGAAATTGTAGATTTTGCAGAGATTTTCACTATATCTTTTGCTGGATTTGGCATTACAACAACACCTAGTTCTGTTTCCTCTATTCCGCTTCCTGGACATGCTGAACAACTTGCGAAACAAACTACCGGCAACGTAGCATCAGCTGAAACAACATAATAACGATTAAAGAACTCATCATTATTTGTATCAACACAAGATTCTCCTCCAACAAAGTTTTCCTGGTCATTCCATCCGTCAACAGTGAATTTATATTCAATTGGCCCTGATGAAAGTGGAACCGCCACCTCCCAAACTGAACCTGAAGTATTAGTCATCGGGTTACACGTTCCACACCATCCATTGAAATTACCGTTCAAGAATACTCCTGTTCCAATTGTAGCTGTGTAATCAGCCATATCTACTCGGAAAGTAACAATTGGATCTGGTAATTGAACTATTTGTGTTTTCTCATAGATGAATCTCCACCATCCTGTTCCAAAATTAATATCTGCGGTGAGTGTATTGTTGCTATTAGAAAGGGCAATTTGGTAAGTTATCGAAGAAGGTGCATTTGCTGGATTAGACAACTCTCCTGTATTATTCACTTTTGATAATCCAATATGAGCACCAACGCCAATAGTAGTTAATTCACCAGTTGCATTATTGTAGCTGTAAGTATATGGAGAATTTGTAGTACCATCATGTGGGGCAACAGGCACACCACAGTTACCGTTCACACTAGCACCTTGCCATTCTTCTAACCAAGTACTTCCATCCATATAATGAGTCATTGATCCGTTTGCTTCAAATTTTATTGAATCATCGAAAATACAAGATCTTGTTGAGACATCAGCTAAAGTATTTGACCACCAAGTAACATTTCCTTGATCAGGCCCTACACCCAAAGAACCAGCATTAGATTTCAATTTCCAAGTTCCGACTAATTCTGGTGAAACAGTGAGACATGGATCACAACTGCCGAAGCATACTGAAGGCAATGTTATATCTGATGTGAATTGCAAATATCTATTATTATTTCCATCTGCTATTGGATCAATACATGATTCAGTTCCCGTAAACATTTCTTGATCATCCCAACCGTCTACGGTAAATTTATATTCGATATTACCTGCAGGAATTGGTAAAGTTGTTTGCCAAATACCATTTCCCAAATCCGTCATTGGATTACAATTTCCACACCAACCGTTAAAAGATCCATTCACATAAACTCCGGAGGAAATTGGACTCGTATAATTGGACATATTTACTTTAAAGGTCACATTTGGATTAGACATTACCCAAATACTTGTTTTCACATAAGTATAGTGCCACCAACCAGGACCAAAATTAATGTCAACATTCATAGTATCAGTATTAGTTGAAAATGAGACTAAATAAGTGATACTTGAAGGTGCTGCACTTGGGCTCGCTAGTTCTTCAGTATTTGTTACTTTAGCTAATCCTAAATGAGCTCCGATACCATTTACAGTTAATTCTCCGGTTCCTGAGTTGTAAGAATAAGTGAAAGGGGCATTTGTACTTCCGTCATGCGGTGCAACAGGTGTACGACATCCAGCCGGAATTAAATCCTGCCATGTTTCTACCCAAGTTGAACCATCCATAAAATGCGTCATTGCACCACTAGCATCAAACGTAATTGAATCATCAAACAAGCATGATCGAGTCACAACATCAGACATTGAACTTGAATACCACGATCCATCTCCTTGATTTGGACCAACAGCCAAAGCACCCGCATTTGGAGCAAGCCTCCAGGTACCTTCAATTTGTGCAAATACATTCATCATCATGAATGTAAAGGCAGAGAACAAGTAAATTTTTTTCATAGTTTAGTAATTTTTTGATAAAAATAGTATTTTTTACAATAAGTAAAAAATAATTTATTCATTTTTTACATTTTAAATGAATACTCTTGATTTTCAACCATTTCTGTATACCTTTTATTATCAAAAGAAAATAATTTTGCCGGACGATGTTTAACATTCATTTGTTTTTCGTCATGGGAGATAAAAGGAATATGTTTTATTTTTTTTCTGAAATTAGCTTTATTCAAATCTGTTTTAAACGCATATTCATACAATTGTTGTAATTCGTTAAGGGTAAATTTATCAGGTAATAAATCAAAACAAAGTGGCTCATTTGATAGTTTTGTTTTTAACGTTTCAAAAGTGGATACCAAAATTTGATTATGGTCAAAAGCTAATTTTTTAACTTCATGAACTGGGATCCATTTAACATCATTTGCCCATGATGAAGCAATAGCATTCACTTCATCCATTTTGGTTAACGCAAAATAAGCGCATGTTATTACGCGCCCTTGCGGATGTCTATCAGGTTTGCCAAATGTTTGTGACTGATGTAGTTGAATGTTGTCGAGATTTGTAAGATCGTGTAAAATTCTCTTTCCGGCATCATCTAAATCTTCATCGGGATAAACTAAATCACCAGGTATGGCCCAATCACCGAGATAAGGATCCATATTTCTTTTAATTAAAAGTAAATTAATCTCTCCATTTTTAAAGCCGAAAATCAAGCAATCTAATGAGAACGAATAGGAGAAAAATTTATCAAATTCTATTTTATAGTTCATGTTTAACCAAGGGATTTATCAATAATGAATGTTATCTTGTAAAATTATTGAAAAACTCTTACATAATCTACATACAGTGTTTGAGGGAAAACAGTTGTAGCATCTGGATTTCCAGGCCAATTACCTCCAACAGCGACATTAATAATAAGAAAGAATTTTTGTTGAAATTCACTTAATTCAGCTGGTGTTATATCTAAAGTATTATAAACAACATCATCCATCATCCACGTAATCGAATTTTGATTCCAAACGATTGAATACACATGGAATTCATCAGCGAGTTTTCCCGAACTTAAACTGGTGCTTGATCCATATTGAGCATGTGTTCCATTAGCGCTCCAATGTGCTGTTCCATGAGCGGTGCGATCATTTACACCTTCTCCACCAATCATTTCCATGATGTCTATTTCCCCACAAGCTGGCCAACTTTGGGTAGTTATATTATCACCTAACATCCAGATAGCCGGCCAAATTCCTTTTCCATAAGGTAAGGCTGCACGAACATCAATTCTTCCATATTTCCATGATTTTATACCTTGAGTTTTTAGTCGGGTAGAGGTATAGTCTTGGGTATTAAATGTTTCAGACTTAGCAGTGATTTTCAATAATCCATCTGCCACCTGTACATTCTGGTTCGTGTAATATTGCAATTCATTATTTCCCCAGCCCCAAGAGCCCGTTCCAATGTCGTAAGTCCAATCTGATGAGAGCGTTGTGCCTTCAAATTCATCGTTCCAAGCTAAAGTCATTCCGGCATAGTTTAGTGGTGTACTATATCCCGTACTAGGAATGCCTGTTGAACTAGAATCCACAAAAATTGTAACTTGATCTATTTTTTCAATGTAAGAATTTGGAGTAGTATGTGCTTTTGATTTAATTAGATATACCCCACTTTGTTGAAAAACATAACTTGCATTTCCACTTTGTGATTCAATAACCGTCGAATCTCCATTATTATAAAAAGTAAACGTAAAGAAATTTGAATTTGATGCTGTAGCAGCTATCTGAACATTACCGGAAACATGGGTGATTGTTGTTTGTAGGTTTGTCGGTAAAAGTAAATCAGGTTGAGGGTCTTTTTTTTTACAGGCACTTAGTCCAATAAAAACAAATCCTAAACTACTTAAAAATAAGGTTGCTGTTTTCATAATTTAATTATTCTACTGAAAGTTTTAAATACCATAATAATCCACCTGCATGATGCTTATATTGAAGATGCATAGTAGAATCCGTCACGTCCAGAATTCTATATTCATTAACACCGGTATAAAATCCAAGGAACGAATTAGTTGATAATGAAATACTTGTCTGATCTCCTTCCGTTAACAACCACGATCCTTGAAGTTGATCTGTATATGGTGCTGTGAAATCTCCCAAGTTTTGAAATGACCCAGGGAATTGTCCAGCCAAAGAATTATGAATATATGTGTCCCCGTGATTGACCATGTCAAATTTGAACCCATTTAAGTAAAATATATATCGATCGTCATACATGCCGCATCCAGGTTTCTCGTTTGCACCAGCAGCCCACCACTCAGGAACTGATCCAAGTGGACTTTCAGGATCTGGACCCACCCCTAAATGGCCAGAACTTACAGAATCAACATGCCAAATTTTGTAGCCTGGTCCAGAAGCTCCCCCGGTTAATTTAGTATAAAAGGGATTATTCAATAGACTCAAATCATCTTGTGAAATGACAACATCTTGTGTGCTACTTTTACTTCCTCCCTTATTAAACACGGTTAATTTAATCGTATAAGTACCTGCATAAGGGTAGGAGGTAACAACTGTATTACCTTGTTTTTTGATACCGTTTCCGAAATCCCACATGCATAATATGTCAGGGTTATTTGCTGTTAAAACAATTACATTGGCATTTGTATCACTAGGTGCATAAGTAAAATTGGCGTCTTGTTGTGATGGCGCAGTACCAAGTTGCGGATTTTTGTGACAAGAGATTAGAATAATCAGACTGAAAATGGATAATAGTACTTTCATAATAAATTTTTAATAACCTGAATTTTGTTGCCAGTTACCACCAGCTAAATCTATTTCTACTTGAGGAATTGGAAACAATTCATGCTTACCAGAAACAAAACCCGGAATGTATTGTTCTGCTTGACCGGTTCTTACTAAATCAAAAAAGCGATGTCCCTCACCCGAAAGTTCCAATCTTCGTTCTTTATAAATATCGTTAATCGATTGAACAGAAATTCCAGGTATTCCTGCTCTTACCCTAATTTGATTTACGAGTTGCTGTGCTAACAATGTATTACCTGTTTTGTAATGTGCCTCAGCTGCCATTAATAGAACATCAGCATAACGTATCACACGATAATTAACCGGACTTGTTAAATCATTATCGGGCAATCCAATTTCTCCTTGACGTTTAATGTATTTATTGTTGTAGTATCCTGTATGTCCACCTGCTCCAATGGCATAAGTGATAGACCCTGGATCTGGTTGTGCTGCAATAAATGCATCTATATCCAAAATGGTGTGTCCTCTTCTTGGGTCAATTTGTGAAAAGGCATTATACAATTCTTGAGTAGGCAAGTTGTAGCTGTTGCCATCGCCATAAACAGGGCCATTGTATTGTCTTATTCCTTGAAAACCAGGGGCAGCGTTGCCTTCTAAACAAATTAAGCAACCATAACTTCCACCTTCAAGTCCGGTATATTGAATATCAAAAACCGTTTCTGAATTATTTTCGTTGCTTACAGTAAATAATTGGCTATAATCCGCAATTAAACTATACAAGCCACTATTTCTAACTTCGTCAAAAATGGAAGCCGCTTCAGTAAATTTGTTTTGATATAGATAAACTTTCCCAAGAAGAGCTTGTGCAGCTCCTTTTGTGGCTCTACCTTTTTGACTAGCAACTGGACTTAGTACGGATGCGGCATCAGTTAAGTCAGATTCAATTTGAGCATACACTTCACTTTTTGAAGAGCGAGGTAGTTGTCTAGCTTCCTCAATTCCAATTCTTTTATCCACAATTAGGGGCACATCACCAAAAACTTTAACGAGTTCAAAATAATAAAATGCACGTAAGAATTTAGCCTCAGCCAGAATTTGTTCTTTTCCTGTAAAATCAATATTATTTTTATTTTCCATAATATAATTTACACGCGTAATTCCCGTATAATTCCACCTCATAAGGTTTCTTAATTCAGTGTTCACTCCGCCATGTGTCATGTTGTCAATTTGATGAAGTCCTTGAGAGTCGTTCACGCTTTCACCTCCAGCAATTGAATTGTCTGATGCAATTTCTCCAATCCAAAGAGCTACAAATGAACCTTGAAGTAAATCGTAAGCTCCGGTCAAGGCTCTTTCAAAATCGTCTGGTGTTTTAAAATAATTTTCGGCATCTTGTGCATAAGGAGGATCTACATTTAAGTATTTTTTACACGCAGTAAAAAGAACTACAATTGCTACAAGAAATAATATTGTTTGCTTTTTCATGATTAAAAAGTAATTTGAATTCCACCCATTATTGTTTTCGCTTGCGGATACATCCCATAATCAACCCCGGCACTCAAGGCATTAGCAGATCCTAAATCGGGATCATAACCCATATATTTTGTTAATGTCAATAAATTATTTCCAGCAACATATATTCTCAATGATTCAATTTGAGCTTTTTTCAACCAAGTTTTCGGAAAAGTATAACCCAATTGAATATTTTTCAACCGAATAAATGAACCGTCTTCAACAAAATAGGATGAAAATACATTGTTTCTAGTTTCGCCTGTTGTTAGGCGTGGATTCTCGTTCGAAGTTCCAGGACCAACCCAACGATCGATTACATAACTTAGTTGATTGGCATATGGTTGTTGTCTTTCATAATTGCGAATAATTTCATTGCCAATCGCAGAAAATATATTTGCCGACAAATCAAATCCTGAGAATCGTAAATTTAAATTGAAACCCCAAGTGAAGTCAGGAATTGGTGAACCAAGATAAGTTTTATCGGAGTCATCACCAAAACTTATGGTGCCATCTCCATTTTGATCAACAAAAATTAAATCTCCCGGTTGTGCTCCTTCTTGCGTAATTCCAGAAGCGTCAATTTCTTCTTGAGTTTGGTAAATTCCGGCAGTTTCATATCCGAAAAAATATCCTATTGCATACCCTTCCTGAAAACGAGTTGCAACATCACCTCCAACACTAAATGCTGCCCCTGGAATATAATCAACCCCTTCTGGAACACTCGTTACTTTATTTAAAATTCTAGAAATATTAAATCCAATATTGGTATTAAATTTCTTTTTTGGATTGCTTTGAAAAGAAAGTTCTAATTCCACTCCTTTATTTGAAACATCTCCGGCATTAATAATGGGAGGGTAACCACCTGGACCATATGAGCCAAGTATAGCTGTAACTTCAGGTTGAAATAATAAGTCTCGGGTGTTTTTAACAAAATAATTTGTTGTCAAGTTTAATTTTTCCCAAATTGTTAAATCCATCCCTACATTTAATTGGCTCGTTGTTTCCCATTTTAAGTCTGGATTGGATGGTCTTCCAATTGCTACTCCCTGTGTCAACACATCATCAAATACATAAACTCCTTCACCATTGAGAAGTGCTCGATAAGAAAAGTTTGGAATTTGATCATTGCCAGATACCCCATAACTCACTCTAAACTTCCAGTAATTGATACATTTTATTTTGTAAAAAGACTCATCTGAGAGTAACCAAGCTCCTGAAATCGTCGGGAAAAATCCGTATCGATTATTCGGTCCAAATTTACTTGACCCATCGCGACGAATGATTGCAGAAATTAAATACTTGCTTTTATAAGAATATTCACCGCGGATAAATGCCGAAACCAAACGTTCTGTAAATTCCCAAGAATATACGTTGTTTAATAACCCACCAGCTGCTAAATTGGCAGAAATATCAGCATATTCAACTGAGTTATTGGGAATATTAAAAGCCGTGCCACCTAGTGCTTCTCCGTGTCTTTGAAAAATGGAAACTCCAAATGTTCCTTTTATACGATGGTTTGAATCAAGTGATTGATCGTAATTAATAAAACTCTCATACGTTTGATCCGTATACCCAGCACGTTCTTCGTTCACTGAGGCGCCCCTTTCTAAGAAAACATCAGGTGCAATTTCAACAAGTGGAGATTCTAGACTAGAATTCAACGCAGTATTGGCATATTTTCCTGGGCCATACCATACCAAAGGCGAAAACGTTTTACTTTTTACCTGAGCATAGTTGTAATTGTAGCGATTTGTAAAGCTTAATTTATCATTTATCTCATAAATTAGTTCTTCTTTCCCAACAAATTTATCCGCATAATTCCAATTATATTGGTTCTCAATTTGCGCAATCGGATTTAAAATGTCGCTTACCTCATCTAAATAAGTATACGTTCCATTCGTATTTCTAATCGGTTCATTGGGAAACGCATTAATAGTGTTGTATAGCACAGATCCGATACCATTTTCAGGAAGCGTGTTTCTAAAATCATTTGAATAAAGAAAAACAGAATTGAGTTTAAGTTTTTTACTTAACTCGGTGCTTATATTAACTCGAGCATTATACCTAGAAAAATGAGATTTTGGTCCACCAACAATTCCATCTTGTGCAAAATAACCCACTCCTAAAGAATATTTTGTATTTCCAGTTCCGCCACTCATAGTGAGGTTATGGCTTTTAACAGGAGCACTTTTAAACACTGAGTCTTGCCAATTCGTTCCTTCTCCTAATGATGTATTATTAAAAGGCATGGTTTGTCCACCAAAGGCAAACATCTCATTTTTTATTATGGCATATTCACTAGCATTCAATAAATCTAATTTTCTGCTTGTCTGTTGAATACCGTAATAGCTATTAAATTCAATTTTTGGTTTAGAATTCAATCTTCCTTGTTTTGTTTCAACAAGAATTACCCCATTTGCCGCTCGTACACCATAAATCCCCGCAGTAGCATCCTTAAGAATATTAATCGATTTTATATCTGAAGGATTTAATGCATTCAGCCCTTCTGAGTCATAAACTACACCATCAACTAAAATTAACGGATCATTATCTCCAAAGGTTGATAAACCTCTAATACGTATATTTGAAGCCCCACCTGGAGATCCAGAGTTTGTTGAAATAGTAACTCCTGAAACCTGCCCTTGAAGTGCTTGATCCATTCTGGAGAGATTCATTTTTTCAATATCTTCTCCTCCTACCTTTGATGTTGCACCGGTGAGCTCTTTCTTAGTCGATGTCCCATAACCAACTACAACCACCTCGTCCAAAGAAACGGATTCTTGTAGAACAACATTGATTAATAATTTTTTTTCGATTGAAATTTCTTGTGTTTCATAACCAATAAAAGAGTATCGTAGTATTACCCCATTTGAATCCGGAACAACAAGTAAATATTCTCCATTATCATTGGTTTTAGTCCCTTTATTAGTTCCTTTAATAACAACTGAAACAAAAGGTAGCCCCTCATTTCTTTCATTTTTTACAATTCCATTAATGGTTCTTTGACTATAAAGATTTGCTCCAATAACCAGGAAAATCAAACATAATAACTGCTTCATACGCAAGATAATTTTTGTAAAAATACTTAATTATTTTACAAACTACAATAAGTATTGGTTTTTTTAGACTTCAATCCAATTTCGGTTAACCACAACGTTTTTTTTACTCATTAATAAACTTTGCTTTATAAGTTCCTGCATACAAGAAAGAATTCCAACAGGTAAATAACTAACAGTTATTTTTTTTCTAAATTCAATAGTATTTAACAATATGTTTCTATACAAATCAGAAATAAATAATTCTTATTGATAGGACGATATAAACATAAAATTTCTACTAGGAATGGGATAAATTAGAGGTTTGTTTTGGTTAATTTCAGAACATTCCGCTTCATGGCAATTTGAACATTCAATAACATGAGTTGATAAATTGTATTCGTTCGTTTGGAAATGCTAATTGTAGAACGTTTTTCAAAAGCATTATCGAATAGCTTAAGTTTGTATCTCAAACTGATCCATTTCGATATTCAATGCAAATTCAGAAAGTTGCTGCATTTCATGGGGTGTGAATCTTTCTGATAGTAAATCAAAATAAGTTAGTTCACGTTTAAGCTTTTGTTTGAAAACTTCATATGTTGAGGATAAAATGAAATTATGATCAAAAGCAAGTTCAGGCAAATTTTTGAGAGACACCCAATTGATTTCCTCAGCCCAAGAAGAGGCTTTTACTTCAAAATCTTCAATTCGAATTAATGCGGAATAAGCAATGGTTATTACACGCCCCTGGGGATGTCTATTCGGTTTGCCAAACGTTTGTGAATGAGATAATTGAATGTCTTTTAATCCAGTAAGTTCAAAAAGTATTCGTTCTGCCGCCTGCGGTAAATCCTCATCAGGATAAACAAGTTCGCCGGGCACAGCCCAATAGTTTTCATACGGTTTTAGGGAACGTTTAATTAAAAGCGCTTTTATTTCTCCTTGTGAGAAACCAAAAACGATACAATCCACAGAAAAAGCGTAACAAAAAAATGACGAAAAGTCAATGTTATACATATAAAAAAGGAAATGGAGTTAATGATTTATCTCGTCCATTGAAAAGTTCTTAATTCCTTGTTTTTTGAGATCAGAACTTACCTTCCAAGCAAAAAATGCGAGGTAAGCAAAACAAAATACGCCTACCCAATACGATTGTTGAATTCCTAACATTGATTCATCAGCCAAAGCTCCCTGAATAGCTGATATAAAACCACCGCCCATAATCATCATAATTAATAAACTGGAAGCCGTGTTTGTTTTTTCTTCCATTCCAGCAATGCCCAGAGTAAAAATACAAGGCCATAATGTGCTACAAAATAAACCTACCGAGATAAATGCAAAAACACTAATCATACCACTTGCAAAAATTCCAATAATTAGTGCAATAATGGCTAAAAAAGAGTAGAGAATTAATTGTTTAACTGGATTTCCTTGGCTTATTTTATCCGCGATAATTAATAAAACAACCACCCCAAGGTATGGGTAAAAAACAGCAAGATCATTTCCTGCAATCCAATTTACTAGCAAGAAAATACCAAATGCAACGAATGGCAATACGATACCCAAAATTGATTTTAAGTTCTTACTTAAAGTGAAAACTCCCGCAGCACTTGTCCATCTTCCTATCATTAAACTTGCCCAAAATAAGGAAACATAGGGTGCAACTTGATTTTCATTGGTGCCTAACTTTTGTTTCATGAATTCTGGTAGATTACTGGCAGTTGCAACTTCTACACCGACATAGAGAAAAATGGCAATCATTCCTAAATAAACTTGAGGGTATTTCAAAGAGGCAAGAATATTCCCCGTACCTGTTCCAGAACTGGACTCTAATTTATCAGGCACATTTGATAATTTGAAAACAATCGCTGCAAGGATAAAGGCTGCTCCTAGAATTAAATAAGGGGTTTGTACCGCTTCTAAATTTAACGTTGTATCACTTGAGCCTAATCCTCCAAAAATGGCAAAAGAAACAATAACTGGTCCAATTGTGGTTCCAACATTGTTA
>JBILYP010000048.1:0-16535 GCA_044377675.1 Crocinitomicaceae bacterium
CTGTTCGCCCATTAAAGTGGCACGCGAGCTGGGTTCAGAACGTCGTGAGACAGTTCGGTCCCTATCTGTTGTGGGCGTTAGAAATTTGAGAGGACCTGCCTCTAGTACGAGAGGACCGGGGTGGACGAACCTCTGGTGTACCTGTTGTGGCGCCAGCTGCATCGCAGGGTAGCTATGTTCGGATGAGATAAGCGCTGAAAGCATCTAAGCACGAAACTCGCCTCAAGATGAGATTTCTTTTAAGGGCCGTGGAAGACTACCACGTTGATAGGCTACAGATGTAAAGACAGTAATGTCAAAGTCGAGTAGTACTAATTACCCGTAGACTTACATCTCTAGATTCAACTATTTATTACTACTTCAATCATCCGATATATCAATCCAAAAGAAATTAGATTTCTTTTCTGTGTTCTAAGACATGGAATAAAATCAACAACTTTGGGTGTCTATAGCAGCACGGTCCACCTCTTCCCATTCCGAACAGAGAAGTTAAGCCTGCTTGCGCTGATGGTACTGCCCTATTAAGGGTGGGAGAGTAAGTCGATGCCGATTTTTAAAACCCTGATTATTCGAAAGAATGTCAGGGTTTTTTTGTTTCTCTCATTTTTTTTGCGAGTGTGTTTGTTGCATTATAGGAACGTTGATCTGTTGTTGTTCTCAATTATTTAAAATTAGTTTGTATCGCATTAATCATGATTTCATACCTAACTTTTGGTTAAGTTTCCTTCAGATACTTATTTTTAATTGCAAATTCTTTAAAAGTCATTATTATTGACAAGAGAATCAATATTTCATTTTTCCACGTACTTATACGTAGGCCAATAAGGGAACTACGTAGTAGATAGTATGTAGGTTTAAGTAATTTACTAAGCGAATCAATTTTTTTTGTTGGTTATCGATTGAACTGAACAATCTTTGTCTCAGAAAACAACACGTAAAAAAAGATATTATGAAATCAATCGCACAATCCACCGTAAAATTCGCTTTAGTAGTGATGATGTTAGCTTCGGCTTCTTTCACTTTTGCTCACAACGAAGATCCGAAAGATCCTAAAAAAGTATCGGTTGTAGTTAATGAAATGAAACCAGGTTTCGCCACTTTGTCTTGGTCTGATTATGCGATCACGACGATTCAAATTAATTCATCGAACGGACAAGTGATGCCAGCGATTCCAGTAATGGATGCTACATCTCTTCATTTGAATGGATTGGTTAATGGAACATATGAGATTTCATTTATGTCAGGTGAAATAGTTATTGCCATAGAAACATTAGTAGTAAATAAGTAATAGATATAGTTAAAACAATTTTTAAGGATTAGTTTAGTTAGTTATCCAAGTAGAAGTCCTGTTACAAACGAGTAATGGGACTTTTAATTTTAGAAAAACGGCAATGAACCCCAACTGGGTAAAATTGATTAGAATTGAGAAAATCTTTTTTTAATCAAAAAATCCTGCTTTCGCAGGACTTAGTGGAGAAGATCGGGCTCGAACCGACGACCTCTTGACTGCCAGTCAAGCGCTCTAGCCAACTGAGCTACATCCCCGGTGGAACAAATATAGTTTATAATTTTAACGTATTAAGTATTTATCCAACTTGAATTGTATTCCAAGGGTCTTCGATGTGATTCCGGCCATACTATTGATGGGTAGCCAAGATAAAATAAACCAAGACATTTGTCTTTTTCAGTTAAGCCTAAAAATTCATTCATTTTTGAATGATAAACCAATTTAGGGGTTGACCAAAACCCTCCAATTCCATATGCGGTGCAAGTTAAATGTATGTTTTGCACAGCGCAAGCTACAGCTTCAATCTCTTCTATTTCTTCAATTTTTTCTTCCTCTTGTCGATGCATACAGATAGCAATTATTGCTGAAGATAAAAGAGGTCTCCGAATCATTTTTGCTAACTTAGCATCATTTTGTTTTTCAGTCGGTATTATTTCTAAATAGGTCTTTGATAAAAAGTCACTTAATTTTACTCTACCCTCATCGGTAAAAACTACAAATCTCCAAGGTTGAGTATTTCCATGCGTTGGAGCCCACTGTGCATTGTTTAATATTAATTCAATTTGTTCACGATGGACCTTCCTTTCAGAAAATTGCTCTGGATAAATTGTTCTTCGATTACGTATTAATTCCGTTATTTCTGATAAATTATATCGCATATTACTCTGCTTTTTTACTTGGCATTTCGACTAGAACTGGATTTTTAACTTTTTCTTTACTTAAAGCAATTTCTAAAACTTCCTTCATTTTAGATACATAATGAAAAGTAAGTCCTTTTAAATACGTAGCAGGGATTTCCTCAATGTCATGTCGGTTTTTGTCACAAAGAATAATTTCTTTAATGTTGGCTCGTTTAGCAGCTAAAATCTTTTCTTTTATTCCTCCAACTGGTAATACATCACCACGCAAAGTAATCTCCCCTGTCATTGCTAGGTGTGATTTCACTTTTCTTTGTGTAAATAAGGATGCTAAAGATGTTAACATGGTTATTCCAGCACTTGGACCATCTTTAGGTGTTGCTCCTTCTGGAACGTGAATATGAATATTGTAGTGATCGAAGATTTCCTGAGGTAATTCCAGCCAATCACTATGTGCTTTGAGGAATTCGAGAGCAATTACAGCTGATTCTTTCATTACATCCCCTAAATTACCAGTAAGCGTAAGTTTTCCTTTTCCTTTTGTTATAGATGATTCAATAAATAATATATCTCCTCCAACACTTGTCCAAGCTAAACCAGTAACAACGCCAGCTACTTCATTTGAGTCGTATTTAGTTCTAGGTCTTCCTGCTCCTAATATGGTAAAAAGATCTTCCTCACTGATTTTAACTTCGTATTTTTCATCCATTGCAATTTGGCGCGCGCGATTTCTAACAATCTTTGCAACCAATTTATCTAGTCCACGAACACCAGATTCATTGGTGTATTCTTCGATTACCTTACTTATTACCTTTTTATCTATTGAAATTACTTTTTTAGTAATTCCATGTTCTTGAATTTGTTTAGGTAATAAATGTCGCTTGGCAATTTCTAATTTTTCTTCAATTGTATAACCATTTACTTCTATAATCTCCATACGATCGCGCAAAGGGCCCTGAATAGTTGAAAGATTATTTGCCGTGGCAATGAACATAACTCGTGATAAATCGAATTCGGTTTCAACATAGTTATCGTAAAACGCACTATTTTGCTCAGGGTCAAGCACTTCTAGTAAAGCAGAAGAAGGATCTCCATGGTTACTTCTTCCTAATTTGTCGATTTCATCAAGTACAAATACTGGATTTGCCTTTGTTGCTTTTTTAAGGTGCTGAATGATTCTTCCGGGCATTGCACCGATATATGTTTTTCTATGTCCTCTAATTTCAGATTCATCATGTAATCCCCCCAAGGACATTCTAACATATTTTCTCCCAAGCGCTTCGGCAATTGATTTTCCTAATGAAGTTTTACCAACACCAGGAGGGCCATAAAAACATAAAATTGGAGATTTCATGTTGCCCTTTAATTTGAGAACAGCGAGGTATTCCAGAATACGTTCCTTTACTTTTTCTAACCCATAATGGTCGCGTTCCAATATTTTTTTTGCCCGATTTAGATCAAGGTTATCTTTTGAATAATCTCCCCACGGAAGTTCCAATAATAAGTCAAGGTAATTCAACTGCACAGTATACTCTGCTCCCTGTGGATTCATACGTTGTAATTTGCCTAGTTCTTTATGGAATAATGTTTCAATTTCTGAATTCCATTTTTTATCCATTGCTTTTTCTTGCAATTCACGTACATCTTGTTCTTGAGGATTATCTCCTAATTCATCTTGAATGGTTCGCATTTGTTGATGAAGAAAATATTCTCTTTGTTGACGATCCAAATCTTTTTTAACCCTACTTTGAATTTCATTGCGCATTTCGAGCATTTGAACTTCCATTGTTAGGTGTTCTAGAACCATCATCACTCTTTTTTTCATGTCAATTTCTTCCAACATTTCCTGTTTTTTGGAAACATCGGCGTTCATATTAGATGAAATAAAATTGATTAGAAAAGTGGGTGAATCTATGTTTTTTAAAGCAAATGAGGCCTCAGAAGGTATGTTTGGACTTTCATTGATGATCTGTTGAGCCAAATCTTTGACTGTTTTGATCATTACATTTAATTCCTTACTTTTTTTATCAAAGGGAGTTTCCTTAAAAACACGCACTTTGGCCTTGATATACGGATCTGTTTGTGTTAATTCTAACATTTCAAAACGACGCTTCCCTTGAATTATAAGAGTTGTGCTTCCATCTGGCATACGTAATAGACGAACTATTTGAGCAACTGTTCCCGTCTTGTGGAGGTCATCAAATTCAGGAGATTCTTCATCTTGGTTTTTTTGAGATACAACCCCAATGATTTTATTCCCTTTATTAGCTTCATTCACTAATTTGATAGAACGATCTCTGCCTACTGTAATAGGAATTACAACTCCCGGGAAGAGTACATTGTTTCTAAGCGGTAAAATTGCTAGCTCGTTCGGGAAAACCTGACTGTTCATATCTTCCTCTTCTTCCGCTGTAATGAGTGGTATAAATTCTGCGTCACTGTCCATTTCAGTATGAAAACTTAATAAGGTATTATTGAATAATTCACTCATAATTTGTCTTGTTCTATTGTGCACCGAATTACTGTCTATTTGTCAGTAATTTTTTACAAAGATTAATAAAGGGCTTAAAAATACGCTTTTAATTTATGTCAGGCTTTAAATAACAAGCAATATGCCAATAAGAAAAACAGGTAATTCTGTCTTGAAAAAAACAGGTAAACTTAGGATAAATAAACTTTCGATGAAATGAACAATTAGTTTATTTCTTATTTTCTATAAATTGTAGAATCTCTATTTCTTCGTGAGAAAGAGCAATACCTCTTCGGTTCATCATATTATTTGCGTATTCAATGGCTTTATTGAATTTAAAAGATTCAAAACCATTGCCACCACCCCAAGAAAATGAAGGGATGAATTTAGACGGGAAATCAGCTCCAAATACATTGCATGAAACTCCAACAACTGTAGCGGTATTGAACATCGTGTTTATGCCACATTTGGAATGATCACCCATGCAAAGCCCCATAAATTGTAAATTGGTTTGGACTTCTTTATTTTCTTCATACGAATAGGTGGAAACGTTACCGTAATTATTTTTTAAATTAGAAGTATTCGTATCTGCTCCTAAATTGCACCATTCTCCAATAATTGAATTACCTAAAAAACCATCGTGTCCTTTATTTGAAAATGCTTGAAAAACTACATTGTTTATTTCACCTCCAACTTTGCAGTGTGGACCAAGTGTTGATGCACCATATACTTTTGCTCCAAGTTTTAACGCACTATACTCACACATTGCTAAAGGACCACGAACGATAGATCCTTCCATAATTTCGGAGTGTTTTCCAATGTATATCGGTCCCGCGTTTGTATTAAGAATGCTAGCTTCAACGACTGCTCCTTCTTCAAGGAAAATATCTTTTTTATCACCAATCAACGTGTTGGTTTTTGATAATGGTTGTGATTTTCTACCAGCCGTAACTAGCTCAAAATCCTGCTTAAGTACCAGTTCATTTTTTTGATAAATATCCCATCGTTGTTCGATTAAAATGGGTTCATTTCCAGTATAGTTAATTCTAAGAGTTTCTGTCCCAACTGTCGCTATCCATGTTTCATTAGTATAAAGCGAATTTCCTTCTTCTAATTGAAATAATGTAGCTACAATTTCCTCATTTGGAATTATGGCAGCATTAACCTCAATAGCACCTATTTGTTTCTTAAATTTCCCTTGAAGATATTCTTCGGTTGTGAATCCTATTTCAGTTTTGATTGTTGGATCGAATGATTCTATTAATTTTTTCCAGCGCTCATCATTTGTAAAAATCCCTATTCGTAAATTCCCTAAAGGCCTTGTTAATGTTAAAGGAGCAAAGCGTAAATGAAAACCATTGTCATTTAAATTAATTCTCATGAGATAAAGTTAATTTATGGGTAAAAAAAGAGCCGATATAGAGCGCTAAAAATGTGAGTAGGCCATTGATAATAAGCATTTCGTATCCGAATTTATAACCATTGAACCATTGAACCGAATTTTTATCTGTAACGTAACAAATTACAGGAATGAAGATACAAATAAAAGGTACGGCTAGATTTAATGTATTACGTTTTGTGAAAATCCCAAATGCAAACAAACCAATTAGTGGACCGTAAGTGTATGAAGCCAAGGTGAGTATCATATCAATGATGTCCGTTTTAGGATTTTTTTCGATGTACCAATTTGTACCTAGTATGATGATAAGAAATAGTACCGAAAATCCAATATGAACAAATAACATAGTTCTTTTTTTGCTTTTTTCTTCTTTCTTTTTAAAATTTAGAAAATCAATGCAAAATCCGGTGGTTAATGCGGCTAAAGCACTATCTGCGGAAGCATAGGATGAAGCGGTAATCCCTAGTAAGAAAAAGATTCCTGCTAAAGTTCCAAATTCTGTCAAAGCCAAAGTAGGGAATGTGTGGTCCGTTTTTAACGGAAGGTCAACGCCTTTTGTTGCTGCATAAACATAAAGTGCGCCTCCTAAAATAAGAAATAGAAAATTTGTTGCAACTAATACTACAGTAAAAGAATACATGTTTTTTTGCGCTTCTTTTATGTTTTTGCAAGTAAGATTTTTTTGCATTAAGTCTTGGTCAAGCCCTGTCATTGCAATTGCAAGAAACATTCCTCCAAAAAAATGCTTGAAGAAATAATTTTTCGCATTGGAATCATCTAAAACAAAAATACGTGATAAAGAATGACCCGTTGATGTTTTAGTTGCTGATATTTTATTCCATAAACCAACAAAATCTACATTCAGGGTTTGAGCTACGATAACCGTACATATGATTACGGAGCTCACCAAAAAAAATGTTTGAAAAGTATCTGTATAAACAATTGTTTTTATACCGCCTTTGAAAGTGTACACCCAAATTAATAGTATAGTTATACAGGCAGTTGCCCAATAAGGTACGCCAAGTCCTTCAAACAGAAAAAGTTGTAATACGATTGTTGCTAAGTATAAACGAATTGCTGATCCTAAGGTCCTCGATAGAATAAAAAAAGCAGCTCCCGTTTTATAACTAATTAAGCCTAATCGTTTTTCTAAATACTCATAAATGGACGTCACATTTAATCGGTAGTATAGTGGCATTAAAAGTTGAGCGATAACAAGATATCCTAAAACGTAACCCAAAACGACTTGAAAATAGGCCATCCCATCATTAATCACCTTGCCGGGAACAGAAATAAATGTAACTCCCGAAAGGGAAGCGCCAATCATTCCAAAGGCAACTAAATACCAGGGGCTTTGTCTATCTCCCGTAAAAAAAGTATCACTTGTTGCTTTTCTAGATGTTAGGATGGAAATACCAATAAGAACTAAAAAATAGCAAACTAGAACGCTAATGATTAATGTTGTACTCATTATTCAAAATGATTGGTTGGTTCGGTTTCATCCTTTATCCACTTTAAATTTCGTGAGTAGAGGTATATAAATAATCCGGAAAAAAGTAAGTTTACAACGATTAATGGTGTTGGAACTTCCGAAGGAGATAATATAAAATAAATGGAGATGGAAGAAAGTATACTATAGACTATATAGGCGTGAAAACCATAGATTTCTTTTCTCAACATTAATATTACGCTCGCAAATCCGATCATTGAAAAAAGTGTAGAAATCCCTGTGAAAAACAAGAAGTTGTCATTAACGGCGGTACTTATTTGTTGGATTTTCTCTATTAACTCCATTACTTCCGGTGGCGGATCGAGTTGTCTAAAATCTACAATAGTCTTTGCCATCTCTAAATTTTCTTTCTTTATTTGTTCAGCACTTGGAGGTCCACTTATCAAACTAGTAAGGCCACTTAGAATGGCTAACGAAGTATTTATAATTGTTAAAACTCCAAGAATTACTAATGACTTTGGTTTATTTCGAAACATATTCTTTATTTGTAACGAATATATTTAATATATCATTTAGAAAAAAGCCTGTGCCTATTTCTTTCTAAATAGGATTTGTTTATAACCTAATGAGGATATAATTTAAACAGCGAATGAATATAAAAAAGAGTGGATTTAATTCCGTGTATCAATGCCCCAAAGCATTTTGTTACGAATGGTATCTAGGAAATTATTGTTTTCAAAACGAACAACGTTAATCATAAACTCGGCTTTTTTTACAATCACCTTTTCTCCTTGTTTTATGCTTTTTGAATTTCCATCAAGACTCAATAATGACTTTCTGTCTCTGCCTTCCACACTCAGTTCAATGGGTAAATGATCTGGCACAACCATTGGTCTCACATTAAGATTATGGGGTGCAATTGGTGTGAGAATGTGAACTTGACAACCTGGTGTAATGATTGGCCCACCGCAACTTAAACTATAGGCTGTAGATCCAGTTGGTGTAGCAATAATAAGTCCGTCCGCCCAATAAGAATTTAAATATTTATTGTCAAGGGAGGCGTGAACCGTAATCATGGATGAAGTATCTTTTTTATGGATGGTTAATTCATTGAGGGCAAAATTATCCTCTCCAAACAAGTCTTCTTCTGTATATACCCGTAGCAAGGAGCGTTTTTGATATTCATACTCCTTATTTTTCACTTTGGTTAAGGTTTCTTCGATTTGATCTTTGGAAATATTCGATAAGAAACCGAGTCTACCAGTGTTTATACCCATAATTGGAACGCCCGAATTTCGAATATAACTAACTGTTTTAATAAAAGTTCCATCTCCACCAATGCTTAACGTTAAGTCTATGCCGCTATAGAAATCAAGGTGAGTGGAAAAAGTATCATATTTTTTTGTCAATCCAGCCTTTAAAATTAAGACTTCTTTAAGTTCCTTTTCCAGTACGATGCTCCATCCAAGACCTTCCAAAAAGGCGAAGACATCCAGAAAAGTTGGAATGGTTTGTTTGGTGATTTTTTTGCCGTAAATCGCTACTCGCATAGTTAAAATTTCAAATAGTTCATCAATGCATCATAACGCCAAAGTACATCATCTTCATGCATGCCTTTTTGAAACGTAGCTTTTATTTCAATTTCATACCGCTCAAACGATCTAATGATTCGAGTTAAATCACTTTGATTGATTTTTAACGTTACTTCAATACGGGTTGAATCGGTTGAACTAAAAATGTAAGAACTTAGTATTTTGGCATTTTCACCTTCCACTATTCGGGCAATTTGTGCCAGTGAATAATCGATAGAGTTCATCTCAAGTACGATTATCCCCCCTGGCTCTTTAATTCCTCCGGTTGAAGCTAAAGAATTGATTAAAACATGAACGCTAGTACAGCCTAAATAATTTTCTTGTTCGTCCAAAATAGGCATAATGCTTAATTTGAATTCGGACATTCTATAAAGAACTTCGTAGATGTGCACGTGATCGAAAACAAATGGACGCGGTAAATGATCAAATAATCGATCGAGAGTTTCAGATTCATCCAATCTATCTAATATATCTGCTTCAGACACAACACCAACAAAGTTCCCGTTTTTTAATACCGGCAAATGTGAAACTTTGAATTCATCCATCCAATTAATTGCCTTTTCTCCACTGTCTGTATGAACTAAAGGAGGTATTTCTTCTGTGATTAAATCAATTGCTCTCATAAATTGTGACCAAAGTACTAATTTAAAAATGAAGTTTGTACTTTTGACAAAGCAAAATTAAGGCGAAAAATGACAAAACTTAGTGTTAATATTAATAAAATTGCAACAATCAGAAATGCGAGGGGTGGAGTTACGCCCAATGTGGTTCAAGTTGCGATTGACTGTGAACGCTTTGGGGCTCAAGGAATAACCGTTCATCCAAGGCCAGATGAAAGGCATATAACACTTCGGGATGTCTATGAATTAAAGGATGTTGTTACAACTGAATTTAACATTGAAGGATTTCCAGATGAACGATTTATGAAAATAATTAAGGATATCCAGCCTCAACAAGCTACTTTGGTTCCTGATCCTCCTGGAGTTTTGACCTCAAATGCTGGTTGGAATGTTATTGAAAATAAAAATTTTTTACAAAAAATTATTGCACAATTACAAGACATGGGAGTTAGAACTTCATTATTTTTGGGGACTGAAATTCATCAATTGGAAATGGTCAAGGAAATAGGAGCGGATCGGATTGAATTATACACGGGACCATTTGCTGAAAATTATACTAAAAACAAGGAATTAGCCGTTAATGATTTCATATTGACAGCACAAAAAGCTTATGAATTAGAATTAGGGGTAAATGCAGGACATGACTTGAGTTTAGATAATTTATCCTATTTAATTCATAAAATTCCCTTTATTGATGAAGTGTCTATTGGTCATGCATTGATCTCGGATTCACTATATTTGGGACTTGAAAATACGATTCAACGTTACTTATTGGAAATTGAAAAAGGTCTACTTAACTACTAAATAATATCAAAAGAAATGGCAGAAAAGATTAAATTCGGAACAGACGGTTGGAGAGCGATAATAGCACAGGATTTTACAGTTGAAAATGTGGCGCGAGTGGCTGAGGCTACCGGAAAATGGCTATTAAATCAATCGGTTGAACCAAAAATAACGATTGGACATGATTGTCGATTTGCTGGAGAATTATTTATGGAAACCGCAGCAAGGGTTTTCCTTTCTCAAGGAATTAAAGTGTACATGAACAAAGGATTTATTTCAACTCCAATGCTTTCATTAGGGACTAAAAATTATGGGTGTAGAATTGGTATTATTTTGACTGCAAGTCATAATCCTCCATCTTATAACGGATATAAGGTCAAAGCTGATTTTGGTGGACCATTACAACCTGAGTATATACAAGAAATAGAAGATTCAATTCCTGATGAAACAACTGTTGTGTATAAAAACATAGACTTATTAGTGGA
This sequence comes from Crocinitomicaceae bacterium, assembly GCA_044377675.1. Classification (GTDB taxonomy): domain Bacteria; phylum Bacteroidota; class Bacteroidia; order Flavobacteriales_D; family Crocinitomicaceae; genus UBA952. Next base: position 10,945 of record JBILYP010000048.1, read on the forward strand.
GCAGTCAAAAGGAATGCTTGAAATTATTGACCTAGAAACAATGTATATTAATCACGTTAAGGCAAATTTTGATTTACACGCTATTCGTCATTCGGGGTTGAAATTGGTGTATGATGCCATGTATGGCGCTGGACAAAACGTGATTAAAAAAATACTACCCGAGGTTGAGTTATTACATTGTGACTATAATCCTTCATTTAAAGGGCAAGCACCTGAACCAATTGCTAAAAATCTGAAAGAACTGGAGGAATATATTAAGCTAAAAGGTAATGTTGATTGTGCTTTGGCAACAGATGGGGATGCTGATAGAATAGGTTTGTATAATGGGAAAGGGGAGTTTATTGACTCTCACCACATTATCCTATTATTGATCCATTATTTAGTTAAATATAAACACGTTAAAGGAATGGTCGCCACTGCATTTAGTGTTACTCCGCGTGTGGATAAATTGTGTAAGATCTATAATTTAGAGCAACGAATAACTAAAATTGGATTCAAGGAAATCGCTTCAATCATGGTACAAGAAGATGTATTATTAGGTGGTGAAGAATCGGGTGGAATTGCAGTAAAAGGTCACATTCCGGAACGTGATGGGATTTGGATGGGATTGATTATTTGGGAATTCATGGCTAAATCCGGTAAATCCCTGGATGAATTGATTGCAGAGGTGTATGAGTTAGTAGGGGAGTTTAAATTTGAACGAAATGACTTGCATATTACGGAAGAACTGAAGAATAAAATCATTGAAAATTGCACCCAAAATAAATACACACATTTTGGTGAATACCAAGTGAAGGAACTTCAAACAACAGATGGGTTCAAGTACTTTTTCGATGATCAACGTTGGTTAATGATTCGTCCTTCAGGCACGGAACCAGTTCTTCGGAATTATGCTGAGGCACCAACATTGGAAGAGGTGAGAAAAATATTAAAGATGTGTGAAGAAACTATTACACAGATTTAATCGTCTTTTACTTGAAAAGTAAAAACAACTACTAAATTGTAGATTAAAATTGAGTATATGTCAAATGATCAAAACAATGAGATTTATTCAAAAGCGGTAAGAGCTGGCAAGCGTACTTATTTTTTTGATGTTAAATCCACCAAAAGCAATGATCTGTACATCACAGTTACAGAAAGTAAAAAAGTGACAAGTGAAGATGGTTATGAAAATTATCAGAAGCACAAAATCTTTTTATACAAAGAGGATTTCGAGAAATTTAAAGAAGGTTTAGATGATGTCCTTCAAAAAATTGATGAATTAAAAACGAATTAAACGATAAGATTTTTAATCTCTTGTATTATTTTCGCAGCTAATTGTTGCGCCTTTTCTTTATTTACACTTTCTGAGTAAATACGAATGATTGGTTCTGTGTTACTCTTACGCAGGTGCACCCATTCTTGATCGAAATATATTTTTACGCCATCCACGGTATCCACATCAAAGTCTTGGTACTTTTTACTCATTTCAACTAGAATATTATCTACATCAATGGCAGGTGTTAGTTCTATTTTATTTTTTGAAATAGTATATTTCGGATAAGAGTCTCTTAAATCACTAACTAAACATTTTTTTTCGGCTAAATGGCTTAAGAAAAGTGCTATTCCAACTAAAGCGTCTCTGCCGTAATGCAATTCCGGATAAATTATTCCACCATTTCCTTCTCCTCCAATTACAGCATTTGTTTCTTTCATTTTAACAACAACATTCACTTCGCCTACGGCAGAAGCAGTATATGTTTGTCCCCATTTTTCAGTTACATCTCGCAATGCACGGGTAGATGACATATTGGAAACTGTATTTCCAGGAGTGTGTTTTAGCACATAGTCACCAACAGCAACTAAGGTATATTCTTCACCAAACATACTACCATCTTCACACACCAATGCCAATCTATCCACATCGGGATCTATTGAAATCCCAAAGTCGGCTTGATTTTCTTTTACCGATTTTGAAAGTTCAGTTAAGTGTTCTGGTAAAGGTTCAGGATTATGAGGGAAATGACCTGTTGGTTCACAATATAATTCAGTAATAGCGGTAACACCTAAGGCTTTTAACAGCGCAGGTATAAAAATCCCACCTGTAGAATTTACAGCATCAACAACTACTGAAAAATTGGCTTCAGCAATTGCATCCTTATTTACCAGTGGTAGATTCAGAATTAAGTCAATATGTTTTTGTAAGTATGAATCATCTTTTCTCCAAGTACCAATTGAATCTACATCGGCAAAGTTGAAATCTTCTTTTTCAGCAATGGAAAGTAATGTTTCTCCTTCTTGACCAGAAATAAACTCACCTTTTTCGTTTAACAACTTCAGTGCATTCCATTGTTTCGGATTGTGACTTGCCGTGAGAATTATTCCTCCTTGTGCTTTTTCAATAGGAACGGCAATTTCAACGGTTGGTGTGGTGGATAATCCTAGGTCAATGATATCAATTCCCAAACCACACAAAGTAGAACAAACTAGCTGATTAATCATGTCGCCAGATAATCGAGCATCTCGGCCAATAACTACACGTAATTTTTCATTGGGAGATTTCAATTTCAACCAGGTGCCATATGCTGCTGCAAATTTTACTGCATCAACAGGAGTTAGACCATCACCAGGCGCTCCACCAATTGTACCTCTAATTCCGGAGATAGATTTTATTAAAGTCATTGATATGTTTAATTAGAAAGTTTTTTTTGAAGATCAATCATTTTCAAACAAGCAATTGCGCATTCAATGCCTTTGTTTCCATGTTTTCCACCTGATCGATCAATCGATTGTTGTATGTTTAAATCAGTTAAAACACAAAACGAAATGTGCTTATTATATTTTAAACTTACATCCATAATACCTTTTGTGGCGCCGTCACACACAAAATCAAAGTGCCTTGTTTCTCCTTGAATAACTACCCCAATCGCAATCACAGCATCAACAGAAGTATTTTCAAATAATTGCTGTGCACCAAGGGCTAACTCAAAAGTACCCGGTACAAATAGTTTGGTTATGTTTTTTAATTGAACACCGGCTTCAAGAAGTGCTTGCTCTGCTCCTTTTAATAGATTTAAAGTTATTTCAGAATTCCATTCTGAAATAACAATCCCAACGTTAAAATTTTCTCCGTTTGGTATCTCTTCCGGAGTAAAATAGGAAAGATTTCGATTTTCAGTAGCCATGGAGTTGTTATTTCACAACTTTTCCTGACGCTCTTGCAATATACTTGTCAATTGTTTTTTGACCAGCATAAGCAGGATACTCATCTCTGATTTTTGTATAAAGTTCAGTTGCCTTTTTGAAATCATTCAATTTTTCAGAATGAATGCCTGCTTTGAATAAATACATCGGTGTAGTGTAATCATTTACATTTGTTTCCGAAGCTTCAAGATATGTTTCAGTTGCTTTTTTGTAATCTTTCAATTCAGATTGACAGTCAGCCATTAAACCAAGTCGCATCGCAGTAAGAAAAGAGTCATCTAATTTAACTCCCTCCAATTCCTTAATCGCTTTTTTAAACTCTCCCTTAGCCATGAATTGACGTGCTAGAACAAATTGAGCAATCTCTCCACCAATATAGCCATCATATTTCTTTTTAACTTTTGTTAATTCGGTTATAGCCAAGTTAGTTGAATCTTTTTCGGCATAGTTCAACCCTTTCCAATATGCATTTTTAGAATCATCATTCTTTGCCTTCCAAATAAACTGGTAATAGGCTAACCCACCAACAATAAGTAGAAGCAATACTCCTAATATAATAGTTGCATATTTAAAACGTGAGTCGTTCTTAAATTTGCTTTTTACTGTATCTAATGAAAAATTTTCTAGCATAATTGTATATTTCAAGTTTGCAAAAATAGAAATAAAAAATCAAATTGATAGTTTATAACTCGAATAATTTGATTGTCAAGTGTTCTAAGTTAATTTTGAAGTCTAAAAAAATCAAATAATTATAATATAGACTTGGTTATTCTCACATCTTTTTTACCAATTCTACTATCTTTGCCGAAAAATATATATCATGGCTTTACCTGTTCGCGTTCGATTTGCTCCTTCACCAACTGGCCCACTTCACATGGGGGGAGTTCGAACGGCATTATATAATTATTTATTCGCTAAGAAAAATAACGGAACATTTATCATACGAATAGAAGACACAGATCAAACACGTTTTGTCCCTGGTGCACAAGATTATATTATGGAGTCCATGAAATGGTGTGGAATCATGCCTACTGAAGGACCTGGAATTGGTGGTGATTTTGGACCTTATGTTCAGTCAGAACGAAAAGAACTTTATAAACCGTTTGCAGAACAATTAGTTCAAGACGAAAAGGCTTATTATGCATTTGACACGCCTTCAGAATTGGAAAATGTGAGAGAACAAGCGAAACAAATGGGAATGCCTAATTGGCAATATAATAGTATTACACGTACCACTTTACGGAATTCATTAACATTACCTGCTGATGAAGTGAAGCGATTACTTGATTCCAACGAGCCCTACGTTATTCGAATGAAAATGCCTAGAAACCGAGATGTACGTTTGAATGATATTATTCGGGGATGGGTTGTCGTAAATACAAACAATTTAGATGATAAAGTTCTGTTTAAAAGTGATGGAATGCCAACGTATCATTTGGCGAATGTCGTAGATGATTATTTAATGAAAATCAGCCATGTTATTCGCGGAGAAGAATGGCTTCCTTCTGCTCCATTACATTTTTTATTGTACGAAGCATTTGGTTGGGATTGTCCTGAATTTGCTCATTTACCGCTTCTTTTACGGCCAGATGGAAATGGAAAATTGTCAAAAAGAGATGGTGATCGACTTGGATTTCCTGTGTTTCCATTAGATTGGCATACAGCTGAAGGAGAATTATATTCTGGTTATCGCGAAAAAGGTTATCACCCTGAAGCTTTTATCAATATGCTTGCTTTTTTAGGCTGGAACCCGGGTACGACGCAAGAAATTTTTAGTTTGGAACAATTAGCAGAAGCATTTTCTTTGGATAGAGTTTCTAAAGCGGGGGCTAAATTTGATCCAGATAAAACAAAATGGTTTCAACAACAATACCTTAGAGCTACTCCGGATGTTGAATTAGCTCAAGAATTAGAACGTTTGTTACCAACAGAATTGCCTCAAGAAAGATTAGTGGAAATATGCCGATTAATGAAAGAAAGGGCAACTTTTGTTTCTGATATTTTATCTGAAGGGAATTATTTAGTTGAACGACCACAAGGATATGATGCAGAAATTATATCTAAAAAATGGAAACCTGAGACCACTGAATTTATGAATGGTTGGTTGCAAGAAATAGAAAAAATCCAGGAATTTAATGCCGCTGAAATCGAAATTGCGTTTAAAGCATTTTTAGAGTCAAGAGGTGTTGGGATTGGTGCAGTTTTATTGCCTTTTCGTTTATTAGTAACTGGAGTAGGGATGGGGCCGGGAATGTTCGATATAGCCTCATTTTTAGGAAAACAAGAAGTTATTGATCGGATGAATGCTGGATTGAAATTTATTGATTCAACCGCAAAATGAAACAGCTTATTTTTGTTTCGGGAATAAAAGTGTATGCTTTTCACGGTTGTTTGCCCGAGGAGACTAA
>JBILYP010000024.1:0-50162 GCA_044377675.1 Crocinitomicaceae bacterium
CAAACCACCCAAGCGGACACTAATTTATATTTATTTAAAAAAAATGATGGGTCCGAATATATAGGAAAGTTATTGTCTGACGACGGAAGAGAAATATTGATAGTAACAGAAAAACTGGGTAAAATTTTCATTCCAAAATCGGAAATAAATAGTATTGTCGTAATTAAAGATAAAAATTCAATTGTCAGGGGAGAATTTCATAGTGAGGGGCCATTTACCACAAGGCATTCCTTTACTACTAATGCTTTACCTATAAAAAAAGGGGAGAATTACGCTATGGTTAATTTATATGGTCCCGAAGTCCATTTTGCTGTAACGGATCATTTCAATATAGGAATAATGTCAACTTGGATAGCAAGTCCAGTGGCGATAGCAGCTAAATATACGTTTCCTTCAAATAATCCTAAGGTAAACTTTTCTATAGGTACATTAATAGGGACATCTGGTTATTTAAATAATTTTAGTAGCCTGGGAGGATTACATTTTGGAAATCTCACTTATGGAGATCGCAAAAACAATATAACATTTAGTGCTGGATATGGGTATTTATTAAGTGCATGGGACGATCCATACGAGGGGCCAATAATTTCAATTGCGGGAATTGCAAAAGTTGGTGCAAAAGCAAGCTTTATTTTTGATTCTATGTTTGGTTCTTTCAAATATGGGACTGATTATACCACTAATGCGTTCGTAATTATGCCAGGAATGCGTTTTCAAACAAAAGAAAATCGTGCACTTCAAGTTTCATTAGCAGGGGTTGCTACCATTGAAACAGGAGATTTTGTGTCCTTTCCTTTACCGATGGTAAGTTGGTTTTATAAATTCTAATTTCATATAACCAACACCCTAAATTTGCGATTTACGCAAGTAACAATCCTTCCCTTTTGAAATTCGATTAGTTTTCTAACGGATTTTGTAACAATCTTTGTGTATAAAATTTATAACAATGAAAAAACAAAATCTACTTTTTTTAGCATTAGTGTTCTCACTAAATGTTACCGCTCAAACAACAGAAGTCAAATCGACAATTGCTGTTGCTAATCCAAACGTTACCGCAATTTCAGTTAAAGCTGAATCGGCAGCTAAAATGATGCGCTTAGAGCTCATAAAACTTGATAAGTACAAAGTGTATGATGAGTTTGACATGGCGGATGTATTAAAAACAAATCCTGAATTTACTCAAGGATGTTATGGACAAAACTGTTTAATTAAATTGGGAGAAGGGTTGAATACAAATTACGTAATGTCTGGAAGTTTGGATTTATTAGGCAACAAAATAGCTATTACCTTGAAAATTATTGATGTCAAAAACAAAACCATTTATATGTCAGCTGTGCGAGAATTTGACAATCAAGAAGTGGAAGTGCAACGTATGATTGAAATAGTATTAAAAGAAATGCATGGTTTGCCCGTTGATAAAGTCTTACTTGATCGCCTTTCTTTTAAAAACGAGATGATAACCTCTAATAATATTGGAAAAGTAAATAATTCAGGCCCACGTATTGGTGTTGCAGGATTAGTTGGTTCTATCAATGAATTTGCGACTAGACCAGAGGATCAAGGGGGATTAGGAATTCAACCTTTGGTTAGTATGATTGGTTATCAATTAGAGGGGCAGTATGTTGGAACCGAGAACTTTTCTGCATTGGTGGAGGGAGTATTCAATGTTTCTGGTCTTGAGCAGGGACAGTTTATTCCATCTTTCATTTTCATGAATGGATTTCGTTTTGGAAAGGGAAACTGGGAATTTGCGTTTGGACCTGGATTTGGATTAAAAAAGGAATCCAATGGGTTTTTTGATAGAGAGAATAAATTTGGAACGGATGGTCGTTATTTTTCTGAAGAAGATTGGTCTACCTACGCATATGATAATTATAGAAACGATCCTGCCTACAATACGTTGGGTTATTTTGTTGCCCCAACTCCCGAACAGGTTTCTGGAAATTCAGGCTACAATTTTAGTAAATCTTTTTATGATAGAAGAGGAACAACTAAACTGAATACCTCTTTCGTTTTTGCCTTTGGTCGCACTTTTAACGCTGGCGCATTAAACATACCGGTAAATATTTTTTATTCTTCACAAAGAGGTGGAGGCTATGTTGGGTTTAATGTTGGGTTTAATGTAATTAAAAGCAAAAAGCAAATCAATTCATTATAATTCATAAAGGCAAAAGTAGAGAGGCTCTCTGGAATCCAAAGATTCTGGGGGGCTTTCTTCATGTATGGAATTCTTATTTTCTTGCTAATCCTTTAAAAAACCCAATGATTTTCTCTCTAAAAAGGAATAAAAGAATGAGGTACGGGATTGTCATTAAATACAAAATCCCTGAATTTATGGACGTACCAAAGGAAGCTTCTTCCATTTCCGCCCCTTGTTCAGCTAACATTTTACACTGAGAACACCCCTGAGATAAAACATCTTCCGTTATCAGAAGGACGAAAAGCAGTAACATTAAAAATGATTTTTTCTTCATCTAGTTCAAGATTATACATCAAATTTAATCAGAAATACTAGTAACCAAAACAAAAGAGGTATTTTTGTTTTACTATTTATATGTACATGAACAAAACTATTTTCATTTTCTCTGCCATTTTTTCTCTCTTGCTGTTGGCTTGTAAAGAAGATAAAGGAAAACCAGTGGTGACATCTAAAAATTTGGATAGTTTACTCCTGTTAAATCCAAATGACGTGAATTTATTAGTGAAACGAGGGAGTTTGATGTTGGATTCGTTTTTATTGAAATATAACAAAGCGTTTTTTGATAAGGCAAAACCTGATGCAACAAAGGCATTCCGCTTGGATAGTACTAGAATCGATACGCGGATGCTTTATGCGGATGTGCTGACCAACGATCCAGACCGTTCTGTGGAAGATGTATCGCGTGCGCAAAGTCATTATCAGGTGATCGTAAAAAAACAACCAAAGAATGTAAAAGCACTTGTTGGCTTAGCCTCTACGTTTGCCTATTTTGCTGATTTTCAAACCGCATTGCAATATGTTGATGAGGCATTACGAATAAATCCTAAATACAGAGACGCCTACATTATGAAAGGAACTGTTTTTTTAATGCAAGACAAGCGAAGTTTAGCAATTTCATCTTATGAAACAGCCATTCAACAAGATCCTAATTTTGAATTAGCCTATTTGCGGTTGGGACAGCTATACACAGAAGATGAAAAATTTGAAATAGCCATTGAAAAATTCCGCAGCGCCGTAGCTTTAAATCCAAAGTTATCAGATGCAATCTATGGCGTTGCCTATTGCGAACAAATGCTCAATCAATATGATAAGGCCATTAGTGAATATAGAAAATTGATGATGGTAGATAATAAATACCACTTAGGCTGGTTCAATATTGGTTATATCAAGCAATTTCATGCTGAAAATCAATTAGACAGTGCGATTATCTATTATCAGATGGCAACCGATATACAACCTGAATTTGTGAAGGGTTGGCACAATATAGGGACATGTTACGAAGAAAAAAATGACCGAACACGCGCTCTCCAATCGTATGCGAAAGCATTAAAACACAATCCAAATTATCAACTAACAAAAGATCGTGTAGCTGCATTGAAATAATGAATAAAAAGAGACTTTTAGTTATTCAAATTTTTGGTGAACTTGTTATTCCCTTGTTAGGCTTTTTTCTGTGGAATTGGTCTCTCTATTTTATTCTGCTATTTTATATAATTGAAAACTTGTTTGCAGCCTATTTTCAGATAGAAACTTTTCGAAAATTTACGTTTTTGGTTGAAAAGAAAGAAAGCACCATAGATTATAAAAAACTCTTTATTTTCATAACTTTTTGGCTAATTGAAGTAGCATTAATTCATCTGTTTCTATTCCTTACCAACCCATCCATCCAATTTGGAAAGGAGGTCGTTGATTTTTTTATGTACGAGGATATGGGAATTCCGCAAGGGTTTTTACTTATACCACTGCTTTATTTTGCTTCAAAAATGAAAATGAAGCAGGATATCCAAACGTTAACGATTAAAATAAAATCCATTGATGAGGTAAAAAACTTTAGCCCGAAATTCAATTACTACTGGGTTTCAATAGGTTTTTGGGTAAGTCTAATTCTAATTTCATTTTTTATTTCATTGCCTGAATTAGTTGCGATTAGTCTCCTGTTGGCGTTATTTATTTATCGTTCATTGAACAGAACGTAGTTAGTTGTGTTATTAACTATGAATTATGTAAAAACAACTCTTAAATTTACAAAAGTTCGATTGAATAGAAGTACCTTTACTAAAATTGATACCATGCAACATCAAAACATACGATTTACTGGCACAACTAATTCTGAGTTTTACAAAGTTTTAAGATCCCGAGTGAATAGTTATTTCAAAGAAAAAAACATTTCGCGACACGCAAATACAACAATGGTAGTTAAAACCATTGCTATGTTATCTATTTACTTGACTCCGCTTGTACTCTTGTTAACGCTTGATCTTTCATTTCCATTATATATGTTGATGTGGATAATTATGGGAATTGGTATGGCAGGAGTTGGTTTGTCAGTAATGCATGACGCCAATCACGGAGCGTATTCGAAAAATGAATTTGTGAATAAGCTAATTGGAAAGGTCATGGTTTTATTGGGAGGAAGTGATGTAAATTGGAGAATTCAACACAATGTATTGCATCACACCTATACTAATGTAACTGACATGGATGAAGATATTAAACCACCTTCTTTTTTATTGCGCTTTTCTCCACATGCAAAACGAAATAAACTTCATAGATTTCAATTCATTTATGCATGGTTTTTTTATGGCCTCATGACAATGATGTGGTCGACTACAAAAGATTTTCAACAAGCTATTCGCTACAAATCTAAAGGTCTAATTGAAACTCAAAAAATCACTTTTGGAAGTCATATTTTCACAATTATTATTTCAAAACTCATGTATTATGCCGTTTTTGTTGCGCTACCTTTGATCTTTAGCGATGCTCCTTGGTATTGGTTAGCATTGGGTTGGTTAACCATGCAATTTATTTGTGGTGTAATTTTAGCCGCTATTTTCCAACCAGCGCACGTTGTACCAACATCAGATTATCCGCTTCCGGACGTGTCAGGCAATGTTGATGCAGATTGGGCAGTAAACCAATTGTACAATACTGCCAATTTTGCTCCAAAAGACCCCATTTTATCCTGGTATGTGGGAGGGTTAAATTTTCAGGTTGAACACCATTTATTTCCAAATATTTGCCACGTACATTATCCAAACATTTCTAAAATCGTGAAGGAAACAGCTTCGGAATTTAATTTGCCTTATCATTCTTACAATACTTTTTTTAAAGCTTTGAAGGAACATACCAAAATGCTTTATAATTTAGGTAAATACGACAACGCTCCAGCTATTCATTAATGGATTTAGAGAAAGTCCGTTTGCATTGTCTTTCTAAATTAGGTGCGTCAGAAAGCTTTCCATTCGATAATCAAACATTGGTTTTTAAGGTAGGTGGAAAAATCTTCGCACTGCTTGATGTTGAGCATACCGAAAGTATTAATGTGAAGTGTGAACCTGAAAAAGCAATCGAATTGCGTGAGCGATTTATATCCGTAATGCCAGGATATCACATGAATAAAAAGCACTGGAATACTATTCAGTTTAATAGAGACCTAAGTGACCAGCTTATACTTGACTGTATAGATGAATCTTATCGATTGGTTTATCAATCTCTTTCCAAAAAACAACGCAGTGAAATTACGGCTGGATAAATATGTTTGGTGTGTTCGTTTATCCAAAACGAGAAATGAAGCAACCACATTAATAAAAAATGGTAAGATTTTACTGAATCAAATCCCTGTTAAACCTTCCAAAGAAATAAGTATTTCCGATACGATACAAGTAAAAAAACACAATGCGGTTTTCTCGTATAAAATTCTTGACTTAATTGATAAAAGAGTGGGGCCTAAACTGGTTCAAAATTACCTGGAAGACAAAACGTTAGACACTGAAATTACCAAGTATAAAGAATATCAACTTGCCCAAAAGGAGTATAATCAATTTGGAGTTGGTAAACCCACCAAGAAACAAAGGAGGACAATTACCTCGTTTAAAAATGTAACAGACGCTGATTAATTCATTTATAGTTCTTTCAAACACATCACTATGAAGCCGTATTTATATCTAATCTTTGCTCTTTTCAACTTTCATATACTGGCTCAAAAAAACTATTGGCAACAACGAGTAGATTATACTATTGAGGCGACTATTGATGACAAAAACAGTCAATTACTCGGCAATCAAACGCTCATTTATTATAACAATTCTGAGGATACTTTGCATGAAGTATATTTTCATTTGTATTGGAATGCGTTTAAAAAAGGTAGTCATGCATTTGAGCGACAAGCCAATTTAAGTAACTCCGAACAGATAGATTACAAATCGGAAGATCTTGGCGAAATCGCAATTCAATCGATTACTATTGACAATGAGATGCACACAATATCTATTTTTGAATCAATCGGTCAAATTAAATTAAAAACACCATTATTGCCGGGTAAATCCATTACTGCTGTCATGCGGTTTACCTCCAAAATACCCGCTTGTATAAATCGTGCTGGTAAAAACAACGTGGCGGGAACAGATTATACATTTACGCAATGGTATCCAAAAATGTGTAGATATGACAATATGGGATGGCATACAGATCCATATTTTGGGAGAGAGTTTGCTGGAACCTTTGGAAAATATTCCGTAGATATACTGTGTGATTCGTCCTATACCGTTGCGGGAACAGGTTTATTGAAGGATAAAACATACCAATCGAAAGGATGGAAGTCAAAAACAGTCTCATCTACAAATCAATCCTTGGAAAAATGGAGTTTTACAGCAAGTAATGTACATGACTTTGCTTTTGCCTTGGATAAAGAATGGCAGCACGAAGAATTGATTATTGATGGTATTAGCTTTCATTATTTTTATAATATTAAATACAAAGAAGCTTGGAAATCCCTTATTCAAAATTGGCCCAAAGCATATGGAATTTGTAAACGCGAATTTGGCAAATACCCTTATACTCAGTTTTCTTTTATTCAAGCAGGTGAAGGATATATGGAATATCCCATGTGTACGATGTTACAATCTAGTCGTAGTGATTTTTTTAGCACCGCATGTCACGAGTTCATGCACAACTTTTTCTATGGAATGTATGGAACTGATGAAAATTTATATCATTGGATGGATGAAGGATTAACTTCCTATGCCGAAGAACGAATTAGTAATGTAAATGAATTACCAAAAAACCCGGCAAGTGGCGCAATGTCCAATTATTCTTGGCTAACAGATATGTATATCGAGGAGCCTATTTCAACCGCTGCAAACCATTTTGACGGCGATTATCCATATTATAATGCGGCATATTATAAAGGACAATTGTTTGCAGAATTAATTCGCTATATGATTGGAGACTCAACTATGCGAGCCGGATTTAGCAGGTACTATTCAAAATGGAAATTTAAACACCCCGAGCCGACTGATTTTGTTAAGACCTTTGAAGATGTTTCACAGTTAGAATTAACTTGGTTTCAGAATTATTGGTTAAATACCACAAAAAAAATAGATTTCTCCATTGATACGGCTTTTAAATCAGCAGATGGTATTACTATTACATTTCAGAACAAAGGAATTCCGATGCCTCTTGAATTTTGTATTCAACTAAAAAATGGAGAAAAAAAATACTATTATATTCCTTTAGATCTCACAAATAACGTGAAATCAGATTTCTTGCGACCAACTTCAGTTCTAAACAAATGGTCCTGTGCAAGCCCAAAATATTCTGTTTCTTTATCCACTATCAAATGGAAAGAAGTGGAATCAATCACTATTGATCCGGATGGCTTTTTACCAGACGTAAACACTTCAAATAATCAATTTGTTAAATAATCTCGATTAATTTACCTTGCAAAAACGAATTCGCGTAATCGTTTTATCTTGATTGATTTCCAGGTAGTATAATCCGCTCGTTAATTCACTTGTTGAGAATGAATTTGAAAAAGGTAATTTCTTAATCAATTTTCCATTAGCATCAAAAAGCTGGATTTCTTTTCCTTCAATTCCATTGATTGTCAAAACATCCTTTACTGGATTAGGAAAAACTGAAATGCTATTGATCGATTGATCAGCTATTCCTACCGTGGTTTCCACATAAACAGAATCCTCGTGCTGACATCCATTTGCATCTGTAATTGATGCTGTATACCACCCTTCAGTTAAATATACCGCTAAACTATTATATTGGCTATTTGGATCATTCCAAACTATTGTATACGGTGCAACACCACCCTGAACAAGGACAGTGGCAGTTCCATCAAATCCGTCAGTTTCAGGGGTTGAACTCACAATGGAAGAAATACTACCTGGCTGAGTTATTACCGCGCTTTGAGTGGTAGAAAAGCATTGTGCGTTGTCAGTTGCCGAAACAAGATAGGATCCAGCAGTTAATCCATCAGCCAAAGAACCAGTTTGCGTATTGTTTAGCCAAAAGGTATAGTTACCAGTTCCACCAGTTGCTTGAAAATTAATTTCTCCATTTGAATCTCCAAAACAACCAACATTCACAATGGAATACGAAAGAATTACTTCACTAGGTTCCTGGATTTCAAAACTCAAATTATCAATACAACCTCTTAAATCTGAAACCGTTACCGAATAATTTCCGGCAACTAAATGACTATTTAATGCGGTTGTATCATTTGTTGACCATAGATAGTTAGTTGGTTCATATATCCCCGATGAAATTAATTCAATACTTCCTGTGGAGTCACCAAAACACGCGTTATTAGTAACAATTGTATCAATGATAACCGGTAATGGTTCTGGAATCAATACAGAATCTACTACAATGCAGCCGCTTGGATGATTGATCGTAACCTCATGCCAGCCGCTCGTAAGCGAATAATTTGGTTTGGTGGTAATTCCGTTATCCCACAAAAACGTACATCCACTAAACTGACAAGGGCAACCAGAAGAACCAACAGTTGCCATACCCGTTGAACCGCCAGGGCAAGTTGGAGCCATTATTCCACCAAAACTAATCACATAAGGATCATTTAAAGTTAGAGTACGTTCCTCATAACAACCCAAGGCATCCGTAATTCTAACCCAATAGGTACCTGCAGATAAGTTATACAAAGCGGAATCTGTACTCCCCGTATCCCATAAATAGGTATATGGGCCATTTCCACTAACCAAGATCGGATCAATTGAACCATTTGAAAAACCATTACACGAGGGTTGAACTATATTGCCGCCGGCAATAACACTTCCCAAACCACAATCAACCAGTTCATAGTTATAGACGCCATCATTTAGTGTTCCTAAATAACTTCCCCAAGCAATTCCACTATTTGGTGTGACAACATTTAATTCATCTCTATTAATATAAATTCCTTTCCACCCTATTGGGTTTAAACTGTCCTTTTTAACAACATAAACCAGGTCTAATTGATTATCATTATCTAAATCTGTTAGTAATGGAGTTGACCCAAGATTAACACCACTTTTAGTAGTTCCAATTTGAGTAATTGTATTGGATGCAAAATCAATTTTTTGCAACCTATGTTTGAACGATCCATTTTCTGAATATGTTACCGAAATCAAGCCCTCATCACGTCCGTCGTTATCAAAATCTAACGCATTTGCCGAAGCATAATTGAGTGTTCCCATACTATCTTTGAAGGAAAGCTGTCCGGTTCTTCCATCGATCATAACTTGATAAAAATCGGAATAAGAAGGTGAAATTCCTTTAAATAAAATCGCTAGAACATCAGGAATATTATCTACACCAACAAAATTACCCAAAATAGGTTCAGCGCTTGATTCAGTAGACGCTAGCTGAAATTGCCAAGAGATTCCTAGGTTAGCACCTTTTATTTTTGTGATTTTACCATTAAACCCCTGAATTACAATATCATAACCTGAGGCGCCGTTTTTTGCTAATGCCGCTGGAGCAATAAATCCTTTATTCGGATCACTATCCAATTGAATGGAATTGGCTAAACTATTAAATTGAATCAAATCATTCAGCGGGCAAGCCCAAAAAGATCCACCCAAATTTTCTCCGCCTGTTCCATACAATACCCACGGAATTCCATCGCCTTGAATTTCAGCAACTAACGGAGAACAATATGTTTCAGCACTATCAGGTACAACGGCTTTAGCTAATAACCCTCCTGTTAAGGAATTTACAACCATGATGTGACCCGGCGGGCGATCTGTTTCCCAATCTGGTGCTGCGTGATCTCCCCCATTCGCTACCAAAATGTCTTTAAATCCATCGTTGTTTACATCCGTAATAAATTGAGGATTGTAAAAATTATATAGCCCACTATCAGCCGGATTTATGGGAAATTGGAAATAGTCCCAAAGCAATTGACCAGTAGCACCATTTATTGCTAGCAACTGTGCTTGTCTTCCCGTAATAAATACGTCTTTAATACCATCATTGGTGATGTCTTCAAAAATGGCACTACCAAAAACTTCATTTCTAGACCCTCTGTTCCAAAGTACAGATCCGTCCACCCCATTTAATGCCATAACTCCATGATTACTAGCAAATCCATCTGTTCCGCCTCCAATGATAATGTCTTTTACACCGTCATTATTTAAATCACATGACCTAGGTGAAGAAAGAGTTGGTATTGAATCTGTGAATGATTGCCATGAATTTAATTGAGCGGATATCGATTGTATCCCTAAAATTAGTAACGATGCAATTAAATGCTGTTTCATAGAATAATTTTTTATAAATATACAGCAAAAAAGAGTTACAAAACATAGTTTTGTGCGGCAGCAGTTTTGCTAATACGAACAAGATTACCGTAATAGAGCTGTTTGCCAGTGGTTGTATTCATCCACAGCTCATTCAAACTAATTTGATTTTCTTTAAAATATAATGGCAACAAGTCTTTTAAGAAATCAAAATCAACTGTTGGAGTATAGGTATTCATGATTAGAAATCCATTTTCATCCAAGAGATTTGCGCTAGTCGAAACTAAAAGGTCAATTTGGTCTTCCAATTTCCATTTTTCACCTTTTGCACCAATTCCCCAGGCTGGAGGATCCATTACAATTGCCCGATAGAGATTTCCACGTTTTTCTTCCCGTGCTATAAATTTCATTGCGTCTTCATGAACCCATCTAATATCAGCAAGGTTACAATACTCCATGTTTTCTTTTGCCCAAGAAATTAAATTTTTAACTGAGTCAACATGTACAACATCCGTTCTCAGTTTTTTGGCAATAATGGAAGCAACTC
This sequence comes from Crocinitomicaceae bacterium, assembly GCA_044377675.1. GTDB lineage: Bacteria > Bacteroidota > Bacteroidia > Flavobacteriales_D > Crocinitomicaceae > UBA952. The sequence continues at coordinate 11,276 of JBILYP010000024.1, forward strand.
CGGTATAGGCAAATAAATTTAGGCATTTGTCCCCTGGTTCTAATTCATTTAATAGAAAATCCCAATTTGCTCGCTGTTCTGGAAACAATCCTAGATGTTTAAATTGAGTGAGTTCAAGTTTGATTTTCACTTTTTTAAATTCAATCATCCAGCTTCTCGGTGCTTCTTTAATAGATTTCCAGTTACCTGTTTGCCCTTTTCCTTGAATGAATTCCCAGTGGGCCATCTTTTTCCATTCAATAAAAGTTAATTCTGTTTTAAAATAGGCTTGTAATTCTGGGCGAATAGTTATTATTTTACCCCAACGTTCAAGCTTTTTTCCACCTCCAGCATCAATTAGTTCATAGTCTTCCCAACCAGTTGTAAAAATCTTTGGATTTGCGTTCATTAGGAATTTTTCATTTTTAAAACCGTCTCCATATCCATCCAACCTAGCTCCCAAATATGACCATCTAAATCATGAAAGCTTCTTCCATACATAAATCCATGATCTTGAACTGGGGCAGCCTCAATTGCACCTAGAGAAATAGCATTAGCATAAAGATCAATGACATCTATAAATACAATTGGAATTATAGGATGCATTATCTCATTTTTGGCGTTTTTCTTCTACCGCCCATCATTTGTGCCATGCGCATTTGATTCTTCGAAGGAGCTTGTTGAAGTTGTTGTTGCATCATTTTGATTTGATCACGCATTATTCCGTCCTTGTCCATTTTCTTTGCCTCTCCTAACAACGTGACAGCTTCATTTTTTCTTCCGGTTTGTGCACAAATCCCGGCTAAATGCATTCGAGCAACTGCATTGTCTTGTGCCGTTCTTAATCCCAGAGCAAGCGCTTTTCTCAGTATTTGTTCACTCTTTACAAAACCAAATTCTTGGCTATTCATAACTGCTTGTAGGTATAAAACATATGCATGTTGCTTTCTTGGAAGAAACTGTGGATGAGTTATTTTATTGATATGAATTTTAGCTTTATCCGTATTTCCTAGTCTCATTTGGTTTAAAGCCAAAATCATTCTTTCATTTCTAAAAAAAGAGAGGATAATTAACGCAGTCACAAAAATAAATACAATACCCCAGCCCCAATGACCGGAAACAAATAACCAAGTATTGAAAGAAAGTGCAGTAAGTGCTATAAAGCAACGAATAATAAAAGAAATCATAATTTAATCAATTGTGGCAATACATTTTAATTCTATAGCAATGGACGTGGGCAAGGAGTTAATTTCAACTGTTGTTCTACAAGGTAAATTATCTTTGAAATACTCCGCATAGATTTTATTATACACATGAAAATCTCTTTTCATATTAACTAAAAAAACCGTTACATCTACCAGATTATCCCAACTAGAACCAGATTCTTCCAAGATAATACGAACATTATCAAAAACACTTTTGCATTGTGCTTCAAAATCAAATTCAATGAAATTCCCGTTGTGATCTAATTTTAATCCAGGAACAGATGAATCTGTTGCATTTGAACCGGCAACACGCGGGCCAACTCCGGATAAAAAAAGTAAATTCCCAACCTTACGAGCATGTGGATATAATCCAACAGGTTTTGGGGCTTTTGTGGTAGAAATTTTATCTGATAAACTCATGAGTCTGATAATTGAGTTGCAAATATAAAGAAGTAAAGCCGGATTAAAAAGAATGTAGTGATTATTTGAAAAAACGTGCTTTTAACGAAGCAAATTTACAAATCCTGATATTTTTATTTTATCATCATTTGCTTTGGGCTTGAAGAAAATAACCCACGTATAGGTTCCTGACTGAGCATCCAGCCCTTCAATTCCATATGATCCATCCCACCCTTTTGTTGGGTCAAATGATTGCCAAATTAATTCTCCCCACCTATTAAAAATCATCATCTCAAATTTTTCAGGAGAAAAACCAGATGTGAAAATCGGTGTAAAGAATTGATTGTGTTCATCGGCATCTGGAGTAAATGAATTTGGAACATAGTAAATTAATTGTTCCTCATAACCAATAGGCATAGAGGTTGTATCTGAACACCCCGCCGGAGATGTGGCAATTAATGTTACTGTAAACCCGGTTTGTAAATTTGTACTATATGTATTGGTTGGTTCTGGAGCGGTTGAACTTTGACCGTCACCAAAATCCCAATTATAAGAAACAGCTCCTTCTGATGCATTATAAAAATTAACCAATGAGTTTCCGGGACCAATGGTTCCTGGATTTACGTAAAAAGCAGCTATTGCTTCTTCAATACAAACAATATCATTAAACACAACTGTTGTATCACACCCTTGAAAATCAGTTTGCGTTAAACTTACATCGTAACAACCAACTTCGTTAAAAGTAGTTAGTTGAGGTGTACAACCGTTTCCAGTAGCACCATTTCCAAAAGACCAGATACAATTTTGAGCTTGAGGATCATTATTTGTGAAAATAACTTGGCTCGGTACGCACCCCGCCGTAATACTTGGGGTTATGGATGGCATTTGAGCATACAACATAGTCACGGTAACATCGTCCGTATTCACACATCCATTAACATCAGTTCCTGTGACTGTATATGTGTTATTTATTGTTGGGCTAAATGGAGTAGTATTTTGAATACCTCCATTCCACTGATATGTACTGGCTCCTGATCCTGATAAAGAAACTGAGTTTCCAAGACAAGTGCTTACGTCAGTTCCTGCATTAACAACGGGTAATGGATTCACTAAAACAATGGTAGTTGATGTACAAACATTACCGATCGCGTCTGTGGCTGTTACTGTAATTGGGTAGCTTCCTACTGTGGGTGCTGGAACCGTGGTTAAATTTTGAGTTGACCCAATACTTGTGCCTGATAAAGACCAATCATACGTTCCATTGGTTACCCCAACAGAATTAAGATTAAATGTGGAACCGATACAAATTGGACCAGTATTACTAGCGGTAACAGTACATCCACATAGCGGATTTGAAGAGGGCAAAACAATTACTGTTGCAGTTGCCGTACCTGTTCCTGTAGCTCCATTAGGTGCTGGTGCAGAAACATTAACTGTGTATGTAGTTGTGGTTGTGGGAGAAACTGTAATTGTTGGAGTTGTTGCTCCATTAGACCAAGTAAAAGATGTAGCCCCCGGACTGTTCGCCGTTAGGGTGGCTGTTTGGCCTGGACAAATAGTTACATTATTGACAGTTACTGGCTGAACGGCTGTACAAGAAACATTAGCTGTTCCAAAGAAATTTAATGGGAGTACTGTTGATTGTGAACTGTAGTTGGACAAACAAATCAAAAATTGTTGTCCAGCAGTCACGATTAATTCGGGCTCAAAATTATTTGGGTCACCTCCTGGAGGTGGTGGGGTTGAAACGCCTGTAAAAGACTCACAAGCGCCGTTCCAATTACATCTAATTGGCGCAAGTTGGTTGTTGATGATTTGATTGCACGAATTTGGGGTGTAAGGCCACATAATCCAATCCAAACAACCAATACCACCATCAGCACCAAATGAAAACTCTAACGTTCCTGTACTAGCCACATTTATTACCATCCACGTTGGGTTTAACTCGCCGGACAATAAACATCCTGAGTTTCCAGAAGCTGGATTAGTTGAAGGATTTGAAATCGGATTATTTAGTAATTCTTGAACAGCTCCCGTGCCATTAGGGTCAATTTGGAAGGTTGCGTTCTGGCAAATATTGACTGCATTAGAACAATCTGCATACTGAGACCTTAAAGAGAAAGAATAAATAAATAAAACAATAAATAAAATATTCCGTTTCATAATCGGATTAGTTGGAAAGTTTTGTCCAACGTAATGACGCATTAGCACAACGAAAGTTGCTTTTACTTCAATTGATTTGGATCCTTGGTCGCTTTATCATTGAATTTCTTTTGAGTATTCATCCAAAAAAAGAAACCAAAAAAACCAAGAACAATTACCGAATAATTGAAAATATTCCCAACTGCCTCAAAAAACACAAAGGAATCCTGAAGTAAATCTCCTATTTTATAAAAAATATCTGATGAGCTCATAAAATGAATGTTTTTACAAAGAAACTATTTTTTTTTAATATCTGCTAATTGAGTGTTAAAATTCCCCTAAAAGCTGAAGTGTTTCCTTCGCTGCCTCTTGTTCTGCTATTTTTTTAGACCCCCCTTTTCCACGGCCATATTTTAGCTGGTTAATATTCGTTTCCACTTCATATTGCCACGCTCCACCTTGGTTTGTTTCCTTAATCACTTCAAAATCTAGATTCAATTTTTTCTTTTGGCACCAAATAAATAATTTAGATTTAAAATCAATTTCTTCCTCTAATAAACGATTCAGATTTACATATTTTCGGAATACAAAATTCTCTACGGAATTCTGAACAGACTCATATCCGCCATCCAAATAAATCGCTCCCACTATTGCTTCAAATGCATTACCTTCTAATGAGGCAAGGTTAATTGATCTTGCTTGATTGTATCGAAGTATATCCCTAATACCCATTGCCTCTCCAATTTCAGAAAGTGTTTTTCGATTAACAATTTTAGACTTAATTCGAGTTAAATATCCTTCATCTTCATTGGAGAATCTTTTGAAAAGAAAATCCGCCACAAAAGCATCCAACATCGCGTCACCTAAAAATTCAAGACGTTCGTTAGATAAGCAAGGTTCAGCAGAAATATAGGATTTATGAGTAATGGCCTTGATAAAATATTTTAAATCAGTCGGTCTGTAGCCAAATCTCAGTAAAATGAATTTAATCAATTTAAGCTCGTCGTCTGTTTTTTTTTTTGAAAAAAGATTGATTAACAAAGCCAATTTTATGACTGATATTTTTTTACAATAACACTTGTATTGTGTCCACCAAAACCAAAGGTATTTGAAAGAGCTATGTTTACAACTCTTTTTTGAGCTTTATTAAATGTGAAATTTAATTTATTGTCTAGCTCTGGATCATCCGTAAAATGGTTAATTGTAGGGGGAACAATATCATTTAAAACAGATAAAACACAGGCAATTGCCTCAATTGCACCTGCCGCACCTAGTAAATGACCTGTCATTGATTTTGTTGAACTAATATTCAACTTATAGGCGTGATCACCAAAAACTGCTTGAATCGCCTTAATTTCTGCCGCATCTCCCAAAGGAGTTGAGGTTCCGTGAACATTAATATAATCGATGTCAGAGGGAGAAATTTCAGCGTCTTCAAGTGCTGCGAGCATTGTGTTTCTGGCACCAATTCCTTCTGGATGAGGTGCTGTCATGTGATAAGCATCTCCTGACATACCTCCACCAACAACTTCAGCATAAATAGTTGCACCTCTTTTGATGGCATGTGAGTACTCTTCCAAAATAAGCGCTCCACCACCTTCTCCAAGAACAAATCCTTCTCTATCCAAATCAAATGGTCGCGAAGCCGTTTCAGGAGAATCATTTCGTGTAGACAATGCTTTTAGTGCATTAAATCCACCCATGCCCATTTCGTTTACCGCCGCTTCAGATCCTCCAGTAACAATAGCATCGGCTTTTCCTAAACGGATAAGATTGAAACTATCAATTATTGCGTTTGTTGAAGAAGCACAAGCTGAAACTGTTACGTAATTTGGACCGCGAAATCCATATTTAATTGAAATATGTCCAGCGGCAATATCCGCAATCATTTTTGGAATAAAGAAAGGATTAAAACGGGGCGTTCCGTCTCCAGCAAAAAAATCTTTTGCTTCCTCTTGGAACGTTTTTAATCCTCCGATACCTGATCCCCAAACAACTCCAATTCGGTCAAGGTTCACAAATGAGTAATCCAACAAACCTGAGTCTTCAACCGCTTGCGTTGCGGTTACTATGGCATATTGTGAGAACTGATCTAATTTACGCGACTCCTTTCTGTCCATAAAATCCTCCACATTGAAGTTCTTTACTTCACAAGCGAATTGTGTTTTGAATTTAGATGAATCGAAATGAGTTATTGGAGCAGCACCACTTTTCCCTGCCAACAGAGCATTCCAATATTCGGAAACAGTGTTTCCAATGGGAGTTAGTGCACCCAGGCCAGTAACAACGACGCGTTTTAATTCCATACTTAATTAAATAAGGAAAATCAGTTCAGAAAATTTAGTTTAAGAATTATGCGTTTTTTTCAATATATGAAACCGCATCACCAACCGTTTGAATGGTTTCAGCTTGATCATCTGGAATTGCGATGTTAAACTCTTTTTCAAATTCCATAATTAATTCAACAGTATCTAATGAGTCTGCTCCTAAATCATTTGTGAAGCTAGCACCATCTGTTACTTCTGATTCTTCTACGCTTAATTTATCTACGATAATAGAAATAACTTTTGATCTGATATCTGACATTTTTTATTTTTTAAATGGTTAACAAGGTGCAAAGAAAAAAACAATCGCTCAAAAATCAAAATTATTATCCATTTAATTTGATAATAAAACACAGAGAGTTAGTTAAAACTGCATCAAAATCAGTTAAATGTGATTTTTTACCTCGCTTTTAACCTACTTGTTTTACTTTTGTAGAAGCATATGAATGAAAAAATAGCCGTTTTTGTTTCAGGGAAGGGATCAAATGCCCAAAAAATTCAAGCGTTTTTTGAATTAGATCCGTTGATTCATGTTGTGTTAATTCTTTCTGAAAAGCAAAACCCATCCTTGGAACGATGGTGCTTAGAAAAATCAGTGCGTTTTTCCGTGATAGATCAAGGTCGAGGATCAGATACGGAACACCTTCATGCACATTGTTCAGCTTTGGGCATTCAATGGATTGTTTTAGCAGGATATTTAAAGAAAATACCCGAGGGATTAATTGAATTATACCCGGACCGTATAATAAATCTTCATCCCGCATTGCTCCCAAAATATGGAGGTAAGGGAATGTATGGTGATTATGTGCATCAAGCGGTTTTGACAGCAAATGAGTCACAATCTGGTATTACGATTCACCTCGTAAATAAGGAGTATGATAAAGGAGAGATATTGGCACAAATAAAAATAAAATTGGATGATTTCGAATCACTTGAAAGTTTGAGAACAAAAATACAACTGATTGAGCATCTTCATTTTCCACAAGTTATTCGCGATTACATCATTAAAAAAACAACTTTTTAAAATGAAGAAACAACTTTTTAAAAATATCAAAGGGCTGGTGTTGGCTGGTGAAAACATTCCTGCTTTATTGAGTGGACGTGAAATGAATAATTTACCGATAATTCATAATGCTTTTCTAGCACTTGAAAATGGCGAGGTTGTAGCTTATGGTCCAATGTCCGAATGGGAAGGTATAGTAGATTGGAGAGATTTAGAAGTGATTGACGCGGATGGAAAATTTGTATTACCTGCTTTTTGTGACTCGCACACGCACACTGTTTTTGCGAAAACGAGAGAAGAAGAGTTTGTGGAGCGCATTCAAGGATTATCCTACGAACAAATTGCTTTGAATGGGGGTGGGATTTTAAATTCTGCCAAGAAACTTCAACAAATGGAAGAGAATTTGTTATTTGACCTTGCCGTGGAAAGAGTAACTAAAATGATTGCTTGCGGAACAGGGGCGATTGAAATCAAATCAGGATATGGACTGAGCGTTGATGCGGAGTTAAAAATGCTTCGTGTAATTAAACGCTTGAAGAGTCATTTTAGCATTCCAATTAAAGCCACTTTATTGGCTGCACACGCCTTTCCTTTAGAGTTTAAGGACAATCATCGGGGTTATATTGATTTAATAATTAATCAAATAATTCCTGCAGTGGAAAAGGAAAATCTTGCCGATTACATAGATGTTTTTTGTGAACGCAATTATTTTTCTCCGGAAGAGATGGAGGAGGTTTTAAAGGCGGGAATACGAGCTGGTTTGAAACCGAAAGTGCATGTTAATCAATTTTCATCCATGGGTGGATTAGAAAAGGCGTTAGAATTAAATGCATTGACAGTAGATCATTTAGAAGTGCTGACCGAAAATGATATTTCAGCATTAAAATCTGGTGGAACGCTCTCCGTTTTTCTCCCTGGATGTTCGCATTTTTTGTCAATCCCTTTTGGTAATGCGCTGCAACTTCTCGAGCAGAATGTTCCTTTTGCTCTTGCGAGTGACTTCAACCCGGGTTCAACTCCTTGCTATAATTTATTTGTTATCTGGTCTCTGGCATGCATTAAAATGCGATTAACACCAGAGCAAGCATTGATTGCCTTAACCGTTAATGCCGCTGCAGCAATGGAATTAAGCACAACACACGGAACGATTTCGCTTGGTAAAAAACCAGGTATTATTCTCACAAAAGAGATTCCTAGTTTGGCGTATATCCCCTATTCATTTGGTGAAAACCTTGTTGAACAAGTTTATATATAAGATAAATCTATTTCAACCTACTATCAAAATTCCCTTACCTCAATAAAGTAACGTGTCCTACCATGATTCGGTTTCCGAGTTTGACGTCTTCGTATATTAATTTCCAAGTATAGACGCCGTCCTGACAGTTTTTACCTAATGCTCTTCCATCCCATGGCTCATTGTAATCTGTAGTTTGCCAAATAAGCTCACCCCACCTATTGTATATTTGGAGTTTATATTTTTTGATTTGACTGTAGTCACTAAACACAGGAATGAACGATTCATTCACATCATTTCCATCAATCGTGATCGTATTTGGAATATATACACTAAAATCTTCGCTAATTTGAATTACATTGATCGCAGTGTCAATACAGCCTAAAGAATCGGTAGCAATCAAAATTACTTCGTAGAATGAAGCGTTTTGAATTGGGTAAGTATGCAAAGGATCAATTTCAGATGAATTAGGAGTTCCGTCGCCAAAGATCCAGGTATACTCTGTTGCATCAACCGATAAATTATTAAAAACAACATTACCAGTAAAATAAACATCAGAAGCTAGTGTTGAAGTAAAATCAGCCACAGGACCTGTAGAGACACAAATAGCACTATCTAGAGTTGTGGTGCCAAAACAACCTGTAGACAATGTGCTTGTTAGGCTGATGTCAAAACAACCAGGTGTTTCAAAAGTATAGGTAACACTTCCACAGTTGGAAGAGGTTGTTCCATTACCAAAATCCCACAAACAATTAGTCCCATTTCCTTGCGATGTATTTGTGAGAGTAACAGTTAATGGAGCGCAGCCACTTGTTACATCAAGAATGAAACTGGAAATAATTTCTTCCGGTTGAGTGATTGTTGCTTGTAAATTTACTTGGCAACCATTGGCATCAGTTACTTGTATTGGATAATTACCAGCTAACAGATTCGACTGCGAATTGCCATTTGTTCCGTTCGGCCATGAAATAATATAAGGCACAGTTCCACCGGCAGCAGTTACAACAATAGAACCATTCGCCAAACCAAAACAGGTTGCGTTTATTGCTGTAAAAGATGCGGTTAATGGACTTGCGGGCTGGGTAATTACAAAACTATTTGAATTTACACAATTATTAGCATCTGTTACAGCTAGTGTATATGTCCCTACAGGAAGACCATTCAGATCTTGAGATGTAGCGCCAGTATTCCAGAAATAAGTAAAGGGACTTGTTCCACCCAATACAGTAATATCAATGCTGCCACTAAATTCTCCTGCGCATGCTACATTGTTTACTGTGTTCTGTAGCGTTAGTGGTGCACTAGGTTGACTAATAGCCACGGGCAAGACTAGTTGACAGTTATTATTATCCGTTATTACAGCCGTATAGGTTCCGGCTATTAATGAACCTATATCTTGTGTGTTTGATCCATTGCTCCATGTGTAACTATAGATAGGAGTTCCTCCTGTAACAGTTAAGTTTATTGAGCCATTGTTTGCCCCAAAACAAAGCACATTTTGATGCGTTTCAGTGGCAAGAAGTGGTTGAGCAGGTTGAGAGATGTTGGTATTAAAGTTCAACACACAACCATTAGCATCGGTAATTACAACTGAATAAGGAGCCGCGGGTATTGCAGAAAGGTCTTCAGAAATAGCGCTATTTGACCAAGCAAAATCATAAGGGAATACACCCCCAATAACAGTAAGGTTAATCGCTCCTGTTGCGTCTCCATTACAAAGGACATTTGTATTGAAAGAAGAGGCAGAAAGAGCTAAAGGTTGAGAAAGAGCTAATATACTATCCAATTGGCACCCATTGGCGTCTGAAATAGTTATCGAGTAGCTTCCTTCACTTAAGGTTTGAATATCTTCCGTTGTTTCTCCATTACTCCATGTGTATGTATAAGGAGCTGTACCTCCAGAGGTTGTTAAGTCAATTGCGCCATCAGCTGAATTAAAACAAGTAAGAGTAAATAAGTTAACCGTTAATGATAAAGGACTCAATGGTTGTGATACCGTATAAGAATCAGTTAAAACACAGCCTGAAGCATCAGATACACTAACTGAATATACTCCAATTGTTAATCCACTGATATCTTCTGTAATCGCCCCGTTAGACCAAGAGATTGTGTATGGTTGTATTCCTCCGTTAATGGTTAGGTTAATGGCCCCATTATTTCCATCGAAACAAGAAACAGGAGTTATGTTATTTGTAATTGTAATTCCGGAAGCGGGTTGTGTTAAGGCGTAACTTCCGTTACTAGTACATCCTTGGTCATCGGTAACAATAACCGAATAATTTCCTGCCACAACATTGATTAAATCCTGAGAAACCGCTGAATTAGACCAAACATAGGTGTACGGGGCAGTTCCACCATTAACCGTTAAGTTGATTTGACCATTTGAACCATTAAAACAAGTTACATTTTGAGTAGTTGCAGTTATGGCAAGCGGAGCAAGCGGGGTATTTATGTTAATAGATGCCGTTGTTATACATCCGTTCGAATCAACTACCGTAACGGAATAAATTCCACCAATTAGGCTTTGAATATCCTCCGTAATTTGTCCATTGCTCCAATTAATGATATAGGGTTGAGTTCCTCCTGAAATACTTAAATCAACAGCGCCATTATTTCCACCAAAACAGGAAACATTGGTGGCCGTTAATGATAGACTGGTTAATGATGAAGGTTGTGTTATTGTAAATATCGAATCAATTGTACATCCGTTATTATCTGTAATATTTACTTGATAATTATTCGCTGTTAAATTTGTAATGTCTTCCGCATTAATTCCGTTTGACCAGCTTATTGTATAATTTTCAATTCCCCCTGTTGGAGTTATGTCAATGCTTCCATTATTTCCTCCAAAGCAATTCACATTTAGAATGTCTGCAACAATTCCTAGAGGAACCGGTTGAGCAACGTTAAAAACTTCAGTTATGGCACAGCCATTAAAGTCAGTAACGGTTATAGCATAGTTTCCTGCAGGAACATTTACTAAGTCTTGGCCAAATGTATTATTACTCCAAGCGTATACATACCCGCTCGTACCACCGCTTATTGAAGCATCAATACCCCCATTGCTTCCTCCTGCACAACTTACAGGAATCATTAACCCTGTGATTTGTAAACCTGTAGCGGGTTGGGTTATGTTATAAGAGGCACTTAATGAGCAGTTATTTTGATCCGTAATAGTAACAAAATAAATGCCTGCGGCTAAGTTAGAAACGTCTTCAGTAGTTGCACCATTACTCCAGTTAAAAGAATAAGAAGGATTACCACCTGAGACAGTTAAATTAATAGCACCAGTTGCATTATTAAAGCAATCAACTGGGGTGATAATTGCAGTGGTATTAATTGCTGAAATGGTATTCACTTGAAAAGAAGCGGTTGTAACACATCCATTATTATCGGTAACAGTTACAGCATATAGATTTGCTGTTATAGCAGTGATGTCTTCTGAAGCCGCTCCATTATTCCAGAAATAAGTGAATCCGGGCGTTGGACTATTGACTGTTAAGTTGATTGCACCTGTTGGTGTATTTGCACAAGATTCATTGGAAATAACCGCGCTGAGAGTCGTAGCAAAAGCGGGTTGCGACAAAGTTGTATTAGCCACAATAGAACACCCATTGTTATCGAATACAGTTAATGAATAATTACCCGCCGATAAGCCACCTAAATTGGGGGTGTTTGCTCCGCTGTTCCATAGGTACGTAAATGGACCTGTTCCACCTGTGACATTTGAGAATATTTGTCCCGTAGTACCTCCAAAACATAATACATTTTGTGGAGTAAGACTCACAGAATAAGTCGATGGCTGGTTAATCGTGTATGAATTAACAATAAAACATCCGTTGACATCTGTAATTGTAACAGAATAAGAACCACTTGGAATGTTTGTTAAATCTTCAGTGGTTTGTCCATTTGTCCATAAATAAGAATACGGCCCTGTACCGCCGGATATGATTTGATTGATTGATCCATTGGAAGCATTAAAACAAGAAACTTGTTGCACAGTTGCACTAGCAATAAGCGGTAATGGCTGCGTAATTACATAGGAAGCAGTAGTTGTACAACCATTGGCATTAGTAACTATAAGCGAATAATTTCCTGCAGCTAAATTGTTTTGATCTTCTATGACAGAGCCATTGCTCCATAAGTAGTTGAAAGGACTATTCGGACCACTAGCCGTAATATCAACAGCACCAGTATTGGTTCCTGCGCAATTCGCTGGCGATACGATATCGCTTATTACAATAGGCCCAATAGGCTGGTTTACTGCTATCGTTTGCATCAATAAACAACCGTTGTTATCTACTACAGTGACCGTATATTGTCCTGCAAGCAAATTTGTTAAATCTTCTGTTACAACTCCCGTGTTCCATAAATGTTGATAAGGAGCCGTTCCACCAGAAATAGTAATATCAATTGCACCGTTTGCCTCTCCGAAACAGATGTTATCCACTACATTAGAAGCAACATTGATTGAATTTAAGGGTTGAAAAACCGTATCAGAGAATGTTGTCGTACAACCATTTCCATCAGTAATTTGAACAAAATAAGGTCCGGCAGGTAAATTGTTGATGAAAGTTAAAGTTGATCCAGTATTCCATAGGTAGGAGTACGGTGCTACGCCACCATTTGCTACCACACTAATGTTTCCTGCGCTTTGACCATAACACACGTTATTCGTATTTGTGGTATTAGCAACCACAGGTGCGGGTTGAGAAATGAAAGCATTTAAAACGGCAGTGCATCCAGCCGCATCTGTAATGGTAACGCTTATGTTTCCTGCCAATAGGCTATCAATAAAAGGAGTGTTTTCACCATTTGACCACGTATATACATAAGGAGCTGTTCCACCCGTAGCAGTTACAGTAGCAGTTCCAGTTGCACCATTATGACAGATCACATTTGTAACGGTTAGAGCTGCTGAGAGTTGAGTGGTAGGTTGTGTAATTTGGTAGTTTCCGATAGATGTACAACCGTTTATGTCGGTTATGACAACTGAATACACCCCAGCATTGATATTTATCAGGTCTTCTGTCGTAATTCCGTTATTCCACGAGAAGGAGTAGGGTGCAGTACCACCTGTAACTGTTAGATTAATGCTACCGGTATTATTTCCTGCACAATTCACATTGGAAACAAGTGCTGAATTTGTAAGAGGAAGCAGGGGTTGTGTTATAGTGATGTTAAGATTGATGTTACATCCACTAGCATCTTGTATTACTACTGAATAATTTCCAGCTGATTGATTGGTTAAATCTTGTGTGGTTAAACCGTTATTCCAGCTGTAAGAGTAAGGAGCTACTCCGCCAGAAACAGATAAGTCAACACTTCCATTGTTACCACCAAAACATGAAACAGCTGTTGAAACAATACTTGCCGTTATCGGTGAAGCAGGTTCGGTAATAGTTGCATTAAAATTAGTTGTACAACCATTGGCATCCGTTATCACCACGGAATAGTTACCAGCGGCTAAATTTCCAATATCTTCGTTTATCGATCCGTTACTCCAAAGGTATGAATAAGGAGAAGTACCACCAGAAACCGTAAGATTAATTCCACCGTTTGTTTGACCAAAACAAGCAACATTAGAAACATTGCTAATAACCGCTAAAGGAGCGTTTGGTTGAGTAATTGAAACAGAAAGGAATGAAGAGCAGCCGATTAAATCAGTAACGGTTACAAAATAATTTCCTGCCCCTAGACCAGAAAGATCTTCACTTCCAGTACCATTACTCCAAGCAATTGACGTGATTGGGTTTGGATTAGTGATGCTTAAATCAATGCTGCCATTTAAACCTCCAAAACAAGAGACATTTTGATGTGTTTCGGAAAGCACTAAGTTGTTGGATGGATCAGCAATAATTATTGTTAAACTTTGTGTACAAGCATTTGCGTCAGTTACAGTTACAGTATAGGAACCTGCGCCAAGGTTATTAATGTCTTGTGAATTGGCTCCATTATTCCATAAATAGATAAAACTCGGCGTGCCTCCTGAAACACTTAAATTTATCGCCCCCGTTTGGGTAGAAATACAAAGAGCATCTTGGTGCGTTTCAGTAAGCGTTAATGGTGTATTGGGTTGTGAAATAGAAACTAAAGCAGTCGCAGAACAGTTGTTAATGTCGCTGACTGTTACTGAATAATTTCCTGCCGCCAGGCTAGAAATATCTTGTGTTGTTTGTCCATTTGACCACGAGTAGCTTAATGGTGCAGTGCCACCATTAACACTTAAATCAATACTACCTGCATTTTGCCCAAAACATGGAACATTTAATTGAGTCGTGCTAAGTGTTATTGGACTATTAGGTTCAGTAATTACAATACTAAGTTGCCCAAAACATCCATTGGCATCCGTTACGCTAATGGTATACGTCCCGGCAATTAGATTAGTGATGTCTTCAGTTATAGCGGCATTGCTCCATAGGTAAGAGTAAGGGGCCGTTCCATTAGAAACGCTTACATCAATTGAACCATTACTACCCCCATTACATAAAACGTTAAGTTGGGAAGCACTGATTTGAATAGGTAAAATAGGCTGCGTTACTGTAAAATTAGATGGTATTGAACATCCATTGGCATCCGTTATAACAATTGAATAATTACCCGCGATTAAATTGGAAATATCTTCTGATGTTTGTCCAGTAGACCACGTGTAATTATAGGGGGGAGTTCCACCAGTAGTAGTTCCATCAATACTTCCTGTGGATCCACCAAAACACAAAACATTAGTTACAACACCGCTATAAGCAAGTAGAACAGGTTGAGAAATAATGACGCTTATATTTTCTGTACATCCATTAGCATCCGTTACATTAACAGCATATGTACCCGCAAGCAAGTTAGTCAAATCTTCAGTAGTTGCTCCATTACTCCAAGCAAAGGTATAGGGAGCTGTTCCACCTGAAACCGATAAATCAATGGTTCCGTTGTTTCCACCAATACATGAAACAGGAGTATGTGTTTCTGTGAGTAAAATTGGCAGAGCAGGTTGAGTTACCTGAAAACTAGCATTTATTTGACATCCATTAGCATCAGTAACAAGTAGTGAGTAATTCCCTGCCGATAAGTTTACTAAGCTCGCGGAAATTTCGCCTGTTGACCAGTTGTATGAATAAGGAGCGGTACCTCCTTGAGTAATAGTACTAATAGCACCATCATTTCCACCATTGCACAAAACAGCAGTTACCGTTCCGGAAGTAGACAAAGCTTGAGCGGGTTGAATTACGGTATACGATTGATTAAGAGAACATCCGTTGGCATCCGTTATCACTACAGAATATACTCCAGCCAATATACCATTAATATCTTCTGTAGTTGCTCCATTAGACCAGCTAAAAGAATATCCTGGTGTTCCACCTTGAACCGAAACATTAACAGCACCTGAAGCGCCACCAAAACACAACACGTTATTAACCGTACTTGTTGCACTAATTGGTTGAGGGGGTTGAGTGATAACAAAAGTTCCAGTAGCTTGACACCCCTGTGCATCTGTAATTGTGAGAGAATATGTTCCAGCAGTAATATTCGATAAATCTTCACTGTTGCTACTATTTGACCAAGCATAGGTGTAAGGAGCAGTTCCTCCGGTTGTTGTAATAGTTATTGACCCATTTGTTCCACCAAAGCAACTCACATTTATTTGAGTTTGTGTGAAAGACAAAGCGAACGTTGGTTGAGTAATTGTGTACGATCCAATAGTAGAACATCCATTTCCATCCGTAATAGTAACAGCATAATTTCCAGCCGATAGATTAAATAAATCTTCTTGAACTGAACCATTTGACCACGAATAGGTATATGGTGTTACCCCGCCATTTGAAGTGATATTAATGGCTCCATTTGCATCTCCAAAACATGAAACGTTTGTTATTAAAACAGGATTAAGCGATAACGCGGTTGGTTGCGTCAACACAACTGAAGCCGGGCTCGTACATCCATTAATATCAGTTACAGTTACAGAGTATGAACCTGCAGTTAAATTTGAAATTGTTTGAGAGTTTGATCCCGTTGACCAGAGATAAGTATATGGGGCTGTTCCTCCCGATGGTGTTACTGTTGCTGCGCCATCACTAAGTCCAAAACAACTGATGTTAAATCCACTGTAATTAGTTGTGGCATTGGCCAAAGCACCAACTAAAAGAGGCTGTGTTATTGTATAACTTGAAACGATACTACACCCACTGATGTTCGTAATTGTCACTGAATATGTTCCGGGTGCTAAATTGGAAATATTCGCTGTATTAGCACCATTTGACCAAGAGTAAGTATAAGTACTCGTTACCGCCATAGTCAACGCAATACTGCCATTGTTTAAACCAAAACAACTGACATTAGTTACCGCGGCATTCGCAATAACAGGATTAGCATTCACAACAACGATTATCGATGTGTCAATTGAACATGAAAGGCCATTGTAGGTTATGGATAAATTATATACTCCACTAGCTGCGGGTGAAGTATTCGGAATAGTTGGATTTTGAACAGAGGATGTAAACCCATTTGGACCTGTCCAATTATATATCCCTGTGGGAGATACAGTTGCAGAAAGCAATAAGTTGTTCCCGGCACATATCGGACCATTAGAATTAATAAAAAATGGAGGACATTGGGTTACACTAATCGGTAATTGATTACTGGTAGTTGCAGGACATCCATTAGCATCAAAAGCATCGGTAATACCATCGTTATCATAAGAATTACCTGAGATGTTTCCTTCACCAAAAATATAGGCTACGTTATCAAGGGTGTTATCACAATTAAACAATAAACAATCATTATTTACAGTTACTTTGAATTTAATGACGGTACTGTCAGCTCCAGTTGGACTATTAATAACCTGTCCACCAGTTAATGCATTTGCCCCTGTTCCAATTCGTACTTTAACAACTTTGAAAGCGCCTAAATATTCAGCTTGATCATCACCAGTTAGATCTGTTTTGTTTCCTAAATTTGGACCGTGAACGATTTGAATTGTTCCCGGCATGTAGGTAACTCGCGGGTCCAAGGTATCAGTCATAAAAGTACCAATAGAAATATCAGAACCAATGTTTTTACCAACCATTGTGTATTCCAAAACATCTCCTGGTTGCGCTAAACCACCATTCAAATCATTAATTCGGACGCTTGATCTTAGGTCTGGTTCATAGATATCAATTGCAGAGGATATTGCTCTAGGAATTATCGCGTCTTGAGAGGTGACAACCCTAACTGTTGCAGATGTAGCAGAATTAGGTAAATAATTAAAGGTACTATTATTTGGATTTAATAATCCAGAATCAAACCCCAAATTATTGTTGTAACTAGGAATTCTGAAGGGACTTAATGAACCATTTAGCGTTGAAGTACTGTTAAAAAAATCGCTCGCACTTCTAAGCGGATCTGGGACGTCTAAAAAAGCGCCATTTCCATTAAATTGAAGGCGGTCACCTTGAAGACTCCTGTCGCCTTCATGAGCCATGAAACCAAGTTGAAAGGAAACAGGCCCAACATTTGGAGTGTTAAACCCACTAATTGGAATATCTAGTGTGTTGCCATTGCTAACATAAGCCATTCCATCAAAGACGGTAAGGTTTCGCATGGATAGCAAGGTGTTTTTATAAACAACAAAAATTGTCCATGCACCGAATAGGTTATTTGAACCCGTTTGAGAAACAATATCTGCCACTGTTACCCGCGCATTAGATCCCGCGGTTTGTAATATGGAAGTAACATCTTTAAAACAATAATAACCAGGCATTGCAAAGTTAGCATTACCTGGAATCGTGGCAATATCCAATAGTTGATCTGCTGTAAGCTGCTGATATGCACCAGAATTTGTTTTGATCTTCACTTTATTTCGATCAGTATAATTGGTGGTATTCGTGTTAATACGAGCACTCCAATAGAGTCCTGCCCAGGTTATTTCGGAACAATTCGGCAAATTCAAACTATCGCTGGACGATTGAAACGTTGATGAATTATTGTCTATATCTACATAATCAAATACAATATTACCATCTTGATTATGGTTGCCTGTTGGGGGTAATTGAACTTGATAGACCCCACAATTGGCATTGGTTGAATTACATGTTATAGCAACATTTGAAAGTATGGTAATATTTCCTTTTTGATTCGCTTGAAATCGTGGTAAAAAGGGCTGTACAATTTGAGCGTTGGAAGAATTAAGTGTTAAAAAAACAAATACAAAAAGGGTTGCTATTCGAAAAAGTTGTGTAGGTTTTTTGGCTTTCATTTGATTCTTATCAGTATATCTCAACGAATAATTGAAATAAAGGTTGCCAAAAATACCGAAAATATTGCCTTTACACAAAAGTTTAATGGAAATTTAACTTTGACAGTAACTTTGTTTTTGTAAAATTTCCAGCTTTCGTTTATATACCATTAAGTTTTCAAAAACACACATCACTCGTTATCAAAATTTGTATGGGAATTAAAAAAATTTCCTATTCTATATTTTAAGGAAATAAACGCACCACTATTCTAAAAAACATCTTTTATGTGGGGTTTTTAATGTGATGATTAAGTGGTTTTGCTATTAGCTGACATACAATGGATGAACGAATCCCATCACTTTATTCAGTTTCTTCTTTTTTGATGCAAGTACAATTAAGAAAAGATAAATGTCCTTAAATGAAAAAAGCATTGTCAAAAGACAGTGCTTTTTTCAGAGTGGGAGTTGAGGGATTCGAACCCCCGACCCTCTGCTTGTAAGGCAGATGCTCTAAACCAACTGAGCTAAACTCCCTAAATTAGGATTGCAAAGATAGAGAAAAAAAATAAACCACCAAGCACAAACTAAAAATAATTGAATTTGAGTGCGTAAATGAAAAGAATAATGATTGAACCAACTACATTTTTCCCGCAATTTCAACCATAAGATAATGCATATTATATGAAATTCTCTACATTTGTTACAAATGATTGCAAAGACACCAAAATCAATAATCGGCAGAAGAGAATGGGCTTCTTTGCCCTTGTTTGGCTTGACAAAAGTGAAGGTAAAAATAGATACTGGGGCTTATTCATCCAGCATTCATGTATCTAAAATCATTGAAGAAAACGGATTACTGTATGTTGTCTTTTTAGATGCTCAGCATCCAGAATTTCAGTCTATTCAACATACCTTTTCCTCCTATCGAAAGAAAAATGTAAAAAGTTCTAACGGGCATGTCCAAGAAAGATATTTTATTAGAACTAAAATTGCCCTAGCGGGTAGAATTATAAGCACAGAATTTTCGTTAACCGAGCGAAAAGGAATGCGTTATCCCATATTGATTGGTAGAAAAACATTGAATAATAGATTTATTGTTGACCCAAGCTTGAAATACACACACTAATTAATTCTCTACATGAAAATTGCAATTCTTTCTCGCAACCCTAATTTATACTCAACAAAGCGGTTGTTCGAATCAGCCCAAGAACACGGGCATGAGGCACATATTATTGACCACCTAAAATGCAATATTGAAATCGAACAAAAAGGACCCGCACTCTATTATGGAGAAGAATATTTAACAGGATTTGATGCTGTTATTCCTAGAATTGGAGCTTCAGTTACTTTCTTTGGCACCGCGGTGGTTCGTCAGTTTGAAATGATGAATGTTTTTACTGCGGTAAACTCGAGGGGAATAATCCATTCCAGAGACAAATTGCGTTGTCTTCAAGTGCTATCCAAGGAGGGAATCGGGTTACCTAAAACAGTTTTCACTAATTATTCAAAGAACGTAAAACACGTAGTAGAATCTGCGGGAGGAGCACCTGTTGTACTAAAATTATTGGAGGGAACTCAAGGCTTGGGAGTAGTTTTGGCCGATAATATGAATGCTGCACAATCTGTTTTAGAAGCCTTTAATGGATTAAAAGCACGTGTCATAGTTCAAGAGTTTATTAAAGAGGCAAAGGGAGCTGACATTCGTGCATTCGTGGTTGATGGAGAAGTGGTTGGAGCGATGAAACGACAAGGAAAACCAGGTGAGTTTCGATCTAACTTGCACCGGGGAGGTAGTTCACAAATGATAGAACTCACCGTGGAGGAAAAATATACCGCAATTCTTGCAGCAAAAGCCGTTGGATTAGGCATTGCGGGGGTTGACATGTTGCAGTCGGAACGAGGACCGCTTGTACTAGAGGTAAATTCTTCTCCTGGTCTGGCCGGAATTGAAAAAACTACCCAAGAAGATATTGCAGGAAAAATCATCAAATATATTGAACGAAATGTCAATCGCTAAAAAAACCCATAAAAAGATGGTTATTCTAGGTAAAGAAATATTACCTGGAAAAGGAGCTCAACTTAATCTAGACGTTGCTCGCTTGCATACCCGCACTCCTATTTTAGTTCCGGTTATTGTTGAACGGGCAAAAGAGGATGGACCAACTGTACTTTTAATGGCTGGATTGCATGGAGATGAAATAAATGGAATTGAAATAGTACGGCGTTTTCTGAGAAAGAAATTACACAAACCAACGAAAGGAACAATTATTTGTCTTCCAGTATTCAATATTTTTGGCTTTCTGAATATTAAACGCGAATTACCTGATGGAAGAGATTTAAATCGCAGCTTTCCAGGAAGCGCAAAAGGTTCATTAGCCAGTCAATTTGCCTATCATTTCATGAAAGAAATTGCACCGCATTGTGATTACATTATAGATTTTCATACTGGGGCTTCTCAACGAAATAATTTCCCCCAAATTCGTTGTGTAATGTCAGACCCGGAAAGCATGGAGTTGGCTCGGGTTTTCAATCCGCCCTTCATTATTAACTCTTCATTAATTGGTAAAACCATTAGAGAATCGATGATAAAAATGAAAAAGATGGTCTTGTTATTTGAAGGCGGAATGGCTAATAATATTGAAGAAATGGTTGTTGAGGAAGGCTTGAATGGCACAAAAAGACTTATTGCACACTTAGGTATGCGTAATTATAAAATTGATATTTCAAAGGATCGTGAACCAATCGTTTTACAGGAATCACGTTGGTTGAGGGCTCCTAATTCGGGCATGTTTCAAGCCTTGGTAAAAAATGGATCACAGGTGGATAGAGGTACAATTCTAGCTATTGTAACAGATCCGTATGGTAATTTTGAGAAGAAAATAAAATCCCCGATTTCTGGGTATGTTATTTGTGCCAATGAATCTCCCGTTGTTTTTAAAGGTGACGCCATTATTCATATTGGAAAGGGAAGCTAAACCTCCACGTTATCAATTAATCTTACTGATCCGCAATAAGCCGCTATACAACAAGTTGTGTGGGTTGGCCAATTTTTAGACAGAGAAAGTAGGGTGTTTGTATCAACAAGTTCTAGGTATTCTAGCTGAAGGTTTCCTTGGTTGAAAAAAGCAACTCCTTTTTCTATCGCTTCCATCGGTGAAAAGCCCAAAGACCTCATTTTCTTTATCAATTTAAGGGTTTCAATGATTATTAACGCGTCTTCTTTTTCAGCGTCACTTAATCGCATGTTTCTGCTGCTTTTTGCCAAACCGGTTTCTTCCCGAATTGTTTCACAAGCAACAATTTCAATGGGGAAATTAAAATAATCATTCATAAAACGAATTATGGCTAATTGCTGAAAATCCTTTTTTCCGAAATAAGCTCTATTCGGAAGAATTAGCTTAAAAAGGTTATGCACAACATGCGCAACGCCCTGAAAATGCCCCGGTCTAAACTTACCTTCCATCACCGAATCAAGTCCATGAAGATTAATCGGTTGAAAAGAATCATTTTGTGGGTAAATAGTAGAAACGGAAGGAAGGAATACAACGCACGGACCAACTTTCGACAATAATAATAGATCGTTCTCCAATGTACGTGGATATTGATTTAAATCCGTGGGATTATTAAATTGAGTGGGATTTACGAAGATACTCACCACAACCACATCATTTTCACTGTATGCTCTTTCCACTAATTTGATGTGTCCTTCATGCAAAGCCCCCATTGTGGGAACAAATCCGATGGAATTGGATGAGCTCTTTTCCCAAGAGGCCTTCAGTAGCTGAAAATCAGCAGCTGAGGAAATTACCTGTAATGAGTGAGTATTTGACATAAAGACGACAAAACTAGGTCTTTTTTTGAAGATCCGTAATTTTTACGTAATTTTGCATTCTAATTTAGCATTTACATTGCATGGAGAAAAAGAAAATTCTTTTTATTTCCCAGGAAATATTCCCGTTCTTACCGAAATCTGAAATTTCTTCAACAGCTAGAAGGCTGCCACAATTGATTCAAGAAATAGGAAAAGAAATTAGAGTCTTTATGCCTAGATATGGATGTATCAACGAAAGACGGCATCAACTTCATGAGGTGATTAGACTCTCTGGTCAAAACTTAACAATTGACGATCAAGACCATCCTTTAATCATCAAAGTTGCTTCCGTTTCAGCAGCGCGAATGCAAGTTTATTTTATTGATAACGAAGAGTATTTCAAACGAAAAGACACGCTGAAGGACGAAAACGGTGATTTTTATTCTGATAATGATGAGCGTTCCATTTTCTTTTGTAGAGGTGTTTTGGAAACAGTTAAAAAACTCGGTTGGCAACCAGATATCATTCATTGCAACGGCTGGTTAACTTCCATGATGGCTTTGTATATCAAATTTGTTTACAACAAAGACCCGCATTTTGCCAACACCAAAGTTGTGTATAGCATTTATGAAGATTCATTTGATGACCCATGGGATAGTCGATTACCGGAAAAACTAATCTTTGACGGAGTATCTAAAGAGGTAGCAGAAACGTTCACTGACACTAGTTGTGTTGGTATTACGCGTTCTATTGCACAATATGTTGACGGAATAAACGTTGGAACTGAAGCTCTTTCATCTGAAATGAAAACTGTTTTTGATGCAGCAACATGTCCAAAATTAGCGTATGTTCCAGAAGAAAATCAAGCTAAAGAATTGTCTGCATTTTTTGACAAAATAATTGATGAATCAGTTTTAGCTTAGCAAGAATGATACATAAAATTGTTTCTAATAAAAACGAGTACGTCAAGTTATTGGCGCTTTTTTTTATAACAATAATTTTCCTTTCTGCCTGTAAGAAAAAAGATACTACAGTTGGAAAAGACACCATT
This sequence comes from Crocinitomicaceae bacterium, assembly GCA_044377675.1. GTDB lineage: Bacteria > Bacteroidota > Bacteroidia > Flavobacteriales_D > Crocinitomicaceae > UBA952. The sequence goes on from JBILYP010000024.1 coordinate 34,631, forward strand.
GATCCTAACGAAATATTGGGTGGAATTACTGTTGATACTTTTAATTTAGAAACTTATACGATTGAAGAAGATTCAATAATAACAGATAACGGTCCCAATGCACTTCTCGGTAGTTATAATGATCCAGAATTTGGAGAGTTCAATGCCTCTGTATATACTCAGCTTCGCTTAGCAAATGTTAACCCAAATTTTGGAACTGTTTCAAACATCGTCATGGATTCCATGGTGCTTGCATTGGAATATGCGGGTTATTACGGCGATTTAAGCCCACAAACATTTGAAGTATATGAATTGAATGAAGATTTATTTATCGACTCAACCTATTATTCTTTTACCACGAAAGCTACAAAATCACAAAACTTAGTGTCTTTCGGAAAGGGAACTATCACACCCGCACCCAATCAAGGAACAATTTTGGCAGGAGATACCGTAGAAGCACAATTACGCATTCATTTAGACACTAATTTTGCTAAAACATTAATTACGGAAGCATCAAGTGGAGGTACAACCTTTGCGAGTAACGAGAATTTTTTAACTTATTTCAAAGGCTTGCACATAAAAACAAATAATGGTGCGCAAGCAGCTGGTGTGGGTGCTGCATTATATGTTAAATTAAACGATCCAGCTTCTAAATTAACCATGTATTTTCATCAAGAAGGTGTTTTTAAGTCCTATGATTTCTTGTTGAATGCAAGTTGTGCCGATTTTACACATGTTTCCATTAATTCTAGTTCTAACGTGACTTCCGTTGTTCAAAACAATGAGCTAGGTAAGAATGAATTCTATGCACAAGCATTCAAACATAGAGCAATTGTAAAAATTCCAGGTTTAGCAAACTTACCAAAAAACACAGTGATTCATAGAGCCGAATTAACCTTGCCTATTCAGTATCAAACAGGATATAGATACAAACCAGGAAACGGTGTGTCGGTATCAACCAAAGTTAAAAGCACTGATAATTTCTACACTAGTTTATCTACACTGGGTGAATACAGCGATTTTAAGAAACATTTTTTTATTGACATACGAGACTATATTCAGTCGCTTACCAAAGGCGAACTCGAAAACACAGGCTTGGTAATCTCGCCTCGCTTTTTTATCAATTCAGCGGAACGAATAGTCTTTAATGGACTAAATACGACCAACAAGATGAAACCTAAATTAATTCTCACTTACACAACCTACTAACCTTATGTGTGGAATTGTTGCTTACATCGGGAAAAAAGAAGCTTTCCCTATTGTTTTGAAAGGCCTTAAACGATTAGAATATCGTGGTTATGATAGTGCCGGCGTTGCCTTGCTTTCACAAGGTGAATTGTCGGTTTATAAACGTGCTGGTAAAGTTTCTAATTTAGAGGAACACGCTACTCAGTTTAATGTGACGGGACATGCGGGCATTGGTCACACAAGATGGGCTACTCATGGTCTTCCTAATGACACAAATGCACACCCTCATGTTTCCATGGATGGGTCTATTGCACTTATTCATAATGGAATTATTGAAAATTACGATTCGCTACGCAAGGAATTGATTAGTCAGGGTTATGTTTTTAAAAGTGAAACAGACACCGAGGTATTGGTTCATTTGGTGGATAATATTTCGAAAAAAGAAAATGTATGGTTTGGTGAAGCCTTGCGTATTGCCTTACACCATGTGGTAGGAGCGTATGCAATTGTAGCCATATCAAAGAATTATCCAAATAGATTGGTTGCCGCTCGAAAAAGTAGCCCATTAGTTCTTGGAATTGGCACTGACGGAGATTTTTATTTGGCATCAGATGCAACTCCCATTGTAGAATATACCAAACAAGTGGTGTATATGGAAGATGAGGAAATTGCCGTAATTGATTTGGAGGATGGGTTGAAATTATACAACATAGGAGATCAACAAAAAACACCTTATATCCAACAATTAGAATTAGAATTGGAAGCCTTGGAAAAAGGAGGGTATGAGCATTTCATGCTGAAAGAGATTTATGAACAACCGCGTTCCATTTTGGATTGTTTTAGAGGAAGATTAAATACGGATGAAGGTTGGGTTTCTCTGCGAGGAATTCGTGAGTACGAAGACAAAATGATTCAGGCAAACAGATTAATTATCGTTGCTTGTGGGACTTCTTGGCATGCTGGATTGGTTGGAGAATATTTGATCGAAGATCTTGCAAGAATCAATGTTGAGGTTGAATACGCAAGTGAATTTAGGTACCGAAATCCAATTATTCATGAAAATGATGTGGTAATAGCGATCTCTCAATCAGGCGAAACGGCAGATACCTTGGCTGCATTAGAGCTTGCTAAATCAAAAGGGGCAACAATCCTAGGTATTTGTAATGTGGTTGGATCGTCTATTTCTCGTATCACGGATGCAGGTTCTTATACGCATGCTGGACCAGAAATTGGAGTAGCGTCAACCAAAGCATTTACCGCTCAAGTAACTATTTTGACGTTATTAGCACTGACATTAGCGCATAAAAAAGGAACAATCACAACTTCAGCATTACATACCATGTTGGCCGAATTAGAGGCAATTCCAAATAAAGTAAAACGCGTTTTGGAAACCAATGCTCACATCGAAAAAATCGCAAGCACTTATAAAGATGCAACAAATGCATTATACTTAGGAAGAGGAAGTTCTTTCCCGGTTGCATTAGAAGGAGCATTAAAACTAAAGGAAATTTCTTACATACATGCTGAAGGATATCCTGCGGCAGAAATGAAACACGGACCAATTGCATTGATCGATGAAAACATGCCCATTTTTGTGATTGCTACACAAGGTAATTCATATGAAAAGGTAGTTTCAAACATCCAAGAGGTTAAGGCGCGTAAAGGAAAAATCATTGCCATTGTTACAGAAGGTGATGTTCATGTGAGGGAGTTAGCCGACGAGGTTATTGAAATTCCTGAAACCAATGAATATTTAGTTCCTTTATTAGCAACTGTTCCTTTTCAGTTATTATCTTACCATATTGCGGTCCTTAGAGGGTGCAACGTGGATCAACCACGGAATTTAGCGAAAAGCGTAACGGTGGAGTAAGCAGTTCATTGTGAATCTTTTTCGCTATTTTGTTGAAATCTCTTATGATGGTACCCCATTTTATGGATGGCAGCGTCAATTGGGTCAAATTTCGGTGCAAGAAGCTATTGAAATAGAACTTCAAAAATTGTTTTCAGGTCAAGAGATACCAATTGTTGGTTGTGGACGCACGGATGCTGGAGTACATGCCAAACAATACTTTTTTCATGTTGATTTTGATTCTGAAACACATGCAGCTACCCTCAGTTATAAGCTAAATAGTATGTTGCCCCAAGTAATTTCGGTTCAATCCATTTTTCTTGTGGATTCAAGCTTACATGCGCGCTTTAATGCTACCAAACGAACCTATCGGTATTTCATCCATCAACAGAAAAATCCGTTTTTAGCGGGCAAAAGCACTTATTTCCCAAAGGAGCTAGATTTTAATAAAATGCAAGAAGCGTGTGGGTTTTTATTGGGCACACAAGATTTTAGTTCCTTTGCCAAGGTTCATACAGATGTTAGAACACATATTTGTAGGGTGGATACAGCTCATTGGATTGAGGAAAACGGACAATGGGTCTTTGAAATCGCTGCTGATCGCTTTTTGCGAAATATGGTTCGGTCAATCGTAGGAACGTTATTGGATATTGGCACAGGAAAAATTGAATTGACCGATTTGCCACTAATTATTGAACAAAAAAACCGAAGCGCAGCTTCTCAATCCGTTGCGGCGTGTGGACTCTACCTGTGGAAAATCGAATATCCATAGCAATGAAGAAAATACTAACCTTATTTTTCGTGTTTTATGGTTATGCTGTTGTGCGTTATCATTTTGGAAAACAATTAGATATAAGTTATTTTTTGTTTGTTTTTAATAAGGCAGTTGCTTGGTCTGCTGCGGCTTTTTTAGGATTATCTTTGATGCATTTTTCCAATAAATTACCCTCTCGAAAATTGTTTGGATTGAGTGCGTTTGGATATGGGCTCATTCATATTGCTTTATCTCTTTATTTGGGATTGCAAGGCAATTTTCCGGAGTTATATGTTCAGAACAGATTATCTGAAAAAGGTGTTTTAGTGATTATTTCTGGCTTAACATCCATAACGATCATGATATTGCCTTTTTTAACTTCTATTTGGCCAGATAAATTTACTCAAAAGTGGTTTCACTATGGAAAATGGGCGTTGCTCATAAATCTGTTTCACCCACTTATAGTTGGATTTAGTAATTGGTGTACTCCTTTAAAATGGCCTTATTTTTTACCCCCAATAACGCTGCTAATCGTTTTAATGAACGGCATTTTATTCTCGATTTATTGGAACAAAAAAAGGAGAGTTGATTAACCCTCCTTTGCTATCAATTCGTTTATTTTTAACTAAATAAGACACTTTGTCCGTATCCACCTGTTTCAATTGGATTAACAATCAATGCAGGGATTTTAGCGTCATTCGTGATGATATATTGTTCATAATTTGCTGTAATAGCAGACAGAAAACTTGTTCTGTTCAAATTCATAATAGCAATCAAATCAGCATCAATTCCAACGGCATATTTAACCACTTCTTTATCAAATCCGCTTCTTGGAGTAATGGTAGATTCCATTTCTATATTACGTTCAGCAAAAAAGCGTTTTGCAAATTGAATATTGGCTTGTACGTGATGTTTCAAGAATTCATCAGACTCGTCCGGTGTAACAACGTGCACCTTAGAATTAAAATACGCAGCAAGATTAGCAACCATGGCTAATTTTTGCTTTGTTTCTTTGTGTAAATCCATTGGAACAACGATGTTTTTGTATCCTTCCAATTTAATTTTTTTGTCTTGTACAATTACAAAAGGTACATCTGAATTAGTAACTACTTTCAGTGCATGACTTCCTGTGATATGTTGCCATCCATGTGCACCATGAGTTCCCATGAAAATTAATTCAGCTTGATGCTCTTTCGCAAAATCACCAATATCTTCAAATATGCTTCCTATTCGCACACTTGGAATTAAGTCTACTCCCAAATGATCGAATTTTTTTACTACATGATCTAAACTCTCTTCAGCCTCAGAAATGCTCTTTTCTTTCGAAACAACGTGTAAAACATAAATTTGTGCACCAAGCGGAGCAGCGGTTCGGATGGCATGATCTAATGCATTGTCTGCAACTGGAGTAAAATCATGAGGAACAATAAAGGTTTTCTTTTTCATACAACTACCTAATTAGAGAATATACTTTTGTGTTTTGTAGAATCAAATGTAGTTATTTATTCCAATAAAAGCGCAAATAAAGCCACATAAAGTCTTTGAAATAACTTGAATTTTAGTATTCAAACTTTATCTTTACCAAAAAATCGCTTATGTACCAAAATATACTTTTTGAAGAAAAGGATCAATTAGCAATAGTTACCATAAATAGACCGGCACAGTTAAATGCTTTAAATAAGGAAACAATTTCTGAGTTGCATGCGTGTCTATCGCTCGCCAATAGTTCCAAATCTATTCGAGTTATAATTATTACTGGATCTGGGGAAAAAGCATTTGTGGCGGGGGCTGATATTAAGGAGTTTGCTTCCTTTTCTGTGGAAGAAGGAAAAACCCTAGCGGCAGAAGGTCAAGCGCTTTTATTTAGTTTTATTGAAAACATGAATAAACCCGTAATCGCTGCCATTAATGGTTTTGCTTTGGGAGGCGGATTAGAATTGGCTATGGCTTCACACATACGATTAGCATCCACCAATGCAAGAATGGGTCTACCGGAAGTTTCGTTAGGAGTAATTCCTGGATATGGAGGTACGCAACGTTTGACACAACTAGTAGGAAGAGGAAAGGCTAATGAAATGGTTTTCACCGCAGGTATGATAAATGCAGCAGACGCTCTTAGCTGGGGACTAGTGAATTATGTTGTTGAACCAGAACAATTAGTAGCAAAAGCAGAGGAAATTGCAGTTAAAATTATTCAAAATTCGGGAACAGCCATTGAAGCTGCCATTCGTTCTGTAAATGCCAATTTTATAGATGGTATAAATGGATACGATGTGGAAATTAGTGAATTTGGTAAATGCTTTGGAACTGCCGACTTTAAAGAAGGAACAAGTGCATTTATGGAAAAAAGAAAAGCAAATTTTAAAGGGGAATGAGTAACCCTATCCGGAAATTAGCCGGACAAACCGCCATTTATGGTCTATCAAGTATTGTGGGTAGGTTATTAAATTATCTGCTCGTTCCATTATACACCTACAAATTTACCAATGCTGCAGATTATGGCGTTGTTTCTGAATTGTATGCTTGGGTTGCCTTTCTAGTTGTGTTACTGACCTTTGGGATGGAAACAGCTTATTTTCGATTTCGAAAGGAAAACACGAACGAAAAAGAAGTGTTTGCCAGTGGTTTTTTTATACTCACCATAATTAATTTGTTTTTTTTGGCAGCAATTTTCTTGTTTAATCAGTCCATTGCCAATGCCTTATTATTCAATGAACATCCGGAGTATATTTTAATCTTAGGGCTAATTGTAGTTTTAGATGGAATATCAGCACTACCATTGGCTCGTTTGCGGGCAGAGGAAAAAGCGCTTCAATTTGCCGGAATTAACTTTGCTTCTATATTCATAAATATCCTATTGAATTTAGTGTTTATGCTGATTTTATTCGATCCGAATAATCCAGAAAAAGGAGTGTTTTATATTTTGTTGGCCAATCTAATTTCTTCTGCTATTAAACCCGTTTTGTTGTATAAAGATTTTCTGCAGGTTTCTTTCAAACCGAATGGACACCTGGTGCGTTCTATGTTGGTATATGCTGCACCATTGGTAATCGCCGGTTTTGCAGGGATTATTAACGAAACGTTGGATAGAATTTTATTGAAGCATTTATTGTATGATGCGACAGACCCTTCCTCGCTCATGCATGCGGAGGCTCAAGTGGGGATTTACAGTGCGTGTTACAAATTGGCGATGTTAGTGACAATTATCATTCAGGCATTTCGTTATGCGGCCGAACCCTTTTTCTTTGCCCAACACAAAAATGAAAACAAGAATCAAATCTATGTGAAAGTGATGAATTATTTCCTTGCATTTCTTTGTTTGATCTTTCTCGGCGTTTCATTGAATATAGATATTTTGAAATACTTTATTCAAAACGAAGCGTATTGGGTAGGGCTTGGGGTGGTACCGATATTACTGCTTGCCAATATTTTTCTTGGGGTGTATTACAACCAGAGTATTTGGTATAAGTTGTCAAACAAAACAAAATTTGGTGCCTATATAGCCATTTTTGGTGCCATTCTAACAATAGTAATAAACGTAATATTTATTCCAATTTATGGTTATTGGGCAAGTGCATGGGCCACCTTAATCGTTTATGCTTTTCAGATGATTTTATCCTATATATTGGGACAAGTTCATTATCCAATTCCTTATAATTTGAAAAAATTTGGAATGTACTTAGGTTCCAGTATATTAATTTACTGGTTGTTTTCAATGATACAATTCAACTCCCTAGTTTTAACCCTTTTATTAAAAAATGGAGGAATAATCCTTTTTGGTTTACTGTTCATAATTATTGAAAAGCCTCTAAGTAGGAAATAAGTTTTCAAATAACGCCTAGCATACGCAATTTCAGCTCGTAACAGCAATCTACTTCCCTTTTATGCATCGAAATATGATAATATTCCGATTTAAAATATCGGATCTCACTATTTACAGGTGTTCTGACAACGTTTTTATAACCGAACTCCGGTTTATAAATAAAATTACTTTTTCAACAACTGCAATGCTTTGGCAAACTCATTATCCTCCGAATTATACACTTTATAAAAGCCTAAATCATCAAATAATTGTTGCGCTATCTGCGCCTTTAATAATCGAGCAATTTGTTTTTTGCTTTGGATGAAGCTTGCTCGGTCAAAAGGAATTTTGAATTCTCGTTGTACATAGGCTGCGAATTGAGCCAATAGCATGTCATCCACCACAAAACGAGTTATGAAATCATCGACGTTCTTCCATTGTGTGCGTTTATATTCCACATAATCAAATGAAAAGGATTGAAATGCTGGAGACATTCTTAAGGCCGCATAATACATATTACTTCCAGTTGAGTCAAACGGAACAAATACATCCGGCATTATTCCACCGCCTCCATAAACGATTTTTCCTTTTGGTGTTTTAAATTTTAGTGAATCAACAAATATTGTACTATCTGGATGGTATAATTCTTCATCGTTTTCACCTCCCCGATCTTGGTAATATTCATCGTATTTTCCGTTGTATGGGCGCTGAATGCACCGTCCAGTTGGGGTGTAGTAACGTGCAATTGTTAAACGGATAACACTTCCATCTCTTAGTTTGGTGTCTTCTTGTACAAGTCCTTTTCCAAAGGATCTTCTACCCACCACTGTACCGCGGTCGTTATCCTGTATTGCACCGGCAACGATTTCACTAGCCGAGGCAGAATTAGCATTGATTAAAATGGTTAAAGGCATATTTTCTAATGCTCCTGCTGAGGTTGCTTTGTAATATTTTATTCCGATTTTCTTACCTATCGTTTTTAAAATTGTTTGCCCATCTTTCAAAAACTCATCCGCTATTTCTGTTGCAGAACCTAAGACTCCACCACCATTATTTCGCAGATCAAGTATAAGTTTTTGCATCCCTTTGCTTTTAAGTGCAATGGCTGCCGAACGGAATTCTTCTGCTGTGGTAACCGAAAATTGTTCAATTTTAATATATCCTATGTTTCCGGTTAAATAAGCAGATGTAACAGATTCTATTGGAATGGTCCCGCGGGTAATATTGAAAGACAGTTTTTTCTTTTGCCGCACAATTTGTACGTTCACTTTTGTTCCTTCTGCTCCTTTGAGCATGGACATTACTTTGTCTGTTTCAATTTTTACTTTGGCAACATTTTTTCCATCAATTACCACAATTTTATCTCCTGCCTTGATTCCGATTTTTTCGGAAGGAGAACCTTTAATGACATGGGTAATGCAAATAGTATCACGCAACATAAAGTACCGAAGTCCAACCCCACCAAATTTTCCTTCTATCATTTCGGCTGCACGCTGTTGCTCGCTCGCTGGTATGTAATTAGAATGTGGATCGAGCTTGTGTAGCATTTCAATAATACTCTCTTCAAACACTTTGTCTGGATTTACATTATCCACATAGTTTTCATCTATCAGACGTAAAATATCTTGTAGTTTTTGTAAACGATTCCCATCGTATCCTTGTTCCGAAAAAACTCCATTTCGTGTAACAATATGCCCCAAGATTAATCCAAGACACATTGTAATTGAAATCACCAGTGGAAGCCACCATTTATTTTTCTCCATCTTCTATATTTTCAATTTGTTCTATATCAATTCCTGCTTGTCTTAAAAAATCAATCCCTTCCGCATCCTTATATCCGCGTTGAAAAACCACTCTTTTTATTCCGGATTGAATAACTAATTTACTGCAATCTTTGCAGGGGGACAACGTTAAATAAAGCGTTGCACCGCTGCAATTATTGGTTGATTTTGCCACTTTTAAAATCGCATTCGCTTCTGCATGTAAAACATACCAATGAGTTTCACCCAGTTCATTTTCACAGCAATTATCAAATCCAGAGGGTGTTCCGTTATATCCATCGGAAATAATCATGCCGTCCTTTACAATAATTGCGCCCACTTTTTTGCGCATGCAATGCGATAGTCCGGCCCAAGAAGCAGCCAAACGAAGGTATGCTCGATCATATTTTAATTGCTTTTCTGTTGAATGGAATGTCATATATTAATTCTCTTTTACAAATTTATAGCCTACTCCTCTTATGGACTGGAAAAAGTGAGGGTTTCTTTGATCCATCTCAAATAATTTTCTGAATCCAACAATAAAATTATCCACCGTTCTGCTCGAAGGAAATTGATCTTGTCCCCAAACTGTATCCAATATTTCATCGCGAGAAACCACCTGTCCTGCTTTTGCATCAAATAAACGCAACAACTCTATTTCTTTTTTGGTGAGCGTTTCCACTAATTGATTGGAGGCATCTCTAACTTCGAATGTTTCAAAATCAACTGTTTTATCATTAATGACTACTTTTTTTTGCTCTTGCTTGATTTTTGGAGTGCGCACTAGAATGGAAACTTTTAATAACAATTCTTCTAAATCAAAGGGTTTTACCAGGTAATCAGTACCCCCTTTTTTTAATCCAATAATACGATCAGAGGTTGTTCCTTTCGCAGATAAAAAAAGAATCGGTACCTCGCTGTTTTTTCTTATTGCCTCGCAAATTTCAAGCCCACTTACATTCGGTAGCATAATGTCCAATATTACCAAATCTGCTTTCACCAGTTGATCAAGGTTTTTGATTGCTTCATTTCCGGTAAAAAAGGAGGAAACATTATGACCATCAAGCTCTAAATTAAGTTTTATTAATTCATGCAAGCTCGTTTCGTCTTCCACTAAAACAATCTGGGGCATATCAAGTGTCTTTATACAAAATTACGTTTTATAATGGATTTTGCTATGGATTCCGTTTCTTTGTGCCCGTAACACAAAGCATTATGTCAATTTCCCACGAACAACTTCAGCAATACGTTCATAATTTAGGTTTTGAAAATTTAAATGAACTGCAACACCGTATGCTGAAAACGGTCAATCAGAAAAATAGAATTTTGTTGTCGCAAACTGGTTCTGGAAAAACAGTTGGGTTTTTACTGCCTTTGATTGAGTATATTGATGCTGAAAAACTGGAGTTACAAGCGTTGATTATAGCACCAACAAGGGAATTGGCGGTTCAAATAGAGCAAGTTTTCAAATCGATAAAAACCGGATTGAAAGTAACCACTTGTTATGGCGGACATTCAGTTCAAGTTGAACGAAAAAGTCTGGAAGGAAAATGCCATTTAGTTATTGGAACACCTGGTCGTTTATGTGATCACATCGATCGGGGTAGACTCGACCTAAAGCAGGTTAAATCTTTAGTAATAGACGAATATGATAAATGTTTGGAATTTGGATTTTATGATCAATTAGATTTTATCACGCAAGAATTAGTTCAATTAGAAAGTGTTACCTTAGTTTCTGCGACTGAATTGCAAGAAATACCTTCCTTTTTTCCAGTTCAAGATTTTGAAACGCTTTACTTTTTGGATCGTTCCACTGAGCCTGATTTTGTGAAATGGAAGGTAACGGTTAAACCCGATGCTAAATTTGAAGGATTATTAAAACTTTTATGTTCTTTCAAAGGAGAACAAGCAATCGTTTTTTGCAATTTCAGAGAAGCAACAGAAAAAATGGTGGAATTCTTAGATGAGAATGGTTATCCAGCCGTGTTTTATCATGGAGGAATGGAGCAAGATGACCGCGAACGAGCATTATTGAAATTTAGAAATGGAAGTGAACACACCTTAGTTTGCACTGATTTAGGTTCACGGGGATTAGACATTCCAGAAATTAAGCATGTTGTTCATTTTCAATATCCTCATTCAGAAGAAGCTTTTACCCATAGAAATGGGAGAACGGCACGAATTCAGAAGCAAGGCAATATTTATTTGATGGTAAATACCGGTGAGCCTGTACCCGATTATGTAGAAGTGCCAACAACGGAATTTATTATGCCAACAGAACGCGAATATCCAGTGGATTCTGAATGGATTACCCTTTATTTTAGTGGTGGTAAAAAAAATAAAATAAACAAGGTAGATTTTGTTGGTTTTTTATCGCAAAAAGGAGGCTTAACCAAAGAAAATATTGGATTAATTACCGTTTTGGATTTTACATCCTATGTAGCAATTAAAAGATCCAAAGTGAAGCTAGTTCTTCAGGCTATTCAAGGGGAAAAAGTAAAGGGACAAAAATTAAAGATTTCTATTGCGCGTTAACGTTTTGGGATAACGCTTTATTCTATTGAAGAAAATCTTATCTTTGTTGGGAAATTTCAACTATGATTTACAAAAGAATCCTTTTAAAACTAAGTGGCGAATCCTTAATGGGGAACAAGCAATTTGGTATTGACAATGAGCGTTTAGCAGAATATGCCACTCAAATTAAAGAAGTTTTGGAACTCGGAATTGAGGTGGCAATTGTAATTGGAGGCGGTAATATTTTCAGAGGCGTTCAAGCCGAAGAAGGCGGAATGGATCGTACACACGGTGATTATATGGGAATGTTAGCAACCATGATAAATTCTATGGCCTTGCAAGCATCGCTTGAATCCGTTGGAGTGAAAACGCGTTTATTATCCGCTATTGAAATGAAAGAAATTTCAGAACCATTTATTCGTCGTAGAGCGGTTAGGCATTTAGAAAAAGGTCGAGTTGTGATCTTTGGTGCAGGAACCGGAAATCCATTTTTCACTACAGATTCAGCGGCTTCATTGCGTGCCATTGAGATAAATGCCGATGTTATTTTGAAAGGAACACGGGTGGATGGAATTTATACGGCAGATCCTGAAAAAGATAAAACAGCTACCAAATTTGATTTTATATCGTTTGATGATGCATATTCCAAAGGCCTAAAGGTAATGGATATGACGGCATTTACTTTATGTAAAGAAAACGATTTACCGATAATTGTGTTCGATATGGATACACCCGGAAATTTACGCCGATTGATTGAAGGCGAGCAAGTTGGCACTATTGTTAGAAACTAAATATGTGAGAAATGACTGAAGATTTAGAATTAATTTTTGACGAGTTTAAAAGTTCAAATTCAAAAACACTTGTACATTTAGAAAACGAGCTTTCTCGTGTTCGTGCCGGGAAAGCATCACCTGCGATGTTAACTGGTGTGATGGTTGATTATTACGGTTCTCCAACCCCACTTCAGCAGGTTGCTAATGTAACAACCATGGATGCTCGAACGATTACCGTTCAACCGTGGGAGAAAAATATGCTGAACGAAATTGCCAAAGGTATTATGAATGCCAATTTGGGACTAAATCCGCAAAACAATGGGGAAGTTCTATTAATCGCTGTACCGCCGCTTACTGAAGAAAGAAGACGTGATTTGGTTAAAAAATCAAAAAGCGAAGGCGAACATGCTAAAGTTGGTATTCGGAACAATCGAAAAGATTCCATGGACATGATCAAAGACCTGAAAAGTGAAGGATTATCAGAAGATTTAGCGAAAGATTCAGAAGAACAAATTCAGCAAATTACCAATAGTTTCATTAAAAAAATTGATGAATTATTAGAGGTGAAAGAAAAAGAGATAATGACAGTTTAATTCTGTCAATCATAATGAAATCTGCATTTAGCAATCAATATTTCTTCATCTAGTACTTGATAGATTAATCGATGTTCTTCATCTATTCGTCGCGACCAAAAACCCGAGTATTTGTATTTCAGCGGTTCTGGTTTTCCGATGCCATCAAATGGATTCCTTGCTATTTCCTTTAATAATTCATTAATCCGTTTGACTTTCTTTTTATCTATTTTTTGCCAGTATAAATAATCTTCCGAGGATTCATCAACAAATACATATTTCATTCTTCAAGTAGATTTTTATCACTTGAATTTCCAGATTTCAATTTTTCTATAGCAGCATCTAAACGTTTTTCGTTTTCCTTGGAAGAAAGTTCATGCTGTGTTGAACAAAGTGAATTATATTCTGCTAATGACATAATAACAATTCCGTTGTCCTTTCCACGATTGATAATCAAGGTTTCAAAATTTTGAGTCACTTTATCAAAATATCGTTTGATGTCTTTTCTAAAATCAGAAATGGAAGTTGTTAGCATGCTTTTTGTACGTTAATATGTACAAATATATGTACATAAAATTACTTTTGCAAAAGTTGTTCGGTTAAAAAAGTTGTTTTTGAAAATACTATGCTTTATGCAAACATCCTCCAATCACAGATCTTTGTGCTCCTGTAACTGAATCAACGCAATTCGGTTGGTCTAATAAAAACAGAGCTCCCAAGTATGCAAAAACAATTGCTTCCTTGAAGTCCGAGATGTTTTCATGCATAAAAACCAACTTGTTTTTAGTATGAAATTGAATGCGATCTATCAAATACGTGTTTTTTGTTCCGCCTCCGGTTGTCATTACGTTTTCTAATTGATTGTCCTCTATTACCTGAGCGATTTGCAAAGCGATGTGTTCGGATATTGTAGCTAATTTATCTTCGATACTAATTTCAAAAGACTGCAGAACGGGATTGAAAAATGCTTCCAGCCATTCTGTCCCTAATGATTTTGGTGCTTCAATGAAATAATACGCCAAAGCATTTAAACCAGATAATAGTTCCAAATTGATTGTTCCTTTTCGGGCAATTTTTCCTTCTTCATCGTAGTTAACACCGAGTTCTTTTACCAATTCATTCAAGGGTAAATTGGCTGGTGAAATGTCAAATGCGCTGATTGTATTCTCCTTTTTCAAACTGATGTTTGCAAACCCACCCAGATTCATAAACGCTTCCGCTTCGGAGGCAAATAAGTCAAAATCTCCAATAGGCACCAACGGCGCACCTTGACCCCCAGCAACCACATCCATCGTACGAAAATCATTAATTACAGGAAGTTGTGTGTGATACGCAATTGTGGCGCCGCATCCAATTTGTAGGGTGAATCCATTTTGAGGTTGGTGCAAGATTGTTTGTCCATGTGAAGCAATGGCCTGAATGTTATTTTTATCTATTTGAAATTCTGTCAAGAACAGATTCACATTATTGGCAAACTCTTTTCCAATTTTTTTATCCAATTTCAACAGCTCAATTACCGAAAGTGTGGGTGCATTTCTAAGTTCCGTCACAAAATCAGTCTTGTACTCAAAGGTCTTGTAATTCAACAACTTAAACTCTTTTTTTTCGGAACTCAGCACGAATTTTACATGCGCAATATCCAAGCCATCCAAGGATGTACCAGACATTAAACCAAGAATTTCGAATTCTATCATAATGAATGTTGTGAAAAAACAATTGAAACCATTAAATTTGCATACAAAGAAACAATTAAAACTTCATAAACCATGAATTTCGAATTAACCGAGGAACAAATTGCTGTTAAAGAAGCTGCTAGAGATTTTGCTCAAAATGTATTAAAACCGGGTGTGATTGAACGAGACAATCTTCAAAAATTCCCTGCCGAAGAAATTAAGCAATTGGCAGAATTAGGCTTTATGGGTATGATGGTTGATCCGAAATATGGCGGAAGCGGAATGGATACATTATCATACGTACTAGCGATGGAAGAAATTTCCAAAGTGGATGCATCTACATCTGTGTGTATGTCGGTGAATAATTCATTGGTTTGCTGGGGAATAGAAAAATTTGGTACGGAAGAACAAAAACAAAAATATTTAGTCGCACTGGCTACCGGTGAAAAAATCGGAGCATTTTGTTTGTCAGAACCAGAAGCGGGTTCGGATGCAACTTCTCAAAGTACAACAGCAATTGATATGGGCGACCATTATTTGTTAAATGGAACAAAAAACTGGATTACCAATGGTTCTTCAGCATCTGTTTACTTAGTGATTGCACAAACAAATGTAGAATTGGGTCACAAAGGAATCAATGCCCTAATCGTGGAACGCGGAATGGACGG
>JBILYP010000049.1:0-16163 GCA_044377675.1 Crocinitomicaceae bacterium
CTTTTTTTCAGAAATAACGCACATTTTATTTTAAACAACTTACTCCAAGTTGCTTAAAAAGGATTATTTTTAACTAAAATTTGGTTTGGATGGAGACTTGAAAATGGTTTTTAGACGAACTGCCGTTGGTGAGCAGCTTAAAAAAATAAATATGAAGAAACTAATCGAAAGACAGAACATTTCAGAAAACTTAAAAGCATCTAATGCTTATCAACAACTTGGCAAACTTTTAAATGCATTGGACTTGAAAGAATTGCCAACAGAAACAGTTGATTTAATAAACCAAGAAATCGAACAACTAAATTCTCTTGCTGATATTGATAAATATTTTGTCAAAGCGACAAAAGAAAAAGAAAGTAGAGTTATAAAATTGGTAGAGAAAAAACATAAAATCGTACCAAGAAATTATTACAAAAAGCTGTGGATGATTTTAGGTATGTCTGCATTTGGTTTACCTATGGGTGTTGTAATAGGTGCTGTTTCTGGAAATATGGGTGTTTTAGGTGCTGGTCTACCAATTGGAATGGGGATTGGAATTGCTGTAGGTTCCATTTTGGACAAAAAAGCTTTTAATGAGGGACGACAATTGGATTTTGAAATTAAACATTAAAAAAAAAGTGAAAGCCGATCCGCTAACACGGGTTTAGCTTCGCTGATTTTCAATTGGCAAAAGTGGCGGTTCAGTGCTCCGCAGACACATTTCACTTCGTGGCTGCTTCGCGGTGTGGTTAATCAAAGTTTGGTTCTCCGCATCAATCCCGCAAATGCGGCATGGGGACAATCGTCAAGATCCAAAAAAACTTTTAAAAGAGATTTCTTAATTTCAATGCTGGCAAAAATGCTGCTTTACACAAAAAGCCACGCTTATACAATAACAATTTGATGAATATGTGTATATTTAAACTACAAACTAGTTAGTTGCACTAACTAAAAATCAAATAAGATAATCAATGCCATTATTTCAAAAATCCGTTCTCAATAAATTCATTAAGTCACAAGACTCTGCTAAAATTGAAGCAGCATACTTACGTTTTTCTCACAACTTCCAAAAAGCAGATAGACAAGCAGAGATACGGTCAATGAAAGAGGAAGAATATCAAGATGGTTTTCTCGATGATTTGTTTGTCAATATTTTAGGATATATCAAAAGACCAAATGCTGGTTTCAATCTGGTTCGTGAGAAAAAGAATGAAGCTGATAGCAAGAAAGCAGATGGAGCTATTCTTAAAAATGACATGCCCTTAGCAGTTATTGAATTAAAGGGCACAGATACAACTGATTTAGACAAAGTAACCAACCAAGGTTTCGGATATAAAAACAACCACAAGGAATGCGTTTATGTGGTTATATCAAATTTTGAAAAACTTCGTTTCTTCATCCACCATGCCGTTGATTACATCGAATTTAATCTCTTTACCCTATCCAAAGAAGATTTTACAACCCTATGGCTATGCTTGCATTCAGATAACCTTTTAGATAATATTCCTGCTAAAATCAAAGCGGAAAGCGTTGTTAAGGAAGAAGATATTACCAAAAACCTCTACAAAGATTATTCTACGTTCAAACAGGAATTATGGCAAAGTATCGTCAACTTAAATCCTGAGGGTGATCCTTTGATGTTTTACAAAAAAACACAAAAACTCATAGATCGTTTTCTTTTCATATTCTTTGCTGAAGATGCTGGATTGTTGCCCCCTAACTCCATTTCTCGTATGGTTGAAAGATGGCAGATGTTGAAAGATGAAGATGCCTACAAACCCTTATACGATATTTTTAAACAATACTTTGGCTACATAAATACTGGAAGACCTGGCAAAACACCACAAGATGAAATCTTTGCATACAACGGTGGATTAATGTTAGGAGATGATGTCTTAGAAAGTATAACCATTTCAGATGATGTATTATTAAAACACGTTTCAAGATTAACCACCTATGATTTTTCAAGTGAAGTAGATGTCAATATATTAGGACATATCTTCGAAAATTCCTTGAATGATATAGAAGCGGTCACTGCGCAATTAGAAGGGCAGGAAATTGACAAATCCAAAACCAAGCGCAAGAAGGACGGTGTGTTTTACACTCCAAAATACATTACCAAATACATTGTTGACAATACGGTTGGAAAACTATGTGATGAAAAAAAGGTGGAGTTAAACATCATTGATGAAGAATATGCCAAAGGTAGAACCAACAGAAAAAAAGAAACATTAAAGCAGTTAGATGAAAACTTGCAGGCATACCGAAATTGGTTGTTAAACATTACCATTTGTGATCCTGCTTGTGGTAGTGGAGCATTCCTGAACCAAGCGTTGGAATACTTGATGGAAGAACATCGATACATTGATGAATTAGAATCTCAATTATTAGGTGCTGGCTTTACATTTCCAGGCGTTGAAAACCACATTTTGGAAAACAACATATTTGGAGTTGATATTAATGACGAAAGTATTGAGATAGCCAAACTTTCACTTTGGTTGCGCACAGCACAACGTGGTAGAAAACTCACATCCCTCAACAACAACATCAAATGTGGTAATTCACTCATAGATGACCCTGAGGTTGCAGGAGAAAAAGCATTTAACTGGCAACAAGAATTTCCAACTGTTTTTGAAAAAGGTGGGTTTGATGCTGTTATTGGGAATCCGCCGTATGTGCGAAGGACTCAATTAAGTAATAATTTAAAGTTGAATCTCGAAAATAAATATTATTCAGCTTTTAAACAATATGATTTATATGTGTTGTTCAATGAATTAGCTATCAACATAGTTAAAATAAAAGGTGTAATTGGATTTATACAGCCTAATAAGTTTTTATCTTCAGAATACGGATTTAAAATTCTAAACTTGTTGGTTAACAGTACAGAAATTATTAAAATCTATGATGTTTCGTTAGATAAAGTATTTAGCGATGCTTCAGTATATCCATATATTTTTATTTACCAAAAAAATAAAAATGCATTAATCATAGAAGAGCGATTGATTAACCTTTTCGATTTTTGTAAAGATGACGATAAAGTAGGTTTTGATCATATAATAAAATCAAAAAAAATAATTGATAAACTGAGGCTAAACTCAGTTAAAATATCTGAATTGACAAAGAACATTAAAAGAGGTGTCCCCAACTCAAAAATTGAATTTAAAGATAATAATGGAATTGAAGGTGTCAAGTCAACTTTATTAGAGTATCCTTATTACCTTCCTGAATCGAATATTTTTATTGCATATATTGAAGAAAAAGAGTTTGAATTAAAGCAAAAGGAGTTTAACCAGAAATTAATTCTACTTCCCAGAACTACATTAAAAATAAGAGCGATTCTAAAAAATAACAAAACTCATATTTTAGATAGAATCTATTATTTTAATTTGGAAAGTACATTATACTATTTAGAATATCTTCTGGCTATCTTAAATTCGAAAATAACTACATTTTATTATGAATATGCTTACGGAAGCACAAAAATAGGAGGTGGATATATTGATTTAAAGGGATCTCAAATCGAAAATTTTTTAATACCCAAGTACCCGTTAGAAACTCAATTAATTTTGAAAGAAAAAGCAATATTATTAAATAGTTATTATCAAAAATTTAATGATTCAAAAAATAAATTCGTTTCAATTTTACAATCAGATTTCCAATTAGAAAAACCTTCAAAAAAGATAGAAGAATTTTACATACTTACATGGTCAGAATTTGAAAAGGAATTGAATAAAAATAAAATTACACTCCTTGGGGTTCAAAAAGATGATTGGTTCGATAGATTTGATAGGTTCAAAAAACAAGCACTCGAATTAAAAACCCAAATTGACCAAACAGACAAAGAAATAGACAAGATGGTTTATGAGTTGTATGGTTTGACGGAGGAGGAGATACAAATTGTTGAGAATTCTTAATGAAGAAATAGGAAAATAGCATGCAAGAACTCGAAAAATACATTGCGCCTGATTTGGTTCAAGAAATTTCCTTGTTAATTGAGGAAAGCAAACTACAGGTTGTCAGAACTGCGAATAGTGCTTTAACCACGTTGTTTTGGCAAGTTGGCAAACGTGTTAATGATGAAATTTTAAAAAACGATCGGGCGCAATATGGAAAACAGATTGTTGCCAATGTTTCCGCTCAATTGGAATTAAAGTATGGGCGTAATTTTGCGGAAAAGAATTTGCGAAGGATGATGCAATTTGCTGTTGAATTTCCAGAGTTTCAAATTGTCGTTACACTGTCACGACAATTGAGTTGGAGTCATTTTTTAGTATTACTACCAATCAAAAATAGGCAAGCAAAGCAATATTATGTAAATCTTTCCACTTCAGAATTATGGAGTGTACGTGAATTGAGACATCAAATTGAACGCAAAGCATTTGAGCGAAATGAAATTGCCAATGTGCAACTTTCAGCAAGCCAACCCGCTTTACTCAACACGTTCAAAGATCCTTACCTGTTAGATTTTCTAAATCTCAAAAACACCTACCGTTTAAGTTGTTGTTTTATTCGTTCCATCTTTCACCACCCCTGTCGGAGCCTGATACTCGTCAGAGTCGTCAAACCTTAATTCCACCTGCCGGCGGACAGGCCAGAAGGGAAAAATCGCTACCTTTACCGAACCATGGAAAACACAGAACTTACATTGCGCATTGGGAAAGCACTCAAATCGGGACAATCCGTTTTGGGAGCAGCCTCGTTCGAAGAATACAAAAACCAATTGGTGGAATGGATTACGATTTTTGTTCCACAAGCCGAGGAAGGTTCTCCAAGGGCCATTATCATTGCTTCATCTGAACAAGAGGCGCGTGAAATCCATGAAATTATCGCCACCGGAACACGCAGCCTAGATTTGACCGTTGATCTGGTAACTGAAAAAGGAAAGAAATTGCAACAGCGCAATGATTTATTCGATGGAACAGAAATCATCGTGGGAACAGCACGTCGCATTTGCGAAATGTACTTCCAAAATGGATTCAATGTTTCTAAACTGCGTTTGTTCGCTGTATTGGAAATGGAAACCCAAATGCGTCAAGGATTAAAAGGATATATTTTGCGCTTGGCCGAAAGTTTACCGAAATGCAAACAATTATTGTTGACCAAAAACGCTGACGAAATTCGAGTGCAAGAATACGTGGAAGAAATGATTCCTTCCATTCAACTCATTGAATAAATTATCCTTTAGTAATTGTGATTTCCGTTATCTCCGGATAAATCCCTACCCTACCCGGAAAACCTAAGTAACCAAATCCACGGTTGACATATAAAAACTGTTGACCCACCTGATACAAACCCGCCCATTTCTTGTAGCGCAACGAGACAGGACTCCATTTGATTCCAAAACGCTCAATTCCGAACTGCATACCGTGTGTGTGACCCGATAAAGTTAAATCTATATTAGTATCTAACACTTGTAAATCAAAATGGCTTGGGTCATGAGAAAGTAAGATTTTGAGTGCAGATTCGGGCACACCATTTAATGTGTGTGCTAGTTTTCCACTTTGTCGAAAAGGAGCCTTTCCCCAATTCTCAACACCCAAGAGCCAAATGTCTTTTTCCAATTCGATTGATTCATTCAACAAAGGAGTAAAACCAATTTCGCGGTGTTTTTCAATCAAGGATTTTAAATTCTGAACCTTGTGGTCATCCGCTTCCCAGCGCACATAATCGCCGTAATCATGATTACCCAAAATACTGAATTTTCCTTTTTTCGCTTGTATGCGCGAGAAAATTGGCTCCCATCCATCCATTTCAGCTGCCGTGTTATTCACCAAATCGCCCGTGAAAAAAACATAGTCAGCATCTAAGGAATTTATTTGATCAATCGCCTTATTTACCTTTCCGTGATTATTGAAAAAACTTCCCACATGAATGTCGCTTATTTGCACGATTTTCAACTGATCCAAAGCGTCCGGGAAATGAGGAAATGAAAGTTGAATGCGGTGTGTTTTCCAATTCCATCTGCCATAAAAAATACCTACTAAAATCCCTAGAAAAAGCAAGCCGGATAATACCCAACCAATTTGTTTTAAGAATTCATTTCCGGTTAGTAGAAAAAGAAGTCCCGGCAACAAATACATCATTCCAGAAACACCAAAAAGAATGAATGCACCGAAAGCAGTAAAGCCATTTTTGAAATCATTGTGTTTACGCTGACTGAAAAAATAAATCAGAAAACCAAAAGAAAATAGAAACACAATCAGTTGAATCCAACCGATGGTTTGGAAAATGATAGATGTTTCTGAAAGAAACGATTGAGTAAAAATCACTTGGGTAAATACGATCAAGCCAAAAATAAAGAGAAAAGGCATAGTTGTTTTTTACAAAGTTAATTAGCTTCCAAATCCGAACACCTTTTAAAACATAATGTTCGTTAATTTTAAAGCGAATCATCCTTTTGGAACAATACACGTTTTGATCTGTTTAATTATCATGGAAAAACAAGCCATTATTAAAGTTGATCACTTAGCCAAAAAATTCGGGTCTTTTGAAGCCGTGAAAGACGTTTCTTTTACTGTAAATAAAGGAGATGTGTTCGGTTTTTTAGGTCCAAACGGAGCCGGTAAAAGCACAACGATTCGGTGTTTACTCTCATTAATTAGTCCAGATAAAGGATCGATTGAATTATTTGGACAGTCGTTGGCAAAAAACAGATCCGATATCCTGAAAAATATTGGAAGCATTATTGAAAAGCCTGACTTTTATAAATACCTCTCTGCACAAAAAAACTTAGAGATTTTTGCCCGAATTTCAGGAGCCAACGTAAGTGCAAAAGACATTGCAGAAATGCTCGATTTTGTGGGCCTAGGTAACCGGGCAAAACACAAAGTGAAAGGGTTTTCTCACGGAATGAAACAACGACTCGGAATTGCCCAAACATTATTGCATAAACCGGAATTGATTATTTTGGATGAACCAACCACTGGTCTGGATCCTCAAGGAATTGTTGAAATCCGAAACCTCATCCTTCGCTTAAAAAACGAACAAAACAAAACGATTTTATTGTCCTCACACCAACTGTCTGAAATTGAACTCATTGCTAACAGAATGGTGATTATCAATCAAGGGAAATCAGTGGTGGAAGGTGAAGTTTCTAGTCTGCTAAACAGTGAAGAAACCCTAGTGAGAATTGAACTAAACGATGCGGTGAAAGGAGAAAGCATCATTCGAGAAAAACTGAATGTGTCTGCGGTGACTCAAACTGCTGCCAATGAACTTGAAGTAAACATCACTAAAAAACGAGTTCCCGAACTTTGTAAGGCGTTGATCGATGCAGATTTGGCGATTCATGCCATTGAGCCCAAACGAAAACTAGAAGATTACTTCATGAAAATAATCCAATCCTAATGTTGCTAAAAAACACCTATAACGAATTCATTAAAATTGTTGCAAAACCTAGAAGTTACCTCGGATTTGGAGCATTAACGCTACTCATAGCAATCATTATATTTGCCATGAAAGCCGATGGAGAAACCATTGTTTCTTTTATTACTGCAAGTTTTGAGCAAACACTTTCTTTCAATGGTAAATTAGTCAATGGAAACCTAATTGCATTTATCATACTGCAAATGTTAGTTGTTCATATTCCATTGCTCGTAGCGTTGGTCACTGGAGATTTAATTTCGGGCGAAGCGGCTATGGGTACCATTCGAATGTTGGCAACTAAACCCATTTCTCGCACACAAATTGTGTTATCAAAATTTATTGCAGGTGCAATTTATACCTTGCTATTAACCGTTTGGCTAGGATTTCTTTCCCTATTTGTTTCTCACCTTGTTTTTGGAGCGGGTGATTTAATTGTATTAAACAGCGATGGATTGGTGATTCTTCAAGAGGCGGATATTCTTTGGCGCTTTGGTCTAGGTTTTTGTGTCGCTTTTCTTTCGCTTCTAACCGTGGCAACGCTTTCTATTTGTTTATCTGCTTTTGCAGAAAATTCAGTTGGGCCGATTGTTTCAACCATGGCCATCATCATCCTTTTCACCATAATTGGAAGCCTGGATGTAACTGTTTTTGATACCATTAAACCTTACTTATTTACTACACACATGGCTTCTTGGCGTAGTTTCTTCGAAGATCCCGTACCCTATGAGTCCATTTACCAATCGATAATTGTTTTATTGATACACATTGCCGTTCTAATTGGAATAACTCTTTATAAGTTTAATAAAAAAGACATCACCTCATAATGAAAAAATTCTTCCTTCTCGCGTTTCTTTGCTTCTCCGCCATTTCATTTGGTCAAACTGCAAATGCTGTAATTGATAAAATCAATGCTAAACTAACTGCGGTTAAAGATTATACGGTGAGTGCCAATATAAACGCAAACATTCCGATGATTAAAATCATGCCTTCTAACGTTAAAATTTACTTCAAACAAAAAGATAAATTCAAAATAGAATCAAAAGGCATTGTCATTGTTCCCAAGCAAGGCTTTACAGAACTCAATAATTTTATCTCGAACAAATCAAAATACACGGCCGTTTTTGGCGAAAATGCTGTTATTAGAAATGTGCAAACTCGATTAATTAATATCATTCCAAATGAAGGCACTGGTGACATTGTGTTGGCAAAAATATGGGTAGATGTTGCAAAATCAGTCATCATGAAATCTCAAATAACTACCTTGAGTAATGGAACAGTAAATGTTGATTATACCTACGGAGACCAAATTTCGCGCGGATTACCCAGTGTTATGAAGTTCGAGATTGATGTGAAGAAATTCAAAATCCCAAAAAGTGTTGCATCTGACATTAATAAATCTTCCGCAGACAAGAAAAAAGCAAATGCAAATCAAAAAACAAAAGGAACAATAACGATTACCTTAAGTAATTACAAAATTAACACGGGACTGAGTGATGCCCTTTTTGTGAAGAAGAAAAATTAATTACTCAAATAGTTCATGCTTTTTAAGAAACAATTGAACAATCACCCCCTTTTTTAAGCTTTCAATCGTTATTTTTTTCTGGAATATATTCTACCTTTGGAAAAACGAATTGAAATGGCTGAATCTGTATATATAGTTGATGGTATAAGAACTCCTATTGGTTCCTTTGGCGGAACACTTGGTGCTGTTCGGGCAGACGATCTTGCTGCACATGCCATTAAGGGATTAATTGAAAGACATCCCAATCTTGATTTAAGCAAAATTGAAGACGTCATTTTAGGTTGTGCCAATCAAGCGGGCGAGGACAATCGAAATGTGGCGCGCATGGCAGGATTACTTGCAGGACTACCAATTGAAGTAGCAGGCGAAACCGTTAATCGCCTTTGTGCATCAGGAATGGCGGCGGTTGTCAATGCTTCGCGCGCGATCAAAGATGGTGCGGGCGACCTATATATTGCAGGCGGTGTGGAACACATGACACGCGGTCCTTGGGTAATTTCAAAAACCTCATCAGCATTTGGTAGAGACGCACAAATGTTTGATTCTTCTTTTGGATGGAGGTTTATCAACCCTAAAATGGAAGAAATTTATGGCGTTGACAGCATGGGAATGACTGCTGAAAACTTAGTTGATAAATACGGTATAGAACGAGAGGCGCAAGACAAATTTGCCTGTTGGTCTCAAGAAAAAACAGCAGCGGCTCAAGCTTCTGGTTTTTTTAACGGAGAAATAATACCGGTTACTATCCCTCAGAAAAAAAAGGATCCGATTGTATTTGCTACAGATGAATTCTCCCGATCATCTACTACCATGGAAAGTTTGGCCGGGTTAAAACCAGCTTTCAAAAAAGACGGAACTGTCACCGCTGGAAATGCTTCAGGATTGAATGATGGAGCAGCAGCTTTGTTAATCGCTTCGGAAACGGGGGTAAAAAACCATCAACTGAATCCAATAGCGCGCATTGTGAGCGCCGCAGTTGCTGGAGTGGAGCCACGCATCATGGGAATAGGTCCTGTTGTTGCTTCAGAAAAAGCATTGCAAAGAGCAGGATTGTCTCTAAATGACATGGATGTATTG
Source organism: Crocinitomicaceae bacterium (assembly GCA_044377675.1). GTDB lineage: Bacteria > Bacteroidota > Bacteroidia > Flavobacteriales_D > Crocinitomicaceae > UBA952. Next base: position 9,944 of record JBILYP010000049.1, read on the forward strand.
GAATTAAATGAAGCCTTTGCCGCACAAGTGCTCGCTTGTACTCGTACTTTGGGGTTAACAGATAATGACCCGCGCATTAATCCAAATGGAGGAGCTATTTCTTTAGGTCACCCACTAGGTATGTCGGGAGCGCGTTTATTACTTACTGCCGCTAGGGAACTACAAAGAACAGGCAAGCGCTATGCATTGGTTACCATGTGTATTGGTGTTGGCCAGGGATATGCAACTGTTATTGAACGAGTTTAGTCTTAGAACAAGTGAAATATATATTTTATATCGGATTATTAAGCTTTCTAATTGCATCATGCAAAAAGAAGGATACTACCTGGAATACAGATTGGGCAACACCCATTATTTCCGACACACTTAAACTGAATAATTTATTTAATGACTCAACACTTACAACAACTAATCAAACTACAATTGATGTTGATCTAACCCGCACACTTTTAGATATTCGCTTATCAGATATTATAACCATTCCAGACACTACAATCACACAAATTTTTAGTCCTCTTTTTTCATTAAACAACGTTCAACCAGGAACATCTTTTGTTAATACGGTGGAGGAACACAGCTTTGATTTACAAGATGTTCAACTTAAAAAAATGCGTACATCGGCCGGAAAAATAAAAGTTAAAGTTTTTAACCCTTTAAGCACAAAGGTTTTTTTCACCATTCAATTACCTGGAGCTACTAAAAATGGAGCCGTCTTTGAACAAACCTATTTTGTTAGCGCTGGAACAATAGCACAACCTAGCACAGCAGAAGAAGAATTAGACTTGAGTGGTTATGACATTGACTTGACTGGAGAATCAGGACTAAGCTATAATAAAATCCAATCAAAACTCTCTATTAAAACAGATCCAGACGGGCCGATTGTGTCAATTAATAGCCAAAATGATTTCAAATTTGAAGGGTTATTTTCCGGACTAAAAATTGATTACGCCAAAGGTTATTTTGGAAATCAAATTATTTCAGATACTGCACTCTTTTCTATTCCTTACTTTAATAATGTTATTGGAGGAACGGTTGATTTACCAACCACCAATCTCACATTTCTTATTGAAAACGGAATGAAAGTTTCCTTAAAAGGAAGGCTTACGCATGCCGAAAACACAAATGTAGAAAACAACACAGTTGCGTTAAACTCAACTGAAATTGGATCCGATTTTTATGTTTCTCCGGCTACAGGAAGTTGGACAAGTCTACAGCCTAGTGAACAAAGCATAAACTTCAATTCGTTAAATAGTAATATTGAACAATATATTGAAAACCTAGGAGCTGAGCACAAGGTTGGATACCAACTACAACTGAACCCGTGGGGAAATATTTCGGGTGGTGCAGATGAAGTATTTCCAAATAGTCGAATCAAGGTGAAAATACATGTAGAAATGCCATTGCAAGTTGGTGCAGATGGACTAACCTTACGCGATACATTTGATTTTAATTTGAGTCAAGACCCAACTAAAATTCATGCTAATTCTGGTATAATTACCGTAAACGCGACAAACGCATTCCCTGTTTCATGCGAACCAGTGCTTTATTTTATGAATGAGAATGATTTTGTGTTACATACTGTTTTAGGCTCTTCACAAATTGCATCAAGTGTTTTGGGTTCATTCAATGCTCAAAGCGGACTGTTAGAAAAGAAATCAAGTGTGGAGTTTATTTTACCAAAAGAATTAATCGCTGATTTAGATAAAATAAAATTTGTCGCAATTGAAGCGCGGTTTGACACTCCAAATAGCACAAACAGTGTTAACGAACAACAAAGCATTCCATACGGGGCTTTTCTGGCGATTAAGATGAACGTTAAACTAAACGGAACCATTATTTACTAATGAAAAAAATAACGCTAATATTCTTTTTATTACACGGTTTACTCAGTAATGCTCAGTCGTGGCTTCCTATTCAACAAGATACTTTACTCGAAAAGAGGCATGAATTGATTTTTTCAGGAACAGCTGATTATGCTAGCACTTCGTTACATAAATCATTAACTCAAAAATTGTTTTATGGCGGGGAAATTACCGATGAAATAAAAGATAAAAGCCTCAAGTTACATCGTGGTATAAATCAATTTGGATTTGACTTAAACGCAGAAATAGAATATAGAAATTTTCAAGTGAACTTGTTTGGAAAATCAACTTGGGGTTTTACGGTAAAAGCTGGCTACTATTCGTTCATTAATGCCCTCTATTCAAAAGACTTGTTTAAATTAGGTTTTTATGGAAATGATAGTTTTATTGGTAGCACCGCTTCTATTTCTGGAACTCAATTTGCCGCTTATGGTTATCAGAAAATAGGATTTGGCTGGTTAGATAAAAAATCAAAATCTTCTGTTTCATTAAACATCTATAATTTATCCAATTACAGCGACGCCCTTGTTCGGACGGGAGAAATATTTCAATCTCAAAGTATCGATTCACTTTCCATTACTTTCGATGGACGAGCAAGTTTCACAAACGGCACCTCATTCTTTAAAGGATTTGGCGCCGGGCTGGATGCAGACATTCGATTAACAGTACCCACAAAAAACAATAATGTAGTGTATTATCAATTTTTAGCAAAAAATGTTGGTTTCACTTCTTTGCGTGAATCCATGAATAGATACAGTGGAGATACGGTTTTCACCTTTACTGGGCTAACACTTAATCAAGCATTAAATGGCGGTTCGTTTTTAGATTCCAATTTTTCGGTATTAGATACGTTAGGGGTTCAACAATCTCAAGCTAAAACAACGGTTTTTTTACCTGGTTTTTTACAGTTTTCCAAGTTAGTAGATGCCAATTCAACTCGAAAACTACAAGAGTTTTATGGAATTCGATTGTTTCTTTCTTCAATATATAACCCGTTGGTTTTTGCTGGTCTCGATTACCGCATTCACTTGGGTAAAACTAATGCCCTAAATGTAGGCTTAAATGCCTGCTACGGTGGGTTCTCTAAATTTCGATTTGGGCTGTATTCAAGCCTGCGAATTAAAAACTGGAACCTCGGTTTGGCAAGTGAAAATATAATTGGTAAAACTGGTCAATCCATATTAATTAGAATTCAATGCGCCTACTAACAACCCTTTTTTTCCTGTCTTGGATAGGACATAGCTATAGTCAGGTTGTGTTCTATAAATTGTATTCCGGAAACGGATATGATCGCGGGGAAGGCGTGGTCCAATTAGCAGACTCTTCTTATACAATAACAGGAAGCTCAAGCAGTTGGAGCGGTAATTCAGATGCTTTTTTAATGCATGTTGATAGTTTAGGAAACTACATGTGGAGTAGAAATTACGGAGGAGATGAATCTGACGGGGGAAGGCGCGTTTTATATAGTGATGATTTAGGTTATTACATTGCCGGATTTTCCAACTCATTTAGTGGAAATGGAAATTACGACGCCTACCTCGTTCACACCGATTTATCCGGAAATAAACTTTGGGAAAAAACATACGGGAATCAAAATTGGGAAAAAATAAATGATGCCATTTTAAATCCTGACTCAACAATTATTCTCGTGGGAGAATCACAACCCTTAGACGGCAACGGAACAGATATTTACATCATAAAAACAAACTCAGACGGAGATACCCTTTGGACAAAAACATTTGGAAGTGCAGGAAACGACCGAGCAAACACGATTATTTCAATCGAAGACTCATTATTCATCGTTGGCGGGGAAATGTTTATTCCAGACTCCAATCTGGTAAAGGGTTTTGTTTTAAAAATGAATAAAAACGGAACCATTTTGTGGGAAGATACGATTGGTGACTTAATGGGTGAATACGGAGTAAATGATGTATTTCCAGGTAATAATAAATTCTACACCGTTGGAAAAAGAAAAGTAAGCGATACAAACTTCGATGATTATTTTGGTTCATTTGATTTTATGGGTGGTTTAGTATTCCAATATACCTTAAACACACCTAAAAACACATTAATTGATGAGGTTGCGTTTTTGCCAGGGATTAATAAAACGGTAATTGGCACACGGTCCATAGATACACAAACATACCAAGATGATTTTGATAATATACTTGCCTATTGTGATACCTATTACGGGTATTTTGATGGAGGCGCAGGTAATTATTGTGTGGTTTCAAACGAAGGACTAGATAAGTGTAATCAAATTCTACCAACTAAAGATGGAGGATATATTGCTGTGGGATTTAATAGTAATACTGGTGATAATATTACAACACTCAATGGTGGTAGTAATATCTATTTGGCCAAAATTTTTCCCGGGCTTCCCCACCCAAACCCCATTGATGCAATTTCAGGCGTAGTAAATTTTGGCCAACTTGTATTTGCCCCAGAAATTGCTTCAGAAAAAATACGTGTCTACCCAAATCCGTTTTCCAATACATTACACATTAATATCAATCATCAGGAAAACAAAACCATTCAACTCGTCAATCACCTAGGACAAATCGTGAGACAAGAAACAGGCAGCGGTAATATTGAATTAAACACCTCATCCCTGGCTGAAGGAATGTATTTATTAACGGTTGACGGTTTGGTTTACAAAATAATTAAGCACTAAGTGCTGATTAATTGTTGTTGATTTCTTTAACTTAAATTTTAATAAGTGTGCGTTTATCAAGGTGATTAAACGTTCTATATTCGCTACCTTTGCTCCCTAATTTCAAGGGATGCAAACATATAAAAAAATCCAATCAGCTTTAATTTCTGTTTATCATAAAGAGGGTCTTGAGCCAATAGTTCGCGAACTACATAAACACGGGGTTGTTTTCTATTCTACAGGAGGAACAGAAACGTTTTTAAAAGAACTCGGCATTCCAGTAATTGCCGTTGAAGACATAACTTCATACCCATCTATTTTGGGAGGAAGAGTAAAAACACTACACCCTAAAGTTTTTGGCGGAATATTAAATCGACGAGACGTAGAATCTGACCAACAACAAATAGCTGAATATGAAATCCCGGAAATTGATCTAGTTATTGTTGATTTATATCCATTTGAAGCAACCGTTGCCGCGGGAGGAACAAAAGAAGAAATCATTGAAAAAATCGATGTTGGTGGAATCTCTCTTATTCGCGCAGCTGCGAAAAACTATAAAGATGTTGTCATTATTCCTGCCATGGCGTATTACGCTGAATTTTTAGACATAATCACAACACAACAAGGGGAAACAACATTAGAGCAACGTAAAAACCTAGCCCGAGAAGCATTTCATACCTCTTCGCATTACGACACACAAATATTCTCCTATTTTAACCAAGGCGAACAACCTTATTTAAAAGTAAGTGAGTCCAACTCTTCTGTTTTACGATACGGGGAAAACCCGCATCAAAGAGGGTTTTATCATGGTGATTTAGAATCCGTTTTTGATAAGCTTAACGGAAAAGAATTATCTTATAATAATTTATTGGATGTTGATGCTGCTGTAAATTTGATGCATGAATTCAAAAACGATGATCCAACTTTTGCCATTTTAAAACACAACAACGCTTGCGGGTTAGCCTCAAGAAATACTCTTTCTGAAGCATCTCGAGATGCTTTAGCTGGAGATCCTGTTAGTGCTTTTGGCGGGGTGCTCATTGCTAACACATGTGTAGACAATGAAACCGCGTTGGCAATGAATAACTTGTTTTTTGAAGTAATCATTGCTCCATCCTACTCTGTAGACGCATTAGAAACTCTGGTAAGTAAAAAAAATAGAATCATTCTTCAACAAAAGCACTTTGAATGGCCTAAAACCACTTTACGTTCCGCATTAAATGGTGTTTTAGAAGAAGATAGAAATGATAAAATGGAAACCTCCTCTGATTTAACAACACAAACGAATCGATCACCTTCTGAATCGGAAATAGAAGACTTGTTGTTTGCCAATAAATTAGTGAAACACACAAAATCTAATACAATCGTTTTAGCAAAAAACAAACAATTGTTAGCTAGTGGAACAGGACAAACATCCCGTGTTGATGCACTCAGACAAGCAATTCACAAAGCGAAATCATTTCAATTTGATTTATCAGGAGCAGTTATGGCTTCAGATGCGTTTTTTCCTTTCCCAGATTGTGTGGAAATTGCCCACAACGAAGGGATTGATGCGGTTATTCAACCCGGAGGATCCATTAAAGACCAACTTTCCATTGATTATTGCAATTCTGTTGAAATGAAAATGGTTTTTACAGGAACACGTCATTTTAAACACTAACTTTACTAATATAAAAATTTTGAAACTTTTTTTTAGTTTTGAAGT
>JBILYP010000050.1:0-15634 GCA_044377675.1 Crocinitomicaceae bacterium
ACCACCAGCACCAACGGTAGCTTGTTATGAAACCGCTACGTGGAATGGAACAACGTGTATCTATGACATCACAGGAACACAACCACCAGCACCAACAGTAGCTTGTTATGAAACCGCTACGTGGAAAGGAACAACGTGTATCTATGACATCACAGGAACACAACCACCAGCACCAACGGTAGCTTGTTATGAAACCGCTACGTGGAATGGAACAACGTGTATCTATGACATCACAGGAACACAACCACCAGCACCAACAGTAGCTTGTTATGAAACTGCAACATGGAATCCAACAACATGCGTTTGGGATGTAACGGGTACTCAGCCAGTGGCCCCAACGGTATTGTGTTATGAAACCGCAACATGGAATCCAACTACCTGTGTGTGGGATGTAATTGGAACAGCTCCATCCGTTTCTATTTTTTCTACATTGAGTACAATTAATATGTTGGGGTCTTCGGATCTTTCTGCAATTGGCACCCCTTCCGGAGGATCTTACAGTTGGAGTCCAGCAACTTCATTAAATTCAAGTTCTGGCTCAAATGTTACAGCCTTACCTAATACAACTACAACCTACACAGTAACATACGATATAGGTAATAACTGTACGGCAACTGCCTCTACGACAATTACTGTTAATCCTCTTTCTCTTTCGGTAAACAGCACGACAATTTGTAGTGGAGTGAATACTACTTTAACAGCAACACCAAGTGTACCGGGAGGAACGTATTTATGGTCTCCTGGAGGACAAACAACTCAAAGTATCACAGTTAATCCAACAAATAATGCTATTTATACCTGTGTTTATACATTAAACGGTGTGTCTTCATCTCCAACAGTTGGCACTGTAACCGTAAATCCAACACCTTCTGTAACTGTTAATAGTCCTACAATTTGTACGGGTTCAAACGCTACGTTAACAGCAGTTGGAAATCCTGTAGGGGGTGGTTATTTATGGTCACCGGGTGGACAAACTACTGCAGCTATTACGGTAAACCCAAGTTCATCTTCGGTCTATACAGTTACCTATACATTAAATGGATGTGTTGGAACAGGAACGAGTAATGTCACGGTGAATACAACTCCAACAGTATCTGTTGCGGGAACAACGATTTGTGCTGGACAAAGTGCTACATTAACAGCAATTCCTTCAGCAGCAGGAGGGACTTATTTATGGAATAACTCTCAACAAACTAATTCAATAACGGTAAATCCGATAACTACAACATCATACACCGTACTGTATACTTTGAACGGTTGTAATGCAACGGGAACAGGAATAGTTACGGTAAATCCTATTCCAACAGTTACAGTAAGTAATTCATCCATTTGTTCAGGAGAAAGTGCAACGGTAACTGCCACGGGATCACCAATAGGAGGAACGTATACTTGGACAGGTTCTGCTAATACAACATCAACTTTAACAGTTTCTCCAGTATCAACAACAACATATTCTGCTACATATACTTTAAATGGATGTACAAGTAATCCGGCAAATGGAATAGTTACAGTGAATGCGGTTCCAACCGTCGTTGTAACAAATCCAACAATTTGCGAAGGTCAGTCTGCAACGATTACAGCAACACCATCAGTAATTGGAGGGACTTATTTATGGACACCAACAGGGCAAACAACGTCAAGTATTCAGGTATCACCAAATGCAACAACTACATATGGTGTCCAATATGTTTTAAATGGATGTACAAGTGCAATCGCGACAAGTACGGTTACTGTAAATACGATACCGGTAATTTCATTTAATGCTGATCAGCAAACGGGATGTGCACCTTTGAGTGTGAATTTAACGAATATATCGCCATCATCAGGATCAGCAACGAGTGTTTGGTCTTTAGGAAATGGCACTCAGTTGAATGGAAATACGGTAAATTATTTATTCACGGCAGGCGGATGTTATGATGTCACATTAACATCAACAGTTGGAGGGTGTGTTGGAACGACAACAATACAAGATTTTATTTGTGTTGAAAATCCACCAGTGGCAGCGTTTCAAACAAATACAGGAATTTTCACTTCACCTACTCAAACCGTAACGTTTATTAATAATTCAGTAGGAGCAGCAACATATAGTTGGAATTTTGGCGATGGGAATACATCTACGGACACTAACCCAATCCATTTGTACAGTAATACAAGTAATGGCAGTTACATTGTGTTAACTGCAACTTCGGCTCTTGGATGTTCGGACACTTATGAGCTTGCGATAGAATATTTGGAAGAGGAGTTATTTTATATTCCAAATTCATTTACTCCTGACGGGGATAATTATAATCAAACCTTTCAGCCTGTTTTCACATCTGGCTTTGACCCGTATAATTTTGAGATGTATATTTATAACAGATGGGGCGAATTGATCTTTGAATCACATGATGCATCAGTTGGCTGGGACGGTTCTTATGGAAATAAAGCAAGAGGTGTTCAAGATGGTGTTTACTCCTATAAAATTATTTATAAAAACCCTCGAATTGACGAGCGTAAGGTTGTAGTTGGGCACGTAATGCTTATCCGATAGTTTTTAGAAATAAGCGACATAACCAATATGGATTTTTCCTTGGTTGAATTGTACTGTATTTTGAAATTGTTTACCTAAGGCGTAAGTGATTGAAAAAATACCGAGTTTGGTTCCAAAAGAAAACCCAGTTCCGAAGCCTAACGGTGAGTCATTACGATAGATCCCAACAGAATTATCCTCATACCAGGATTGATTGTAAAACACAAAAACGTTCGAGTTTTTATCCAGTAAAAAGCGATATTCAACTAATCCAGTAAACATACTTGTGGCATAAAGTTCTTCTTCATTGAATCCTCTGAGCGAATTCAATCCACCAAAGCGAATTCGCTCATTGGCATATGTTTTTTCATTAAACATCCAGTCACTATAAAATCCTAATTTGATTACTTGTCGTTTTGTGATTTTATTGTAACGCTCTATAATTAATCCTCCTCTCACCGAACTGTTATTGAGTGGGTTTGAGGATGTTTTTCTACTTCCAATAGCCAAATCCACTACTATGATTGTTCCTTTCGAAGGATTAGGTATATAATCTACTGCTTTCCGGTAAATGGAAATTCCATATAGGTTACTTTTTGTGCTGTTTAATTGTGAATTGATTGCCGAACTTAAAATATCACTTGAATTGAATGAATAAATTCCTTTTAAGTAAAAATTATTTTTCAATTGATAGGAAATTCCAAAGGAAGATTTTATTTCCAGAAAAGAACTATCCCGTTTATATAAGCCAAATTTCCCATCTAAGCCAAATCTGCTTTTAAAAAGAAAGGGCAAATTTCCAATAAACGAAAGGTTTTGAGTTCCTGGTTGAATACTTCTCCAGTTCAAATCAATTAACTCTCCTTTTTTCAACCCATTTTGAAGTTTCAATTGTATTTGTCCTGTTAATGAAGCTTTGAGAGTTACTGGGTTTTGTTGAATACCAATGGCGCCATTTACCGAACTATTTGGTTTTGATTTTATATAAAAATATACATCAACACCTTTTTTAGTATAAAGGAATTCCGGTTTTCTAACTTGCTCTAAATAGGAATAGGTACTAAATTCTTTTTCAAGTTCATTAATAAGAGACTCGTTATATACTTTGTTGGATTTTATACCCGTGATATTTTGAATTAGTGCGCCCGAAATGGATGAATCTCCTTTAATTATGATATTCCCCCAAGTATAATAATCGCCTCGATTAATTTTTAATTCTCCAATTAAGTTATAGGTCTCAGTAATCTTAGGTTGAACTATTTCTACAGAAACAAATGGATACCCATTGTTTAAATAGGAGTCACGAACAAGTGTCAGGTAGTTTTTTAGTGCTTTTGGCCGAAATTTTATTTCAGAATGAAAAACACCTTTCTTTTTTAGAAATGATTGCTCGTTTGAGTCTATATGTAACGATACCGTTTGAAACTTTGGACCCGTGTAAACTATAACTTGTAATGTTGAGTCTTTACTGGACGGTAATGAAACAAATGATGATAATAAAAATCCATTTTCTATATTTTTATTTTGTAAAGCTGCTATATATTTTTTAGCACTTATGGCATTAGAAAAGATAGAATCAGGTAATTGTTTTTCAACCCACGAATCTTTGAACGTATAATGAATTAAAAAGGTCTGCCCAAATGAAGGAGCAGACCAGTAAAGCACTATACAAAGTATAACGAGACGCATCAGATAATAACGTCTAGTACTTCATTTTATTCTTGGTTCAATTGATCATAAACAGTAATCAATCTTTCCAATGATTCAATTTCGGTATTAATAGTTTGCTTTTCAATGTCATTTTCTGTTTGTTCTAATTTCTGCATTTCTGCTTCAATTTTTTGAGTGAGAATGTTTGAAATATATTGTACAATTTGACCATAGTACATTTGTGTCATTGAATTTCCTTCTTTTCTCAAATAATCAAAAATAGTGTAAGATTTTTCGATAACTCTCGCATTTGTATTTAAACAAAGATTTAATAGGCTACTTATTACATTAAGTTCATCGAATCCTTGAAATTTATTCAGTAAAAATATATTTTCAAAAAATACAAAATTAGATTCTGTACCATGATCACCAAAAACTGCGGAAATAGCAACTAGTAGTTTAGGTGTTTTTTCTTTTGCTAAATCATTTGCCTTTTGTAATCCAAGTTCTTTGTTTATTTTACTTAAATTCGATAATGCACTGATTAATACGGCATAAGATTTATCAGAATTGATACGATTATTGCAAAGATCAACAAAAGCTGATTCCACAGAATGTGTGCTTAAAAAATCTAACCCAGCTGATCTAACAGAAGATTTTGGATCATTAATAACCATAGATTTTATTAGAACTTCGGCATCTGATAAATATGTTCCTGTTAATTTCGCACTTGCTTTAACGGCTAAAAGACGAATGTTCCAAAAAGGATCTTTTAATGCTTCTACAATGAGTTGTTGAGTTTCATTGGTGCTGCTTCTTTCTGCATATTTTATTGCTTGTGCTCTTAATTTATAGGAATTGGAGAGTTGGTATTGATTCAAAAATTGAGCGTGTGGTTTATCCACGTAAACGGTGCCCAATAAAACTTGATTGACATCAAATAATACATTCATTAATTTCCCGGAGAAAGAAAATGTAAAGTCTTGGTTTTGTTCTGTTATAGTAATCCGTTCCGTTCGTTTTCCCTTCTCATCAATGATTTGAATATCAACTGGAAGTTGAAATAATGGGTATTCATCCAATTTTTGTTTCTGTATAATATTCAAAGTAACTTGTTGATTTTCTTTACTCTCGGATTGATAAACTTGTAATATTGGATGGCCCTTTCCTAAAAACCATTGATTGAAAAACCAATTTAAGTCCTCTCCGGAAACATCTTCAAAAGCCAAACGTAAATGGTGAACTTCTGCCGCCTTGTATTTGTTTTGAGTAAGATACAAGTTCATCCCTTTAAAAAATGCCTCGTCACCTAGGTAGTTTCTGAGCATATGTAGAATACGTCCTCCTTTGTTATAAGAATGACCGTCAAACATTTCTTCTTTGTCAAAATAGGCGAAATTGATTAGGTTGTGATAATTACCTCCTTGAGAAGAATTGTAATATCCTTTTGCTTCCTCTTCAGCCTGGTAATTTGCCTCATCTAATCCATAGCGATGTTCATCCCATAGATATTGCGAGTAATTAGCAAATGATTCATTTAATGGAAGATTTGCCCAAGATTCACACGTTACATAATCCCCAAACCAATGATGAAATAATTCATGCGCAATAGTCGATTGATCATTCCCGTCTAATAATTCTCTATCTGTCTTATAAACATAATCACCAAAAATAACGGCGCCTGTATTTTCCATTGCTCCAGAAACATAATCTCTTACAACAATTTGGTGGTATTTGTCCCAAGGATATTCAACACCCAACAATTGAGAAAAATGTTTAATCATCGCAGGAGTCTCTCCGAAAATTGCTTTCGCATATTGCTCATGTTCCGGTTCAACGTAGTAATTTACTTCCATTTTACTTCCATCTGGACGTGTATAAAAATCTTTCACTACTTTGAATTCACCAACTGCCATCATGAAAAGATAAGGAGCATGCGCTAAATCTTGTTTCCAATGATCTGTTCTTGTTCCGTTGGTATTTTTCTTTGAAATAATTAATTTACCATTAGAGAGGGTAGTGTATTTATCATCAACTGTGATAAAAATTTCCTGCGTTGATTTTGCATTTGGGGAATCAATAGTCGGAAACCAAACTGAATTAGCCTCCGTTTCACCTTGCGTCCAAATTTGAGGCATTTTATTTTTTTCTTCATTTTTTGGATTAACAAAATACAATCCTTTATCAGAGGATATAGCCATACTACCACCTGTTTCCCTTTCTTCGGGTTTTGAAACATATTCAACTGCTAGGGTGTAATTTTCAGATCTTTTGTATTTTTTGTCTAATTTGATATGAAGTTGAAGGCTATCATAAACATAAACAAGATCTTTTCCGTTTAATTGAATGTTTATTATATCCATTCCTTTAGCATCAAGAATTAAACTATCTGTGTCGTAAAAATGTGGTTTTGCCGTAATTGTTGCTTTTCCATTCATTCTAGATTTTGACCAATCAAAGCTAACTTCTAATTTTGTATGAACGATATCATTTTTTAATGTTCTACTTGGATTATAAATTGGATCAATTTCCTTTCCATCAAACTCCCCTTCGTATTCTGATAAATCATATTCTTCATTAATAGCGTTTTCTGTTGCATTAGATGTTATTTCTGAAAGATTCTCAGCTGAGTTTTTATTAAAATTATTTGAAACCTCTTGTTGGTTTTTACAGCTAACGAAAAGCCAAAGAGCAAGGAAAAAATGAATGTATTTCATGTTATTAATTTAGGAATGTAATATTACAGATTATTTTTAAGTTAGGTGATTTAATCAAGTGCTAATGGTAGTTCAATTGTGAAAATAGTACCAACATCTTCAGTTGTTTGGAATGTAATCGTTCCATTATGGTTCTCAATAATTTGCTTCGTAATTGAAAGTCCAATGCCGGTTCCTGTTGATTTGGTCGTAAAATAGGGAATAAAGATTTTATTTTGCTGACTCAATGGAATGCCACAGCCATTATCTTTGATTTCAACAGTAATTTGACTCTGATGTACAATTATCCCAATCGCTATTTTTCCAGGCCTCGCATCAGTAAACGATTGAATAGAGTTTTTTAATAAGTTGTTAATTGCTCGAATTAATTGGTCTTTATCAGCTAAAATATAAACGGAATCTTGGTTTGATGAAAAAGTTATGGCATATTCTTCTTGACTAAAAAGCGAAATTACATTTCTACAAATTTCAAGTAATTGAATTTTCTCTAATACGGGTGATGGCATTTTAGCAAAATTCGAAAATTCATTCGCTATTTTAGCGAGTCCATCGATTTGTTCGATGAGTGAATTTGCTAAACGATCAATTTTTATTTTTGCCTCAGGATTTTCTTTTTCAAATACGCGCATCATTTGTTGAATGCTTAATTTCATCGGAGTAAGTGGATTTTTTATTTCATGAGCCACTTGTTTAGCCATGTCACGCCAAGCAGATTCTCGTTCACTTTTTGCTAATTGTTCTGCTGTTTGTTCCAACTCCTTGAGTTTGTTATTATACTCCTTTACCAATACCCCGATTTCATCATTTTTAGTATAATCAATCATTTGATTCTTTTTCCCAAAGCGTATCAAGGAAAGATTGGTTTGCAGAAGTCGGAGTGGCTTTGTTACCCAATTTGACATAATAATTGCCAGAATTATTGATATTGCCAGCAATAACATGAATACATTTAGAATGGCTACTAAGAATTGTTGTATTTGATTTTCTACTTCTTGTTGTTGCCCAAAATGTTGCAAATTAAGAAAAGCTAGTAGTTTCCCATCGGAATTAAAAAAGGGTAAATAGGCAGAGATATAATTAAGTTCTCCGATGTTTTCCTGATGAATGTACTCACTTTTATTTTGAATTTTTAATTGATTAAATGCCTGAGTATTCATTTGTTCACCAATCAACCCAATATTGAAAACTTTGGATCTGGAAGTTGCAAGAATATGCCCATCTGGATCATATAAATTGATATCTGTAATAAAAACTTTTGATAATTTGGTTAACAAAAAACTGATGTAATTCCCATTTTCATCAACATCTAAGTAATTCAGTTCACCAATTTTGTTCCGTAATTCAATTTCTAATGAAGCCAATTTTTCATTGATAATGTTGTTGGTGAATTTATTGTACTGATTTCTTACAAAAATTCCGCTGCCCCATCCAAAAGCGAAAAGCGAAAAGAAAACGATTCCAACTAAAAGCAGCTGAATTTTGAGAGCGAGCGATATGGTGTTTTTAAAAAGAAATTTCCCATTCCTCGATAAATAAAAAGGAAGTAAGACGAGCCCGTAAAAGGTAAACACATAGGAGAAAGAGGTTAAAACATCTAGAAATGTATATATTTTACACGATATTATTATTGCATCATTTTTTGTTTGCTTGAATACATAATGATTATATCCGCCAAAGGTAATATATCCTTTTAGTGCTTTTTCAGGCAAAACAAAAGGGGAAGAAGGATAGCCAAACTCCCCATATTTTGACACTAGTTTTCTGTTGTGGTATTTGGCAATTGAATATTTCTCTAGTGATTCCAAAACGCTTGCTTTGGAAGAAATCAACAATCGAGGAAAACCTATTCCTTCGGGTATTTTTTTTGACTTTAATGTTGCGGAAAGGTAAAACTTAGTGCTATCCGAATTATAAAAGGGCTGTAAAATAATATAGCTAAGTTGACTGGTGTAATCGCTTACGTAATAGATGTTACTATCAATTTTGGAGCGTTCACAGTGATCTCGAATTAAGAGTGATAAATCTTTAAATTGCAAATTATCTTTGGTTATAGACGATCTTCCGTTTGAATCGAACAAGTTGAAATTCATGTCGTATTTTTCCCAATAGCCAGTGAAAACTTTTCGCTCCATTGAATATTCGAAATCTCTTAAATCCATTCCATCGGTTGACTTGGAAATTCTGTTTAAAAAGGGGTCTGAATTTATTTTTCCGGAAATTCTTAAGTATTCCTGTTCCGTTTCTATTTGTTTTTCAGATGCAAGCTGTTGGGCAAGTTTCTCTCGTTCCTGATTCATTTTAACTTCATTTGACCAGGTTAGGTTAACTGCAATAAAAAATGCGGCAACCATCAACAGAAATAATCCATTTATTTCAGTGGTAATAAATACTGGTTTTTTACGAAGCGTAAAGACTAACCACAATGTAATAACCAGTGGAATAATAACTCCAACGATATGGTATTTGGTTAGGTAAATACACAAGAAGATGAATAATACACTAACTAAAAATAAGAAACGAGCCAAATGACTTCTTTTGTAATCAATGCGTTCCAACGCGTCAACAATATTGGCAAGGATGGAATAGTAGTTGAAAAACAAAATTCCCACAGAAAATAGCGCTAAATAGGATAACAGATTTAATTTAAAGAATTGATCTGTGAGTAAATGAATGGTTGATTTTGTTACGAGACTATCTGTAACATACAAAATAAAAAACCAGAATAAAAAGGTACAAATAAGTAAGGTGAATAGTCCTGCAAAAATATAAATGCTCTTGGATTTTATTTGTTTTAAATAATACACCAAGCAACTGGTTAAAAAAGTAATTACAAATACATTAATCAAGTATTCGAAGAAATTTGGAAAGAATGGATTGATGTAAAAAAGACTTTCACTAAAAATCGCAACATCATTTGTGAAAAAACTTTTTGAAAACCCTAATGAAATTATCCTTAGGATAACTAAAATGAGCGGAAAAATCCAGGCATAGCTTAATTTGCTTTTTTTGAAACTGGAGAAAAGAGCAATTACGAAAAATCCAATAGCTGCAATCAGTAAGAAAAGTAAGATAAATGATTGACTGTCTTGTGGTATTTGTTCTGAAAAAGGCTCAATACTGAATAGGTAATTCTTTTTATTGTCAAACACACGAAGTGGAGATTCTTTATCTACTACAATAAGAGCTGCAACAGGAATCTTTAATTCTTTTGAAAAACCGTTAATTAGGTGTTCATTTTGATAGGGGTATTCTGTTTTGATTAAAAACGAGGTGGCAACTATATACCCATTTGCGGATTTTGTTTTTGTTA
Organism: Crocinitomicaceae bacterium; assembly: GCA_044377675.1. GTDB lineage: Bacteria > Bacteroidota > Bacteroidia > Flavobacteriales_D > Crocinitomicaceae > UBA952. Next base: position 10,187 of record JBILYP010000050.1, read on the forward strand.
AATACCAACCATTTTGTAAATGATTTAACCCTTCACTTGGAAAATGAATATCTACAAACCTACTAACCGGTAATTGATTTGTATTCCAATAAAGTAACGAATCGTTTTTGTAAATATGGATGGAATAGCGGTTATCTAAATCTTCCTTTAGCCAAGATTTATGCGTGCCATATCGAACAATTTCTTTGAGTTTGATTTCAGAAATTCTATCCAGTTTGTTCTCAATCTCATTGAGTTTTTTAGTTAATCTATTGGTGGTCTCTTGATTGTCTTGGTGAAAAATTAAAATGTAACTTATTGCATAGGCAATTAAGAATGCCAGTGATATAAAATAAGATCTATATTTAACGAGGACATTCTTCAATGGGAGATTGGGTTATTTACCGATTTATTTTTCAGCAGTGAGTATACTCCCATTTTTAGGTGTTCAAAATCTTCTTCAATATATTGGTCATTCCGGAAAAAATAATGAGCGTGTTGTTGATACGGGTGAATGTAATTATCATAACAGGGCAATACGTGATTTTCCCATTGATAAATAATATCATCAAGGGAGTATCCGCGTGTTTCCTTATCTCGCAGAATTCTTCTTTTTAATTGAATTTCTGGATCGAGTTTAACAAAAATGGTTAGGTCTAAAAATTGCCTAATTTCTTCATAATGCAAGATAAAAAGCCCTTCAATAATGAGTATTTCTGATGGGTGAATGGTTATGTAACTGATTAAATCTGGTGGTGAATTAAAGTGATATTCTTTTAAGGTAATACTTTCTCCGTTTCTAATTTTGGTTAAATCTGCACTGATTCTTTCGCGGTCTAATGCCGTTGGTAAATCAAAGTTAACCTTCCCATTGTCGTCTTTTGCCTGTTTTTCAATGGGTAAATAATAATTATCCAATGAAATCACGGATGGATTTGAATGCTTAAATTCTTCTTTTAATCGATTTAATAGAGTAGTTTTCCCAGAACCACTTCCTCCGCAAATGCCAATTATCATACTTGATGGATATGGCACGAATTTACGAAATAAAAGCCTTTTTCGTCTTAGTTTTTGGTTAAACCCTTAAAATATTCTTCCAATGATTTTGCTTCTAGTTTTAATGTCAACGGCAATATTCCATTTTGTTGCGCAAATTCTGCTATGTTTAGTCGAATATCCACAAGCTCTGATGCTTCAATCAACCAACCTTGCTCAAATTTTCGAACTGCCTGAACTCCCTGAATTTTTTGAAGTTCTGTTTTGCTTACAGTTTTGTTAAATTCAACAAATACAGTTTGTTTGTTGTCGGTGTATTTTATCTCGCTTGATATGTTATCCGCAACAAGCACACCTTGTTTAATAATCAAGACTCGTTGACAAATGGCTTCTACTTCTTGCATGATATGCGTGGAAAGCAACACTGTTTTTTCCTTGCCAATGTTTTTAATAAGCTCGCGTATTTCCACTAATTGGTTGGGATCTAGACCGGATGTTGGCTCGTCTAAAATCAATACTTCGGGATCATGTATGATTGCTTGCGCAAGCCCAACTCGCTGTTTGTATCCTTTGGATAACGCTTCAATTTTTTTATGTTGTTCCACGCCAAGACCAACCAAGTCAATCATTTCGTTAACCCGTTGTTTCAGATTTTTTATTTTGTAAATTCTGCCTACAAATTCTAAATATTCGCGCACATACATGTCGGTATACAAAGGATTGCTTTCTGGTAAATAGCCTATTTTTTGTCTTGTTTTTAAATTATTTGTATCCACCGGAATTCCGCAAACAGAAACACTTCCTTCCGAAGCAGGTATAAATCCTGTGATGATTTTCATAGTGGTAGATTTTCCTGCCCCATTTGGACCTAGAAAACCTACAACCTGTCCTTTCGGTATTGAAAAACTAACATTTTTTACTGCGGCCTGTTCACCGTAATATTTAAACAAATTATTGATTTCAATCGACATGTGTAATGTGTGTTATGACAAGTATAAAATTAACCTTTTCCGAGGGATTCATACAAATATGTTGAGATATTCTTTACAATTGAATGTTACTAACGAACGAAATGAAATAAAAATAACCTTCTTCAATCGAATTTTTAACGAATCACATGAATGTAGCCGTTTTTTTCACCCTTTTCATAGCTTAATTTATAGAAATAAACTCCATCTATTAAAGTTGCCGTGTCTAGGCTTAATCCTTCAAATGGAACACCTGTATTTGATTGTTTGTAGACTAAATTTCCCCATCGATTCAATACATAAAATGTAAACTCTTGGCATGTTTCAAAATAGTTTTCTAAGTCTAAATTATCATTGATACCATCACCGTTAGGAGTTATTACATTCGGAAACTTGAAATCATCAAATGTGAAAATTTTCAAAATGGATAGATCAATTTCAGAAATAGGAGACTCACACCCATTTACCGTAACAGTTGAGCTGTAAATCCCAATATCTTCAATATCAAAAGAAAACGTATTAGCAACTGAAGATGATGAAAAATTATTTGGCCCTGACCAATCAAAAGTGCCACCATTAACTGAGTCTGCTTGAAAATTCATTATATCACCAGGACATTCACCAGGACTATTGGACGATAAAACAGGCGGCGCAGGAATAGGATACACTATAAGGTTGTATGTAATGGTTGAATCACAACCTAGTGTTGTTTGTAGGAAAAATGGATAAGTTCCTGTGGTATTAATTGTTTGACCTTGAAAAGAAAATGATTCGCCTTCACACAAGGAGGTGTCTCTTACAAATGAATAGGCCGGATTAACCTGCAATGTTAAATGAATAATAGAATCACAACCTGCGATGGTCTGCAATGCAAGGGTATAAGATCCTGGAGTATTTAAGTTTTGATTTCCAAGGGAATAACTTTCGTTTGAACAAATTGTGGTATCGATGTTAATATCGAAAATAGGATTCACGGTAATGGGTTGAATTAGGGTGTCGCTATTACAACCATTTAAGGTGAAAAAGGCGTTGTAATTTCCGCTATTTATTGCTGAAGCATTCGGAATAACAGTGTCTAAAAGTGATGTGGTAAAATTGTTTGGCCCTGTCCACGTGCAGCTGGCTCCTGCTAATGAATCGATACTTAAAAACAAGCTGTCAGTCTCACACAGCGGACTCGGGAAATTGATCACTGGTGTGGGTACTTGAGGCGGCTGATTGATGGTAAAAGTTTGCGAAACAATACATCCCTGTGGACTTTTCACATAGGCCGTATAGCTTCCGGCGGGTAAATTAGAAAATGTGCTTGTTGAAACATAAGTAACTCCATCAATGGAATAAGTGAGTGCGCCTGTTCCCGCAGCGGTAATTGTAACTGACCCATCAGAAAAACCAAAACATGAAGCATCAGTGGCAATCGCTGAAATTAATATTAAGGGAATAAAAAGGGGAGCCTCGACATCAAAAGTAGGCGTTCCTTGAGGTGTTCCATTGAATGTGGCATTCCCTTGACTATTTAGGTAGTTGTTATTAAATTTATAATATGCCAACAAACCAGGCTGAGTGGTTAGCAGGAGAAAATTCATGTTGAGCTGAATTTCTTGTTCAGTACGTGCAACATTCCAAATACGAACCTCATCAATATTACCTTTAAAATTTTCAGTAGTAGCTATTGGATTTTGGGATTGCATGCCAATACCGGTCAAAAAATCATTCGTTACCAAGTTTCCACTTGCTGGAATAGAGTTTATTAAACAACCATTTATATAATATTTTATGATACTTCCGTCATAGGTGGCCGCTGCATGATACCAGGTATTTTGGACGGTTGGTTGAGTATTTGGACAAACATAAAATCCATTATTAGTAGCCATTTGAAAACTATTTGGTCTTAACAAATAATTACATGTTGCTTGATCAGTATGCTTAGAAACAATATTTGTTGCATTAGCCGTGGTTGTTTTTCTAAAAATTGCTTCAACCGTAATTTGATTACCAGTAACGTCTATATCACCTGCAGAAACCCATCGCAATCCTGCACCGCTTGTATTTATTGAGTTTTGCCCAAACAAAAACGCATTAACGATGAAAAAAGCAAGTAGAGTAAATATTTTAAAAAATAAGGGCATGCACAAAAATAGTTAGAACCTGTCATTAAAGACATCCATTGGTCGATAAAAGTTGCAGTATTACCAAAAAATAATATTACCAAAGAATATGTATGAAACCAGTCTTTTTCTGCTCACCATAGTTCAGCTTATAAAAATAAATACCATCCTCCAATTTTTTCCCTCCAATGGTTGTTCCTTTGAATGCTTCTCCTCCATTTTCTTGCTCAAAAACTAGATTCCCCCACCTATTGAATAATTCAAAATGAAAAGGAATACAGCTTGAAAACAATGTATTAAACTCAATTTCTTCATTAACCCCATCATTATTGGGAGTTATTACATTGGGAACGTCAAAATTATCAGAAACTCCTGTGTTTGCAATACTAATTTGTTCTAGGGAAGGAGGTGATTGGCAACCATTCAAATAGATGTACACTGAATAGGTACCTGTATTTTGATTGTCAATAATTAAGAATATTTCGTTATCGCTGGAGGTGAAATTTCCTGGTCCACTCCAACTGTAGGTTGCTCCAACTATTGGTTCTGCAATCATAATTAGTGCATCCCCAGGACATTCTAATGGACTATTGGATACAATGGATGGTGGGCTGGGGATTGGATTTACAATTAAATTTAGAGTTATAATTGAGTCACAGCCATTAGTTGTTTGAAGGGTGTGATTGAATAAGCCGGCTACAGTAAGAGTTTGACCATAAAATGTTACTGATTCACCATCGCATATCGTTTCAAATTGGGAGGAACTGAGAATGGGGTTAATCGTTAGGGATAGATTTACAATGGAGTCACAACCAGCCGATGTTTGTAGTGTTTGATAATAATCACCCGCATTAGTTAATGTTTGATTTCCAAAGGTATAACTTGAGCCTTGACAAATACTCTCTGTTAAATTCGTTTGAATATTAGGAATGAGCGACAAATTTAGGGTTACGGTTGAGTCACAACCGTTTACACCATTCACAACGGCTTGATGAGTGCCAGCTGTTGAAAATGATTGACCTCCAATTGTGTAACTTGCTCCAGTACAAATATTTGCGTCTACTGTGCTAGATGTATTTGGAAGAATGGTTACAATAACGTCATCATTGTCTGGACAAGAATTTGGAGAAGAACTCAAAATAGTTTCTAAAGAAAAGGTTTGCGTGATAGGAGTTACGGTATTATTTGTGAGAGTAACTGTGGGATTTGAAATAGAGTAAGAGCTTAAATTTGTATTTCCTGACCATAAGTATGAATACGTAGGATTATTCGCCGATCCAAGTTGAGCGGTTCCTCCACTGCAAATCGTTACATCTTGGCCTGCATCTGCCTCAGCAATATCGGCATATATTCTAACGTTCCGAATTGAATGTTTATCTGTTGCTCCCCCTGTACTT
>JBILYP010000025.1:0-47164 GCA_044377675.1 Crocinitomicaceae bacterium
AATAATGAGCCTCGTGCCGGAGATGTAAATGCAAATGGTTCTTCTGCTTGGTTTAGATTTGTAGCTCCACCTAGTGGGTCGGTAGAAATTACTACCGATCTTTCGGGAACGGAAATTGGAACCTATTTTCAAATTTATCATGCTGCCGATGGTGGTGCATGTAATACTGGATTACAACCTTTAACTAGTGCGGTAATAAAAGATAAATTTGAGTATCTTTCTCACATAGAATATTCAGATAATATAGATTTTTTAACTTTTGATAAAGCAAATATTAGTTTAGATAATTGCGATCCTCTTTCTCCCTTTAGTTATCAAAAATTAATTGCAGGAGAAACATATTATGTGCAATTAACATCTGATGGTATTACTTCAGGTTTGGTAGAAGTTAGAATAAACGATCTAGGTGGTGGTCCTTCAGGAGACTCGGAAGATATTCCTTGCCAGTCTCCTTCAGTTTCTTACGGGACAAATGTAATTACCACGGATGCCGGTGCTGCTTCCGTAACATTAGATTTTGGTTGTGCCTATGATGGTGGAAATGATTACGCAGAAACAGGTGCTCCGCATGCAGATAACAACCCTGAAAATTATCATGCGTACGATTATGATCATGTTGCTGCCAATAATCCCGTGGTAAATGAATCTGTTTGGTTGAATTTTGTTGCTCCAAATAGTGGAAGAATGATTTTTGAATCAGATTATCAAGATGCACTTTATGGAGAGAATAATGCACTTTTTGGGTATGATGTTCGTTTTTCACCTGGAATTCCCGGAGATTATTCATGTGCTAATCTCGAATTTATTGCGGAAGATGAAGGTGGAACCAATAGTTTTCTTGGTGGAGATCCAAGTGCTCGTATTGATAGAAGATGCCTAGAACCTGGTTATAAATATTATGGAATGGTCGATCCATCAGATAATTTGACACCTTTCAGTACCCAAAGTATCAAATCATGGTTGTACGATCCAAGTATTGCTGACCCCACATTAAATTCTCCAGGAAATGATATTTTATGTTTAGCCATGCAAAATACGCTTTATGAAGTGCCAGTAATTTTAGCTAACACAAATCCAACATTTCAGGCAGTTGCAGGTTCAAATGTGTTTTCTTGTAGAGAATTTTTAGCCGGTGAGCCAGCATCTGATCCAAATGCCGCTAATCGCGCGGATCAAACGGTATGGCATTATTTTACGGCACCGCCATCAGGTGCGGTTGAATTAAGTATTCGTGCTTATATTGGAATGGATTTATTACGTTACAATGTATTTGAATTATTAAATGGAATTGATTGTTATGGTGGACTTCAGCCAGCAACTTATACAGAAGATGGAACACGAAATACTCCAGTTGTAACTCCAATAATATCTGGTACAGCTGGATTTAACGGAGCTCAAACCTCTGCTTGCTGTTTAATACCAGGAAAAGTTTATGCCATTCAGATTGATGGTGGTTCACCAGGTGATGAGGGTCAGTATATCATAGAATATATTCAAGAAATTGATAGTGATGCAGGAGATATTTATGTTGAATTGGCAAATGGTGATAGCTTAACAATTGCACAGCAAGATACAGCATTTATTTGTTTCGGGGATGTGTTTACTCCTGGTATAACTGTTAATGGTATTGGGGAGTCGACTCAAAGTTTACCTAGTTGCTTAACACCAGGTTATGTTATACACCAAGTTCAAAATTTACCAGATCCAATTGCAAATACAGGTTTTAACAGCGCTTACATTGATACATTAATTGGGCTGAATGGAACATTCACCAACAATGGCGATGGTAGTGGTTCATTCGGTAATCCTTTATTTAATACGCTCCATTACATTTCACCTGCTGGAGATATTACAGCAGATTGGGGTGATTTTACGTGTGGTACATCTACTGTTTCAACAGGTCTGCCTATAGTATTTCTTCAACAGCTGAATGCCTTATTTAATTATGATAACACTACTTGTACGGCCACGTTTTCGGCCACTGGAGGATTAAATGGTTACTATTCCAATCCTTATTCATACTCAATAACAAGCCCTTCAGGTACTATTGTCTCTAATGGAACATTAGCTCCGGGCGTAAGTTCAACCTATACTGGTTCTGAGGCTGGGATTTATACTGTACAAATTAACGATGGAGCTTGTCCGCAAACCTTTACCTTTGATGCTACAAACTGTAATAATCCTTGTACTCCTGTGACAGTGCCTGTAAATGCTCAAATTTGTCAAGGAGAATCAATTTTGTTAGGCGGCTCACAACAAACAGAATCTGGGATTTATACGGATGTATTCATTACAGCTCAAGGTTGTGATAGTACAGTAATCACGAATTTATCGATCAATCCTGTTCTAACGGTTTTGAAGGAATTTAATTTATGTCCGGGTGGATCAATTCAGATAGGATCTAATACCTACACCAATGCGGGGGTTTATGTAGATACAATTCAAGCCGTTACAGGTTGCGACTCGATTGTAACATCTGTCATTTTTATTCTACCAACAATAACTACTAATATTGAGGAAACCATATGTTTAGGATCAATATATGACTTTAATGGTACAACTTTAAATGAGCCTGGAGTTTATAGTTCTTTGCTTGCTACTTCGGAAGGTTGTGATTCTGTTGTGGTGTTATCTTTATTTGTAACTCCTCCGAACTCGTCATATGAATCAGTTGAGATTTGTTCTAACGAGTATTATACATTTGCTGGTCAAGATTTAATTATAAGTGGAATTTATACTGACACACTTACTACCTCTAGCGGATGCGACTCGGTACTTGTTTTAGAACTTTCAGTAGTTGATTGCGAGTTTCAAATTAGTAATATTTTAACTCCAAATGATGACGGTCAAAATGATACGTGGAAAGTGAGTGATGTAACTAAAATTGATGGATGTGAGGTAAAAATTTATAATCGTTGGGGTGAGTTGGTTTATAAAACAAATGATTATAACAATGAATGGGGCGGAACAAGAAATAATGAACTGCTTCCAGATGGAGTCTATTTCTACTCCATTAAATGTTCTGACAAAGAATATACTGGTGAGATTAACTTATTAAGATTTAAAAAATAATTGAAATCATGAAAAAAATAATTTGTTTCGTTTTTGCTGCGGTTTCATTGGTTTCACAGGCTCAGCAAACACCTCAAAGTAACGTGTATACGTATAATAGATTCTCAATTAATCCGGCTTATACAGGGGCAAGTGGTTGCACAGAAATTAATTTTTCTCATTTAAATCAATGGGTAAAAGTGGAAGGAGCTCCGTTGACTAGTTATGTTGGTGTGAATACCCGTCTAGGAAAAAATATCGGCATCGGAGGGCAAGTCTTAGTTGATAAAATCGGAATGATTAATCAAGTTACAGGAATGGGTGCTATTTCTTATGGGTTAACCTTTGCTAAATTTCATACATTGCGTTTTGGACTGGGCGTTGGGTACAATCAATATCGAGTGAATCCTACTTCTGCTATAGCATTTGATAACCAAGACCCAATTATAAATGGAGGAAGTCAGTCGTCAGGAACACTGAATTCTGAATTGGGAATTTTCTACCAATGGAAAAATTTGGAGCTTTCAGTTGCTTCTAAACAACTACTTCAAACGTATACGAATTTTGGCTACAATAGCTTGGATGGTTATGGTCTTCGAAGACATTTCAATGCTTTAGCTGCTTACAGGATAAATGTCAACAATAATCTGGCTATAAAACCATCTGTTTTCATGAAAGGTATAAATACAGGTATGCAAACAGATTTAAATGCTGATGTAATTTACAAAAGCTTTATTCAAGCTGGTATTGGATACAGAACGCAAGTTGGTCTTATTGCTCGCGCTGGAATTAATATTCAAGATTTATTCTTTATTGGTTATGCCTACGAAACTCCCATGCGAAATATAGCATCGTTTAGTTCTGGATCTCATGAAGTTATCTTGGGACTGAAATTCTGTAAAGCCAAAAAGAAGCAAGAAATTGTTGAAATAATTGAAATTGATTCTTCTTTTAACATAGCTAAAAAAAGTACAGAACCAATTATTCAAGATACAGTCTTTGTTCAAAAAACAGATACAGTGTTTATTACCAAAGGTTCCGGAATTTCAAATGATGAAGTAAATACCATTTTATTGAGTGTTGAACGTAATTTGTTATTTGAAAAGCAACTTTTTAATATTCAAACAAAGTCATTTGAGGAACTTAAATCCCTTGCACAAGTTTTGGCGTTGCGTCAAGACATAATGATTGAAGTGGAAGGACATACGGATAATCGTGGTGATGATGCCGAGAACATGCAACTTTCTAAGGATCGTGCGAATGAAGTAAAAGCCTATTTAGTTAAAAATGGCATTGAAGGTAATCGAGTGAAGTTGAGTTATTACGGTGAGACGAAACCAATGGGTAACAATGAATCTGAGTCGGGACGTCAAATGAATCGTAGGGTTCGTATCAAAATCATCAATAAAGAATAATCTCAATGCTCACTTTTCGGGTTGAGAAAAAAGTCTTTGATTTTACATTTGGAGCAGGCACGTCGCGCGGTGTACTCCATCAAAAAAAATCATGGTTTATCCATGTTAATGATTTAGAAACAAAATTCCAAGGAATTGGAGAATGCGGCATAATTGAAGGGCTAACACCTGAATATTTTTCTGATGACGATTATATTTTCCGAATAAATCAGGCAATCAATTTGGTTAGGGATTTAACCTTGTCTGAATTGAAAAATCAATTATTTACAGCGTTTACTTCTACTCAGATTGAGGAATTTTTCAATCAAAACTCGTCCATTCGCTTTGGTTTTGAAACAGCAATTTTGGATTGTCATACTGGAGGTAAAGGTATTTACTTTAATTCTCCTTTTGTAACAGAAGGTCTAAAAATTCCTATCAATGGCTTAATTTGGATGGGTGATGAATCCTTCATGAATGAACAAATTGAACAAAAGTTACAGGCGGGCTTCACGACTTTAAAAATGAAGGTTGGTGCAATAAATTTTGACCAGGAATTATCCATTCTACGTGCTATACGTAACATTCACGACTCAAAAAGTATAATCCTTCGCGTTGATGCAAATGGGGCATTTTCTCCCGAAGTTGTTATGTCAAGGTTGAGTGAATTAGCGGCATATGATATTCATTCCATCGAACAACCTATCGCAACGGGAAATAGTGAATTATTGAAAAGAATTTGTATCGATTCACCCATCCCAATCGCTTTGGATGAAGAATTAATTGGTATTTTTTCAAAGTCAGCAAAAAAGGCATTTTTAGAGCTAATAAAACCACAATTTATTGTACTTAAACCAAGTTTGCATGGCGGCTTCAAAGGGACAAAGGAATGGATTGATGTTGCTGAAGCAAATGGAATTCAATGGTGGATTACATCTGCTCTTGAATCCAATGTAGGATTGAGTGCAATCTGCCAATTTACGGCTCAATTTACCAATCCACTTCCTCAAGGACTTGGAACAGGTTCCTTATACTCCAACAATATAGAAAAAGGATTGAATGTAGAAAAAGGATTTATTTTTTCGGTGGTGTATTAACCTGAGTTCGGTTAATCAAACGTTGTCAAAACACCTGTAAATAGTGAGATCCGATATTTTTTAAATCGGAATATTGTCATATTTCGATGCGAAAAAGGGAAGTAGATTGCTGTTTAGAGGTGAAATTGCGAATCCTAGGCCTAATTTAAAAACTTATTTCTGCGTTAGCTTTTAACGTGATAACCCGCTATCCCTTATAAAATCTGCCTTGTAACAAATTCTTTAAATTAATTTTGACTTTGTTTTAATAATCGAGCTCAGGTTATTAACCACATTTCCAAAGTGGATTAATTCTTGATGAATTAAATAGCGTTAACAATTCCATTACAAAATAATAAATTGCGGATCTAAAAGAAATCATTTACTTTTTTTAATTTTAGACAGTGAGCAAGTATATCCAAATTTTCATGCTGTTTCCAATTTTTTTAGTTGCATGTGAGATGCAATTAGGCCCATCATTTAATGATAAAGAAGTGCGGCTTCAAGAGCCCATTAAAAATAAGGATATGGGATTTAAAAAATTGAAAGGGGAATGGTTGTATGTGGATCGCAAGAAAAATGTATACATTAAACAGTTAACGAGCCTACAAACTTTACCTAATTCACCATCGGAAAAAGTAATTCGATATTTTAATCTAGTTTCATTTGAAGATACAATAGTGCCCCTGCAAAATTTATTACATATCTCGACATTTAATCAAGTAGATAGCTTGAAATATGAAGATAAAAATCATTACTATATTTACAATGCGAATGCAAAAAAGCCACCTGCTTTTATATGTATTGATAAAACGAACTAAACATGAAGATTTTTATAAAGGTGATCCTATTTTTGTTTTTGTGGAATATTTCTTTTTCTCAAGAGATTGCATCAACGAACTTTATTTGTTATGAAGGAGCTACTTGTTTTGAATTGCCTAAATCGTTATCGGTTAGTCAGTTGAATGATTTTCGAATAGAGAATAATTGCATGATTACTTCCTTTTCTTTTCAGTTATTTAATCGTTGGGGACAAATAGTTAAGGAATCTAGTGCAATGACGGTTCCCCTAATTTGGAATTCATCAGAGCAACCAAAAGGAAAGAAAACGAAAAAACAGAAAAAAACGAGTGCTGTTCCTGAAAAAATAGTGGAACAAGGTGTTTATTTTTATATTATTACCTTTACACTTCAAGGATCAAATTCACCCGAAAAACAAACCGGTAATCTTACCATTTTTTAAATAATATTCGTGCAACAACTCAATTTAACACTCTCCCAGTTTCCAGGCGGACAACTTTTTTATGAATTCGATATCGATAACCATCCCTTATCTACTTTATTAAAAGTCGATTTGAAAGAGTTAACGGGAATGTTTACGCCTGATGGGGCAGATAGTGGATATTTTGTTTCTCAAGTTGCAAAATACATAGGGAAAACTCCTGTTGAGCGAATTTTATTATATGTATGTTCCGATTGTGGAGATATTGGATGTGGAGCATTATCTGCAAAAATTGATTTTACAGATGAAAAAGTGGTTTGGAGCGATTTTGCGTACGAGAATGCAATTGAAATCGTTGAAAGATATCCAGAAATTGGTCCTTTTGAGTTTTTCCGTGAAGCATATTCATCTACCTTGCTTTCTATTGCAACTGATCAATCTAAGGGTTTGACAGAAAATTAATTGAGTTAATTGAATGAAAGAATGAAGTCAACTATTTTTCACACACTTTCCGTATTTTTTTTCGTTTGTCTATTTTTTCAGGCTAATTCTCAAGGATATTATCCCATGGGAAGCCGTGCTCAATCTTTAGGGAATGCGAGCAATACTATTGAGGATGTTTGGGCGTATCATCATAATCCGGCTGCATTAACAGGGGTTAAAAAAATGGAGATTGGAATAAGTTATGAGAATAGGTTTTTATTAAAAGAATTGCAGTCTCAAGGTGTTGCAGTGGCAATTCCGATTAAAAAGGGAGTTATTTCTTTTGGTGGACAACGTTTTGGATACCGAAATTTCCTTTCCTATAAAACGGGTCTTGGCTATAGCTTGAAATTGAGTGAATTATTATCAGCGGGTGTACAACTAAATTATGCTGGTGTGCGCTTGCCAGATGCGTATGGAAGTAGTGGAACAGTTACAGCAGAAATAGGTTTATTGGCAAAAGTTAATGATCAATGGAAAATAGGATTTAGTATTTTTAATTTGGGTCGAAACAAGTTATCAGATTATCAGGAAGATCGATATACAACAGTTATGCGCTTGGGTTCATCCTATAAAATTTCATCCAAGGTATTGTTGCTTGCTGAAGCCGAAAAAAATGTGGATTACCCACTGAGAGGAAAGGTTGGAATCGAGTATGCAGTGGTTTCAAACTTTTTTATTCGCGGTGGATTCGCGTCTGACCCAATAGAAGTTAGTTTTGGATTTGGTTACCAATTTAAAAAGTATTTCAAGTTAGATTTAGGTAGTTGTTATCACCAGAATTTAGGTTGGTCTCCCAATTTTTCATTCAATTATCAATTGCCATAGCATGCAGCTGAGAAAGTTGTTTTTTTTAGTCTTGATGTGTGCATGCGGTAATTTAATCGCCCAATCGCGCAATGAAATTATTCAGCAACGAATTGAATTTATCTCTGAACAATTGCAATCAGAGGATATAGATTTAACAAATGTAATTGAATCGCTTAATTTTTATTTTGATAATAAGCTAAATCTTAATACTGTAGTTACGGAAGAGTTGGAAGAATTGAATTTGTTATCCGCCGTGCAAATCAACGATTTATTGCTCCATCGTAAACGTTTTGGAAAATTAATTACCATCTACGAGTTACAAAGTTTGAAGTATTGGGACTTATCCACTATTCAACTGGTTTTACCTTTTATCTATGTAGATGATAAGTTGGACAATTTACACATCACATTCAAAGAAGCCTTGAAGGAGGGTAAATTTGAATTATATACTCGCTATCAACCAACTGTTGAGAAAAAATCAGGTTATGCTCCTGTTTCAGATTCAATATTGAATTCGTCCAATAATTATTATCACGGAAATTCGGATCGTTATTACACGCGTTTTCGTTATACCTACAAAACAAATATTAGCATCGGGGTTACTGCCGAGAAAGATGCGGGTGAACAGTTTTTTAAAGGGGCACAAAAAAATGGTTTTGACTTCTATTCTGCCCATCTTTTTTTTAAAGGAGGAAAATACCTCAAATCTTTTGCAATTGGAGATTATCAAGTTCAAATTGGGCAAGGAATCAATATGTGGTCAAGTTATGCATTTGGAAAAACGGCCGATATAGCCACAATGAAACGAAATGCAATTCCTATAAGGGCGTATACATCCGTTGATGAAAGTAGATTCATGCGTGGTGTTGCCGCAGATTTTGGATATAAGAATTTTAGTTTATTGACCTTCGCATCAGTTAAGAAAGTGGATGCAAAACAAGCAATCGCGGACTCTACGTTTGACGATTTAGAATTTATTTCAACCATTGATTTGTCCGGACTTCATCGCACTAATTCAGAAATTGCTAAAAAAAATGGGTTAACCGAATACGTAGTAGGTTCAAATTTGCGGTATGTTAAAGGCCCGCTTCGTTTGGGTGTTTCTGGGGTAGCACAAGGATATGACAAGCCTTATTTTAAGACTGAAACACTTTATAATCAGTTCGATTTTAGAGGCAAACAAAATCTTGCTACCAGCTTTGATTATAATTATGTGTATCGAAATGTGAATTTATTTGGGGAGATGTCGCACAATTTTTTTCAACATGAAGGAGAGTGGAATGGGGGGGGTGCAATGGTGCATGGTGCAATGGTTTCCTTAGATCCTAATGCAAGTGTGGGTTTGTTATATCGTAATTACGGCAGGGGATATCAAACATTTTATAATGCAGGCTTTTCAGAAGGAAGTAATACTCAAAATGAACAAGGACTCTACGCGGGAACAAAATTTAAACTAACAAAAGCATGGTCTCTTAATGGGTATATCGATTTATTTAAATTCCCTTGGTTGAAGTACCAAATTGATGCACCAACGCAAGGACATGAGTTTTTGATACAGCCTATTTATAAACCGAATAAGATTTTTGAAATTTATGGTAGATTCCGTCAGCAACTCCGTCAGAAAAACAGCAGAAATTCCGATGGAACTGTTACAGGTATTGAGGATATATTACAGCGAAATTACCGCTTGAATATTTCATATGTGATCAATGAATTCTTCACATTTAAAAGTAGGCTAGAATATGTTACAATCAATCGCTTAAGCAATACGCCAGAAAAAGGGATGTTATTTACGCAAGATTTGTTATACAAACCTAAAGGGTTGCCGATAGATATAGCTTTGCGTTATGCTCTTTTTGATACTGATAGTTACGATACAAGGATTTATTCGTTTGAAAATAATGCCTTATATGTATTTGCTGTTCCTGCTTATTATTACCAAGGAAATCGAGCTTATGTTTTAGTGCGTTATTCCTTTTTACGTCATTGTGATTTGTGGGTACGGTATGGATATTTTCTCTACAATAATAGACAGGATATTAGTTCTGGAGCTGAAGGAATTAAAGGAAGTAAGAAAACCGATTTGGTAATTCAGTTGCGCATATCCTTTTAAGAGAATACTATTCTTTTGCCTCTGGAATAATGTGTTTTTCCACATTTTTTGGCGAAATGTTGATAAGATAGAAACTTTTTTCAGTAAAAAGCAGTAAAAACATTTGCAATATTAAACTAGATGCGTATCTTTGCACCCGCTTCAGAAAATAGCAATTAAGAATTAGGTTATGTCACGAGTTTGTCAACTTACAGGAAAATCGGTTATGGTTGGGAATAATGTTTCTCACTCAAATCGTAAAACAAAAAGAAGATTTTATCCAAATCTGATAACTAAAAGGTTTTTCTTACCAGTAGAAAATATTTTTATTACCTTAAAAATATCTACTTCTGCGTTGAGAACCGTTAATAAAAACGGTATAGAAGCTTGTGTTAAAGAGGCAAGAAAAAAAGGATATTTGAAGTAAAACTGTTGCGAAACAGAAGTTAAATCATCACAGAAATGGCAAAGAAAGCAAAGGGAAATAGAATCCAAGTAATTCTAGAATGTACAGAACATAAAGATTCAGGTATGCCTGGAACTTCTCGTTACATTACAACGAAAAATCGTAAAAACACTCCGGACAGAATGGAAATTAAAAAATTCAATCCGGTTTTGAAAAAATATACTGTTCATAAAGAAATTAAATAAGTAAGTCATGGCTAAGAAAGTTGTAGCGAGTTTACAGAAAGGTGGTGGAAAAGAACATACCAAATTAATTAAAATGGTGAAGTCTGATAAATCAGGTTCTTATACATTTAAAGAAGAAATTGTACACAACGACAAAGTAAAAGAGTGGTTCGATAAAAACTGATTTTACTATTAAGTGTTAATTATTAGATGAGCTTCCTTCAATTAGGAGGCTTTTCGTTTTTTATACAAATATTATGGGATTTTTTGATTTTTTTAAACGTGGGACCCAAGAGGAAAAAGAAACCTTAGATAAAGGGCTAGAGAAAACAAAGCAAAGTTTTTTATCTAAAATTGCTCGTGCTGTACTCGGTAAATCCTCAGTAGATGATGAGGTTTTAGATAATTTAGAAGAAGTATTAATTACCTCAGATGTGGGTGTTGAGACAACTTTAAAAATTATTGAGCGCATTCAAACTCGTGTGTCGCGCGATAAAGTGATGGGAACAGATGAGTTGCAACGCTTATTGCGCGAAGAAATCGCTTCCTTATTGGAGGAGAATAACTCTACAAATCAAGATAAATTTGCAATTCCTGAATTAAATGGACAACCTTATGTAATCATGGTTGTTGGTGTGAATGGTGTTGGAAAAACTACAACTATTGGAAAATTAGCCTACCAATTCAAACAAGCCAATTTAAAGGTTGTTCTAGGTGCTTCGGATACCTTTCGAGCTGCGGCTGTTGATCAGTTGATTATCTGGTCTGAGCGAGTTGGTGTGCCAATCGTACAGCAAGGAATGGGAGCAGATCCAGCAAGTGTTGCGTATGATACACTTCAGTCCGCTAAGTCGCAAAATGCAGATGTAGTAATTATTGATACTGCTGGACGACTACATAATAAGGTTAATCTCATGAATGAGTTGAATAAAATCAAACGCGTGATGGAAAAAGTAGTTCCAGGTGCACCTCACGAGATTTTATTAGTGCTGGATGGGTCAACGGGTCAAAACGCCTTTGAACAGGCAAAACAATTTTCCTTGGCAACTGATATTAATGCTTTGGCTGTAACTAAATTAGATGGCACAGCAAAAGGTGGTGTTGTAATTGGTATTTCCGATCAAATGAAAATACCGGTTAAGTACATTGGTGTTGGCGAAGGAATGATGGACCTGCAGTTATTTGATAAAAAAACATTTGTTGATTCACTATTTAAAGACTAGGTAATGAAAATTAGTATTCTTATTTGTTTGCTATTTCTTTTTAATCAATCAGGAAAAGCTCAATTACTGTGGAAAATTAGTGGAAATGGATTGAAAGAAAGTTCTTATTTGTATGGAACAATTCATGTCATGCCGAAGGATAAATTCACTATTTCTCCTAAAATTCAGCAAGCAATTCAAGCTTCTCAGGTCTTAGCTATGGAGGTTGATTTAAATATGGATTTTAAAACCAAAATTCAAATTGCTCAAGAAATGATTATCCCTGGCGGTAAAACACTGGAGGATATTATGAGTAAGTCAGATTTTAAAAAGGTAAAGACTTTTTGTTTGGATACATTACACATGAAAAAAGGTAAATTTAAAAAGTATATTCGTCTCAAGCCTTTTTTCTTTTCATCTGTTATTGCACAAGAACAAATGGGCAAAACTGCATCGTATGAAATGGAATTTAATAAAATAGCTAAAAAGCGAAAAATGCCGACTCTTGGATTGGAATCAATTCAATTTCAGATGCAAACAATTAACAAAATGAGTATTGAGGATCAAGCTAAAATGATGATGGAGGAATTTGGAAGTAATCCAGCAGATCAGTTTGATACTTTGTTGAGTTTATACTTGAAGGAAGATTTGGATGAGTTATATAAATCAGTAGTTTTAGAAACAAGTAGCATTCCTGAATTCAATTATAATTTTCTAGAATTACGTAATGCTAATTGGATACCTGTAATTGAAAAACAACTTACCGTTCAATCGACGTTTATTGCAGTTGGTGCTGCTCATTTACCAGGTCCAAAAGGAGTTATTCAATTACTAAAAGAGCAAGGATACAGTGTTGAACCAGTTAGGTAATAACCTGAGTTATTGAATGCGTTCCAATTTTCCTTTGCGCTTAACTATGTTTTTATAATCCCATTGAATGGTACGTGCTTTTTTCAGCCACCTGGCTAGCTCCTCCGTGTCAATTTGTTCGAGTTTTGTGAATCGAATCGATGCATCTTTAAACTTTCCCGAACCTAATTGTAATTTTTCCTCGTCAAAATCTGCCCCGCTCCAAAACATAAGTTGAATACAATCCTTCAATTTACTAAATCCAACAATCGGATTACCATCCATAAACCAAACGGGATGTGCATGCCATATTTTCTTTTCAATCTCAAAATATTCAGCATCTATTATTTCGAATAATCTCCGGCATATCTCTTGGTCACGAGTTGCTTGTTTTTCAATATAGGACTTAATTTCTTCGTTCATTTTTTCAATTCAGATAAATACTTTTGAAATTGCGCGCTTGATTCTTTATTTTCCAGAATTGGATGCTGATATCTGTTGATTTTTCTGAATGCAAATGCCAGATAAAAAATATATAAGAGGGATATGCCAACCATTAGTCCAATTCCCATTCGGCTAACTTTTGCAATTTGTTCCAGAGTTGTAACAGGCATATCTCCTGCGTTTAAAACTGGTTCAGAATACGTGATATATCCTTGATAAAATATACTCCCCATAATCAAAAGTAAAACTAGATTATACAATGCGGAAACAACTTTTCCGTCCATGTAATAGGGTCTCAAGCCAATAAATGAAAGCAGTTTGGCAAGAATAATGTTTTTTTGTTCAGAGTGTTTAATGTTGTTCTCCAAGACCACAATAACACGCTCAATATAATCGATATGCTCATTTTTTACTTTTTGAAAGTTGTCAGCATTTAATTGATCTAGAATTTCTAATTTGGGAAGATGCTCATTATCCAGATTTTCTTTACAAAAATCAATTTTATTATCAATTTCTCGAAACAATTCTTGCCATTCAAAATCTTCGGGATCACTGTTTTCGGATTTTTCAACAAGGTTTGTTATTGCTCGTAGAGTAGCATCATCATTTTCCAATAGTTCGAAGGATTTCACATCTTGCAGTAATGAAATTGAAGATACTGCCGATGAAGTTTTATTTCTAGTTTGATTTCTAGATGTAACACTTTTATAAGCATCACGCCCCATTTCTCTTCCTATTTGATTAACAAATGAATTTACAATTCCCATCGTACAACTTTTTTCGAAGGTAAGAATAAAACGTATGCGAAGTAGGTACCTTTTTGAATGATTTGGTTAAAATGTGAGATTACAAGGAGAAAAATTTCTCACCATCTTTTAAAACTATATAGCTTCTGTTAAATAATTTTACTAAAACGACATTACCATAAATAGCATATTCTGAATCTCCTTGTAAGGTTATTTCTTCTACTTTTCCGTTAACAAATGCACTTACTCCTCCTGCTATATTGCGGAAAGCAAATACCTCATTTTTAAGAAGGTAATCTTTTGGGATAAAATTACAAACCTCCTTTTTCTCTCCCTTACTATACGAAAAAACATAGTTGTTTTCTCCCCAAATAACCATATCGTCTTGCACTTCCCAAAAAGCGGGACTAAAATTGGATAACTCTGTTTTCTCGCCATCTTTATAATGCCAAAGATTTCCGTTCAGGTCCTCAAAAACAATAAAACCTCTCCCTGCCTTATATTTTTTCATGAACTGAGATTCAACATCTAGGAATTCTCCGTTTTCGAATAAAGCAAAACTTCGTTGGGTAGGATCATTGAAACATAAAATGTCGCAACCGGCCTTGAAATCGATTTCATTGTTCCAAACCCCTAAGTCAAATATTTGACCCTGATAGAAAACTTTATAAAAGCTTCCATTATCTTTAAACGCGACAATATTATCACCAATTGCTGTTGGCATATAGAGTTCTCCAGTTATGGTATATAAGGGGTAGGTTTGTTTGTTGTAATAAACATTAACGGAATTGTATCTAGTATCCTCATACACAATAATACTATCTTTAACAACATAATTTCTACTGAAATAGGTTAGTGTTTTTAGTTTTCCTGCATCCCAGATATTTAATGTGGGGCCAACATTATACGCCAATAAATGATCAGAAATTGAAAATTTAATATTCATGTTGGTAACATCCTTTCGTTCTTTTCCATCAAAAATCCGAAGATTTTCTCTATTATCCATATAGGCTACAAACTCATCACCAGCCTGATAGCTTATTATGGGTTGCATTTCTATTGTTCTAAAATTATTGTTTTCGAAAACTCGGAAATAATTATTAAAATCAACAAACGGCACAACTGGTTGCGCTATTCCTTTGAAAACAAACAATAAAACAAGTGTGAATAGAAATACTTTCATTTATTTAGATTAAAACGATTTGTATTGGCAATTATTGAGCCCTTTTTTTTAAATAAGTTTTATCTACCCAAAAAGTTCCAAAAGGAAATAAAGAAGCAAAGCACATAATAAAAATATTTTTCAGTGAATATTTGTATTCAAAACCAACCCATAACACCCAAATTATGTAGGCAATGAAAAATACTCCATGAAGCATGCCCACGTAATAATTTGGTTCTTTCAGTTGATAGATGTACTTAAGTGGCATCGTTAAACCGAAAGCAAGATAAGTAAAACCTTCCACCCAAGCTAAAATTCGAAGTTGTTTCAATGAGTTCATAATCTGTTAAATTGGGTAACAAAGGAAATATTTTTCAACAGGTTGGGCAAGTGCGGAAATATTTAAATTATCAGATGCTTTCGAAAGATCAATGATTTCGCCACTTTTCATCAATAGATTAATATTCTGTTTATTTTGATTGTATGCTTTATTGCTTAGGATATCTGTATAAACAAAGTATTTCAGTTCATCATCAGATAATTTATAGGTTGATTTGATTAACTCTTTTTCAAGGGAAATTCGATCTTCACTGTAGGGCTCTTTTGATATTTCAATTTTAAACAGATTTCTATTCACCAAACCGGAACTTAATAAGGATAACACACGATCTGAAGAATGTTGCCAAATTTTCATAGCTCCTAAAATATCATAATCATCCAGTAAAGCAAAATTGGCCAAAACCGTTGGATTGTTCTCAAAATCAGTTTCTGAGACGTTATTTTGAAGAAAATAGGCGAGAGGTGGGCTAGCAAATAGAGTCTCACCTTGCTGTGTTAATTCTTTGGCGCGTCTTAGGGCATGAATGAGCATATGTTCTGCCGCAACTACTGTTTTGTGCAAATAAACTTGCCAATACATCAACCTTCTGGAAACTATGAATTTTTCAATGGAATATATTCCTTTTTCTTCCATTACTAAATTTCCATCGTTTACCGTGAGCATATCAATTAATCTATCGCTACCAATTATACCCTCGGATACTCCGGAATAAAAACTATCGCGATTTAGGTAATCCAGCCGATCCATGTCTAATTGGCTCGATACCAATTGATGTAAAAATGGTTTTGAATAGGTGTTTTTAAAAATGAGTAAGGCTCGCTCCAAATCAGAACCAAATTCTTTTGCCAATTCCTGAATAAAATAACCTGAAATCTTTTCATGACTTACGTTATTTACAATATCATATTCCAATGCATGACTAAATGGCCCATGACCGATGTCGTGTAGTAGAATTGCCAATAAAACTGCTCTTTCTTCCTCCGGTGTAATTTCATGACCCTTTCGGCGTATCGTTGAAATTGCCATGCTCATTAAGTGAGTTGCACCTAAAACATGATGAAAACGAGTATGCAGAGCACCGGGGTAAACCAAGTGACTTAATCCTAATTGCATTATTCTTCTTAGTCGTTGCATGAACGGATGTTCAATTACATCAAATAGAATTTCATCAGGAATTGTAATAAATCCGTATACTGGATCGTTAAAGAGTTTCTTTTTGTTGTTTCGGTTGAACTGTGGGCGCAAAACTGTAATTTTATTCAAAACTAATAAATATAAGCAATATGCAAGGTAGAATTTTGTGGGCGGATGATGAAATTGATTTATTGAAGCCGCATATCTTATTTTTAGAAGCGAAAGGATATACCGTACAAACGGTGAAATCTGGTTCTGACGCAATAGATGTCTGTCGGGATTCCGATTTTGACATCATTTTTTTGGATGAAAATATGCCAGGTATCTCGGGTCTAGATGCATTACCAAAAATAAAAGAAATTTTACCGAATGTTCCAGTTGTCATGATTACAAAAAGTGAGGAGGAACATATTATGGAGGAGGCAATTGGCAGTAAAATAGCTGATTACTTGATTAAGCCCGTAAATCCGAACCAAATATTATTGAGTATTAAGAAAAACTTAGACAGCTCAAAATTAGTTTCTCAAAAAACAAATACTGCCTATCAGCAAGATTTTAGGCAACTTGGAATGCAGCTTAGTGGAAGATTGGATTTTACAGAATGGACAGAGTTGTTTTCAAAATTGGTGTATTGGGATTTAGAATTGGAAAAATCGCAAGATACAGGTATGCGTCAGATTCTTGAAATGCAGCAAAAGGAGGCGAATCAACAATTTTGTAAATACATAGAAGGTAATTACCTCGATTGGTTGAATGGAGTAGAGGAAGGTCCTCAAATGTTGCATACGGTTATTAAGGATAAAATCGCAACGCACATCGGCAAAGACAAAACAGTTGTTCTTGTAATAGATAATCTGCGCTTTGATCAGTGGAAGAAATTGGAACCAGAATTTGCCAAATGGTTTAAAGTTGAAAAAGAAGAAATTATTTATTCCATTTTGCCAACCGCTACACATTATGCGCGCAATGCATTTTTTGCTGGATTGATGCCGTCAGAAATTGAGAAACGATTCCCGAATTTGTGGAAAAATGAAGAGGATGAAGGAGGGAAAAACATGCATGAAGCAGATTTCTTGGAAGCAAATCTCAAAAGATTGGGAAAACAAGTTAAATGGTCTTACAATAAAATTACAAATTTAGATGCAGGTAAGAGATTGAATGACCAATTTGCCAAACTCAAAGAAAATGATGTCAATTTCATCGTATATAATTTCGTAGATATGTTGTCGCATGCGCGAACAGAAATGGAAATGATTAAGGAGTTAGCCTCAGATGAAGCGGCTTATCGATCTCTTACCTTATCTTGGTTTCAACATTCACCTCTATTAGAAATCGTGAAGAAAATTGCTGCAGCGGGCATGAAATTAATTATTACTACTGATCATGGAACAGTTAAAGTTGACAACCCTATTCGAATTGTTGGTGAAAAGAGCACCAATACTAATTTAAGGTACAAAGTGGGCAGGGGATTATCCTATAACGAAAAACAGGTATTTGTAGTTCGTAATCCGCAAGAGGCTTTTTTACCAAAACAAAAAATGTCTGCTGAATTCGTATTTGCGGGAGATTCTGATTTCTTTGTGTATCCAAATAATTATAACCAATTCGTTAACTATTATCAAAACACCTTTCAACATGGAGGGCTTTCAATGGACGAAATGCTGATACCTTATATTGAGTTGGGTAAGAAGTAATATTTTATAAATTTTGTACATTACACAATAACTTATTTTGTTTTTTTGATAATCCTTGAATAATCTCGGGCATAAAGTATTTGAAAATTTAATAGTACTTTTGTCCCAAATTTAATAGGGTGATGTGTCGTAATCAGTTCATTGTGAGTGTTTTTATACTATTTTGTAGCTCGTATTTACAAGCTATGAATAGTTGTAGTGATCAAAAAATAAATAGTAATTTTCCATCTTTAGCTCAACTTAACGAGTTAAATGAAAAAAATAGATTGATTATTTCATTTGGAGAGTCTTTGACTAAGGAAAAATTGGCAATTGCTCGAATAAATGAATATAGTTGGGAAATAAATGGAGTTAATATCAAGGAATCTGGAAATGGAGAAGAAATTTTAAGTTTTATTTTTGAAACTCCTGGACAATACAATATATCCTTAATACCTTCCAATCCTGTTCATGACAACCATGAAGGTTCTTGCAATCATGCTGTGGAATCCAAACAATTAGAAATAATTGTTCTTTCAACGAAATTTGAATTCTTATTTGAACAATCTAGTTTTTCAAATCCAATAAAGGGAGGAGTAGATGTTTCTGGAAATACCATGTCCATACCCGTTGTTTTTTCAAGTTTTGATAAACAGGATACCCTGATTGAAGGACTGAAAATTATAACATCTGGCGTTAATACTTCTGTTGAAGGCGAATTGAAAAATCAAAAGGTCACCTTGAGTCAAGGGTTGAACACGTTAATTTTCAACTTAAAGGGAGTTGCCACACCAGAAACTTATATCATGTTCGATTTTTATTATCAAGATGATTTAATCGAAACTTACTATTACCCAAATAAAATCAACAAATAAAAAAGAGGATGAAATTGATTTTTAAATTTTCAACACCTGCAAAACTTCTTGTTTTTGTATTTGCAGTATTGTTTAGAATAAGTTTAACTTATTCACAATGTGGATTTCAAGCAACTTGTCCAAATACCGACTATTTAAATTTCGGTATGGGATCCAATTCCGATAGAAACACAATAGAATATGATAATTTTTGTTCGAGCTACCACTCAACTGTTGTGCGAACGGCAAATGGCACCTACAAAACGTGGGGTGAAGGTTTAGCAAATAATGGTATTGCAAATGTTCTTGCTCCTATTGAAATAAATTCAACCAATTATCCAGCTTTAACAGGTCAGATACTCAAAGCTCACTTAGCAAGTATACGAAGTGGGACAGCTCAAGGAATTGTGCTTACAACAACAGGATTATTTGCCTGGGGTGTTGAAGGGACTATAATTCATCAAAATATAACTACATCTAATACATTTCAAAAAATAACCGTTGGTGGAAATGCGCAAGGGTTACCAGCAGGTGTTGCTCCGACAGATGTTAAAATGATTTTTACCACTTATAAAACAATGGTAATTACAACATGTAGTGGCGATGTTTGGGTTTTGACGCATCAGGGAGAAAATACTGGGACAGGATTGACGGGCGCATTAAGTGCTGCAAATGCAGTTTTATGGTATAAAGTAACAACATCCGTAGCAGGAAACCCTCCACTTGCCAATGTTGTTGCGGTTAGAGGAAATCAAAATACCATGTTCGCTTTAACGACATCAGGTGAATTGTATACTTGGGGAACCGAAACATATTTAGGAAACAACTCCGCAATTGGTTCAAGAAATCGCGCGACTTTAATGACCAATCCAAACGGAAATTCTATAAAAATGATTGGAGTGACGCGCGATCAATCAAATTTAAAACCAACTTATTATGTATTAAACACTGATGGGAATTTGTACTCCGTAGGTGGTAATAACTTTAGTCAAATTGGAGATTGGTCTACAACAGATCGTCTCGGTTGGGTTCAACCAAGGTACACATCTTTAACGGGTCCTGTAATGAATAATATTCGTTGGGTTTCTCCAAATGAACACGACCATGCTTTTGCTGCAGTAAATGTCTTAACGGCAGATTCTACGAATTACAATTGGGGTGAATCCAATGGACTCATGCTCGGAAGAGCAGCGGCAGGTGCAGCAAATCCGGCTATTCCTGATGGAATTACTGCAGCAAATAAAATTTTGGCTGTTGAAACAGGCGGACATACTTCCATGCTCGTAAAAAAGTGTGAAGATTACTTTGGATATGTTGGTCACCGAATAAACGGAAGTATGGGTGATGGGAACGCAAATTCAACTAATGAGCCAAGTTATACTTTTGCAACAGCTGTAGTCTTTATTTGTGGTGCAACAAATTTGGATGTTAGTATTACTGGGGCTCCCACATTTGGAGCCGGGGGATTATATTGTAACGGTTCGTCGGTAGATTTAATCCCAAGTCCAACAGGTGGAGTTTTAACCTTATTGTCTGGTCCAGCAACGCTAAACGGTACAATAATGAATTTCAACGGAACAGGAAATACTACAATTAATGTGCAGTATGCTGTAACCGTTCCTGGTTGTCCAATTTCTAAAACAACTACAATTGCTTTGCAAACGGAAGATTGTCTTCCAATTGGAGTTACTCTAACCGGAACAACAACCATTGCTGAAAATGCTGCAGGAGTAGCGACTCTTACTGCAACTTTGTCAGGGGCAGCATCATCTCCTACTACTGTAACATTGACATATTCCGGAACGGCTACAGGTGTTGATTATTCGTCTTCGTCTGTAACAATTACAATTCCTGCAGGATCAACAACCGGAACGGTGACGATTGACCCAACCGACGACGTTATTTTCGAAGGAAATGAAACAGTTATTGCTGATATAACAAACGTAACAGGCGGAGATGGAGCTACTGAAACAGGAACTCAAACTGCTACGGTAACCATAACGGATAATGAAACAACACCAACAGTTACTTTAACGGGAACAACATCTATCGCTGAAAACGCTGCAGGAGTAGCCACGTTAACCGCAACATTATCGGTTGCCACAACTACATCAACAACAGTAACATTAACCTACACAGGAACAGCCAGTGGAACAGATTATACGGCATCTAGTACAACAATTACAATTCCTGCAGGATCAACAACTGGAACGGTGACAATTGATCCAACAGATGATGTTATTTTCGAAGGCAATGAAACAGTTATTGCTGACATTACAAATGTAACTGGTGGAAACGGTGTAACAGAATCTGGTACCCAAACGGCTACCGTTACTATTATTGATTTAAACATTCCCCCAACGGCAAATGATAATTCAACAACAACAAACGAAGACACTCCGGTTGTATTAACTTCAATTCAGTCAAACGATACGGATTCTGATGGTAACGTAGTTACTTCTACCATTGACCTGGACCCAACAACACCCGGTCAACAAACTACTTTAACAACTTCAAATGGAATATGGACGTTGAATACCTCAACAGGTGATATTAGTTTTACGCCATCCACCAATTTTAATGGCACGGCAACAATAACGTATACAATACAAGATAATGGTGGTCTTACATCGAATGAAGCTAATTTAACCGTAACGGTTATTGCAGTAAATGATGCTCCAAATGCAGTTGACGATGTTGCTTCAACCAATGAAGATACACCGGTTGTAATTGATGTGACAAATAATGACACCGATACGGACGGAGCAATCAACGATGCTAGTGTAACGATTGTAACAAACCCAACCAATGGAACGGTAACAGTTAATCCAACTACAGGTGAGGTAACCTATACACCAAATCCAGGATTCAATGGCTCGGATTCATTCACGTATTCAGTTTGTGATAATGGAACACCCCTTCCAGCTCAATGCGATCAAGCGACAGTAAATGTAACGGTAAATGCAGTAAATGATGCTCCAAATGCTGCTGACGATGTGGCCTCAACAAATGAGGACACACCGGTTGTAATTGATGTGACTAATAATGATACCGATACAGATGGTTCAATTGATGATGCTAGTGTAACGATTGTAACAAACCCAACTAATGGAACATTAGCGGTTAATCCAACAACAGGTGAGGTAACCTATACACCAAATGCAGGATTTAATGGCTCGGATTCGTTCACTTACTCAGTTTGTGATAATGGAACACCCCTACCAGCTCAATGCGATCAAGCCACTGTTACTATAACTGTAAATGCAGTAAATGATGCTCCAAATGCAGTTGACGATGTTGCTTCAACCAATGAAGATACACCGGTTGTAATTGATGTGACAAATAATGACACCGATACGGACGGAGCAATCAACGATGCTAGTGTAACGATTGTAACAAACCCAACCAATGGAACGGTAACAGTTAATCCAACTACAGGTGAGGTAACCTATACACCAAATCCAGGATTCAATGGCTCGGATTCATTCACGTATTCAGTTTGTGATAATGGAACACCCCTTCCAGCTCAATGCGATCAAGCGACAGTAAATGTAACGGTAAATGCAGTAAATGATGCTCCAAATGCTGCTGACGATGTGGCCTCAACAAATGAGGACACACCGGTTGTAATTGATGTGACTAATAATGATACCGATACAGATGGTTCAATCAATGATGCTAGTGTTACGATTGTAACAAACCCAACTAATGGAACAGTAACGGTTAATCCAACAACAGGTGAGGTTACCTATACACCAAATGCAGGATTTAATGGCTCGGATTCATTCACTTACTCGGTTTGTGACAATGGAACACCTCTACCAGCTCAATGCGATCAAGCTACTGTTACTATAACTGTAAATGCAGTAAATGATGCTCCAAATGCAGTTGACGATGTTGCTTCAACCAATGAAGATACACCGGTTGTAATTGATGTGACAAATAATGATACAGATACAGATGGTTCAATTGATGATGCTAGTGTAACAATCGTAACAAACCCAACAAATGGAACGGTAACAGTTAATCCAACAACAGGTGAGGTAACCTATACACCAAATCCAGGATTCAATGGCTCGGATTCATTCACGTATTCAGTTTGTGATAATGGAACACCCCTACCAGCTCAATGTGATCAAGCAATAGTAACTGTAACGGTTAATGCCGTAAATGACCCGCCAGTTGTTGATAATGATTCAAATACCATAGCTGAAGATGGTGGTTCTGCAACCGGTGATTTAACAGATTCTGGTGATAGTGACCCTGATGGAACAACTTTAACGGTTAATACAACTCCTGTTGATGGACCAAATAATGGTACAATTACGATAAATGCTGATGGAACTTATAGCTATACGCCTAATGCAGGGTTTAATGGTCAAGATACAATAATCGTAAGTGTTTGTGATAATGGACTTCCTTTACCAGTAATCTGTGTCAATGATACCTTAATTATTACAGTAACGCCAGTAAACGATGGGCCAAATGCAACTATCGATATAGCTACAACTACTGAAAATAATTCAGTGGTAATTTCGATTCTAACCAATGACACGGATAGTGATGGAAATATCGATTCTACTTCGGTTACTTTAATCGATTCACCTTCAAATGGAACGGCAACTGTTGATCCAATAACAGGGGCTATTACATACACTCCTAATACGGGGTTTACTGGTACAGATACGTTGATCTATCAAGTTTGTGATGATGGAACTCCGCTACCGGAAATATGTGACACTGCTTTAGTAATTATTACCGTTTTATCCTGTCAATCCGATTTAATCGCTGATTGTGATGGAGATGGAGTAACAAATGGTGATGAAGTTGATCCTGACGGTGACGGAATTGCTGGACCAAATGGAACAGATCCAAGCGATCCATGTTCATTTGATGTTACCAACCAAGATTTAGGTTCTGTAAGTCAAGCATGGTTGGATGCAGATTGCGACGGAGATGGAGCTTCAAACGGCGAAGAAGTTGATCCGGATGGAGATGGAATTGCTGGACCAAACGGAACGAATCCAAGCGATCCATGTTCATTTAATACTGCTGATCAGGATTTGGCTTTAGTTAGTCAAGCATGGTTGGATGCAGATTGCGACGGAGATGGAGCTTCAAACGGCGAAGAAGTTGATCCTGACGGAGACGGAATAGCTGGTCCAAACGGAACAAACCCAAGTGATCCATGTTCATTCGATGTTACAAACCAAGATTTAGGTTCTGTAAGTCAAGCATGGTTGGATGCAGATTGCGACGGAGACGGTGTTACCAATGGTGATGAAGTTGATCCTGACGGAGACGGAATTGCTGGACCAAACGGGACAAACCCAAGCGATCCATGTTCATTCGATGTTACAAACCAAGATTTAGGTTCTGTAAGTCAAGCATGGTTGGATGCAGATTGCGACGGAGATGGAGTAACGAATGGTCAAGAAGTTATTGATGGTACTGATCCAAACAATCCATGTTCTTTGGTAGTTGCTAGTCAAACAGAAACTCCAAGTCAAGCATGGTTGGATGCAGATTGTGACGGAGACGGATTAACCAATGGAGTGGAAGTTTCTGGTGGAAGCAATCCATTTGATCCGTGTGACCCTAACCCATGTGATTCGGATATAACCATTCCTCAGGCATTTACTCCTGATGGAGATAATACCAATGATACATTTGTTATTCCTGGTATTGAAAATTATCCTAAAAATAAATTAACGATCTATAATAGATGGGGTAATGAAGTATTTTTTGCTGAAGGTTACAATAACACTTGGAATGGAACAGCAAATAGAGGTATAGTAATCGGAGACGCTCAATTGCCAACAGGAACCTACTACTACATTCTCGATTTGAATGGTGACGGTGAGACTATTTACAAAGGTTATGTTTATTTGAAAAGATAATAAGTGAAATTAGAAGTTATGAAAAATTATACTAAAATACTTGCTTTATTAGTTGTTTCGATAGTATCGTTGCACGCAAAAGCACAACAAGATCCGCAGTTTACTCAGTATTTCGATAACGCTCTTTTTGTAAATCCAGCTTATGCGGGAAGTACGGGCATGTTGAGTGCTACTAGCATTCACAGAGAACAATGGGTAGGTTTTGAAGGCAGACCAAGTTCAACAACATTGAGTTTGCATTCTCCATTGTCTTATGAATCGGTTGGTGTCGGATTAACTGCCGTTCGAGATGTTATTGGGCCATTGTCTCAAACTATGTTCTACGGTGATTTTTCCTATAGCTTGAAATTGACTAAAAAATCAAAATTAGCCTTTGGTTTGAAAGCGGGATTGAATTTGATTAATTCAGAAACATCTTCTTTGTCAACCACCCAAACGGGAGATGTGAATTTGGCAAATAACATGAGAAATAGAGTGAATCCAAACGTTGGTTTTGGAATGTATTATCATTCTCCTCGATTTTTTGCAGGAATAAGTACTCCGAAATTAATCGAGCAAAGTATTGACGGAACCGCTACGAATAAAGAAAAAAGACACTATTTTGCCATAGTAGGAGCTGTTTTACCCGTGTCTAAGGATTGGAAAATTCGTCCAACTTCTCAAGTAAAAGCAACAGTTGGAGCACCTATAAGTATCGATATATCAGTTGCAGGAATTTATAGTGATAAAATTTGGATTGGATCAATGTACCGTTTAAATGCCGCTTATGGTGTTTTTGCTCAATATCAAATAAATCCACAGTTTAGAATTGGTGTAGCATCTGATTTTTCAGCAACCCAAATTCGAAAATACAATTATGGAACATTTGAGGTATTGTTATCTTATGATTTTAGGTATAACAGACAAGGAATTAGATCACCCCGTTATTTTTAATCGTCCCATTACACTATAGTATGAAAAGTTTACTTTTAATTTTTTCGTTTTCAGCAGTTCTTATTTCGTGGTCACAATCTGGCAAGTTAAAAAAAGCAGATGATTATTTTGAGAAGCTTTCTTATAAACTTGCAATTGAGAACTATGAAGATTTGCTTAGCACCGATTTGGCGAGTTCAGAAATGAAAGCTCGTTTGGCACAATCATATTACAATGTCAATGATTTATTAAATGCCGAAAAGTTTTATAACGAAGCTTTGAAGTCAGGATCTATTTCAAATAACCATTATTTTTATTTTGCTCAAACATTGAAGCAATTAGGGAAGTATGCAGAGAGTGATAAATGGATGAATACATTTTACGAAAAATCGAATACAGATAAA
Organism: Crocinitomicaceae bacterium; assembly: GCA_044377675.1. Classification (GTDB taxonomy): domain Bacteria; phylum Bacteroidota; class Bacteroidia; order Flavobacteriales_D; family Crocinitomicaceae; genus UBA952. The sequence goes on from JBILYP010000025.1 coordinate 26,379, forward strand.
AGAGCTATTTCATTTGCGAATAATCGATCTTATTTAGACAAAATTGAGAAAGAAGGAATTCATTTTACCATAACGAATGCAGCTTTTAATTCAAGTGCATCTGATTTTGGGGGGTATCAATCGCTGAAAAAGCAGGAAGTTTATTTTGTTTCAGCAAGACGTAATACCTTGGTACAGAATAATTGGATGTGGAATGGTCGAGGATTTTTAGATCTTTTTACCATCGATCCAACAGAAAAAGAAGCACCAGATTTGGTATCTAAAGTGACTACTACTTTCCATGAAGGGCCACTTTGTTTTAATAAAGATGAGTCCGTGGTTTATTTTACCAGAAATAACATCGCCAAAGGAAAATCTAGAAGAGATCAAAAAGGAATTCAAAATTTGAAATTATATTTTGCTAAAGTTGACAAAAACGGAAATTGGTCTGATGTCCAAGAATTGACGATCAATTCCAAAGAGTATTCAGTTGGTCATCCTGTTCTTTCTTTGGATGGAAAAACGTTGTTTTTTGCTTCAGATATGCCTGGAGGTTTTGGAGGTGCTGATTTATACAGAGCTTCGATAAATACGGACGGAACAGTTGGTACACCCATCAATTTAGGGAAAGATATTAACACAGAGGGGCAAGAAATGTTTCCTTGGATAGGTACAGATGGTTTGTTTTTCTTTTCATCAAATGGACATGTTGGTTTGGGTGGTTTGGATGTTTTTGTGATCACTATGAATGAAAATGGGGTAAGTTTCGATAATTTAACCAATGTTGGTAAACCATTAAACAGTCAGAATGATGATTTTGCAATGACTTTCAACCAAGATGGAAAATCGGGATATTTCTCTTCCAATCGTGCAGATGGTAAAGGCGATGATGACATCTATTCTTTCAACATGGTAAAACCATTTATATTCAAAGTTAAGTTAGTTGTATCTGTTGCGGATAACAAAACTGGCTCATCACTTCCAGGTTCTATTGTTTACTTGAAAGATCAAGCGGGAAAAATTTTGCAGAAAGCAGTAGTTGATGAAAAAGGGCAATATACATTTGAAATAGAGCCCAATAAAGAGTATGTGATTTCAGCTAGTAAAGATGATTACAAAGAGAATTTAGCGAACATTTCAACCAAAAATTTAACAACTTCATCTATCCAAGCACAAGTTAATTTGGATAAAAACGAAGGTTTTTCGTTGTATGGTTTGATTACAGATAACAAAACAAAACAAGCTATTTCTGAGGTTAAGGTAACAATCGTTGACAAATCATCAGGGAAAGTTGTATTTGATGGAGCTACCGCAAATTCTGGAGATTTTGATAAAGTGTTGGAAAATGTTCAAATGAATCAAACGTTGAATTATTCGTTAACACTTAAAAAGGATGGATATTTAACAAAAACTGCTGATTTCTCAAAATTGGTTACAACTCCCGGTGTTATCAATATGAATGAGAAATTGGATGTTTCGCTCACAAAAGTTGAAGTAGGCCTTGACTTAGCAGAATTAATCGATATTAAACCTATTTATTTTGATCGAAATAAATTCACAATTCGCTCTGATGCTTCGATAGAGCTCGATAAAATAGTGAAAGTGATGAATGAATATCCAACAATGGTTATTGAACTAGGATCGCATACAGATTGCCGTGGTACAATACTACAGAATGCTACTTTATCTGACAATCGTGCTAAAGCATCGGCAGAGTATATCAAGAAAAAAATTACAAATCCTGACCGTATTTATGGAAAAGGTTACGGGGAGTCAAAACTTAAAACAGATTGTCCTTGTGAAGGAGCAGTAAAATCTACATGTTCAGAAGAACAACATCAGGAAAATAGAAGAACTGAATTTTTGATAATTAAAATCTAAGGTTCCTATAAAGTCTTTTAGTAAAATTATATGTACGGCAAAATATATTTACGTAGTTTTGTCTAAACTAAAATTAGTGTATGAATATTACTGAAAACAGTGTAGTATCATTGAACTACACACTGAAAAATCACGCAACCGGTGAAAAAATAGAAGAAACTTCAATAGAAAATCCTTTGGTTTTTTTATACGGTGTTCAAGCTATGATTCCGGAATTTGAAGAGCAATTAGCAGGTAAGATCAAAGGAGATTTAGCTGATTTCTCTATCAAAGCTGAAAATGCCTACGGCATGTTTGAAGACGAAAAGATTGCGATGATTCCAGGGAATATTTTTCATGGAGAAGATGGGAAAATAGATAGTGAGTTTTTCTTTATTGGTGCAATGATTCCCATGTCTGATAATGAGGGGAATCATCTTAGAGGTAAGATTCTTGAAATCACAGATGAACATATAAAAATGGATTTTAATCATCCACTTGCGGGTACTGATTTACATTTTTCTGTTGAAGTTTTAGATGTGCGCGAAGCCACTTCGGAAGAATTGGAACATGGTCATGTTCACGGTGAGCATGGTCACCAACATTAACTAAATCTATTCAATGTCGTTTAACTCAATTGAAAATCATTTCTTGGAAGCGGCAAAAGTGCTTCAGGAATTTACTCAGCAATCTAATTTCTTGAAAATAGAATCTGCAGGTAAAATATTAGTGGATTCTATAAGGAATGGCGGAAAGATTATCAGTTGCGGTAATGGTGGATCGATGTGTGATGCCATGCATTTTGCTGAGGAGCTGACAGGTCGATACCGTGAAAATCGAATAGCGCTTCCAGCAATAGCAATATCAGATTCCAGTTATCTTTCTTGTGTTTCTAATGATTTTGGCTATGCTCATGTTTTTTCAAGGTTTATTGAAGCTTTTGGAAAAGAAAACGATGTGTTGGTTGCGATTTCAACCTCTGGAAACTCGGAAAATGTGTTAAATGCTATTAGTTTAGCAAAGGAAAAAGGAATGCGTGTTATTGGTTTGACAGGTAAAGACGGAGGAAAAATGGCTCCATTGTGTGATGTTGAGATTCGAGCTCCTTTTAGTCAGTATGCAGATCGCGCTCAAGAGATTCACATCAAGATAATTCATAGTTTGATTGATTATATTGAAAATAATTTTCATTAATATTAAAGTATGGCAAAGAAAAAAGAAACTTCAGAAAAATCCAAGGATTCACTTGATCAAAATAGAGAAATAATCCAACGGTTATTAGCAAGTAAATCAGCACTTAAACAAGATGTGGCCGATGATTCTGAAAAGGTATTTGACTCGTTAAAGGAGATCATCAAAAAAGAACTTGACGCACTAAGACCCTTGATAAAGGATGAACGTGTGAGATTAAGTTATGAAGACAGGGGTAAATTTGAAATCATTGTTTTCATAGGTAGCGATATGTTGGTTTTTCATTTGCATACCAATGTATTTAAATTACCTGACTCAAATCCGTTGTGGGGAACTAAGTATTTTTCATCCAATGAAAACAATGGTTATTTTGCTGTGATACACGTGTATAATTTCTTGGCTGAATCGTATTTAAGAAATCGTTTTGATGACAGGGGTAACTTAATTGCTCGTATCTTGACGAACCAAGAACGTCATTTCATGGTGGAAGGTAAAGGGCAACTTGGTGTTTTATTCCGTGATCCGGAAAATACAGTTTTAAATGATAATTACATGAAGTTGATGGTGCAATTATCTTTCGCTTTTGCGCTGCAATTTGATTTGTATATCCCTCCGTATGAGTACTTAGAAGAGATTACAATCGCGCATGTTCAAGAAATTAGTGATAGTTTAAAATTGGAAACTGGAAAAAGATTAGGTTTCAAAAGACAATTAGAAGATATTGATAATTTACAAGGATAGCATTTTTTTTAAAAAATTAGCTGTCAGTATTTGTGAGAATAGAAAAAACCCGTATATTTGCAATCCCAAATTTTGGGGATTTTTTAGTTGGCCCATTCGTCTAGTGGTTAGGACGCCAGGTTTTCATCCTGGTAACAGGAGTTCGATTCTCCTATGGGCTACCAAAATTATTTTTGGCCCATTCGTCTAGTGGTTAGGACGCCAGGTTTTCATCCTGGTAACAGGAGTTCGATTCTCCTATGGGCTACTGTAGAAATGTTAAATACAATTTTTTAAAAATGGCAAACCATAAATCCGCTCTTAAAAGAATTCGTTCAAATGAAGCTAAAAGACTGATTAATAAATATCAGCACAAAACAACACGAAATAATGTTCGTAAACTAAGAAGTTTGAAAGATAAAAAAGAAGCTGAAACATTGTTTTCTATCGTTGCTGGTATGTTAGATAAACTAGCAAAGAAAAATGTTATCCATAAAAATAAAGCAGGAAACCTTAAATCAGGTCTTCAGTTGCATATAAACGGACTTTAAGATTCATTCTTTCATAAAGTATAGGGGCTTTCGAGCCCCTTTTTTTGTTATGTTTGTTTTATGAATGCAGCTCTTCACGATAAGTTATTGAAAACAGTGCTTCCGAAAAGTATTTTGACTGCTTTCTGTTTAGTTTTTTTTACGGCGTATTATAACAGCCAAACAGCATTAGATATAAACGCTGATGTTGACACCTTAAAATCGTCTTACAAAGCTTCGGGTGAATTAACTAAAGTCGATTTACTGCCTCCATATTCAATGAGTACATTTGGGTATAATTCATCATCGAGTTCCTTTAATTTTGTGCATCCATTTCAATTTTTACCATCTGGCGGTCAACTTTATACATTTAAAGAGCCGTTTCCAATGCGTTACACCTCTTTACCTCATATTTCTTTCGCATATTGCTTTGGTTCTTCAGGTTTTCAATTTACAAAGGTTCAATATTCTCAAGCATTTTTAAAGGGTGTAATTATTAATCTTGACTTTTCAAATAATCAATCTGCTGGAATTCTTAGAAATAGTGCCTACCAAGATAGAGATGTCCTACTTCGAATAAGTAAAAGTACAAAACGCTTGCATTCCCTGGTTAGCACTCAGTTTATTAATCGGAATTTTCAATGGAACGGTGGAATTACAAATGATTCCTTACCTCTAGATTTTAGTCTTGATTTAATACCTGTTAATAAGTCAGATGCCTCTTCAGCAAGTAAAGAGGTCAATATAGGATTGTTGAATAAGTTTACAATCAAAAATGATTCGATTAGAAAAATTGGACTCTATCTGTCAAATGTATTTCTTTCTAAAAATCGAATCTATACAGAAACTGGAAATTTGTCATCAAGTTATTCCATGATTAATTTTGACAGTACTGAAACCAGAGATCATTTTCAGATTAGTACGCTTGAAAATGAAATTGGAACCGATATCCATCAAGGTCATTGGAAACTAAATGCGGGACTGATGCAGCGTTTTTGGAATTATAGAAACAATCAGATTTATCGAGACACGCTTGAGTTGGCGGTTAAGGAGAGTATTCAGTATTCCTCTCAATCGATTCGCTTTAACCAATCTTTTGAATATTTTATCCGAGGAAGATCAGTTAGTTATAGTAATAAAACAAAGTATACCATGAATTTTGGGAAATGGAATGTTCTTGCCGACTGGTCAATTGAGAATTCTCTTCCTGATTTATTACAACGGCATTATTCAGCCAACAACGTCAATTATCAATTACAAAGCTATCAATTGCAATTCAAAAATAATATTGGTTTGTCCACTTCCTATTCTTTTGCAAAGCATACTGTTGGAATGAAGGCATCTCACATGTTCTTAAAAAACCCGTATTTTTTTGATGGTCAAATCTGGAAAAACGACATTTTCACTTCCTTACAGCTTTTTAAAATGGATTTCACCGTTGATTTCCATTGGAAGGGATTTTCTTTTAATCCACAATATTCTTTGTTGTTGCAGCCAACCAATTTAACGTTCCACCCGACGCATGTTGCCAAAGCACGAATTGGATTGAAAGGTGGGATTTTCAAAAACAAGAAATTACTATCCTATATTGGGATTGAGCCACAGTGGATTGGTTCGTATAATAGGATTAGTTTTTTACCTGTTATGGATGTTTTTTTAGTGAATCAGTTGGCTGCAAAACAAAAAGGATTCTTTGATTTGGCGTTTTATACGGGTTTTGAATTAAAGGGATTTAGGTTTTTTGCAAGGGCTGAAAACATGGGTTACTTTTGGAATAATCGCATGTTACAAACTGTAAAGGGTTACCCAATTCCTCCGTTACAAATTAGATTAGGAATCACTTGGGATTTCTGGAATTAAACAAAATAAATGGTGTTTATATGACAATTAATCGATTAGCCTGTATCCTATTAATCCTGCTGTTTTCCAATGATTTACTTGCAGGTAAATTATCAATTGAAGGGAAGTATCAAGGAAAAAATGTTTTTTTGTACAATCCAAACGATGGAAGTGGATTTGGGTTTTGTATTACGAAAATTTATGTAAATGGGGATATTTTACCGGCGTCCTTAAACTCAACATCAGTTACCGTGAATCTTACGGCACTCAAAATGGCTATTGGAGAGCCTGTTTTTTTGGTAATACATTATGGAGACGATTGTCTGCCCAAAATTTTAAATCCCGAAGTGCTTTTACCAAAAAGTACATTCGTGACAAACTCAATAGCGGCGTCTTCTGGAGGAGAGTTGACATGGTCCACATCAGGCGAAGCTGGTAAGTTGAATTACATTATCGAACAATATAAATGGGATAAATGGGTTGCTGTTGGTGAAGTTCAGGGTGAGGGTGATGCAGGTTTGAATTCATATTCGTTTACATTAACTCCTCATTCCGGAAAAAACGAGGTCCGTGTTTCACAAGTTGACAATACCTTAAAAAAGCGTTCCTCAAAGTCAGTGTTCTTTGTTTCCGCTATAGGAAAAGTCTCAAAGAGCCCAACCAAGGTAAAAGACTTCATAAGTATGAAATCGAATGGTGTTGATGTAGAGACGTATTATGAAGTGTTTGATGCTTACGGGAATATTTTGAAAAGTGGAAAAGGGGCTAAAGTAGATTGTCGTAAACTAGTAAATGGATTGTACTATTTGAATTTTGATAACACCACCGAAAAATTTATAAAAAATTAATATGTTTCGAAAAATTGAGCATCTGGGAATTGCAGTGGAAAGCATCGAAAAGTCGCTAGCAATATATGAGTCGCTTCTTGGAAAATCTTGTTACAAGACAGAAATTGTAGAGTCTGAGTTTGTTAAAACAGCATTTATTCATGTTGGAGAGAGTAAAATAGAATTATTGGAAGCAACTCATCATGATAGCCCCATTGCAAAATTTTTGGTTAAAAAAGGCCAAGGATTTCATCATGTTGCTTTTGATGTGGATGATATTGAAACCGAGATAACACGACTTAAAAAGGAAGGATTTGAACTCATTCATCAGTCCGCAAAACAAGGTGCAGATAATAAAATGATTGCATTTCTACATCCTAAATCAACTGAAGGTTTGTTGGTTGAGATTTGTCAAGAAAAGAAAGTGTGATTTCTAATGTGCACCATATTTTATTTATTTACTTAATAATAAATCTAAGTATAGATATGTAAATTTTACGCATAAATTTTTAGGTGTCTAGTACTGAAATATTAATGCAGTTGTATCCTTGTAAGGCTAATGAATATCAAATAAATAAATAAATTGTATATTTTCACTTAAATTGCCTATTCTCAATAAATTTTAATTAATTTTACATAATTAACTATTTAAAGGTGTTTATTGTTCACACCAAAACTTTCAATTTTGTACCATGCAGCATAAAGGAGAAATTTTAGAAAAAGCGGTTAGGGAGAGTGGGATACCACTAACTAAACTGACCAAAAAATTAAGTAGAAGTCGCAGATGGATCTACAATGCTTTTGAGAACCCCAACTTATCCATTGATTACATTTTGGAAATCGGTAAGATTATCCATCATGACTTTTCAGAGGATATTGTTGAACTGAAGCGTTATAGAAATTTTGCAGCTATTACAAATCTGGAGGAATCTGGTTCTATTACCGGAGATACTCAATCAGTTGATTATTGGAAAAATAAGTATTTACGTATGTTGGAAAAATACAACGAACTACTTGAATCTAAGATTTCTAAATAATTACTGTTACTCTACTACATTGAAAAGGAAGCATTGCTTCCTTTTTTTGTTTTAGATAATTGGATAAACCTATCCTTTCGTTATCTTTGCACCCATTTCAACTTGAATTTATGATTAATATTACATTGCCCGATGGTTCAGTGCGTCAATATGAGAACCCTATTTCTTCATTTGATGTTGCTAAAAGTATTTCCGAAGGATTAGCAAGAAATGTGCTCGCTGCAAAAGTGAATGATGTGGTAATTGATTCAAATCGATTAATTGAATCAGATTCAACCCTGCAATTATTGACTTGGAACGACCAAGAAGGTAAATCAACTATGTGGCATTCATCCGCGCATTTAATGGCTGAAGCATTGGAGTTTTTCTTTCCAGGAATTAAATTGGCTATTGGTCCGCCCGTTGCAAATGGATTCTATTACGATATTGATTTTGAAAATCATTCGATAAGTGAAAAAGATCTAGAAAAGATCGAAGTCAAAATGAAAGAATTGGCAAAACAAAAACTTCAGTTTTCTCGAAAAGAAATTTCTAAAAAAGAAGCAATTGCCTATTTCGAAGAAAAAGGTGATCCATACAAACTGGAATTGTTGTCTGAATTAGAGGATGGTACGATTACATTTTATACACAAGGAAATTTCACTGACTTATGTCGTGGCCCTCATATTCCAGATACCGGTTTTATTAAGGCGGTAAAATTAACTGCTATCGCAGGAGCCTATTGGCGGGGTGATGAGAAAAACAAACAGCTTACTCGAATTTATGGTATTACCTTTCCAAAACAAGCCGAATTAGAAGAATATTTACTAAAAGTGGAGGAGGCAAAGCGCCGAGATCACAGGAAATTAGGTAAGGAATTAGAGTTGTTTACATTTTCTCAAAAAGTAGGACAGGGGTTGCCATTGTGGTTGCCAAAAGGAGCTGCTTTGCGCGAGCGGTTGGAAAATTTCTTGAAAAAAGCACAGAAAAGAGCGGGCTATCAACAAGTAATTACTCCGCATATTGGAAATAAGGAATTGTATGTTTGTTCTGGTCATTATGAAAAATATGGTGCAGATTCATTTCAACCGATAAAAACGCCAGATCCGAACGAAGAGTTTTATTTGAAACCAATGAATTGTCCGCATCATTGTGAGATTTTTAAGTCTAAGCCCCGTTCATATAAAGAGTTGCCAACTCGTTTTGCTGAATTTGGGACGGTGTATCGTTACGAGCAATCTGGCGAATTACATGGGCTCACTCGTGTGCGCGGATTTACGCAGGATGATGCGCATATTTTCTGTACACAAGAACAAGTAAAAGAGGAATTTAAAAACGTGATTGATATCGTATTGTACGTATTAAAAACGTTGGATTTCCAAAATTTCAAAGCGCAAATATCATTAAGAGATAAAGTAAATCGTTCTAAATATATTGGTTCGGAAGAAAATTGGGTAAAAGCAGAACAAGCAATTATTGAGGCCGCTGCGGAGAAAAATCTTCCAACAGTAGTAGAATATGGTGAGGCTGCTTTTTATGGGCCAAAATTAGATTTCATGGTGCAAGATGCCCTTGGGCGTGAATGGCAATTAGGAACTATTCAAGTGGATTATAACTTGCCAGAAAGATTTGAATTAGAATATGTAGGTGCTGATAATCAGAAGCATAGACCGGTAATGATCCATCGTGCACCTTTTGGTTCCATGGAGCGATTTGTTGCTGTTTTATTGGAGCATTGCGCGGGCGATTTCCCACTTTGGTTGTCTTCTGAACAATTTGCAATATTGCCAATTTCCGAGAAATACAATGAATACGCTGAAAAACTTTCTGAATTGCTAAATATTTCCGATATTCGCGGATTCGTAGACGATCGTAATGAGAAAATCGGTAAAAAGATTCGTGATGCTGAAATAGCAAAAGTTCCTTTTATGCTGATTGTGGGTGAGAAAGAAGTGGAGATGAATCAAGTTTCGGTGCGTCAACGTGGTGAGGGAGATAAAGGATTGATGACAGCGGAAGCGTTTGCAATTTTGGTGCAACAGGCAATTGAAAAAGAATTAGCGTAACAGTTTATATTTGAATGAGAAATAACAACAGAAAACCTTTTGTAAAAAGAGAAGAAGTAGCACTTCATAAAATTAATGATAAAATTACTGCTTCTGAAATTCGTTTAGTTCAGGATGGTGAAGAGCCACAAATTTTGACTTTACGTCAAGCCTTGACTATGGCAGAAGAGCAAGAATTGGATCTCGTTGAAATTGCTGCTACCTCTGTTCCACCTGTTTGTCGAATTATGGATTACAAGAAATTCTTGTATAACCAAAAGCGAAAACAAAAGGAATTGAAAGCGAAACAAAGTAAGGTTGTTGTGAAAGAAATTCGTTTTGGTCCTAATACGGATGATCATGATTTTAATTTTAAATTGGCACATGCTCGAAAATTCCTCGAAGAAGGGAGTAAAGTGAAAGCCTATGTATTCTTTCGTGGAAGAACCATTGTTTTCAAAGATAGGGGGGAGATATTGTTGTTGAAGTTTGCTCAAGAATTAGCGGACATTGGCGCAGTAGAACAATTACCAAAATTAGAAGGGAAGAAAATGATTATCATGATCAACCCTAAAAAGAAATAAGAGTATTATAAAGAAGCTATATAGAGAGTAAATCTAAAAATTGACGGAAATGCCAAAAATGAAAACCAAATCCAGTGCGAAAAAACGCTTTACTATCACTGGTACTGGTAAGATCAAGCGTAAACATGCGTTCAAAAGCCACATTCTAACGAAGAAGGCTACAAAACGTAAAAGAAACTTGACTCACGCCGGTTTAGTTCATGGAGCTGATATCTCCAATGTGAAATTGCAACTTTGCATGAGGTAAATTGCAGTTGGTTTAAATTGTTTAACCCGATAATGAGTACCTAAGATTCGCCCGGCGAACACTCCTTGTTAAAAAACTTAAAAATTATGCCTAGATCAGTAAATCACGTAGCATCAAGAGCTAAGAGAAAAAACTTGATGAAACTTGCCAAAGGGTACTTTGGTAGGAGAAAAAATGTCTGGACCGTTGCTAAAAATGCAATTGAGAAAGGACTTGGTTATGCGTACGTAGGACGTAAGCAAAAGAAACGCAATTTCCGTTCGTTATGGATTACTCGTATTAATGCGGGTGCTCGTTTACACGGAATGAGCTATTCTCAGTTTATGGGTGCAGTACACAAAGCTGGAATTGAATTGAACCGCAAAGCGCTAGCAGATTTGGCTTTAAACCATCCTGACGCGTTTAAAGCAGTTATTGAAGCAGTAAAATAGTATAATTACACTCTATATCGCATGAAAGCCGTTCGTTTTGAACGGCTTTTTTTATACTTTTGAATTATGGCTTTAATCAAATCATGTAACGGAAATACACCGCAATTTGGATCAGATTGTTGGTTGGCTGAAAATGCCACAGTAGTGGGCGATGTTGTCACGGGTGACGAATGTTCCATTTGGTTCAATGCCGTAGTACGTGGCGATGTGAATTCGATACGCATAGGCAATCGGGTGAATATACAAGATGGCGCTGTATTACATTGCACCTATCAAAAAACGAAGGTCAATTTGGGTGATAATGTTTCGGTTGGGCATAATGCGATTGTTCACGGATGCACGGTTGAAGACAACGTATTAATTGGCATGGGAGCCATTGTGATGGATAATTGCCACATCGAGTCCAATTGTATCATTGCAGCAGGTGCCGTGCTCACAGAAAACACGCGTGTTGAATCGTGGAGTATTTATGCCGGCGTTCCTGCCAAAAAAGTGAAAACCCTTTCTCCCGAATTATTTACTGGCGAAGTGCAGCGCATTGCCAATAACTATAAAATGTACGCGGGCTGGTTTAAGGAGGAGTGATTAACCTAATCAATTGTTTCTTCAAATTCATGAATGAAGTCCGAGGAGTGGATATGCAATGCTTCTGATAATTTTGTCACCCAAAAAAGAGTGGGGGATATAAGTCCTCGTTCTATACGAGAGATGTATTGATAGTCTAAATTCATTAAATCTGCCAGCTCCAATTGAGTTAACCCTTTTTCAATTCGCTTTTTGCGAATCAACAATCCTAAGCGCTTATTGAATTCAGACTTGTCCATGTCCACCAAATTCTGAATGAATTTAGTTTTTTAACTAAACATATATGATTAGTTTGTGTTTTTATTTTATATTTGTCCAATTAAAATTTATATTATGAGAAAAATTCTATTATTTCTAGCGATTAGTGTGTCGCTACAACATGTAAACGCACAGGCATTTGAAAAAGAAAATAACTTTTTACAAGTCGGATATGGACTTGGATTGGGGTATGGCAGGTTACTGTCTGGATACCAAGCAAACAGCGGGTATAAATTCTCAGGGTTTGGTCCTGCCTTTGTGAGTTTTGAACGAGCATTGACTGATCGTTTTGGGCTTGGTTTAGCCGTTTCTTATTCCAGTTATGGTGGAAAGTGGCTTGACGGTTCTAATTATGATTATTCTTACAGATGGACCACGTTATCCATTATGGCAAGAGGTGCTTACCATTTTTCAGTGCGCAACGATAAATTTGATCCATATTTAGGCGTTGGAATCGGTTTCTTAAAATATGGTTACAAATGGACCTCAAGTGATCCTTCATTCAACGAAGCAAATTACAATTTATCATTAGGAACACCACTTGGATATCAATTATTTGCTGGTGCACGCTACATGTTCTCTGACAATGTTGGCGGATATGTGGAAGTTGGATACGGTTTATCTGTTGCCAATTTTGGTTTAACGTTTAAGTTAGGCGGTAGATAATTCACATTTCAAGACCTCTGAAAAGAGGTCTTTTTTTTGCTTTTCAAACATATAATTAACCCATGAATAAATTCATTTTCATTTTTTCATTTTTTCTTGCAATAACATCTTTCAGTCAAAACAAACTGGAGAATAACTCTTTTGATAAAATAAAACCTCAGTCTGCTGTTTTTGAAGAAAACAAAGGACAAATGAAGGATCAATTTTGGAAATCCCGACCGGATGTTTTGTATTATGGAGCGAGTGAGGGGATGAACTACTTCATTAAAAACTCGGGGATGAGTTATCAGTTGAGTCGCGTTGAAAGTTGGAAGGATGAAGAAGATTTAACACATTCATTGAAAGAAGCAAATGACGAGTGCAAACAGGTTCCTGATCAAATTGGAACGTATCGTGTGGATGCCGATTGGTTAGATGCTAATCCAAGTTTTGAGGTGGTTAAAGGAAAAGAGTTAGATGGTTACAACAATTATTACAATGTGCCAGAAGGTGTTGAACCGGCTCTTTATGTTAAGAAATACGAGGCGATTACTTTAAAAAATGTTTGGGACGGAATAGATTTGCATTATTATGGCACAGATGGTTTTCTTGAAACTGATTACCTTGTGGCTCCGGGAGCTGATTATAAAAAAATTCAAATTCAGTTCAAAGGTGCTGAACTCTCAACAGATGAAAAAGGAAATTTAATTATTAAAACTCCTTTTGGAGAAATACAGGAGGGAGCATTAAAAGTTTACCAAAATAACGAGCGAATTGAAGCTTACTGGAAGATTAGTGAAGACAATGTCGTAAGTTTTGAAATCCCTAATTATAACGAAGAGCTTGCTTTAAGAATTGATCCCTTGACAAGAGTTTGGGGAACGTATTATGGGGGAAGTGGAACTGAATTAAGTTATTCCATTTCTAACGATTTCTTAGGTAATCTTTACATTTCAGGAAGTACTACAAGTACAACACAAATCGCTTCAGGGGGTTATCAGAATACTCTCGAAGGAGCTGAAGATGTTTTTTTAACAAAGTTCAGTGGTTCAGGTGTGATGCTATGGGGAACATATTATGGGGGTACAGGAATTGACTCTTGGGGAAAAAATATCGTTGACGTCTCTGGAAATGTATATTTGACTGGAAATACTGGAAGTACAAACAACATCGCATCAGCAGGTCATCAAAATTTATTTGGAGGTGGTACTTATGATGCTTTCTTGGTAAAATTCAATAGTTCTGGTATACGACAATGGGGAACGTATTATGGTGGAACGAGCAATGATATCGGCCGAAGCTCATCAATTGACGGGGCAGGTAATGTTTATTTTGCTGGATTTACATCAAGCACTGCAGGAATTGCTTCATCAGGGCATCAAAATTCATTAGGGGGTGGTACAGACGCATTTTTGGTAAAATTCAATGGTTCAGGTATAAGACAATGGGCTACGTATTATGGTGGAACGAGTAATGATGGAGGTAATAACACAGCAATAGACGGAGCTGGAAATGTTTATTTATCTGGCAGCGCTCAGAGCAATACTGGAATTGCCGTAGGTGGGCATCAAAATACATTCTCTGCAGGGGGAACTAATGATGCCTTCTTAGTTAAGTTCAATAGTTTAGGTGTGCGGCAGTGGGGAACCTATTATGGTGGAGCCGGAAATGAAACGTGTGATGCCACAGTTACTGATGGATTTGGAAATATTTATTTATCTGGTGAAACATCAAGTATTTCTGGAATGGCCTCAGGAGGGCATCAAAATATGGTAGGTGGAACTGGTGATGCCTTCTTAGTTAAGTTCAATAGTTCAGGTGTGCGGCAATGGGGAACTTATTATGGAGGATTGGGTAGCGAATTTAGACCCTCAATAGCAACTGATTTTGCAGGAAATATTTATTTATCTGGAAGTACAACAAGCACAACGGAAATTGCATCCGGAGGATACCAAAATATATTTGGTGGAGGTTATAATGATGCATTCTTGGTAAAGTTTAATAAAGATGGTATTAGGTTATGGGGGACATATTATGGGGGACTATCCAATGAGAATGGGGATCGAAATTCCGTCGCAATAGATTATTCAGGTTATGTCTATATAAGTGGAATTACCTTAAGTACCTCAGGAATTGCCATAGGAGGATATCAAAATATTTTCGGGGGTGGCTCTCAAGATGCATTCTTGGTAAAATTTAAACAAAGCAAAATCAATGGTTATGTTTGGGCAGATATGAACGTAAATTGCGTTAAGGAAGGGTCAGAATCAGTTATGGTAGATGGAATCAATCTTACAATTCAACCCGGAAATATTATCACCCAAAGCATAAATGGTATCTGGTCAGTCGATTCTTTACCTGCAGGTAATTACACAATAACTATCGATACAACCAATTTAAATTGGACACCAACCTGTCCAATAACCCAATCATTTACTGTTACAAATCCAAATGATTTTACTGATGGTCCCAACTTTGGTTTAATCAGTACCAACCCTTGCTCTGATCCTGATATAAGTATTTACGCTCCATTTCTCAGAAGATGTTTTAGTAATCAAAATGTTTACGTTAACTCTTGCAACCAAACAACAGCTACTGGGGTATTAATTGCTTCCTATGTTGATGTGGAATTAGATCCTTTGTTAACCGTTAATTCTGCAACATTGCCTTATACATCTCAAGGAAATAATGTTTTCCGCTTCCAAACAGGAAACTTAAATCCTGGGCAATGCGTGAATTTCAGTATTTCTACAACCGTTAGTTGCAACGCATTAGGTGGACAAACACTTTGTATGGATGCTACATTGCATCCCATTGAATCTTGTGCTTTGGATACAGTTCCTTCAGATCCTATAACAAATGATGGTTCAGGAGGCGCAGTAGATGGTTTGCCTGAACCGTGCACATTACCTTGGGATCAATCAAGCCTTACTGTAGACGGTTGGTGTCAAAATGATTCCGTTTATTTTTATGTTGAGAATCATGGTTCTGGAGATATGGATTGTTATCTACCGGTAATGGTATATGTGGATGGGGTGTTAACTCAAACAGATTCAATACAATTAGTTAGTGGTCAGGGTATTACCTATGTGTTTCCTGCATATGGAGAGACATGGATTTTAAACGCCGAGCAGCATCCTTTGCATCCCGGTAATTCACATCCAAATGCACATGTGGAAGCATGTGGAGATACCATTAATTTTTCTCGCAATTTCGTGAATGAATTCCCACAAGATGATGCAGATCCGGTGGTGGACATATACTGTGGAGTTATTACGGGAAGCTACGATCCAAATGATAAAACAGGTTATCCAATTGGACAAACTACTCAAAAATACATTCAACCAAATCAACAATTGCAGTATGTGATTCGCTTTCAAAACACTGGAACGGATACAGCATTTACGGTTGTGATCCGAGATACCTTGGATATCGATTTAAATATATTTACAGTAACCGCTGGTGTTTCCAGTCATCCTTACACGTTCCGTATGTATGGTCCTCGCGTGTTAGAATGGACATTTAATAACATTCTACTTCCTGATAGCACCACAAATTCGGATGGTAGCAATGGATTTGTGACTTTTCATGTGGAACAAGTTCCAGATTTAGCCCCAGGAACAGAAATCACCAATGAGGCTGATATCTATTTTGATTTTAATGATCCAATTACAACGAACACTACCATGCATCGCATCTATGAAGGATTTGTAAGTATCTTAAACATCGAAGATTTAACACAAGAAGGAAAATCGCTCTTGGTATACCCCAACCCAACCTCACATTCCATCACCATTAAAGGAGAAAAGAACTTGAACCAATCTTTCCAGATCTTCGACCAAATGGGGCGTGAAGTGTTCAAAGGAAAATTAACTGGAACAGAAACAGAAGTAAATCTTTCCGCTCTTTCCAAAGGAATGTACACACTAAAAATTGAAGGAAATTATCAACCTGCACAGATTGTGAAGGAGTAAACAAATTAAAATCAACTTTATGAAAAAAATTATTTTTGTTTTATCGTTCTTCTCGACATTTTATTCATTCAGTCAATGTTGGCACTCTTTAGATATTGATGGGGATACAAATTCAATACATTATGCGATTCAAAATGACGGAACCTTGTGGCAAATTTCATTAAATAGTTCTCCCACTCAATTGGGTCTTGGGAACAGTTGGAAGCATTGTTATACAGGGTCAAATGCAACCTTCTTAATTGCTGATGATAGTACCTTATGGGGTTTTGGAGATAATAGTCATGGTCAATTAGGTATTGGGAATACAAACTATCAATCCACGCTGATTCAATTGAATAATTCAAAATGGATTAGTTTAACCTCGGGCAACTATAATGGTACCACTGCTATAAAGGAGGATGGAACAATGTGGTATTGGGGTCAAAATGGGTCAGGCCCTATTATATTAGTTCCAACCCAAATTGGGACTGATAATGATTGGAAAGAAATAGACGGTAGCTGGTCCAATGTAATCGCATTAAAAAATAATGGAACTCTTTGGTATGGAAATGTAGGAAGCCCTCTTAGTCAGGTAGGTTCCGATTCTGATTGGAATTATGTTTCGTTGAATAAGAACTTTAATTCTTGGTTTGGTATCAAGAATAATGGAACAATGTGGAAAGATGGAGTACAAATTGGTACTGATTCAGACTGGAAATTAGTAAAATCTTTTGTATGGAGTACAATTGCCTTAAAAAATAACGGTTCAGCTTGGTATTGGGATTATGGGGCCGATATTTTTACTGATTCTCCTTTACAAATAAATCAAAATACGAGTTTCAAAGATATTTCATTGGGGGATAATGGTATTTATGCTATTTCCACTTCCGGAGAGTTATATAATGGTGGGTGGGGTCTAGGGGTTCCTTCTCTTTCAAAAGATATTGTTTCCAATTATTTATGTGCCTCTGTTGCTTTTCAAGTATTTAATGACCCAACTCAGCAATGTACATTAGGCTCAGCAATACAAGGTATAACAGTAACTGTTACACCCGGAAATTATGTGACAACAACTGATCAGAACGGCTTTGCAACTATTTCTAGTTTACCCGATGGAAATTATACTGCGATTGTAGACACAACTGGTCTAAACTGGGCATCAAATTGCCCGACAACCATCGGGTTTCAAGTCATTAATGGCTTTGAGCCAACTGACTCAAATTATTTTTATTTGTTTAATACTAATCCACCTCCCTCATTTACTGTTGGTGGAGCACAAACAATATGTGCTGGTACAGCAGCTACTCTTACCGCAGTAAGTAACCCCACAACAGCAGTTTATAATTATCAATGGTTCACAAGTCCTGTTTCCACTCAAAATGGTGTTACAAATTCAAGTATAACTGTTTCCCCGACAAGTACTACAGCTTATACTGTTACCGCCACGGATCCAGTCACGGGTTATTCTAGTTCGCAAAATATAACGGTTTTAGTCAACCCATTACCTACAGTTAATCCATTACCTAGTATTTCCCTATGTAATTGGAACATGACACCACCAATTTTATTTACCGGAGCAATTCCAGGAACCATCTTTAGTTGGACAAATAGCAATTATTTTTATTATATGGGTTTAAACGGATCAGGAATTGGAGATATTCCACCTTTTATAGCTGTTAGTTATAATTCATATCCAGTATTTGAAGCAATAACTGTTGTTCCATCATTTACAAATAATGGATTAACGTGTGCCGGTCAACCACAAACATTTACTATTACCGTTTATCCAACACCATCGCTGAATTTTCAATCTGATTTGGTATTTTGTAACAATCAAACAACGAATCCAATTTTATTTACAGGAGGAACTCCAGGAACTAACTTTAGTTGGACAAATAACAATACATCTATTGGCTTAAACTTATCAGGAACAGGAAATATTCCACCTTTTATAGCTATTAATAATTCTACAATTCCAGTAACAGCAACCATATTAGTTACGCCTCAATTTTCTTGGGGTGGTATGACATGTGTTGGTTCCATAGATGACTTTTTGATTACAGTAAATCCAACACCAGCAGTTTCAATAAGTTATTCCCCGCAAAACTGTTCAACAGATAGTATTTGGGGAGTTAATTTTACTGGGGGCAATTCTGCCAATTTAACAGGTACATTTAGTTCAGTGCCAAATGGTTTATCATTAAATCCAACGACTGGTGCAATTACACCAAACACGAGTATACCCGGCACATATACAGTTACTTATACGGGCAGTTGTTCGCAAGTAATGGCCACTACAACCTTAACTGTTGGTCAATTGGGATCATATTCCATAGCGGTATTCAACGATTTAGACCAAAATTGCTCTCAAAATTCAGAAAGTGGTATCGAAGGACTTTTAGTGAATATTCAACCTGGAAATTTAATTGCCAGTTCAAATACGAATGGTATTGCCTCCTTCGCAAATTTACCTGATGGTACATACACTGCTACCATTGACACTACAAACTTAAATTGGTCAACCACTTGCCCAGTTTCACAAACATTTGCTATTCAAAATGGAGTAGCTGATTGTATTGGTTTTGGCTTGTTTAACACCAATCCATGTACAGATCCAAACGTGAGTATTTTCGCACCTTCTCTAACCTCCTGTTCTGCTAATCAAATGGTGTATGTCTCTGCATGCAATCAAATCTCTGCTACTGGCGTATTAAATGCCTCTTATGTGGATGTTGAGCTTGACCCGTTGATGACTGTAACAACCTCTTCTCTTCCATACACCGTGCAAGGAAATAATGTATATCGTTTCCAAACTGGAAATATTAATCCGGGTGAGTGTGTGAATTTCAATATTGCTACAACTATAAGTTGTATTTCTTTCATTAATCTAACACTTTGTATGAATGCAAGTCTTTATCCGATTCAGTCATGCGTTTTGGATACAGTACCCTCCACAATGGCTTCGGGTGTAACACCATGTAATTTACCTTGGGATCAAAGCAGTCTGAGTGTGAATGGTTGGTGTCAAGGAGACAGTGTTTATTTTACAGTAACCAATACAGGTCAACTTGGTGGTGGAGACATGGAATGTTATTCGCCAGTACGCATATATGTAGATGGAGTATTGACTTACTTTGATTCTATTATGATAAATGGTGGAGCAACGGTTACCTATTCCTATTTTGGAAATGGCCAAACATGGATATTACAGGCGGATCAACATCCATTACATCCCGGTAACTCGCATCCAAATGCACATGTTGAGGCATGTGGTGATCCTACGAATTGGACGCCAGATATCGTGAATGAATTCCCACAAGATGATGCTGATCCTGTAGTAGATATTTATTGCGGTTTGGTAACAGCACCATGGTGGCAGGGTTTGCCATGGGATCCAAATGATAAAACGGGATTCCCACTTGGAATCGGTCAAAGTCATGATATTTTACCAAATACAGATTTACAGTATGTAATTCGTTTTCAAAACACAGGAACGGATACAGCGTTAACAGTTGTAATTCGAGATACACTAGACATCGACTTAAATATATTTACGGTTACATCGGGAGTGTCAAGTCATAATTATTCATTCACTATGCACGGTCCGAGGGTGTTAGAATGGACTTTTGAAAACATTAATCTTCCTGACAGTACTACCAATGAACCAGAAAGCCATGGGTTTGTAACGTTCGAAGTAAAGCAAGTGCCTAATTTAGCAGCTGGAACAGAAATTAATAATAATGTTGGTATATATTTTGATTTTAACGCCCCAGTTATAACCAATACAACACTGCATACAATTAATCCATGTATCAATAAAATTACTGAGACTATCAATAGTAGCCCATTTGCTTGCTCAACTTATACAGCACCTAATGGTCAAGTATTATCGGAGTCTGGTACCTATCAAATTATTAGTCAAGATGCAAATGGATGTAATACCATTCATAATATTTCACTTTCTATAAGTGCATTTGAGGCTACTGCGATATTGTTAGGGTCAAATACATTGCAAGCTTCTTCGGGAGTAAGTTATCAATGGATAGATTGTTCAACAGGTCAATATATAACTTCTG
>JBILYP010000059.1:0-15055 GCA_044377675.1 Crocinitomicaceae bacterium
ACGTCAACGGGTTTCTATTTTAGTTTGTCTTCCACTTGCTTTTTTTACTTTATTTAATACGTCATTCCAACCAGAACCTGCTCGTTGAAGGACAGTCTTTCCTCCCTCATAAGACACCGCGAGGGAAACTACTCCCCGCTTAACACATTCCGTCTTAGAGCATTGTGGACACGGTAGAGCGATAGGAAGATCACGATCATTCATGAATTGCGTTTCTTCCCATCGTGCGTTGCATTCAACGCAAAAGTAATCGTATCTCATATTATTCTATTCCCAAATTTGGAAAAGCTTTTTTAACCAACGAAGATGTTAGTACTGGATATTTCTTATGCAGTTGTTTATCCTTCATTGCTATCAAAATTTCAGCGTCTAACGCATGCACGTTTTCAAGTAGTTTAATAAACGCTGACTCCTTTTTAACCTTATTATATGTATTGTTACCAACTAATAGCCGAACTAGTACATCAATTTGTTTTCTAAGAGGAGAATAGTTTACGCCAGCTGGGTTTGGACTTGGTGTATACGGAGGAGCTCCCAGAGGAAGGTCAAATTTTATATCAGACCGAAATGCAGCCTGGAGTATAGTCTTTAACTCGTACGACTCGTTTTGTTGGAGAATGAGTATGCGATCTGCGGATTTTCCTGCAGCTTGTACCTTCTCAAAAATTTCAAAGGGGTGTTTTGCTTTGTTGTTTGATGCCGTTTGATGTTTCATACTGTATGTTTTTATTTATGTGTAAAAAATTCTTCTGCGCAGGACATAAGCATATTGCAACGTTTTGAAATAAGATAGTTGAGTACCTTAGAATTTCCAACCCGTGGGCATTCCGAATAAGCAGTCAAGATTGCAGACTTTATATTTTCTGGTGTTTTACTAAGGTCAATTACAGTACTATTTCGGATATAATTACGATACACAACTTCCGGAAGAACTGTTTCTAATTTACCTTCAATTGCTGCGGTGACCCACGTAGCCATCTTTGTTGAACTTAGTGGAGTTTGACGGGTGCCATCAACAAATACTGTATCAGCCGACAAGACATTTGGAATGCCATCGCCGCTATCGCCACGGAAAATATGCTCATATAGATATCGCGCGGGATCTTTATCATTTAGTAACTTTTTAGTCATTGGACTGTACTGGGAAACATTATCATACTTCTGAAGTTGAATAAAGTCTTTGTCTGCGCTGATAATCATTACCGGCTCATACTGTCCAAATTCCTGAGTAGACTCTACTAACGTACCAATAATATCATCCGCTTCTGCGCCTTGTACGGTTACAACTGGATAGGGCATACACTCAGTTATTTCATCGCGTACGGTATTTACAATTGTGAAAATTTCTTTCCAGTCGAGGTCAGATGCCTCGCGACTTTTCTTACGTGATGCCTTATATTGTGGGTAATAGTCTTTGCGCCAACTACCACCATCACAGGCTATAACCATATGACCATACTTTTCTCGATACTTGAGATTATACATTCTCAGCGAGTTTAAGATAATATGTCGCATAAAGTCTTCAGTGATTTTCCCAGGTCGTGATTGAGAAAATACCGCGGAGATTGCGATTCCAGAATAGTCGATTAGTAGCATAATGTGATTATACAATATAGTGACTTAAATGTACACTACTTTTTCCATAAAACTTTAACATGAGCGCTGTGTATTTTTACACCAATAAATTCGTTGTAAAAATCATCAGTTAGCAACACTTCCCTATCAAACTGTTCCTTTGCTTCCATATAAGACAACTCGCCTTTAGACTTGCCAAGATATATTATTCGACGAATAAAGTCTGATTTGCGAAACTCTACAAGCTCCTTTACTTTTTCGCTGCTACCATAGTATTTTTCCCAGTCGCTCTGTACACACTTTTTTCTTTTGCGAGTTTTGCCTTTTAGTGGAGCTAGTTTTTTCACACTAGATATTAGTTTTTTTCCGATATATTTTTTACCATTTAGGCTATCAGTTATTTCATACACAAACCCAATGTATCCTTCATCAATTTTATCTTGGGCAAGTTCACGAGTAAATGGAAGTTCATTGTATAACCAAGTCATAATCTATATATCAGAGGTCATCAGCACTAGAGTCGTCTTCTGTTCCATAGGCTCGATGGGTTCCGCAGAATGGGCAATATTCTGGGTATAACTCCTCAGGCTCTAGATCTTCAAAATCTTCTTCGTCGTCACAATAATATTTATCAGTTTCGTCGTCCCAAGAGACTTCATAGACATATTTGCATTTGGGGCATCGATTATTTTCTATCATGAGTATTGTTATTTATCAATTAAAATTTTCATCGTTGCATTCGCCACGCCTTTCAAAATAGCAACATATTGCCGCGATGGGCCAAAATACCAACAGTAAAAGCGCTGATACTATCATGAATATTGCTACGAATGGTATTACTACAAACATACCAAGGGCATACCAAAAAGGTGGAAGTTTTATACAGTTTTTACCCCTCACATGTGCTACAAGTTAGGATTGAACGAGCAAGTTCCTGAGAAGGGTTTGCACTGCGTTGATAGTATAATGACTTGATGCCTTGTTGCCAAGCAAAGATCATCAATTCGCTGACTTCCTTGGGTTTAGTGTTGGGTGGGATCATTACGTTGAGCGACTGTCCCTGATCAATAAACTTCTGACGAGCTGCTGCCTGAATAACAATCTCTTTTTGAGAGATTTCGCCAAATGTTTTAAAGACATCCTTCTCGTCCTGAGTCAAAAATTCTAGATGTTGAACAGAACCGCCATGAGATAACACATCTTTCCATACCTCAAGTGTATCTTGACCCTTGCTCTTAAGAAGCTTAGAGAGGTAAGGATTTTTAAAGGTAAATTTGCCCTTGGCAAGGTCCTTGGTAAAGTAATTGCTGTTAAGCGGCTCAATCGAGGGCGACACTTGTCCGAGGATAAATGAACTTGAGGTTGTAGGTGCCACGGCCAAAGTCGTGCTATTACGACGGTTGTATCCAACTAATAATGGAGGTTCTCCGTACATCGTTGCCATCTGGGTAGAGGCGTCGTCGCTCTCACTGCGAAGAGACGAAAAGATTTCAGTATTGAGTAGTTTGGCTTCCATTGATTCAAACGCGATCATCTTACTTTGCAGCAATGAGTGCCAACCGAGGACACCAATTCCGATGGCGCGCTGATTGATTGCGAACTTTCTCGGCGAATCCATAAAGGGAATATCGGCGGTCTTATCAATAAACTCAGTAATCACTGAATCCAAGAAAAGGTTAAGCGTCACGACGGCGTCAGTGTCTTTTAATTCATCCCACCGCTCAAGGTTAATCGATGAAAGACAGCAAACAAACGATTCGTCGGTCGCATTTGACAAAAAGATCTCGGTGCAAAGATTACTATGATTAATCTTGAGCCCTTTGTCCTTGTAAACCTGGGGAGCTGCGTTGTTGGCAGTATCAGTGAAAAACAAGTATGGATAACCAGATTCGAAACGCTTCTTGATGACCTGACCCCAGATCTTACGCTTGTCTTTATCGCCTCCAAGCATACTATTCATCCAATCATCCGTGATAGTAACTCCGATCGATAGGTCCTGAATCGAGTTGCCTTCTCCGCGAATCTTCAAGAATTCCTCGATGTCTCCATGATCGATTGGCAGATAAGCCGCGAATGATCCTCGCCGAACGTTGCCTTGCGAGACAACATTCATTAGCTTGTCATAAAGTTCCATAAAATGGACTGATCCAGTAGATGTTCCGCCTGTCGAGATAGGTGCTCCACGACTACGCAAAGCGCCAAAATATGCTGAGGTGCCACCACCCGATTTGGTCATCATTCCAATTTCGGCAAGCTTATTGCCTACAATTTCCTCAAGGCGATCGTCAATGTAAGAGCCAAAACAAGAGATTGGCAAACCACGCTCACGGCCAAAGTTACTCCAGACTGGTGAAGATAGTGAGAAGAATCCCCGATGCATATAAGATTCAAACTTATCTGCAAATCCAGGAATCTGCAAATATCGTTCCGCTGCCTCAGCAATGTCTCGAATTCGCTGTTCTGGTGTTTCTCCCTCAATTAAATATCCACGCTCTAAAAATTTTTGCGAGTCCTTGTTTAGCCAATAAATTTCCTTGTTACTCATAATCTAAAGTTATATATCATTTTTCTAAAGCCAATTTTGCAGCCTTCCGACGAGCCCATGCTTCACTCATTTTTTTTACTCAATCACCAAATATTGAATCTTCGTCAAAACATTGATTTTTCTTAGAATATTCTACTGGTCTCGACGAGAAAAAATCCGTCATATTGTTTCCAAGTAGCTCTTCATCAAACCAGACAGTCTTTGATAGCAATGTTTGATCTATATCTACAAATGGTGCTGGCATCGAGATTTGTTTCATGGACTCGTTGATACGATTCTTAATAAACTCCTTTAGGATAGGTGCTGACAAGGATTTTTCATCAATTCCATTTACCATCCAATCCACAATCTTACTCTCGGCAGAAAAAGCTTCTTGCGCTGCATCAGCAATACGCTTCTCAAGTTCCTCATCAAACAACTCGGGATGCTCTTGGCGAATGGTATTAATAATTTGAACGCCAACCAATGCATGAATGTTTTCTTCGTTACGAGTATATTTTACCTGCTGATCAGTATCCTTCATAACATTCTTAAAACGAGCAAAGTGATTGATTACATAGAACTGCGAAAAGAGCGAAACATTTTCAACAAAGAGCGTAAAGAGGATGATCGCATACAGATACTGCTTTTTAGAATCCTTATAGAAGCGATGGGTGTATTTGCGAAGGTACTTGACTCGTCCTTGAATCCATTCAAGCTTAAGGTTTTCCTCGAAAATATCCTCTAATTCTAGGACCGAGAGAAGGCGCTCATATGCATTGTTATGAATTACCTCAGTGTTTGCCATAACATAACCAAGATCCTGAAGGGCAGGATGTGGTAGGTTCTCCCCAAGTTTAGCCCAAAACGTTTTTACCGCAACCTCAATTTGTCCAATGGCCGAGAGGGTACGCACAACGATTTCGCGCTCCTGATCGTTAAGTTCTACCTTAAACTGTTGAACGTCACTCTTAAAATTGAATTCTTTGTCGGTCCAAAAACCATTGTGCATTGCCTCAATGAACTGTTCTGTCCATGGATAATAGTTAGGTTTACGACTTATTTGTTCTTCAAAGATGCTGTGTTGTGTGGTATTCATATTGGAAAATGTTTATGCTATGTAGCATATATGTATTATATACAAAAAAGGTGAAGTGTAAATCTTTTTTTACACTTCGTGTGATTCATTCATAGCACGTTTACGTATACTACGAAGTGCACCATTTGTAGAGTCACGTAGCACAATTGTGTGTTTGCTATTATTTTTAGCATAACTATACAGCGCCCTTTGTTGCTCATCTTCCATATTTAGATACTTACTCCAACGTTCAAATTTATTTCGTCCCGTTTCGAAGCGCCTAAAAATATCAGTGGGTACATTAAACAGTCTCCACGTCGCTCCACTTTTAGGATAGTCTGACGCTGGCATTGCAACGTCACCAGTAACTACTTCTTCATTTTTCATTGAGTAATATCGTGTTGAGTTATGAGTACCTTTTGCTTTGTTTTACAATGCGTGGCGCAAAATACATTTATGCCAAAAATATTTCCAACCGGCGCGGAGTTTTCCTCTACAACTATTGCCGTTTTCTTGTAGGCTAATACTTCTCCCGTTAATCTTAATGGCAAGTCTCGTACCAATGTATATGTTCCTGCGCGTAAGCTATTATCTTCAGCGAGATACCAAAAAGACTCTTCAAGCCGCATAGTACGCGGATCAATCCCAGTGGTTTCTTTTAGAGCTTTCGCCAACGCCCTATCAGAAATTCCAGTTTTTTCTTTTATGAGATATAGAGCCGCAAAATATGAAGCAAGTGTAGTTTTACCGAAAGGGAGTACGTTAAGCATTCGCTTAAGGTTAAACACTAGTTTATGAAAAATGTTATACTTACTTTTCTCTTCACTTGTTTCTGGCTTTCTTAATACTTTGCCATCTGCATCTATAAGTCCCATTTTATAGGCTCCAGTTTTTATCCATGGTGTGGTGAGTAGACGCAAAAATCTAAATGCGTAAACTGTGTCTGTTGTGCGTGTTAGGAGTCCCATATTTTTAAATTCTTTGAAGTGTTCGAGCTACGTATAGGTCAATAGGTATATTTATATACTCTCCTTCTGGAATATAATTTAAGTATAGCAAGAAGGTTTTTAATGCGGGCCAGCTGTGTTCATTTACTCGGTTAAAACACATACGAGTTGCAGCTTCAGGATAAAACATATTATGAAATATAATAATATGGTTTAATATTAATCGCTCCTGAAGTATGTTCTTGTCCTGATACTTCTTAAATAATTTTTTAATATACTTTAAATGAGATAGGTCGTCATGAAACTCCTTTATGTCTAAGCAACGGGGGTTGTTATAATGTTTAGCAGCATAGACTAAAAAATTTTTATCATTTAACTCATTTACCAACTGCATAATATAATTTATATCGCTTTTTATTTCGACAATAAATCAGTCACAGTCTGTCCCTTTTCCCAAAATTTGCAACTCCAATAACGAGCTTTCCACTTTGGACCGAGATCAGTATCGCACTGATGCCGGGCACGAAAGTTTTTTAATCTCTCTGGGTCGTCTCGTTTAATTTCTGCCTTTGGATCACCAAATCCAAGTTTAATTACATTGCCCTTTTCGTTGCGTACATAGACATAAAATTTATGTTTTTCGTCAGTACTGCGAAATGGATTATTAAGAGTTACTTGTCGACCATCATACTCAGTCTCTTCAAGCACATATTGCTTAAAACTTTTCATATGATTTGATACCATGCAAGGCTGCCTGTATATTTTGTATTTGTGCCAGTTGATGTAATTGCAACAGTATATGTGTCAGACACTCCAGCTATAGTTCTTCCAAGTTGTAATGCAATATCACCAGCAATAGTTGCACCAACGCTTCCACTATTACTCGTGAAATATCCAGTCTTAACCAACACACCACCAGTGATGGTTGATACACTAGTCGTAAATTCGGTTGTCGCACAATGTGCATGTGTTGCCCATGTAGGAGCGGTGCCAAATGTGGCATTGCGAAGTAAAGCCCATTGATATGATTTATTACTTTCTCCTAGCAATTCAACGTCAGTAGGAATAATTATACCATCAGTTTTGCCTGTAGTCAATCGTATTGAAACTACATTATAAAATAACCCATCCGTGGCAGCAATACGAAGATTGGCATTTGATATATTAGTTGATGCTAATTGGTTGTATGTAATGCTAGTTGGATTAAAACCGCCTTCACTAATTACAGTATTACATATTTGCTTAACATATGGACTGGTTGTTCCAGTGTTGGTCAGCTCATATCTTATAGGCAATACTGCTGTTGTCATATAAGAAGTAGCATTTAAATTATCATTATGAAATGTATGTGCTACCACCATTTTTCCATCGACAATAAAACCACATCGTACATCACCAACACCAAGCCATTCAATATCCATCCAGAAGATATTAGCCTTTGATACATCTAGTGTTCGGCCGCTAGTTCCAGTGCCATTAAACTTATCGCCATTCCAATTTGCTTGTTCAACCGCAAAATCAACTGAGCTACCAGTGCCGGCAGTAACACTGTCCGAGCGCAATACAAGGCGCAATCCACCACCATTACGTGGTGTTACTGCATTAGGCGCACCATTTGTTTGTTCAAGAAATATTCCATTGTCAGCATTAAAATAACCAATCTTTTGTGTAACTGTTTTGGAGTTGGTCAATACAGCTGTGCTAAAAGAAAAACTATACATCAGCAACAATGACTTGCCTGGCTGATATGGAAATACTACATTACTTTGTCGTATCACAGTCCCTGCGCCTGCGGGCGCAGTAAGGTTTACTGCACTTTCATTTTCAACATATGTTGACGCCCCAGTACCAGACAGAGAATTATTCCATTTATTATTTTCGACATAACGATGTTGACTGTCAAATAGTGTATATGGTTCGGCTACTCGGGCACGGCCAAAGCCATCAAATGCAGTTGAAGTAGACGTTGCCGATGAAGTAGCATTGCTGGTAAATCCATTGTCGAGATAATCCTCAATCTTGCGAGAAAGAGTGCGATCTTTGGTATAGTGTGGCATTTTGTTATTTACATTTTAAATTTGTTTGATATAATAATATAAATTCCATTCAATAAAAGCTTCCCAAATATCCTATATAAAACCAGCATCCCGAAGGTTCCGGAACGGATGATTAGATATAGGTTAAGGTGAGATAGGATTAATTTTTTGCAACGTTACTTTTTACCTTTGTAAGAATGCTAGTATCACCTGTTATAACTGCTATAAGAGACTGAAAGGTCGAATTTATAAGATCCTTTTGCGACAGTGATAGAGGCTTATCAGCATCCAACGAACGCATAGCAAGTATAAGTTTAGGAAGATCCTCTTTTGATACAAGTCCAGTTGATGCCAATTGCTTAAAGCGATTCATATCAATTTCTTCGTCGAGGGACTCAGCCTCTTCAGCAACAATGCTTTCAGAAACTTCATAGTCATCATTATCTACCTGTATGTCATACTTGGCATCAATAGACTCATATGCATTATCAATTGACATATAGATTTGTGAAATAATGGCATGAGTTTCGTCGTCAATCTCGTCATATTCAGAGAGGGTGTTATAAATCTCGTCTGCCATTTCACAAATATCTTCTAGAAACGTAAGAGTTTCACCAGTCTTATCGCTTGGTTCAACGTCTTCAGCTTCTCTTAGGCCGCGAAATACTGCTTTCCAGGCGTTGGCTCTCGCTGCGCGATCAACCTTATCTGCTGAGCGAATGGATGCAGTGGTATCAGCATTTAAATATTTTTCCCATGCAGCCTTTATTTGTACTTCAGTATGTGAAGGATACATCTTTTTGTGTTGGGTACTAAAATCATTATAATTAGTGTACACCTTTTCAGTAATGACTGCGTCATTCGACGCTAATATTTCAGATAATTTTTTCATGCGCCTTGAATATATTTATTAAAGTTTTCTTTTAGCTCTACAAGTGAAGAATATGTAGGAGAAGTGAGTGCATATTCATAGAGCGCTCCGGTGTCAATGCAACCAGTAGCAAGTGAAACAATTTTCATGGTGCGAAGAACTTTAAGACTAACTTGCTCCTTAAGTTTATCATTACTTATCATTTCTTCTGTCATCCACTTAAGACCGCGTTTCTTAGCCTCAGCAGCAGCAGCTTTAAGCTCCTTTGCAAACTGATCACCCACGCGAGCGGTTGTCCAGTTTATATTTAACCACATCTTAAGGTGTTTATCATCAAACGTTTCAAAACTACGAGCTTCATTAATTTCAGAAAACTTCCAATTAGGATTTAAATGTTTCAGTAATGCTGGAATTTTCTTATCATTATAAAACGGATCATAATCGGTGCCGGTAACATCAGAATACAATTTTGAGTTCATGTCTTTCAAAGCAATCATTATACTTTGGCCATGACGTAATTGCTTATTTTTACTTTGCACTTTGGTGGCCGCATCAAGTAGATCATCAATGAAACTGATTGAAACGGCTTCTTGTACAGCATCTTCTTTTATTCCCGATCCTTCATTAAAATCGATGCCACGACGTTTAGCTTCCTTCTTGGCTGCCAAGATCTGAGCTCCAAAGACGGCAGATACACTATCATCGGTATCATTTCTTTTGAGCCACTGCTTGAGGTTGGCATCTTTCATCGTGCGGAAATCAACAGTCTCTTCAAGATCAACACCTTCCTTAACATATGTGCCTTTAACTGGAACCCTAGGTTCACTAATGCCACGAGAGTATTGTTTTAAATAGTCTTCGGCATGATCTTTTGCTTCAGCTGGAGTGTTATAAGATGCTTGACCGAGATACATAGTCTTGCCGGCTTTACTAACAACGTGTGGTCTATATCCACCAAATTGTGATTTTTCCGAAGTTGCCATATAATCATTAATGTTAATGGCTTCTTCAAGATCAACACCTTCCTTAACATATGTGCCTTTAATTGGAACCCTAGGCTCACTAATACCACGAGCATATTGATCCAAATAGTTTTCAGCATGGTCCTTAGCTTCAGCTTGAGTGTTATAAGAAGCTGCTGCAAGGTACGCGGTTTTACCGGTGTACCTGTTAGTAATAAGTGGACGATAACCACCAAACTGTGATTTTTCCGAACTACATTTATAATCTGATGGATTAATTTTAAATTGTGTTTTGTTCATATATTTTATTATTTTTTGTCCGGGTGTATCTTTTAGGTATTTATACAATAATGCTTTTGTGCCTTCAAAACCGGCACCATATTCTTCATCTAGTTCCAAATTCATGACCTGCTACCCTTTTCATTTGTGCTGTATATTCTTCAAAGTCTGGCTTTTTAGTATAATATTTAATTGTGCGAGAAGAGTCATCTTTGCCTTTAATTCTCCATTTATGACCGGCTTTTAAATGTTCTGGATCTGTAACTTTTACAACACGACGGTCATAACCCGCTTCCCAGGTTTCAGACTTTTCGTCTAATGCAGTTTCCATAATGTCATGGATAAAAAATTTAACTCCCTTTTCAGATTCAAGTGAGGCACACGTTACGTAGTTTGGACCACGACTTTCAATTGTATATTTGCTGCTATCTCTTTTACAAATTACAACATCACCAACGTTAAAAATTTTACCAGAGATGTAAAGTTCACGCTGTTCACTTAGTGTATCAAATTGTACATGCTTTCTAAAGTTATGGCTTTCTTTAAGTCCCATACCTTTACGAACAGCATTAAAAAGTTCTTTAGCATCGCCAAACGTTTTTGGTAATCCTTTTGCAAACGTTTCGAGATCATTTTCAGCTGCTGCGCTTCTCATTTTACTAGCGCTAACAGCAAATGTACTTGTACCAGTATGAGAGTCAACATCGGGGTCACGCTGACCAGTTGATACTACATTTATGCCATCAGGAAATTTATAATAGCCGTGCGAGCCCTTTATTCCATCATACTTACGCAGCAGGCCTTTAAACTCTTCAACACGGTCACTTCCAACAGCAACCGTAAAACGGGTATATCCCTCGTCATATGTGCTTGTAGCTACGTCAAATATATTTTTAACAGATCGATCGAGTATAATGTTACGCCCATATTGAGGAAACATTTTACGCATAAACTTAATCTTTTCTTCGTAACCAAGTGGATTTTTCTTTGGATCTTCACTTTGAGACGCATATATTCTAAATGGTTTCCCCTTTGCGAGCTTTGCTATAGCCTCAATATTTTCTTCATGCCCCTTTGTAGGGGGGTTAAAGCGACCAAAAGATACTATAATTTCTGAAGTTTTTTCTTCAGTGTACGTTTTAAACGATTTTAATTGAATGCTCATAGTATTATTTTTGACTAAAACGCTTAGTTTCGCGGGCCCGTATTTGAGGTAATAGTTTGGAAGCCATTGCCTGTATAAGATTTTTTCTACTCGCTAGTGCCTTTTCTACTCGTGATCGCGCAGCAAATGAAACTTCCGATTTATTTTTTCCGCCAAGCAAACGCTTTGCGATTAAGGCACGTGCTGCACGGTTAGCACGTGCCTTTAAGACCGCGAATGATGCCCGGCGCCGTGATGCCTTTATGCGACCAATCTTTATTCGACTCTTAAGTCGCTTCATAATTTGACGACGCTTTAGGCGCTGCTGAAGAGTTAACTCTTCAGCTACCACATCCTCTTTTAACATACTTAAAACTGAGTCACGTGCATTTGTTAAAATACTAATTTTATTAGCGGTTGCTTTGTCAGCATCTTGTTTTTTAAGAGTTTCAATTTCTTTATTAATACGACGCAGTTCTGCGCCCAACTCATATTTTGACATTGTATCATAGACGGACTCTTCTATGTTATGACATTCACAGTCGCATTCGCAGTCTTCTTCTTCACATTCACATTCTGGATCAGTTTCACTTATCATCCAGTCACGTTTACGTTTCTTGTATGCAGTGATCATAATATCGAGCGGATCATAGACATATGAACCGCCCGTGGGGTCAACAGTTAACAAATCTTTTAAACGTAATTCTTTTTTCATATGCAGATTATATATTTATACTTATTTACCCTTATGCTGCGCCCACAGGTCGGCGTCTGTAGTCTTTTGAGTAGGTCCACCCATAATAAAAGAATTTGTCCGCGCGAATGCCCACTGGTGTTGTGAGGCGCCGGGACGATGACCAGTTTTCCATGCAGCCATACCACGATCAAATACTTTTTTAAGAATGCCATAGGCGATTCCCGTTTTTTCTGACTTTTTACGAAGAGCTTCGATCTCTGCCTCGGCAAGAGTTTCATCTTCGTCCATGCCGTATTTGTCTGCATAGGCTTTTGTCCATTTCGAAACTTTTGTTTTTGCGTGGGCATCACCTGGGGCAGGTTTATAAGAGTCAGGATCATCATCTGACAAATCAGCTTGACGATTAAACTGAGCGCGTCTTTTATCAGCAGTGCTGTCTCCTAGTCCACGATAGTAGCCAGAGTTTTCAAGATATGTTTTAAATGACTGTAAGTCGCTCATCTTTCCCATCCTTTGATGATATTTGGATCAAAGTTATTCTTTGAAAAGGTCATTCGGTCGACAAGCTTGACAACGTTTTGTTTTATGTGGTCGTTGATAGCAAAGCCTTCCTGTCCAGACACTCTAAATCCATCAGTGGTGCGCACAAAAGTTGCCATCTTTTTAAGTGTTTCAAGCTTGACCATAATCATAAGCTTTGCCTCAACAATAGCATTTTGTAATGCATAGACTAGTTCTAGGTTTTTCTTGTTTTCGTCAGAGAAAAACTTCAAAAACTCGTCACGCTTTGC
This sequence comes from Crocinitomicaceae bacterium, assembly GCA_044377675.1. Classification (GTDB taxonomy): domain Bacteria; phylum Bacteroidota; class Bacteroidia; order Flavobacteriales_D; family Crocinitomicaceae; genus UBA952. Next base: position 12,905 of record JBILYP010000059.1, read on the forward strand.
AGTTGCACTTGCTTTTCCGGCTTCACTCTTTTTAGACTCAATATCCTTTGCATATTTGTCACCTATCCACTGAAGAAGGTTGCGAACATGTGCAGCAGTGTCTACTATTGTTTCACCTCGACGCACTAGTGTATTATTAAATGTTTCTAATGTTTGTGCAAGAGTTTGATCTGACTCAATCTGACGAAGGGTCGACCCACTTATTTTTTGAAAAATCGTTCCAGCGCGTGTTAGTGCAGCAGACAGAGCAGTTGTTTCTTGTGCTGTTAATGTAGCCTTACCAGACAGGTCACGTATATAGGTATCAGAAAACCACACATTTGGAGTACGTTTAAGCGTACCAGAATCAAATCCATAGGAGGCTCTCATGCTCTCAAACGAGTCTCCGGAGTATTGAGTATGAAACATTACTCCTATTTTTGAGGTCTTTATAGTTTTTGCAAGTGCGCTATCAGCCGGAACTGCATATACAATAGTATTTGGCTGGAAAGTAAGATATTCAACGCCATCAAACTGCTCAACCTTTAAATCTTTTTGAGTGTATGCCAGGTCGCCTTGTAACACCCCCTTAATGCCCAATTTTTTAAACTCGTTATATGCAACTACAAGTTTTTCTGCAAGGTCTCCACTTGTATCTGCTCGAACTTCGCTTTCACTCTTATATACCTTTGGATTTTTATTAAATATTCCCTTTTTAGCTACAAAAAATCGACCGTCTGTTGGGTCAGTTCCAACAAATACTGCTGGGGCGCCGTCAAACTTTGCAGCAACGTCATATGACTGCGCACTGCTTCCGGCTAACATGTCTCTCATGCTGCGTAATGCAATAATTGCTTCACGAGCACCCTTTATTCCGCCATAAAGTACCTGATCCTCAATATGCACCATGTGCAAATTTTTTCCTTCAGAGGACGCTTCGATTAAATGTTGTTTAAATGTAATCATATTAGTTATCATTGGTAATTTCAATACCTTCTTCTCCCAAATTGGATACTGTTAAGTTATGCTTTTTAAGTATTGGTAATTTTTTAAGCATAGCCAGATATATCCGAGACCTTTTTGAATTTGATATTTCAACATTTTTATCATCTTCAGTATCAGTAAGACCACCATGAAAACTAATTGTTAATATTTTTTCTGAATCTTCTTTAAAATATTTTGTAATAAAATCGGTAAGTGTACCATAAATAACCGTTGATAATAGTTTTGTTGGATTTTTTAATGATAACAATTCCTCAGTATCAACTTTAATCCAACTTTCTTGCGTCCAATTTTTGGCCGGTTTTGTTTTTAACAAACGACCGAATGCAATTTTAATTAAATTATTATCTTCCAGCACTGGATCGGCATATTCACTTGTATATTGAACTTTAATGTCGATACCATCAACAGGTATTGAATAAAAAACTTCCTTTGCCTTGAAATTTTTAGGACTTTCAAATGTATACATGCTATCAAATATTTCTGATAGTGTATCCTCTACTAATTTTGATTTGAATTGTTTAAATGTAATCATATTTTGTTATCTTCCTACTGCACGTTTTTGTGCATATTTTAATTTATTTTTAATGTGTTTTTTATATGCGGCAGTATAAAACTTATAACCAATTCCAGGTATAATTTCTTCAATTCCGCGTAATCCACCGCCAGCAAGTGATGGTGCGCTTGATCCTTTCATTGAAACGTTTAGAATTTTACCGTTTTTTAAGAATAATTGAATATCAGTATATGGTTCAGATCCGCTAGACTGTCTACCAGAATATTTTTCGGCATTAATTACTCCCTTTATAGAACTATCACCACTCTTTATGGTTATTGATTGACCTCCATTTTTCTTAACTGCAGCCTTAACAGCGTCTCTAAATGAAGTCTCTTGTCGTTCAGCAGATGTGCCGCCTTCTATAATATATTCTTTAAATGATTTCATACAATTTTTAACTCTTTACCAGTTGAAGATATTTTATCAACGATAACAATTCGTAAATTTGGTTTGTTATTATTTGGATTTACAAATAGCAAAGGATAGCCTTCTTTATTTTTCTTAGAATATGTAATTTTTATATTATTACTGTTATCAATATCTCGCTTACGTATTCTAAAAAAGAAATTTGGAATTTTTTTCATATACTGAGATATTGAATAAAATTCACC
>JBILYP010000026.1:0-43650 GCA_044377675.1 Crocinitomicaceae bacterium
TCCTGTTCCATCGAATCGATTTGGGTATCCTTGAATTCTTGGTAAATAGGATTCTAATCTCATTCCAGCCTTGAAGTTTTTGTTGGTGTAAAAAACATTCATATATGAATTTATTAATCCTTTCTCTGCTGGTTGATTAGCCCCAATGAGCGTATCACTATTCAAGTATTGAAAAGTTGACTCTATATTTCCAGTAAATGTTCCTCCATTTGTGAAATCCTGGGAAAAACCAAGATAAGTTAGAGAAAGAAAAACAATTACTGTAATTTTCGAAAACATATTTGAACTATTTCGCGCCTAATTTCTTGATTTCTTCGTATAACTTTTCTTCATCACCTGGAGCATAATTATTGTGTGAATATACAATGTTCCCGTCTTTATCAATCAAGAAAGTATGAGGTACATTATTAACCCCCATTGCCCTTTTAAAATCCCCATTTGGATCAAGTAAAACAGCGAAATCCCAAGCCTTGCCATTTACATATGTTGAAACAGAATTTTTTGTTTTTTCATCATCAATTGATACTGCAACTAATGTAACGCCTGTTTCTGTTTGCCAATCCGAATATAATTCATGGATTGTATTGAGTTCCTTTTTACAAGGAGAGCACCAAGTAGCCCAAAAACTAATAACAACGGGACCTTTAAAGCCTAACGTAGCCGTGTTTACCTTCTTACCTTTTAAATCTACTAAATTGATGGAAGGAAGTTGTTTTAAATCAGATTCTTGACTAAAGAAATCGAAAGTCATAAATAAAAGAATCGAAAAGAAAATTGTTTTCATAAGTTATGTATTAAGAATTTGTCTGTGCTTTGCAAATTCTCTACCAAAAATAAACAAAAAAAGAAAAGATTACCCTTTGGGCTTAAATTTAATTGTATTTCGATACAATAGAATAAACACCAAAATAAAAAACAGAATGAAAAACAAATTTGGGAGTAAAATATTATGAATGGTTAAATAAACAATTAATACTGAAAAAAGGAATGATAAAAGTCCGATTAATGAAAATATATACCAAACTTGTATATCCGAATAACCTGCATAAACTAAATGATGCGTCGTATGATCCTTGCCACCAACCATTGGTGATTTCCCAGCTCGCAATCGATTTATCACAACCGTTAAAGTATCTGCAGCAGCAGGAGTAAGTGCAACAAGCGTAATGATTACACTAATCCAAGAATTTTGCTCTGTTGTTGCACCTAAATTCCATAAATATTTAATAGAGAAAAAGGCAACAAACAAACCTACAAATTGACTTCCAGCATCACCCATAAATAATTTGGATGGATTTATATTGAAATACAGAAATCCAACTAAAGCACCAAGCATCGCGACAATAGTAAACAGCCAAAATGGTTTACTAGGATTACCAATAACATAACAACTCGTCAAGCACGCCAATAAAGTGAAAAATACCGTTGTTGCCGTAATACCATCCATATTGTCAAGCATATTTAGGGAATTCATCAGCGTAATCACCCAAATAACTGTTAGTGCAGAATCAATCATTGGAATATGAAATAGATCAATCTTTATATCTGTCAACAAGAATATTACTCCGCAAAAAATCTGAGTAAACAATTTAAAAAATGGTTTTGTATTATAGGCATCGTCAGCCAGTCCCATGGTAAAAGCTAAAGATGCTGAAAGAAATAACCCAACATAACTAATATCACCAAAAATATTAAAATCAGGAAAAATCATTAACGATAAAAAGGTTGAAAATAAAAACCCAGCAAAAAGACTAATTCCGCCAAGAGATGGTTTTGATTGATTACTCCATCTTACAAAAACGTCATTTTTATTTCTAATTCCAAGAGATTGTGAAAACCGTAATAATAGAATATTACTTATGACAGATATTGATGCTGCGCCGAGAAAAAAAAGAAGGTAGTGTAAAGTAGTAGTGTTAGTCATTCATTGGTAATTAATCTGTTGTTAAAAAGGGCTTTCAAAATCAGAGAAAATCAATCCATTTTTATCTTTATCCGAAATTACTGGATTGTCAATCTGCCAATCAATGTTTAATGTACGATCATTCCATAAAATAGTTACTTCCGATTCAGGGTGATAATAATTGGTGCACTTGTAGCAAAAAATAGTGTTATCTTCCAGCGCAACAAATCCATGAGCAAAACCCTCTGGAATCCAGAATTGATTTTTTTTCTCCCCTGTTAAAATTACTTTTTCATGTTGCCCGAAGGTTGGTGAGTTTTTTCTAAGATCAACTGCAACATCCAACACCGAACCTTGAATTACTGAAACTAATTTTCCTTGCGCAAATGGTGGTTTTTGAAAATGTAAACCTCGAAGTACTCCTCGAATAGAGGACGACATGTTATCCTGAATAAAATTAATAGGTCCAAGAATTTTTGAGTAGCGTTCGTAGTGAAATGATTCGATGAAAAAGCCTCGGGAGTCACCGAATGTTTTTGGGAAAAATTCAATTAGCCCACTTATTTCTTTTCTTTCGATTTCCATAAAAGATTTTTGATTCGTTTAAACATGCGGATTAAAAATGGCGCATCATCATCGTCATCAGTGTAATAACCTGAACCATAACCATAACTACTGCCGTAGCCATAACCGTAGCCATAACCGTAGCCATAACCGTAGCCGTAGCCGTAGAATGAGCGTTTAGTTTCTATTCCATTTAAAATTATATTTAAAGATGTTAATTTTTGAACATCAAATAATTCCTCTACTCGTTTCACAAATATTCGTTTCGAATAATGTGATTTAAAAACATAAATTGGAATATCGGACGCAGCTAATATTTGAATACCATCAGATACGATACCAACCGGAGGATTATCGATCATAACAACATCATAACGTTTCTTTAATTCTTCTAACACCTCTTGAAATTCTTTACCCTGAATTAATTCTGAAGGATTGGGTGGAATTGGACCAGCTGTAATAAAATCTAATCCTTCAATATGAGAATGTTGAATGACATCCTCAATCTCTGAGTTTTTGGACAAAAGATTACTCATTCCTACAATGTTATCTGCAGCAAAACCATAATGCACTTTAGGCTTTCTCAAATCAAGATCTAACACAACCGTTGTTTTACCAGATACAGCAATCATACCGGCTAAGTTCAACGCAACAAAGGTTTTTCCTTCACCCGATACTGATGATGAAATAGCAATAACTTTCGCATCCTTATTAATAAAGCTCATGTTTGATCGAATACTTCTTATTGCCTCAGCCATTCTACTTTTTGATGATTCAGCTACAACTACTTGAGAATATTTCATCTTCTGTTTATACAAAGGAACTCCACCAAGGAAATTCGTTTGCTTTGGCAACATCTTTATTAAATCTTCTGGATCAACAATTTCATTATAGATGAGGTATTTAAATATCATGAGTGCTAAGCCAATTATACCCCCAAATACAATCGTAACGATATAAATAAGCTTCGCATTGGGACTTAGCGGAGTTTCCGGAATTACAGGCGCAGTTAATACTCTATTTTCTGATGAATATCCTGCATTTGACAAAGCAAACTCTATTTTTTTCTCTGTGAAAAGAGTAAAATATCGGTTATTCAATTCTTCAATGTATTTTAACCGATCATATTTTAACGTTTTTTCAGGCATACTGTAAAAGCGATCCTCCATCTCAGAAAGCTTTTCTTGAATTAGGCCAACATCTCCCTTCAAGCGTTCCTCTATAACCGTTAAACTTTTTTTAACGGATGCTTGGCGCTGTTCAATTTTGGTTTTATTTTTCTTATATTCATTATGCTCTTCTGTTACATCATTCAACAATTCATCTCGTCGTTCTAATAATTTATTTAAATCTTCTATTTGACGCAACAATGACCCTTCAAAACTACGTTTCCCAATCATTTCTGGGATAAGTTTATACACATCTAGTTTGTCTGAATCTTGCATCAGTTTACCTTTAACTAAATAAAGCGTAACCAATTCTTCTTCAACATCTAGGAGCTTTTTCTTTAATTCATTAACCTTATCTGAAACAGATTCAGATTCAGTTTTAGGGTCAGTAATCTTTTCTTTCCGTTGAAAATTATTCACACTATCTCGAGCCACTTTAAGGACACGTGAAAGTGAATCTAACTGAGTTTCAACAAAACCAATAACCTTCTTATTGTTTTGTTTGCCCATTTGTTCCTCGTACTTAAAAAAGGCATCTAGAACAACCTGAACAACATCCCTACAAAGTGTCGGATTGTGATGATCAAAAGAAATTTGAATTGTTTTTGCAGCAGGATCGACTGGCATAACAGTTAGTTTAGCCATCCACTCTTTCATTACTGTATATTTTCTATTAATCAGAAAATATAAATTATTATCTTGAGCTGTTTCAACCAATTCAGATGCAGAACCCGAAAATTTTAGTTCAAAATCTTCATTTTTAAACTTTCCATTCAAGATACCCCGAATAATTTTTTCCTGACCCTTTATCGAATACTTTAACTCAATAAGATTGTTTACGTACTTGACGTCAATTCTAACGCCACAAATAGATGAATCTTTAATTTGAATTGGTGTAATTTGAAAACTTGTGGATTTATAAAGGTCCTTGGTTAATAATTTACCTTCGGAGAAAACGCTTACAGAAGTATTCAATTTACTGATTGCCTTTTCAAATAAAAACTCAGAGCGCAAAAATTCAATCGTTTTATTTAAATCTGAACCCTTGGTTCCAACAGACAGTGCTCCCTCACCTAAAGCTTGCTTAACTTGATCTTCTTCAACCAACTGAAGAACAGCAGAAGATTGATACATTGGTTTTGTATAGCGCAAATATATAAATGCAATAATCGAAAAAAGAACAATATAAATAAGTGGTAAATACCAGTGCCTAGAGATAATCTCTCCTAAAATTTTAGGATTGAATTCCTTATTAATTATTAGTTTCTTTTCTTGGCCTACAGACATGATTTATTAAATGCGTAAAAATATTAAAAAAAGTGTCAAGCTCGTTGAAAATAAGCTTATCCATGGGGCGATTTCGGTTAAAACACCACTCGCTATCCTTGGCTTATAGTCGATATAAATATAATCATTACTCTGAACAATCATCTCAGCGTCTTTAACGCCTTCAATAGTTGACAAATCAATTTTATAAACTTCTCGCTTATTAGATTTTGTTTTACGCATAATCTTAATTGAATTTGAATAACTATCATCTCCTATTCCTCCAGCAAGGGCAATCACCTCCAGCAAGGTGCTATTGACATTGGGTAGTAATACCACTTGTGCTTGTCCCCTACCGGGAAATACAATAACCCGCTGGTTGGTTAATCGAATTTGAACAAAAGGAGATTGAAAATTTTTAGCCAATGTTTTTGTAAGCGAGTCCTCCAATTGAACAACAGTAAGACCTGAAACAGGATAAACCCCAATTACGGGCAACTCAACCGTTCCATCTCGTCTAACAAGGTAATCTAACATCAAGTTGTTGTTTTGCACTAACATTTGTCCACCTATGCCACTTACCCCGGAAAGTCCATTTATGATTTTTTCTCCATTATTGGTTGAAATGAAAAATGAAAACCGATCACCAGGACCAATTTTATAGTCTTCAGAGGGTTGCATTTGCAATGAATCAAATTGAAAACTACCATCTTTTGGAATTTTAAACATTTGATTACTATTGACATTTGTCCAAAACCTACAACTTTGTAGAATTAAACAGGCTGAAACAAAAAATAAAATCAGTCTACTATATCTAATCATTTAGACAGCGATAACAAGTGTTTGTAATATTTTTCCATGTCTTTTACTAACCGAGTATAATGAAAGGCATCCTTCACAAAAGGCCAACCACGCATTCCCATTTCTATTCGAAGTGGTTCATTGTCAATTAACTCAATTAATCTGTCCGCAAATATACGTGCATTATTAGAAGGAACAATAAATCCGGTTAAATTGTCTGCAATAATATCCCGTGCACCACCAACATCTGTGGTAATCACAGGTACATTCGCTGCCTGGGATTCGATAAGACTAACAGGTGTGCCCTCGTTTTTAGAGGTTAAACAAATTACATCCATTCCTGCATTAAAAGTTGCAATATCCTTTATCCAAGAGGTAAAGCGAATATCCACGCCTAAAGCATTCAATTCCTTGATTTGTTCTTCTACATAATCACGAAGTTCACCATCTCCAACAACAAAAAAGACAGGTTTCTTCTGCGTTTTTTGATGAATCAGTCTAACAATTTCAAAGAACAAGGAATGATTTTTTACAGGAGCCAATCGTCCAATTATAGCCACTGCAACTTCCTCATCCTTAAGTTCAAACCTGTTTCTTGTTACATTTCTTTTTTCTTCTAGGTTTGAATTAAACTTAGACAAATCAAAACCGAGTGGAATCACCTTTGTTTTCTCTGGATGTGAGATTCTATGATCTTCCACTATTTCTTTTTTTTGTGTTTCAGAAATTGTGATTATACCTGTTGATTTTGAAGCTAGTCTACGCTCAATAAACTTGTAGATACTTGTTTTTACTCTACCAAAATAGGAATGAAATACATGTCCATGAAAAGTATGAACAACCACCGGAACCTTACAATCAAAAGCAGCTTTTCTTCCGAGAGCACCCGCTTTTGCAGCATGTGTATGCACGATATCTGGTTGGTATTCTTGGATGATTTTTTTGATTTTTTTCAACGCTCTTCTATCACTAAAGAAACTTGGCTTTCTCTTCATTTCAGGAAGATAGATAGCCTCAACACCATACTCCTCTAAAATGTGTAAAGAGTCGGCCTCATCTTTTTCAGGCAACCCACCCACGAGTAAAGTTTCAAAATCATCCGACATAAACCGAGTAAGAAATGTGGCATTATACGTTGGTCCACCAATATTAAATCTATTGATGATACGTAAAACTTTAATTTTTCTTTTTTCAGTCAAATTTGAAAATTTATCTTTTTAATTGAATGAAAATTATTATTTTGTAATAAAATTTAATCCATGCGAAGTTACGTATTTTTTGTTATTGTAATTCTTACCAATTATGTACTTGGACAAAACAAAATTCAAGAAAAATTGGAACAACTTGTAAAAAATCCGCAACTTGAAAATGCAACACTCACTTTTTTTGCTGTCGATCTAGACTCAAAAGACACTTTGGCAAAATGGAATCACAAAACAAGTCAAGCAAGTGCATCAAATGCTAAATTGTTTTCAACCTTCACAGCACTAGAAATGCTTGGACCAAATTATCAAGCTAAAACACGGATATACATAGACGGAACTATTTCTGCAGATAGCATCTTGAAGGGCGATTTGTGGGTGCGAGGTGGTGGCGACATTTCATTGGGAAGTAAATATTTCACAACAGATGGCCTTGAATTAGAGTTCTTAAACCAATGGGCAGACACTTTAATGAAAATGGGAATCAAGGAAATAAATGGTGCAATAATCGCCGATGGCAGTGAATTTGGTTATGATGGGGCGCCAGATGGTTGGGCTTGGTCAGATCATGGAAACACGTACGGAGCACCTCCCAGTGGAATATGTTTTTACGACAATATAATGAATTACTATTTCAAAACAGGCGCTGCTGGTACAACAACCAATTTGGTTAAAACTTTTCCAGAACTTCCTGGGTTAACTTTTCATAATTACATTAAAGCATCTGGAAATTCAGTCGATAATGCATACTTATATGGAGGTCCTTACTCATATGACCGTTTTGGAAAAGGCCTATTGCCTGCCTACCAGTCCAGTTTTCAAGTAAAAAGTGCTATGCCGGACCCTGAATTTCAACTTGCAATTGTATTAAAAAACTATCTTGTCAAACGAGGGATAAAAGTAAATTCTGCCAAATCGGTACGAAAAGAAGATTTAAAATCTCCCAATTATACTAGCTTAAAACTTGTTTATACATATTTAGGAACACCACTATTGGACATAATAAAAAAAACCAATATGCATAGCGTCAATTTTTTTGCTGAAGGATTAGTGAACTTAATTGGCTATGAAAAAACCGGATTAGGCACAACAGACAATGGGCTGCAACAAATAGAAAATTTTTGGTCGAAAAAAATAAATTCAAAAGGGCTGTTCATTAAAGACGGAAGTGGATTGTCCAGAAACAATGCCATGAGCCCCTCTCATTATGTTGAGATGCTCAATTATATATATAAAAGTAAATACTTCACTACATTTTTAAGTAGTTTACCAGTTGCTGGAGTTTCCGGGACATTAACATCTGTTTGTGCAGGTCAGATGGGACAAGGAAAAATCAAAGCAAAAAGTGGAACATTAACCCGTGTTAAGGCATACTCAGGATTTATAAACTCACAAAATGGAAAGAATATTGCATTTTCCATATCAATACACAATTACACTTGTGCCAAGTATGAAATTGTACCTTTAATGGAACCAGTTTTAAATGCCTTAGCAGGATATTAAAAACTTCCTAATTTTTCTTTTTTAAATAATTTACGATAGGTATCATAAATATATCCCAACCATTTTTCATCATTTGGATAATCCTTATACCAATGGCTAGGAAGATCAATAATGGATTTGAATTCAGTGAGTGAAACACCTAATTTTTTAGAAATATATTCCATTTCTTTTTCAACCGTAGCTTCATTAAATGATGGAGATTTTAAAATTTCCAATGCTGCATCCCTTGAAATAGAACCAACACAGATCTGACTGGAAAGAGTTGCTCTACGATAATCTAAGTTAAACTTCTTGACCAAATAATAGGATTGAATGAAACCAGTATATTTTGATTCATAATGTTTCCCTCCATAATTTTTCCAATCCAACTCTTTAGTTAATACCTCAATAGCTGAATCTTTATTATACGGAACAAAATTCAGTAAATAAGTCATTTTAATACCTTTAATAAACTTATAATACATCTCCGTTCGGAAGCCAAATAATGGAAAAAACTTAATCTTTCCTTTTCCGAATTTCTTGTGTATGTGTTTAAAATAAGTCAAATCTTTCGCGTTATAATGCCAAGATTTAGGTAATATCCCCTCAGTAGCAAAATTACCGCCACTAATAATATGCTTTACTCCATATTTAGCTGCGACTTTGTGTAAAGCGGATAAAATTGCAATATCTGTTGGTGTATCTGCTTCTGGAACTGAAGCTTTTAGAAATGCCAATTGTATTTCTTTAAATTCTTCCCAATCCAATACATAACTTTCATAGTCAATACCTAAAATTCGAGCAATATTTCTAATATTCAATACTGCTTCTTCTGAATTCCATCCATTGTCAAGGTGCACTCCAAGTACCCTCAACCCTTCTCTTTTTGCAATAAATGCAACATATGAACTATCGATACCTCCGCTCAAACCAACAATACAATCGTATTTTTTACCTTTGCCTGCTTGTTTTATTTGCTGAATTAGAGAAAGGAAATTTTTATCCGTTTCTACTCCTTTGTAATTGTAATGGGATCGAATACTAAGAAAATCCGTACAATGAATACAGACCCCATTGTCATCGAAGTGAATATCAGGATCTGTTGTATCCATTACGCAACGCGTACATATCTGATATTCATGATTATTCACTATGCAAAAGTAATGTGAAAATAATTTAAAACAATTCTTTTACATCACTTTTTTAGCGGAAAACATCTTGTTTTTCCTTCTTACCAGGATAATTTATTAAAACACCGCGATTGGATCCTTGGTAGACAAACATACTTCCTGCTGCTAAACCGTTCATATGTGCCTCATTAATCGCGAGAGAAAGATGTTCTATTTTTCCTGCTCCACCTAAAGCAACAACGGGAATTGTAACAGATTGAGATATTGACTTTAGTAAATCCAAGTCATATCCCGCCATCGTTCCATCTCTTTCAATAGATTGTATTATTAGTTCGCCTGCACCTGCATCCTGCATCATTCGAGCAAACTCAATAGGTGAGAATTTGGTGCTTTTTACACCTGAATGAATCCAAGTTTTTGTTCCACCAAACAGTTTCTTTTTGTAATCAATGCAGACTGATATAGTGGAAGAACCAAACTCTTTTGTTGCCTCCTCAATAAAACCAGGATTCAAGGCAGCTGAATTAATAATCACCTTTTCAGCACCTGCTTGAATTAATTTTTGAATATCTTCCAATGATGAAACGCCACCTCCCACTGCAAAAGGCATATTCGCTTCCTCTCCCACATCTCGCACAAAATCCAACGAAATCAATCTGTTTTGTTTTGTTGCTTCAATATCTAAAAAAACCAATTCATCCGCCTTCAGTTCATTGAATATTTTCACTGCATTAATGGGATCTCCAATGTATTTATAGTCCTTAAATCGGATAGATTTTACTAACCCCAAATTTTTCAGCAACAAAACGGGAATAATTCGAGGTCGATACATACTTCTTTATTGAAATGTAAATGTAATATCAAATCAATTAATGGCAAACTTTCTCAGCAAATTGCAAGATTAAATTTAAGCTCGTACTTTTACCTTGTGAAAATTGTAATAATAGATTATGGAATGGGGAACATTCATTCTGTTGCCAGAAAAATGAAACTTCTAGGTTTTTCATATTGCATTTCCTCAAAAGCTGATGATATCTTGAGTGCTGATCGCATTATTCTTCCCGGGGTGGGGCATTTTGGAAAAGCCATGCAAAACCTGAAAGAATTGAATCTCATTGAATCACTAAATGAAGCTGTTCTAGTAAAAAAAACTCCCGTTTTAGGAATTTGTTTAGGAATGCAATTAATGGCACGTACGAGTAAAGAAGGAGACAGTAAGGGACTTGGCTGGTTTGATGCAGAGGTGATTCCATTTTCTGTATCGGATACGTTTAAGTTCAAGGTTCCGCATACCGGATGGAATTCCATTCAAAAGCAAAAAGAAAGCTCCATTAATATTGGACTATCCGATGAAGAATCCTTTTATTTTGTGCATTCATTTCATTTTCTATGTACTGAAAAATTAGACATTTTACATACTACAACTTACGACTATGAATTCACTTCGGCAGTAGAAAAAGAGAATATTCTGGGAGTTCAATATCATCCTGAAAAAAGTCATGAAGCAGGCTTAACTCTACTTAAGAATTTTATTTCCGGTTAGTTTTTATAAAAATGCATCTCTTCGATGTACTTATAAACCGGTTCTGTCAATAAATAACGCACGTCTTTTCCTTTTTTTATTCCTTGTCGAACAAAAGTACTTGAGACGTTCATTACAGGAGCATTTTTACAAAAAACAATATGCGGGTGTTTACGCAGGGACGTTGAGTCATTGGTTTGTGGGTCTTCATCTTCCGCAACAATTCGAGGATAAACATAAATCATGTGATTATTCAAGATGATTTCGTAATTAAACCATTTATGCAATGTTCGCAAATTATCTTCACCCATGATTATTGCAAATTCGTGTTCAGGGAATTTTTCCTGCAAATGCGTTAATGTATTTACTGTGTAATTAGGTTTTGATAAATTAAATTCAATATCTGAAACACGTAATTTTGGGTTTTCATCAATCGCTTCCTTCACTATTGATAGTCGGTGGAAATCAGCCAATAAGGAAGATTTTTCTTTGAGCGGATTTTGAGGAGTAACAACCAGCCAAACCTGATCCAATTCCGTATAATCAGCCATATAATTGGCAATAATTAAATGACCAACATGAATCGGGTTATATGTTCCGAAATACAATCCTATTTTCATGTTGTAATGAATTGTATAATGCGTTCTTTAATTTCTGCCACTGCTACATCTAAATTATTATTTATCAGGATATAATCAAATTCTTTCGCCCGATTAATTTCAAAAGTCGCTTTACTAATGCGCATGTGAATTTTTTCTTCAGACTCCGTTTTTCTTGACCTTAATCGCTCTTCTAAAACCTCGACAGAGGGTGGCTGAACAAAAACAGCTAACGCATTGGAGCCAAAAAAGTGTTTCAAATTTAATCCTCCCACTACATCGACATCAAAAACAACCACCTTATTATGCGACCAAATTCGTTCAATTTCAGATTTTAGCGTGCCATAAAAATTGTTGGGATACACCTCCTCCCATTCTATGAAAGCTTGTTCGTTGATTTTCTTTCGAAATTCTTCAACACCCAAAAAATAATAATCCTCGCCATTTTTTTCGTTGGGTCTAGCTAAACGACTGCAAGCTGAAACAGAAAACTCCAACGAATTAATTTCATTTAATAATCGATGAACGATTGTTGTTTTACCTGCACCTGAAGGAGCTGAAAAAATAATACACTTTCCTGCTTTATTCTCCATCATTTCTACAAGGTATTTAAAACTTGTTCTTTTATTTTCTCCAAATTATCTTTCATGTCTACAACTATTTTTTGCATGGCAGCATGATTGGATTTACTACCCAAGGTGTTAATTTCTCTTCCAATTTCTTGGGCAATAAAACCCAATTTTTTGCCTGACAATGGTAATTTCATTGTTTCAAGGAAGTAATCTAAATGATTCAATAATCTGATTTTTTCTTCTGAAACATCCATTTTTTCAATGTAGAAAATCATTTCTTGTTCCAAGCGATTTTGATCCACTGATGCGTGTGCCAAATCTTGTAATCCTTTTTGAATGCGTTCTTTAACCGTTTTTATGCGCTCAGCCTCATATTGCGGTATCTCCTGCAAACCTTTTTTAATTGCTAAAATTCGATCGGTTAAATCTTGTTCGAGTACCTCTCCTTCTTGTTGACGGAACTTATTTAGTGCCAAACATGTTTGACTTAGCAAATCTAGCACCCACATTTTTTCTTCTTCAGAAACTTCAATAGATTGATTGCTAACTACATCAGGCATCCTTAAAATCAATGATAAATAATCAGCTGGTTGATTTCCTAATTGTTCATTCAATATTTTTATTTGATTGAAATAATGGACAGCTAACTCTGTATTTATCGTGCCTGCATCTATAGAACCTGCACTTTCCAAATAAACACCAACGTCTATTTTACCTCTATCCAATTGCTCTGCAACAATTTTGCGAATTTCAGATTCAAACTCTTTATATGGGCCAACAAACTTGAGGTTTAGGTCCAATGACTTACTATTCAATGAACGAATTTCTACTGAAACCTTTTTGGCTCCAAATACTCCATTCGTTTTTCCAAAACCAGTCATTGATAATAGCATTGTGTGTTTTTTGACAAAGGTAGGAATTTTGAAATGAAAAGGAAGTTATCTGTCAGGAATGGCTTAAAGATGGGCTTAACCGAATAAAGGAATATCTACTCAAAATCACTAAAACCTTAATGAAAAGACTATTTCTAGTGAAACATTAATAAAATTGAACCGTCCAATAAACTAACTCAAAATCCACCACCAACATCCAGACGTAACCACAAGAAAGATTATCCCAAGAATTAATGCAAGAAGAAATTGATTCATAAACACTTTTCGACTTTCGAGTATGGGCATCATCTTTAATCGTACTTCTTCACGGTGATTAGTAGTCAAAAAAGTGATACTCAACCAAATTAATGTGGTAAAAAGGGTGACAAATAACACACGAGATTCCTCCATTGGGAAAACTTTTAATGGTAAGGATTTATGCAAACTTGGGTAAAGTATCGTTAATAAAGCTGAACTAAACATGGCACTCAACTGAGACCAAGCATTGATCCGAAACCAAATCCATCGTAAAACATACACCGGAGCTACGCCTGCTGCCATAGAAAAAGTTATTTTCACTAAACTTTGCAAACTTTCAATGCTCGAGGCAAATGCAACAGCAAGGAATGTCAATAAAAACATTGCCGCAAATGAAACAACGCGCATTTTTTTATCCGAAGCAGTTGGGTCTATGTATTCCTTATAGGCATCAACAGTTAAAAATGATGCGCCCCAATTCATTAACGATTCAGCAGTGGTTATAAACATTCCAAAAAAACCTAATAATACGAAACCTTTCAGCGCTTCAGGAACAACGCCAAAAATACGTTCTACGTACTGAACTTCGTGGTTACCCGTTTCAGAGGAAAGTCCTAAAATTAATAAAATATGGCCCAATAAAAAGAAACTTACTACAAAGGAAATTATAATTGGAACCAGACCAGCAAGAACTGCATTTCTTTTACCTTTCACAGCAGTATAACGTGCCATTTCAGGACCACCACCGTCAAAAAGATAGCTGCTCCACCATTGAACCCCTAGAAAAACAACTAACGAAAACCAAGCGCTTGAATCTGTTGAATCTGGCAAAAGTTGTTTTTTATGTGGTTGATGCTCAAAAAAGGTAAACAAACCATCCCATCCATTGCCAGCGTGCCACAATGTGTAGAAAATAATAACGAAACTCAATAAGTAAATTACCGAATGAAAAGCATCCATTTTCAATTTAAGATCAAATACATTTTTCAAGGCAAAAAGGCATAATACCACACCAGTTAATGCAAGCGAAAGTTTTGGGTCCATATCAAAATACGTTTGAAGTACGCGAGCAAAACCAAGCACATGAAAACAAAGAGACAATGAAACGACTAGGCCTCCAACATAAATTGCCCTAAACAGGTGAAGGATACGCCCACTTTTTCCAGGAAACCGAAATAAGATAAATTGATTATCGGTGATGAAATCCATTTTCTGCCAAAGTGGAGCAAAAACGAGGGGTATTACGAAAGTTACCAACCAACCCGCCCAAACCATCCACATTCCTTGCATGCCATACTCCGCAATGATTCCAGTCAATAACTGCCCTTGATCTACAGAGAGATAAAGCATGTATAACGACAAACCGGAGATCAGCCAAGAAACTTTTTTGCTTGATTTGAAAACAGGATGTGTCCATTCTTTCTTTTGAAGAAAAGAAAAGACAAGAATGAATACCAAATAAAGAATCAAAATTAGCACAGAGCCAATAACTTTTAATTAGAAAAAAAATGAACTTTAAATGAGTAGGTTGTTAAAAATAGCATTTTTATGAGATATGACGAACTATCCTATAAAAAAAGCCTCAACCGAAAATCGAATTGAGGCGCTGCAGCGGGAGAAAGAAAAAACAAATTAGCTTCCGCTAAACTTCTTTAACACTTCGATTATTTGAGACTCTGAAGTGGCATCAAGTAATTTTTTTTCAAGTTTGGATTTGTTCTTAGTAATCGCTGTTAAAAACTGATCTGTTATTTTAGTCTGAGCTAATACAAAATTTAAAAAGTGTCTATTATAATCTTTCCATTCATCAGGAATATAAGAATCATCGGATTCCAAATCACCATATTGTGGGAATTTTTCATTCGTTAGTAAACTTATTATTTCTTTATGTTTAGTTAAATCAAGCATTTCAACTGAAACAAATCTTTGCGATAGTAAATTCTGAGGTTCAGTTGAAAATAAATTACTGATTGAGTCATTTAATTTATTGACCATTAATCTGTATGCTTGAAAAATATTTTTGTAACCTTCATTTACTTTTAATTGATATTGAGGCCCATCATCACTTTCAATATTTTCAATTATCACTGGTAATTTATCTAAACCGTCTACCAATAGCACACTGAATATTTTACTTCTTTGTTTTAATAGATTAATTGTCGCTGATGCTTCTGATAACTTCGCATATGCATCTTCAATCAAAATAGCAGAACAATCAATAATCGTAAAGATGTGTCCAGAATTATCGTTTATACCCTTATAAATTTTTGTATTATTTTCAGTGATGTATTTTTCCGTATGTTTTTTGTAGTTTATCGGATTTATGAAAAACTTGTTCCATCCGTAGGTGTTTCTTAAAAAATTTAATTTGTGCTGCACCATGAAATTATAATTTTTAGAATATGTACTCTTGAGCTCTTTTTCGTAACTGTTAATAACTGTTCCGTTTTCATCGTATTGCTCCCAATTTGTATCAGAGAAAGCTATTTCTTTGATCTTACCACTTGGATAATAATGAATATCTTTTTCAGAAGTGTACAATGACAGCAATTGATCGGTTTTTAAATCCCTTTTTTCTTCCTTGATATATGTTAATAAATCACGATTGTAAAATAACATATCCAAACAATACTTATTACTTAAGCCACAACTTAAAAATCTAGGATCCATAAATAATAAACCAATAAATCCTTTTTGCCATTGAGTAAAATCTGCATCAACGAATGGATTTTTTAAGAACTTGATATTTACAGTATCTATATAAAACTTTTTATGCCTGAAATTATCTGAAACAAAACTGCTTACTAGAGTATCATTGGATAATCTAAATAAATGTCCCGCATTATCAAGATCGTTATTTAGTGGCTTGACAGTTTGAATCTTGCCATTTTGCACCTCAATTATTTGATCATCATTATTCCCTTGATAAAATTTGCCACTTGGTTTACCATCTGTTGATATTGTTACATTATCCAGTAATTCACCCTCAGATGAATATCTTTTAAAAGATTTACCAACAATATATTCTATACAAGGTAAACCACTATTCCAGTTCAGATTATAACTAAGAAGTTTACCTTGATTAAAAGAAGCTTTAGATTTCAATTTTAAGGAAGTCCCGCTATATTTATAGCTAACCTGATCTCCCTCAAATTGCTTATTAGCATTCCTTCGCACGGACCACATCACATTTCCAGCTTCATCATACTCAATGTACTTTAGATCTGTTGACCAATAAGGATAAACATCATCAGTGATGACAAATCTATCAATATATAATTTACCATTCGAATGATATTCCTTATAATAACCATTGATGTATCCATTTCCTGACTGTTGCCATTCAGACTTCAGTTTTGTTTTTTTATAATCAAAATAAGTTTTTTTAATTACAACATTTTGAGCTGAAGAGAATAAGTTCAGCATTAAAAAGAGTATCAAAAAGCGAACGTTAAGATTAAGATGCATTTTTATTTTTTTTTCAAAAATAGAACTCATATTTCGTTTATCGTTTTGCATCTTGTTGCATCTTTGTATCACCTGTATTTCTTCCTTTTATTTGTAAGTATGTTTGAAAATGAATAAAGACCTAGATCAATTGTTTTTACTTGAATTGGCGCGTGAAATTGAACGTAAAATTGGATTTCAAGTGCGTGAATTTCATGATTGTAAGTCACTTTCAAATTTGCTTTCTCTTTCGAATAAAATGGTTTCGGCACATTCATTGGCGCGGTTTTATGGATTGACTAAAGAGCACCATCGCCCTTATACTTCCACGTTAAATTTACTTGCCGGATTTGTAGGATATGCGAGTTTTGCTCGATTTTGTACTGATTTTTCTGATAAAATGGAATTCGCTCTTGCTAATCCCGGTGGATTTTCACTGGGCGCATTTTCCTTTACCGCACTTGAATTGTGCATTGCGACGAACGATTGGAAAAATTTTCAATTCATTTTAGATTCCTATCAAATTGATCATCAGAAAAATGATTTGAGTATGTTTCTCGGAAATGCTGTCAGACAACACTCAAACAAAGATGAATTTTTGAATGCGTTGATAGAAATTGAAAACGGAAGACACTTGTTTTTTGAAAGTTTTGTTGATGAAGATGACCCCGGACACTACTACTCCAATGCTTTGCAGAAATACTACAGTCGGTTCAGAACCAATTTTGAAAATACCCTTTTTCAAACGTGTTACCTGGGCGCTTCTACCATATATCGCTTAGAAAATTCAATCGACACAACTACTCAATCAATTGTTAATCAATCTTTTGGATATTCAACCCTACATTTTCATCCCTTGGCGAGGTTATTTGAAATGCGGATTTTGTTGGCTTCCCCGAGTAAAATAATGCTTCATATAGAAGAAATGCTCGCTTCATTAGTTAAATTTCAGCAGTATGAAAAATGCTGGATTCTGGCCAGAACGATAAAAGCATTGGCTCACACCAAACAAATTCGAATTGCGCTTAAAAATCGGGCATTTAGCGATGCTATTTTGGAAAACTACCGCGAAATAGGGGGTGAAATCAAATCCATTGCAGAACTGATCATACAACTCACGGTTCATTCTTTATTGAATCAATCGAAAGATGAATTATTTCCAGCTTCCAGGATGCGAGAGAAGCATTTGAATGAAACCAACGCACGCATAGCCGTTGAGTCTGCCACAGCATTCATTGGCTCCAGTGATGCGGTAAAAAACCTACTTGAAAAAAATCTCTCTCTTTTCACCAAAAAAACGGGTCAAACGTGGTTAAACGAAATGATTGCTTAAACTAATAAAGCCTCTTCTATTCGAGATAGAGGAGGCTTTATTAAACGAAAAAAGAGAATTAACTTACTCTTAAATCAACTGTTTTTTTGTTTCAATATTACTTTAGTCCCGAAACATTTGAACTAGCATCTTGTGCATTCATATTTTTTCTGCACTCCCCTACCAATTTCATATATGCCTTTTTTTTCAAATCATCATCTTTAAATGTAATTTTTGCTTCTTTACGCAATTGATCACCTAAATCATCAAATTTTTCTTTTTCTTCGTTGTTCCCTGCTTTTCGTGCTTCTTTTTCTTTAGTTAAATACTCACATTCCAATGCCGCATATTCCTCAGGGGTTTTTGGAGATGCTTTCTCTGCTGTATTTGCCGTTGCTGCTGCCGTTGCATCACTCGTTTTATCTCCACATGAGAATAATGTTAAAGACAAAAGCATTCCTACTAAAATTTGTTTTTTCATAATGTATTTTTTTTCAAAAATAGAAATTAAATTCAGATAAGAGGTGTAGCTTTTGGTTTGATTTGTTGATTCACCTAACACCTTACATGCCGTTAATAGACTGTTTTTAGTATTAAGATCTAATTTACGGTCGTTTAGGCACAATACTAGTCAAAAACGGATTATTGAATATGTAGTAAAAAGCCCCATCTATCTAGGATAGACGAGGCTTTGCAGCGGAATGGGTTAGATATCTAATTTTCCAATTAGTGGTAATTTGTAGATAAATTTAATCTCCAAACAGTCCAATAAATCACCCATTTCATTAACATCATTGAAAATATATTTATATGCTTCCCTGTCTAATTTTACTTTCAAAATCCTTTTCTCTTTCTCTAATAAGATTTTATTTTTATTAAGTTCATTTTCAAAATATTTGAACTTCATATCAATTTGCTGATAAAGCTTAGGCAATTCAATGAATTTTATTTTTTCTGATTCAAGTTGTTTTAACTGTTCCTTATTTTTTTCAAGATCCTTATTCAATAATTCAAGTTTGGATCGAATAATAAAGTAATTACTATCGATGCCTGATAAATTTAATTTAACATTCGCTTGATTTGAATCTACGTACAACATTTTTTCGTTGAACATCTTTTGAATTGATTTAGCTATTTTTTTATCAAATTTTATTTCTTCAAAAGAAGCATCATCAACTATTTTAAGGAGTGAAATAGAGTCTCCTTGAAGCACAAAATAATTTTGACTTTTCTCATCAATTTGACCGGATTTTTTTAATTTAATGATAAGCTTTTCAATATCTTTTTTAATTTTTGAATCTACCATTAAAATTGATGTGGTCTTCAATAAGAGATATAATTTTTCACTATACTTTTTTACGGAATACTTTTTCAAATCATTAGCACTAAAATCAATATTAGATTGCAATTTTTGCAAAGTGTTTTCTATATTTAATTTTTCATCAATCAGATAATTATATCTCTTAAACTCTTCAGATTCTTTCATCGATATTAAAAGTTTATTTTGAATATCAAGGCTATCTTTCAATTTTTGACAGGTCAAATTAAAAAAATCGAATTTTGGATTGGTAAATCCATTTTCAATCGGTACAAAATTATTTGCATTGATTAAATTAGTATCTACAAAATAATTAGTTTG
Source organism: Crocinitomicaceae bacterium (assembly GCA_044377675.1). Taxonomy (GTDB): domain Bacteria; phylum Bacteroidota; class Bacteroidia; order Flavobacteriales_D; family Crocinitomicaceae; genus UBA952. The sequence continues at coordinate 19,739 of JBILYP010000026.1, forward strand.
ACCCATTATTACCTTTGTTTTCACATCCTTTTTCCAACTGGAAATCTTAATGCCATGAAACCAAATTTCCTCCTCTTCAATTAAATACCCGTATTCTTTGTATTTATCGACTATTTTTCCGTGTAAATAACCATTTTCATCTGTTTGAAAAAAGTTTTGGGTTGAGTTATCATTATCTACGCGCGTTCCTTTAATTATTTGACCAACCTTATTAAACTCCAATGTGTAGTTTTTATCGTAGGTGAATTTATCATTATTGTATGCTAGAGAATTGTATTGTTTTGATTTGAATTTCCATGTGCCAATCATCACATTTTCAAATAACTCTCCACTCATGGAGAAATTTCGATCACCTTTAAAATGGGCACCTTTGCGTTCCATTAAAAAAGTTCCATGCATCAAACCTAATTTCTTTGTTCCTTTAACAGACATTGTTCCTTTTGGCATTCCTTCATGAGGATCTCGAATTCCAACAAATGAATAAGGTCCATGATATACACGTTGGCCATTGTGAATGGTAGAATTTGTAGTTAAATTTCCTTCTGTAGCACACCAATTCTCAGAAACAGAATTGGATTGTGAAAAAATTACAGCGCTGAAAGAGCAAATTTTAATTAGAACAAGAGCTTGGAATATTTTCATCGAGAGTAGAATTGGAGTAGTAAAAATTAAGTTAAAATAGAATACCACTTTCTATTGATTCGCCCTATATCTCATATCTGGTGTGCCATCCTTTTTACGTGGACCCGCTTTTCTCATAGCGAAATTGGCTATTGATGCTCCTGCATCTTGCAATAATCTTGAATCATCCCATATTTTCTGTAGTCCATCTTCTTTCGATGCAAATCTCACTTCCGTTTTTTCACGTATTGTGTAATTGTAAAAGAAACCATCTCTAAAAACTAGTGTGCCCCTTTGTCCATCAGCGAATTTAATACCTATGAATTTATCATTTTTGCGTTTTCTAAAATCAAGCACATCGCTAGGCCCTTTTTCTAATTCTTCCTCTTTAAAACTCTTCGCGTAAGTATATGTTTCATAATGAATTGCTTCTTTAAGGTCCTCAGCAGGCACAGCAGATTCTTCCAATGCTGCTGCTTCATTTGCAGACGCCATTTGATTTTCCAATTCAGAATTCTTTAGTGGTTTGTCCTTTTGGTTGGCTCCTCCACAACCTATAAGAATAGCAGCAGTCAGAACGAACGAAAGTGGTAATAATGTAATTTTTTTCATCTTTTTTATAGTTGATTTACAAAACATTAAGTTCTTATGAAATTAATTGATTCAAAATTGTTGATAATAAACCGTAAATAAAACTGCAACTTACGGCAACTTTATCTTCAACGCTAAAGAAGCAGGGGTTTGAACAAAATGTGTAATTTAGGGCATATGGAATTCTATCAATCCGTTTATTATTCAATGATTTTGTCCGATTTGCGAAAAAAATCGGGTATTTCCATGCGCTCTTATTCGGATGCCCTTTTGTTATCTGCGGCAATGGAATCAGCTAAATTCTCCATCTCTTCACACACGCTAGCTCGTTTTTTTGGGTTTATTCCACGCAGAAAAGTCTACCCGTCTACGCTTCAACTTATCTGCAATTACTTGGGGTTTGACCACTTCGATGCATACCGAAGCTATGTTGACCGCACCCATCAGCGTAGTTTACTGAGTGATATTGGTCTTTTTTTCGATCCGCTTTGCTCCATTCAACGCTTTGAAATAGCGATTCAACTCATGGATCATCAAGAAATGGAACTTCATCTGGATTGTATCAACTTTGACCATGAAAAAATTGAAAAACTAGCTCATTTGGTGGGATATTTGGTGCGGCATTCGTTGAATCAAAAGGAATTATTAACCTTATTGATAAAAACAAGCAACGGACGAAGGCTATTTTTTGAACGATTTGTAGATGAGGATGATCCAAAAAATTACTTCAGTACAACCCTCAATGCACTTTATTTAAAGCACGTTACTACTGAAAATAATCGCCTGTTTTACTACTGTTTTTTAATTGCCAATGCTTCCTATCACGGAAAAAAAATAGATCCGAATTGGATAGGTAATTTCAACAAAGAAACAGTGAATTTGGGTATTTCCGCCTTACATTTCCACGAAATTTCACGAGTTTTTGAAACGCAAATCTTGGTTCAATTTCATTTGTCCAAGCACAATCATCAAAAAACAAAATCCATCCTTGAAGAAATGCTTGCTGTCTCAGCACCAATGGAAATGCATGCTCAGGCGTGGATTCTGGCGCGCGTATTGAAAGCCCTCGCATTCACCCATCAACTCAACCAAGCGATGAAGCACGAAACATTTAAAATGTTTATTTCATTCGTCTACAAACAAAGTGAGGTTCAATCTATGGGTGAATTAATCGTTCAGTTAGTTTACTTTCGATATATAGCCACAGAAAATCAAGAAATTAATCCACCGCTTACCATTCAGTCTTCCTATTTTCAAAACGAATACCACACACGTTTGAGCACGGAAACAGCCACACGGAGTTTATTTTGCTTGGAACCTGAACGAGAAAAATTACATACTACTTTAGGTATATACACCAAAACTACTGGTACATCATGGGTTATGAATGTGCTGGAAAATAATGCTTAATTAAACACGCTCCACCCAATCTCCATGTTCTTGGATGAGGTCAATCAAAGCTTGAACGGCTTGTTCTTCCGGAACATTTTTACGGACAACGGTTTTTTCTTTGTATAGGTGTATTTTTCCTGGACCTGTGCCAACATATCCATAATCTGCATCGGCCATTTCGCCCGGTCCATTTACGATACAGCCCATAATTCCGATCTTAATTCCTTTCAAATGAGACGTTCGTTCTCGAATTTTTGCAGTTGTTTCTTGCAAATCAAACAAAGTTCTGCCGCAAGAAGGACAGGAAATATATTCTGTTTTAGAAATGCGGGTTCGGGTTGCTTGAAGTATTCCAAACGCAGTAGAATTGATTACTGTCATTGGCTGAGTGCCTTTCAACCACAAACCATCTCCAAAGCCATCAATGAACAACGAACCACAATCACTCGAAACATAAAGTTGAAACGTTTCATTGTCCGATGAGAAATTCTCCACTTTCAACACAACAGGTGTTTCCAACTGGCGCGATAGTAAATCAATATAAACCTTCCTGAAAAGTTGAGTTTTGTTGGAATAATCGGTTTTTAAAACCAAAATAAGATTAGGGAAATCTTGCACGTTTTCAGGTATCGAATCAGTACATTCAATTTCTAGAAAAATGCGTTGGTTTTTATCCAATTTGCTCAAGTGATCTGCTTTCACCAAAGGAAAATAACCTGGTTTTGAAGCGTGGTTTTCGATCCATGAAGAGAAATCCACAATTATACCTAAGGTTCCTGGAACCTCAAAATCAAGTGTGTTTTGACCAATATATACGTAATCCGCAGCTAAATCCTGTAAATTCCATTTATCTAATTGAATGGAATAATTGTATCCAAAACCATAAAAATTTGCTGGAGTAATTGTTTGTTTTTCAGACAAATCTGCCACTACAACTGGAACGTGTTTTCCACCGATATTATGAATTTCGGTCGTTTTTCTGCGCGAATAAGAAAAAGGATTGTAAGGTAGAGAAGTAATTTTATCTGAAATTAAAAAATCTTGAGCAGCATCAAATTTCTCCGCTAATTTTCGCGCTACAGGAATTTCAAACTCTGGTTCTTCTGTCAAGGAAACGCGAATGGTATCCCCTATTCCATCTTCTAAAAGTGCTCCAATTCCAACCGCTGACTTGATACGTCCATCTTCTCCATCTCCCGCTTCAGTTACCCCTAGATGCAATGGATAGCAACGACCATTTTCCAGCATTTTTGAAACCAACAAACGGTAAGCTTGTACCATAACCAAGGTATTGCTGGCCTTCATGGAAATGGTTAGGTTAAAATACTGGTATTTTTCACAAATGCGAATAAACTCAAATGCGGATTCAACCATTCCTTCCGGCGTATCTCCATATCGACTCAAAATCCGATCGGAAAGCGAACCGTGATTCGTGCCAATCCGCATAGCTGTATTATACTCTTTGCACAATAAAACGAGCGGTGTAAATTTCGTTTCTATTCGTTCTAACTCAGCTTGATAAGTATCGTCCGTATAATCGATTTCCTCAAATTTCTTTTTATCCGCATAATTTCCAGGATTCACCCGTACTTTTTCGACCAATTTTGCAGCAATTTCAGCTGCATTCGGCGTAAAGTGAATATCTGCAACGAGTGGTGCAAAATATCCTCTGTCGTGAAGTGCCTGCCGAATAACACCCATGTTTTCTGCTTCATTTTTACTTGGGGCAGTCAAGCGAACTAACTCGCAACCCGCTTCAATCATCCGAATGGATTGCTCAACCGATTTTTCGGTATCCATGGTGTCTGTTGTAGTCATGGATTGCAAGCGAATTGGATTTCCCGCCCCCATTTTCAACTGGCCAATGGTAACTTCCAACGTGGGAACGCGCTTGCGGTTCAATAAATCCAAACAATATGACATCATGAGCTAAAATTAGTAAACAAAGGTAAGAATTGTTTGTTCGATGGGAGAATTCGGTGAACTTTTCTGAAAAAATTCACTCCTCTATCGATTTGGTTTTTGGGAAGGAGAAAATAGCATACAAATAACTAAAAATACTAATTCCCATTTGGGTTTCAAGCGTATCCTCCGTTAAAAAAGAAACAGCTATTAATACAATAAAAATTAGTGCAAGCTTGTCTCGTGATTTGATTTGAAACTTAAAATAAATAAATAGTACATAACATAAGTAAAGTGCCCCACCAATTCCGAAAGTGATAAAAAAGGTAAGGTAAGTATTGTGCGCTTCCACCCTGTTTTCGGGCAATAATAAGGATTTACTCGTTTTATATTCTTTTTGAAACGCCGGTTTAATGTCCCCAGTGCCAACACCAAACAAGAAGTTTTTTTGTACGATTTGCCAACCCGTTTCCCAAAATTCCAATCGCTGTAGTAAGGTGCTGCCATTTGGATTATTAGCCACATGAATTTGATACCTCATCTCGTTTAATCGACCAATAAAACCTGGTTTCTTTTCGTTAATATCTGCCGTTCCATTTTCTATTTCCCTGAAATCACTTGCCTGAAGTTTATTTATTCCTAATCGGTTTGCAGGTAACTTTTTTGAATGCAAATAACGTACAAGGGTGTTTTTGATGGGTTGTTTTTTACGGTCAATTCCTTGAAAATTATAGGTGGAGTGTTGTTTCCATTCTATTTCCAATTCTCCTATATTTATAGGTAAATTAGTTGCGGATGGAGGTATTGAAAGGTAATAAATAACAGCTAACCCTGACATTAAACCGATTGTTACCAGTCCAATTCCCACCCAATTATACTTCTTCCTATAAAGAGCGAAAAATCCACTTAGTAGCAACACAATTAACACCGAAAACAACCCAGAAAACACCTGACTAAACATGGTATAGGCAACTAGCAAGAAAGCTGCAATCCAATAAACTTTTCTCCAAGATCCAAATTTTCTGCTTCCAAAATAAATAGCTATGGCAACCCCGAAGGCAACTAATATCCCAAACCGAATGTGAGAGCCAAACAAGGATAATTCGCGCATATCACCATAATAGCGATTAACAAAAAATTGAAAATAAGTCAAGGTATTGATTGAGGTAATTAGCAATAGGGCGATCAATAATAGGTTTAGCAATCGGTCTCGATACATACTAATCAGTGCTGGTTTCGCAAAAACAATAAGTGAAATAGTAATCAACGAGGTTTTCATACGCACGTCATCCCAGCCTTCCGAATAATTTTCTGTCCAGAACATACCAAGCAAATGAAGTAAAAACAAGCCAGCAATTAGCAAAAAAAGACGGTTGGATCGGAGTGAATTGAAAAGTGCTTTGTAGTTACACTCAAGCAGTAAATTCAATAATCCGAGTAGAATCCCTATAGACAATAATGCTTTACTACATACTATCCCGACAGCGAACATCGCCAAAACAACCACGTGAACCGCATTTGAATAATTTTCTCCAAAAAATCGTTTTAGCATAGTTGATTAACGGATAAACAATTATTTCTTTAAAATCGAATTGTAGGTATTTTGATTTTGTAAAATTTCGACTGCTTTTGACACGCTTTTATCTGAGGTAAATCCGTTTATGATTCGTCCATTTTCAAAATAATACCGTGAAATAATTTCATTTTCCAAGATACTTGCAATTTCATTCATTGATTTAGTTAAATCTGCTTCTTTGGACGAACTTACCTTTTTCAATAATACTTCATAATCCGATTTGACAGCCTCAAAATACCCTTCTTTTTCTGCAGTTTCTTTCCATTTTTTTATACTTTCTTCAGAAGCTGTTGCATAGTCAAAATCTTGTTTTAAAACATAATCCTTGAAAACCTTCAGCTCATCAGCCGACAATTTGAATTGATTGGCTGCTTGAATAATAGTGTTTTTCTGGAAATATTCCGTTGCGAAATTAAACAACACGTGTTTTTGTAAAAGCGTTCGGGTAAATTTACTCAAGGTCTCTGTACCCGTTTTTTCATCTGGTTCAATTCCCCGACCATCAATTACTTTTCTACCATTAGGCGTTTGGAAGGTTTTGAGCAATGAGTCAGCGATTTCGCTTGGTTTGTCGCCCTCTTTTTTGTCATAATACTCCAAACGTTGCACACAACGACCAGATGGCGTATAATACTTAGCAATCGTTAATTTTACTTTTGATCCGTATTTTAAATCATAGGTGCGCTGAACCAAACCTTTTCCAAAACTGGTTGAACCTACAATTACTGCTCTATCCAAGTCTTGCAAACTTCCTGAAACAATCTCTGAGGCTGAGGCTGAATTTCCATCGATCAAAACTACTAATGGAATTGTTAAGTCTGTTGGCTCATCAAGTGCTTTATAATTTTTATTTTCTTCCTTAATTCTTCCTTTCGTAGTAACAATTGTTTGATTTTTTGGCACGAACATATTCACGATTTTTACGGCCTCAATCAACAATCCACCACCATTTCCTCGCAGGTCCAAAATTAATTCCTTCATTCCTTCTTTTTTTAATTTCTCGAAGGCTTTACTTACATCAGCATGGGCAGTTTGGGTGAATGAATTTAACTTTATGTACCCTACCTTGTCTTTTATTAATCCAGAGTAAGGAACATCTGGAAGTTTTATTTCATCACGAGTCAACGAAAGCACTTTTTTACCTTGGTTTGGTCGTTCTATCTCAATAGATACGGTAGTTCCTTTCGGTCCTTTCATAGCTGAGGACACCTCATCATTGGACTTTTTTACCATGCTTTTGCCATCAATTGTAATCACTTTATCACCAGGGAGTAATCCTCCTTTTTGCGCAGGATTTCCTTCATACACCTCAGAAACAGTGACATAATCGCCAATTTTAACGATTTGCGCTCCTAGACCTCCATACTGTCCTGTGGTTAACAATCGATAATCTTCAATATTTGCCTCATGATAATATACTGTGTATGGATCAAGGTCTTTCAACATGGCATCTATCGCAGCTTTTGAAACCTTTCCCGTTTCCGGATTGTCAACATAGTATAATTCGAGGTGCTCAAAAATTTGATCCATGATTTCTAGGTTTTTCAACACCTCAAATCCGTTCGATTGAGCCCAGCAATTAGTTTGAATAAAAAACAGGAATAGAATTAATTGCATCTTCGATTTAATCGAATAAAAGAAATTAACTTTTGGTATTTGCATGATCAACTAGTTTAGTAATTAATTTTTCGACTTTATCCTGTATAAACTCGAACGTAGGAATTTCATTCGATGAATAAACAAAACAAATTGCGAATTCTTTTTTTGTGTTTTCTAACAACGTTTCTAAATGTACTTTATTCTTTCGAAATACCTCTCGAACGAGTCTTTTTATAAAATTACGTTCTACTGCGCGTTTCACTTTTTTTTTTGGCACTGAAATTAATACTTGAAAAGGAACATTTTGCGGTAGTTTTGTTTCAAGCACAATTGCATAAAGTGGGTATTGTTTCAAGCGGTGACCATTTGCGAAAACTGCATCAATAACCAACTTACTACACAACTTATTTTCCTTGCCAAAATTTTCTTTCACGCAACAAAGGTACATTCAATTCAAGCAATTGAAAAACATTGTATTATTTTTGATGAATAAAACCTATGAACGTTAAATTTATTTATCCCTTTACACTAATGATGCTCTTTTCTATGAGCTGCAGTGAAGAGGCACCTGATGCCGTTCAGTCATTTATGAAGCAGGATAAGCAAATTGCTGACACGATTAATGATGCTTTCTTGAAAGACTCTTCTATTTTTTCTTCAATTACCATTGGTGGCCAATCCTGGATGAAATCTGATCTTCAACTGACTGAATTCTTAAATGGCGATCCAATTCCAGAAGTCTCTACCGACCAAGATTGGGTTAAATATGCCAAACTCAAAAAACCCTGTTTTAGAAGAAAAGGTAAGTCCGTTTTTTACAACGGATTTGTACTTATGGATGAAAGAGGACTTGTTCCGGATGATTTTAAAATACCCACTGCCTCAGACTGGGAGAATTTAATGAACGAACTTGGTGGACTTATTCCCATGTCTAAAAGTATTGCAACCTATCAATGGGATGAAAAAATCCAGGGTGAAACGATCTCCTATTCAGGCAACAACGCGAGTGAATTTTCAGCTCTACCCGGTGGATTTGTTTATACTAGTGGTTCCATTTCATCTGGAAATTGTTCCTTTTGGTGGGTAAATTCTACTGAACAATCACTAATTCCTTCAAAATTGACTATTTTTAACATTGGATTCTGTTCGTCTGATATTTCTTCAGGCACAACAATAGATCCTGCCTTTGGTGCCACGCTGCGATGTATTAAAAAGAAATGAAAATGAAATTATTTAGCCTTTTTTGTTTGTTTGTTTTTTTTAAAGTGAATACGCTTGATGCTCAAAAAAAAGTAACTGTCCTTTACCAATTTAACGGACAAGGAACCATTGGATCAACAAATGTCACCATGCAGCTCAACATGCAGTCAAATGGTGTTATCAAAGGAAATTATACAACAACTGGTAGTTCAAAGAATGCAATATATAATTTAGAGGGAAATAGTCCTATTGGAGATAGTCAACAAACAACCATTTACATAAAGGAGAGCGAGGAAGAAAAAGGCTATTTCATTCTTCCATATGATATAGAAGATTTAGAAATCCTGATTGGTAAATGGTATAATTTGGATGGTTCAAAATCACAAAATGTCTATATCAAGCGCAATCACTAGTCGAATATCATCGAAATTGCAGTATTGGCTTTGCAGCTTTTTCCTTTGTTTTGTTTTTCAATTTGTGGGACAAGATTATAAAAACTGCAAATTACTCGATCAATGGAAATCAGACACTTTACTCACTAATTCAACGCAAGTTCGCTACAGCGGTTGTTGGGGATTTGTTCAAAATGGATTAGAATATGGAGTTATCGGATCCACGGAGGGCCACCATATTTTTCAACTAACAGCGGCAGACTCTTTCCAATTTATTGATTTTATTCCGGGTAGATATGTTTCTAGTCAAGCCATAACGCGCGAATACAAAACGTATCAGCAATATCTTTATGCATCTGGAGATGAGGGGTCAGGAAGTTTGCAAATCATGGATTTATCGTATTTACCTGATTCTGTTGTACTCGTTGCCGACATACAGAATACCACAATAGGTAAAATCCACAATTTGTTTATCGATACGAGTAATGCCTTACTTTATGCCTGTTCGGTAACCCCATTTTTAAGTGGCCAAGAAATGAGCTTGGTGCCACTAAAGGTTTTCTCATTGCAAGACCCTTTAAATCCTACTTTCCTTTGGGAGGGCCCCAATGACATTCCCGAAGTGCATGATATTTTTGTACGAAATAATGTAGCAATTTTAAATTGTGGCTATGATGGAATACGTGTCTATGATTTCACCAATCCTAATTCTCCAACTTATTTAAGCAATCTGAGCTTTTATCAGGGACAAGGATATAACCATCAGGGTTGGCTCACTCCCAACAATGAAACCTATGTTTTTGCTGATGAAACGCCTGGAACACCTTTAAAGAAAGCAAAACTCAACAATGATAAGAGTTTAACCATTCAATCTTTTTTCGGAGTTGAAAATGAACCTTATCCAAAAACAGCACATAATATCCAATGCACTGATGAATTTGCCTTTGTAGCGTATTATAATGATGGATTGCGGATTTATGATTTACGAACAACACCTCCACAAGAAATTGCTTTTTATGACACGCATACAGACCAAGTTGGAAATACATTTTCCATGTGGGGAGCATGGGGCATCTATGCACTTTTACCTAGTGAACGCATATTGATTTCAGATAGAATTAGTGGCTTTTTCCTATTTTCTTTTAATCGAGAATTATTCACTCAGGTTCTTCCTTCCGATGAAATTCGGCTTTTTCCCAATCCGGGTAATACAACTGGCGCATGTACTGTTCAGGTCCCTTATGACACGAAAGCTACAAAAATCTTTATTTTTGATTCTTTTGGCAGAAAAATTGCAGAAAAGGAAGTGAAAGAAACGAATTTAGTAACACTTGACGCAACTACCGTTGGAGGAGTTTATTACGTGCAAATTGAACTTCTAAACAACTTCAACGAAACCGAAATACACATTAAAAAATTAATCATTCAGTAATATGAAATTCTACATACTATTCTTTTTATCCATAATCACTGCTTATAATTGCGTAGGTCAATCTGAAAAGTCTACGAAAAAAAAATGTTATGAAGACAGCATCGATTTTGAAGGGTATATTGTCTCAGATTGCGGCAAAAAAAAGGGCGTTATTAGTTTTGATAATAAATTAATGACTGATCCCGGCACCAATGTTATACTATGGAACCACAATAAGCAACCTTTTTCAGGAGAATGCGAGTCGTGTTACTCTGCCAACGAGAAAACGTATTTTCGTTTTAGTGTGGAATCAGGTCAAATAAATGGGAAATACCTTGTAAATCATCCTTCTGGCTGTATTCAAGAGCGAGGATCGAAAATAATGGGGAAATTCGATGGCAAAATTGAACTTTTTTACGACTCAACCAATGAAGTGAAGGAAATATCTAACTATGTTCTTGGCAAAATGAATGGAGAACAACTGTTTTTACAACAAAATGGAGATACAATAGCGCTTGAAAATTATAAGGTTATTTCAAAAGGAGATAAATTTGAATCATTACTGAATGGTGTGCAGCGAGCCTATTATTCTAATGGAAAAATAGAATCTGAAATCAATTACAACACTGGATTACTTGAAGGTGATTATAGAAAATATAGCAAAGATGGAACGCTCATCAATGACCGAAAATTCAAAAAAGGAAAGGAATCAGGGAAATGCATTTCTTATTATGACAACGGTAAAAAAATGTATGAAGAAAACTGGAAAGATGGAATAAAAGAAGGTGATTTTATTTTCTATTTACCGAATGATTCCATAAAATTTGAAGAACACTATAAAAAGGGACTACCAGAAGGAACATTCAAAGAATATTACGATAACCGCCAAATGCAGTCACTGGTGTTGTACGTAAAAGGAAAAATAGTGAGTGAAAAATATTGGAATGAATACGGCCAAGACATGACGAAAGAAAGAAAAACAGAATTGGAAAAAGACAAGACCAAAACATCCCCGGAGGAAAAAAAGACAGAAAAAAAATCGGAAGATTTAACACCAAAAATCGAAAAAAAAGGCAAAGAAGAAAAACCAAAAGCTGTAAGCAAAAAGAAAACTAAGAAATTGCCTCCTACAGAGGAAAAAGAAGAGGAAGAAGAGTTATAAATCTAATTGACACGAAATTATATCCCTAGATTTGATTAAGCGAGGAGAAATTTCAATCGTTATATCTTTATTTGATTAAATTTGAAACAAACAAATTTAATTTAAATGAATTGTATCATCTGTTCTTCTGAATTAACTAATAAAATATTTAATAACACCCTCTATAAGTGCCATGCATGCAGTTTTGTGACGTGCAGTGACGAATTTACAGAAGAAGAACTAAGTGAAATATATACTGCTAATTATTTTAACGGTGGCGAATACCTCAATTACCTCGCTGATGAATTTGCAATTCGAAAAAATTCAATGAATAGAATTAATCAAATTCAAAAACTTTTCCCATCCTATAATCCTGAAAGCCTTCTTGAGATAGGTTGTGCCTATGGTATTTTCGGAGATGTTATGAAATCAGTATATTCAACTTCAAAATATATCGGATACGATATTGCAGAAGAAGCCTGTGAATATGGCCAAAAAAACTTGAATTTAAATACAATCTGTAAAGATTTTCTAAAAGTTGATAGTAAGGAAACTTATTCTGATGTATTTATGTGGGATGTAATTGAACATTTACCAAGTCCTGAAAAATTCATTGAAAAAATTGCACAAAAAACAGTAGAAGGCAGTAGATTATTTATTACAACCGGTGATATTGATAGATTGTTGCCTAAAATTCAAGGAAAGAATTGGAGACAAATTCATCCACCTTCACACCTTCATTATTTCTCAAAAAAAACGTTGACTTTACTTCTTGATAAAAATGGATTTGATGTGAAAAAAGTGTTTTACCCACCAATTTCACGTAGTGTAAAACAAACTTGGTATTCACTGTTTCTATTAAATAAGAAAGGAAATTATATTTCGAAAAAGATATACGAAAAAATACCGAAAAATCTTTTTTGGAGCATCAATACGTATGATTTAGTATTTATTGTCGCTGAAAAACGATAAAAATGAATAAACCAGAAATTTCAATTATTATCCCAACTTATTGTGAAGAAGGAAATATTATTCCACTTCATTCTAAATTGATTTTCGAATTAACTCAATTAAAAATAAGTGATTTTGAAATAATTTATGTTAACGATGGCAGCACGGATAAATCTTTGGATAAAATAAAAGACCTTGTTACCCAAGATTCTCGTGTAAAATACATCCATTTCAGCAGGAATTTTGGTCATCAGAATGCGCTCAGAGCAGGATTAGATTTTGCAACTGGAAATGCCGTAATTAGCATGGATGCAGACTTACAACACCCCCCGGAACTTATTGCAACCCTTTTAAATCATTGGCGAGAAGGATTTCAAGTGGTATACACGAAACGAAAAAACACGAGTGATTTATCCCTATTCAAAAAATTGACTTCCACCCTATTTTATAAATTAGTCAACTATCTATCTGAAACAAAATTAGAAGAAGGAACAGCCGATTTTAGATTACTTGATCGATCTGTGGTGGAAGCACTCAAAAAATTCAAAGAAAACAATCTGTTTTATCGAGGCATCGTTCCGGGTATTGGTTTCAAACAAATTAGTGTTGAATATACCCCACACGAACGTTTTTCCGGCAAAACCAAATATACGTTCTCAAAAATGGTCCGTTTTGCTCTAACTGGAATTACATCCTCTAGTGCAAAGCCACTTTATTTTTCCATTTATCTTGGTGTATTTTTAGCCATCCTTTCCTTTCTTTATGCTGTGTACGCAATCTATATTTCAGTATTTACAGAAAAAGCAATTACAGGTTGGACATCACTCATTGCCTCTATCCTATTCATTGGAGGAATTCAGTTGGTCATGTTAGGAATTGTTGGTATTTACCTAGGAAAGTTATTTTCTGAAAGTAAAAAGAGGCCAAATTACATCATCGAGGAATCAAACATTTAATAAAATGAACTTTTATTCCCGATTAGATACATTTCACCTAACAGTCAAAACGTTACTACTTCTCCTTAGTTTTTTTTTTAAAAGCTTAAATTATCATCTTTTTAATGGAGTATTACCAATTGGCTAATAGAGAAACTATAATTCCCACCATTTTTAAGACAGCTTGTTAAAATTACATTTTAACAGTTATAATATGAAAAAAGAAAAACGCAAATTTAGTACTGCCATCAAAGTCAAAGTGGCACTTGAATCTATCAAGGAAAAAGAAATGATTCAATAATTGGCTTCAAAGTTTGAAGTTCAAAAAAATTCATTTAGGACACAATTGATTTACAATAATAAATGGTAATTTTGTTCGAGTGTCATAAGTTAGGTTTAGTTATGATAGATGTGATACCATTTTGAATTAACGAATAAATTATGCTTTTAAAATACATTTTAACTGACAATATTTATCTTATCATAAATCGAATTAATAGATTTTTAGCTTCACATGAAAAAAAGCTAGTTGTATTTATATTATTGTTTTTCTTTGTTTGTTATTCATTATTATCGTTTACAAACCATTATTTGTTTCGTTCTTATGCCTTAGATTATGGTTTTTACAACCAAGTTTTTTGGAAAATCGCCCATTTCAAACAACCCAACAGTACCGTATTTGAGCCAAATATAGATCACTTTTGTCAAGTTCATCCATCGTTTACTCTATATATTTTAAGTCCACTATACTGGGTTTTTAATTGGTTGTTGGGGACATATACGTTACTATTCATTCAGAATATTTTTATTGTTTTGGGATCTTTGGGAACCTATTTATTTATCAAGAAAAAAACCAATGACCTAATATTGAGTTTTCTTGCAATCCTACACTTTAATTTTATTTGGGGACATTATAGCGCAATTTCCTTTGAATATATCGATGCAACAATTGCGTCAAGTATGGTGCCTTTTTTCTTCTATTTCTTTGAAAAAAGCAAATATGGTTTATCATTGTTAATCTTGTTTTTTACATTCTTTGCAAGAGAAAATTTTCCAATTTGGGGTTTTTTTATAGGCTTATTTCTATTCATTGAAAACATAAAAGATACGAAGAAAAGAAACCAAGCGATTTTAATTGCAGTTTGCTCTATTTTGTATTTAATACTTGCTTTTAAAGTTTTTATTCCATATTTTGAAAATCCAAACCTTCCTTATTGGGGTTTCGCTTATTCCAAGATGGGAGAGAATTTTGGTGGCGTGTTTGTTTTTTTATTTAGCCACCCACTTGAAGCATTTAAAATGCTATTCATTAATCACTCCGGAGACCCTACTTTCGATGGAATCAAATTGGAATTATATATGGTGATGCTATTTTCTGGTGGATTTATTATTTATCACAAGAAAACTTATTTTTTATTGTTTATTCCTATTATTGCTCAGAAAGTTTGGAATGATGACCCTGTAAGATGGGGAATAAACATTTTTTATTCAATAGAAATTGTTTCGATATTTTCACTGGCTATTTTCAGCTCATTGTTTGTTTTAAAATCAAAAACGAAGCAATATATTATCGGTGTATTAATATGCATATTTACACTACATACTACATTGGAAGTAATGAATGATCGCACCTCAAAATGGTATCATCCTGAGAAGGAGAAATTTTACGTTTCCGAATTTTATAAATACCCAGATAATTTTGAGGGAATTACAGAAATCCTCAATAAAGTCCCTTCAGATGTCTCTATATCTACAACGACACCGATTTTACCGCATTTAGCATACCGAGACACTATTTATCTTTTTCCGAACATCCGCAAGGCTAACTATTTGTTGTTGCCAAAAGTGAATACAAATCCTTATCCATTAAGTGAGACGGATTATAATACTCAGCTAGTTGATTATAAAAAAGATACGAATTGGTTAAAAGTATTTGAAAACAAAGATGCGGTTTTACTTAAACGGAAAAAGTAAAGTAAGAATCCCAAATTTAAACGAGATCATACATAATTTTATTAGTGAGTGGCCGGTTATAATTCAGGAAATGAAAAAACGATGACCACGTATTTATTGCTTCAAATTATTCGGGACTTCCACTTAACAGCTGTATGATGGGTAGGACTAGTTTTAGTCAATCGTTTGATTTTTTTAGAAGCTTAGGTTCTAATTTTCAAGACAAACACAAATCGGAACTTATTACTGAAGAGGATTTTTTAATTTGGTACGATTATCAAACATTATATTCCGAGGATGAACAAGAATTATTAAAATCCTCAGCAATCGTTTATAAGAATAAAATGGGTGAACTTAGAAGTATTTCACCAGCTCAAATATTTGAAAAGAAAAAATCAGCTGTTACTCCTGTTATAGATGCACGAAATCATACCCAACCAGATTTTCTTTTTGAAAATTACGACTCGAAAAATAAACGATTAAGAGGTAACGCTTCCAACTACAATACCATTGCTCAATTTGAATCTGGTAAACTAAAACCTAATAAATGGTACGAAGTAAGTTTTGATTATTGCTGGATTGGAAAGAAAAACCTGGATAATGTATTTAGAATTGAATTTGTTAAAAACGAGCAAATAAATTGGTTTTACGAACGAACTATTTCTTCCTATACAGATCAGCAAAAAGATAAAGTAAGAGTTCGGGCAGTTTTCAAAACACAAACCGATTCGTGTTCCTATAACTTTTTCCTTTTTGGAGGAGAAAAAAAGAATACCTCCTTCCATATTGATAATTTACTAATACGTCCACTGGATTTATCGGTAAGGTGGAAAAATGATGAGGGACAATTCTTTATTAATTCCTTTTCCGAAAATAAGTAATCATCAACAACAAATCCTATCTTTGATCGTTGGTAAACCAGAATAGTTAATCATGGGAATCAAAGTAACAATACTTATTTTTTTATTCGCTTTTTCAGCTGCTGCACAAATTGGGACTGGACAATGGCGTTTTCATTCTTCTACTAAAAAAGCAATAGATATTGTTGCAACGAATAATCGCATTTATACCGCTTACGAAAATGGCTTATCTATATTAGAACTTTCTGACAATAGCCATACCCTTTATAACACCTTGAACTTGTTGTCTGACATTGAAATCTCTTGTTTGTATTACGATCAATCGGATCAATCACTCTACATTGGTTATGCTAATGGAAACATTGATAAACTGAAAAATGACGTAATTACAAATATTCCAGCATTAAAACTTGCCCAAGTTCCAAATTCCAAAAGAATCAATCAATTTGAGAAACATGGATCCTACATTTATGCAGCCTGTGATTTTGCTATTTTAAAACTTAATCCTGCAAAAAATGAAGTAAAAGAAACATATTATCCAACAAATTCATTAGAAAGTATTACTGATTTATGTTTCTCTTCAGATACGATTTTCGCACTTACTCCGTCTAAATTACTTCGCGGATTAATTAATAATCCAGCTCTTTCAGACCAATCTCAGTGGAGTATTGATAGCCGACTTCCCCAAATTACTGGAAATAGCTATAAAGAAATAGAGAAGATGAACACAGACTTACTCGTTTTGATGAAAGTTTCTGGTTCTGCAGGTGATTCCGTTTATAAGTTAGGACAAACAGTGAATCAAGTTGTTTCAAGTTTTCCTTGGGCCGCAAAAATAAATTCAATAAATGTTATCAATAATACTCAATTGGCCATCAATGCATCTGGTGGATTTGGCATGTACGATCAAAACTATGTTGAACAGTTGTTTTATGCTACTGGAACATTCAACCAAGAGTTTTTAGTGAGTAGATCTGCAATTAATTCTAAAGGAATATGGATTGCAGACTTGAATCTCGGACTTATTTGGTTTCCAACTGATTACTTTTCATATGATCGTTTTCCAGTTTCGGGAACTTACAATAATTACTATTATTCCATGGACGCCTTGAACGGTAAATTAGCGATTGCCTCTGGCTACCTGTTGGCAAAATTACCTGCTTTTTCTAAAAATGGCATTCATTTTTTTGAAAACGAAAATTGGACATTTACGGATGTTTATGAACAGAATTGTTGGGAAGGAACCAATATTTTTGATTTCCTTGATGTTTCTATCAATCCAAAAAATCCTGAGGAATATGCAACATGTACTTATTCAGAAGTGCCTATTACGGTATTTAAGAATAATCAAGGACAAGTCTTTACGGATACTAATTCAACCATTGAATTCACTTCCTTTGGCAACGGTTGGTCTTTAGTTTCTGATGTTTGTTATGACGAAAAGGGCAATCTCTGGGCGTTAAACGGATATTGCGAAAAACCTTTAAATGTTAGAGGAACGGATGGTGTTTGGACAAATTTTGATTTAGGTACCGCAGCAAAAAATAAATTCACCAAGAAAATGATTGTTGATTTTGACGGGAATATTTGGAGTGCCACAGATAATGCTGGATTATTTGGGTATAATTATAATAATTCACTTACAAACACTGCTGATGATAAGCGAATTCAAATTAAAACAGGTGTTAATTCAGGAGATTTGCCTTCAGACAATATAACAGCAATTGCTGCTGATTTTGATGGTGAAATTTGGATTGGTACAGATGCTGGTTTTGCTATTTTATACAATGGTTCAAACTCATTTAATGCCGCGGAAGGAGAATATGATGCGCAACGTGTTAAGGTGAAATTTGAAGGAAATGTGGAATATGTCCTAGGCTCCACGCATATCACGGATATTGAAGTGGATGGAGGAAATCGAAAATGGATAGCAACAGCCAATGCAGGAATCCTTTTGCTCTCTTCGAATGGTTCAGAGATTATTGAACAACATACAACCGACAATTCTCCACTTATTTCAGACGTGATTTACGATATCAAATTAGATCAAACAACAGGCGAATTATTTATTATTACAGATAAAGGACTCGTTTCATACCGAACAACTGCAACGTATGAAGATCCGGAATATGCTTCCACAACCGTTTTTCCAAATCCCGTTAGACCAACTTATTTTGGCCCTGTAACAATCCAAGGAATTCGTTATAATTCTGATGTGAAAATTACTGATGTAGCAGGGAATTTGGTGTATAAAACCGTATCAAATGGAGGAACAGCAACCTGGGATTGCAAGAATTTAAATGGCGAGCGTGTAGCAACAGGTGTTTACCTAATTTGGACGGGGATGAATGAAGGAAAAGGGAAAAAAGTCGGGAAAGTTCTCGTTGTTAATTAGGAATAATAAAACGCTTCATTTGCTCCCAAAAACTTTCTTCAGAGGGAATAAAACCCTGACTAACAAAAATATGTATCGCTTCACTCTTTGAAGTATCCAATTGTTTTTTGCCAAAAAATGCATCTAGTTGCTCAAGTGAGCTCATAGCGGAAGTTAATCCTATCCAATTGGATAAGTCAATCTCTTTTGATTCCTTGGGTTGAATGCGAATTTGTTCAACAAGACCATCTGAGAATGCTAATAAAATCAATAATTCTTTGGATCTATATTCTAAATAACTTATTCCCGAATAGACTTTCTCCAATACAGTATCGCTAAAAATCTCAACTAATTCTATCGCTTCATCTGGATTTTCTTCATTCATTTTTTTCCACTCCTCACCAAAAACTCCATGAACGATTAAAAATTGTTTAAATTCTTCTTCAAGCGCTGTAAGTTCTTCCGCGGACAAAATGCGGTATTTCATTGTGTAACTCATATCAGGTACGAAATTAACGGATTAAATGAAAAAAGTAGATGATAGAAACCAATTTCGATTAAATTTGTCATAAGAACTGACATGATGAATAAAAACGACGAATTACTGCAAAAAAGAGCCCAAGCAAAATTGGGAGGAGGTCAAACTCGTATTGATAAACAACACCATCAGGGTAAATTAACTGCACGTGAACGCATTGAAATATTATTAGATGAAAACTCCTTTCAAGAAATTGGAGCGTTAGTTACTCACCGTTCACGAGATTTTGGTCTTGACAAACAACATTTCCCAGGAGATGGTGTAATTACTGGTTATGGTCTGGTTCACGGCCGAACTGTTTATGTGTTTTCACAAGATTTTACCGTACTTGGGGGTTCATTATCGGAAAGTCATGCCTTGAAAATTTGTAAAATTATGGATATGGCCATGACTAATGGTGCTCCAGTTATTGGAATAAATGATTCGGGAGGTGCACGTATCCAAGAAGGGGTAGTTTCATTGGCGGGTTATGCCGATATTTTCTATCGAAACACAAGGGCTTCAGGAGTTGTTCCTCAGATATCAGTTGTTATGGGACCATGTGCCGGTGGTGCAGTTTATTCTCCGGCTTTGACTGATTTTATTTTTATGGTGGAAGATACTTCCTATATGTTTGTCACCGGCCCAAATGTGGTTAAAACCGTAACACATGAAGAAGTAACATCAGAAGATTTGGGAGGAGCAAGAACGCATGCAGAAAAATCCGGAGTGAATCATTTCACTGCACCAAATGATGTTGCTTGCTTAAAGCAAGTACGGGAATTAA
Source organism: Crocinitomicaceae bacterium (assembly GCA_044377675.1). Lineage (GTDB taxonomy): Bacteria > Bacteroidota > Bacteroidia > Flavobacteriales_D > Crocinitomicaceae > UBA952. Next base: position 39,941 of record JBILYP010000026.1, read on the forward strand.
TCACCTTTATGCCTCAGAATTACGCAGAGAAGGCACCTAAAATAACTGACTTTACTTTTTCAGATAAAAAACTGGAGCTAATCAACTCAATTTTACCTGCTAATTCATCTCTCCCATATGATATCCGGAAAGTAGTTGATTGTGTTATTGATGATGATACATTCCGGGAGGTACAAGCTGATTTCGCAAAGAATATTGTAGTGGGATTTGCTCGATTGGATGGTCGAACAATAGGTGTTGTTGCTAATCAACCCGCAAGTATGGCAGGTGTTTTAGATATAGATTCATCCCGCAAAGGTGCGCGCTTTGTTCGTTTTTGTGATTCCTTTAATATTCCTTTATTGGTATTTGAAGATGTACCTGGATTTTTACCTGGCACGGACCAAGAATGGAGAGGAATAATTACGCATGGGGCTAAATTACTTTATGCCTTTTCAGAAGCAACGGTCCCAAGAATTACCGTAATTACAAGAAAAGCATATGGTGGAGCATTTGACGTAATGAATTCCAAAAACATTGGTGCAGATTTAAATTTCGCATGGCCCACAGCTGAAATAGCGGTTATGGGAGCAAAAGGCGCAGCCGAAATTATTTTCAAAAGAGAAATTTCAGAGGCCATTGACCCAGAAGCAAAATGGAAAGAAAAAGAAGCTGAATATGCTGAATTATTTTCAAATCCATACCGCGCTGCAGAACGAGGTTTTGTTGATGAAGTAATACTTCCGGGAGAAACGCGCGAACGTTTAATTCACGGGTTCAACATGTTAGAAAACAAATCGGAACAGCTTCCACGCAAAAAACATGGAAACATTCCGTTATAAACCCAACCGTTTTATTTAACAGTATTCGTTAAAAGCTTCGCTCAAATTTTCAGCTATCATTAATGGACTTGCGCCTTCAATGTGGTGTCTTTCTACAAAATGAACCAATTTCCCCTCTTTAAATAATGCGATAGATGGAGAAGATGGAGGATATGGAAGAAAGTAATTTCTTGCTTGGTTAGTTGCCTCGGCATCTACTCCTGCAAATACAGTTACTAACTCAGTAGGTACTTTATCATTGTTTAAGGCCAGTTTTACACCTGGACGCATATTTCCTGCGGCACATCCACATACTGAATTTACTACTACAAGAAGTGTATCCTGGTTGTTTTGAATAGCTTGATCTACAGCTGCTGATGTCGTTAATTCCTTGAATCCTACTTGAGTCAAGTCTTGTTTCATTGGTTGTACTAATTCTGCTGGATACATAGTTTTGATTTTTAAACAAAATTACTGATAAATTTTGATTGATTATTCAGCTACCAACAATATCCGATCCCTAAATTCATTCCAATTGAAAAATAATTTGTTGAAACCATTTCTGTATTAACAACTTTTCCTACTGAAAATCTGGCTATTGGCAGGAGTGATACCTTTATTCCAGATTGAGAATAATACGATAATTCAAATCCTCCGTTTATTGTGCTGGTATACGGCGAAATTGTTGCTTGAAACGCACTCGAAAGGGATTGACTATTTAAATAATATCCATTCGTTTCCTTCATAAGCTTCCCTACAGATAAGCCTACAAATGGATTTACACCATATTTTCCAAATCGAAAAGAGTAGCCAAAATTAATGGGAACATTGAGGTACTGGTATTTATTAAGAAATTGTGCGTTATAATTGACATTGCTATAATCCGTTTTCTCTCCCCAAACAAAATAATCCAATCCACTTGAAATAGTAAACCCTTTATAGTCAAACACATACTTTACCGAAACATCCCAAGAAGTAATACCCATTTCTTCGGCCTTCCTTTTTTCTTGGTAATTTTTCTGCGTATAAACTGCAGATAATATGGGTGTGTTTGATTCTCTGAAAATTGACTCAACTGAACTTACACCCACATAAAATCCCATATAATGAGAACTAATTCGATCTTTTTTATTCTTTTCCGGAATTGTTAATTTACCATGGGAACAAGTAATTAAGGCCTGGTCTCTAAATTTCATTTTTAACAGTGAGTCTTCTTTATATATTATTGATTCTTGTGCAATTTGATATTGCAGATTGTTGCTGTCCAATGGTTCATCTTCAACTATTTTGGCTGTTTCCATTGAATGAACCTGCATCGCTTGTTTATCTTTATTTATTCCAATGACACTGTTTCTTTGAGTTTTTGGTACGAGAAATTCTTTTATCATTTGATTTTCTTTTCTCTTTTCTGAATTTGAAATAGTGTTGTTTGTCGCTTGAACTAGGGAATTATCCGATTTTCTTATACCATTATTTATACTTTTTGTTTGGTTTTTTTGCCGAGGACCATTATTAATTGCATTGGAACCCGATACATGACTATTAGTAAAAACATTCAACCATGTTAACACTAGAATGGATCCGGTAATAATGGTAAAAGTTCCGCTTAACCACCAAAAGAAAATAGTGCGCTTTTTCTTTTTTTCACGCTCTAGTGCATCGAGGCGCTGATTAATATCAGTAAGATAGCTTTCTGGTATTTCCTCTGAAATATGAGATTGAAATCCTTTTCTGATTAGATCGTTTAATAGTTCATCTTGTCTCATGACTCATTTCTATTTTTAAAAGTTCTTTTAATTTCTTGCGGGCTATTTTGGTATGCCACTTTGACGTTTGTTCCGAAATCCCGAGCATATCACCAATTTCACGATGTGAATACCCATCAATTGCAAATAAATTAAAAACAGTTCGGGTTCCTTCTGATAATGTTAACATCATGCTAGCTAAATGATTATCATTTATACTATATTCTACCTCGGCAACTACACCGTCATTTAATTCAATGGGAGCATCTTGTTGAAAAAACAGTAGGTATTTTTTATTCTTTCTATAATCATCTATGATTTCGTTGGTTATTATCCGTTTTATCCAACTGTAAAATCGAGCATCTTGATAGCGGTCCAAATATTGAATTATTTTGATAAATGCATTATTAACCAATGTTAAATGGTCTTCTTCATTTTTACGATACCGCCTCGCTACACTAATTAATACTGGATAACATAATGTATATAGTTCCAACTGTGCTTTTCTATCGAAAGCAAACGCTTTATTCAATAATTCGGCACTCGGTTCTTGCATTTTCCTTTGATACTCTATTAAAGATAACGAAAATTCTTGCGTTGAGGAGGTGTATTGATTCTTTCAAGTAGTTAATCCGATTTTATTTAACGGTAAAAAACCCTTTTTAAGCCCTTTTTACGTAAACCTACTTAGACACTTTCGTACTCCTACGTAATTACGTATTCGTAGCAGTGTGTATTTTGATTTCGTTTCAAGTGCTTTTCTTTCATTCCCTTTCATTTAGCCGCAGATTTGTCTCATAAACAAACGCAGTAATTATGAAAACAACATCTAACTTCAAAAATTTAGCTCTAGGACTTTCTTTCGCTTTAACAGCTGTCCTTGCTCAAGCTCAAACTGGAAAAGTATGGGTTACTATCAATCAAGCTCAAAACATACCTACTCTTGCAAACGGTGTTTTGTCTTCCGCTAACGCTTCTTTCAACCAAGCTATTCAATCCTTGAATATCACGTCTGTTGAAAAAGCAATGCCGGCTGCTCGTTCTTCTAAATTGCAAAACGTTTTTGAAGTAACTTGTAACTGTAACGAAGTAGATCTTTATACTGCTCTTGTAAATAACGTTGCTGGTGTTTCAGCTGTTGAATATGCTCCGGCTTATCAAACAC